>PMOQ01000061.1:66895-81313 GCA_003161255.1 Acidimicrobiaceae bacterium | reverse complement strand
AAGAACCAGAACAGGTTCTGCCAGAGGATCGGCGACCCGCCCCCTTGGACCGAGAAGATGTGGGTGCCGAAATGTCGGTCGCAGAAGAGCATGATGAGGGCGCTCGTGAGGACCGGGAACGCGATCAGGATCAGGATCGCCGTGACCAGCATGTTCCAGGTGAAGATCGGCATGCGGAACATGGTCATGCCCGGGGCCCGCAGGTAGAAGATCGTCGCGACCAGGTTGACCCCGGTGAAGATGGCCGAGAAGCCCGTCAGGATCAGGGCCATGATCCAGATGTCGCCGCCCAGCCCCGGTGAGTTGGTGGCGTTGGACAGGGGCGCGTAGGCGACCCAGCCGAAGCTGGCCGCGCCGCCTGCGACGAGGAACCCCATCATCATGGTGATCGAGCCGGTGAGGTACAGCCAGTACGACAGGGCGTTCAGCCGGGGGAAGGCCATGTCGGGCGCGCCGACCTGGAGCGGGACGATGTAGTTGGCCAGCCCACCGAACGCGAACGGCCCCGCGAACAGATACAGCATCAGGCTGCCGTGCATCGTGAAGAGCTCGTTGTACTGCGCGAAGGACACGAGCGAGGCATGCGGCGAGGACAGCTGCAGCCGCATGACCAGCGCCATGATCCCGGCGATGTAGAAGAGGACGAGCGAGGTGATCATGTAGCTCATCCCGATCACCTTGTGGTCGGTGCTCGTCAGCCACTTGAGGACCCCGGTCGGCCCGTGCTCCTCGTGGTGATCGTGGTGCGGGGCGGCCTCGATGACCTCGGGGCCGCGGATCCCGTTGCCGGTGAGCGGTGGGGTGATGACGTCGGTCATGTGGTTACGCTCCCGGCCCTTGGGCGTGGATCTGAGCCTTTAGCTGGCCGATCGAGGGGTGATGCCCGCTGGTCTGGTGGACCCACGTCTCGAAGTCGGCCGGCGACACTGCCTTGACGCTGAAGAGCATGAGCGAGTGGTACAGCCCGCACAGCTGGGTGCATTGGCCGCGGTAGACGCCCGAGTGCAGCACGTTGAAGTTGAACACGTTGACGGTGCCGGGCTGCGCGTAGCGGCTGAAGTCGAACGCCGGCACGTAGAACCCGTGGACCACGTCGGCGCTCTCGAGGTGGATGGTCACGGCCTCGTTCACCGGCATCACCATCTGGGGCTCTTGGAGCGTCTGGCCGACCACCACCTTGCCGGTGGCGGGGTAATAAAACTGCCAGCCCCACTGGAACGCGGTGACGTCGATGGTCACCTGGGACCTGGGGACGGCATCGACCTCGTTCTCGGTGATCACCGTGAACGTGAACAGGCCGGCCACGACCAGCAGCGGCAGGACCGTGTAGAGGATCTCGATGCGATGCCGGTACTGGGTCTGACGGGGGAGGTCCTGGTTGTGGCGCCGCCGCCGGTAGCGGAAGACCGCCCAGATGATCAGCGAAAGGACGAACCCGCCGACCACGATCCCGGCGACGAAGAAGCCCTGCCACAGCTTGAAGGCGTCCTGGCCCTGGCTCGTCGCTCCCTTGTATGCGCCGAAGTCCGGGAGCTGGCACCCGGCCAGCACGATCGGCGCCAGGACGGCGAGCGGGATCCAGCGGCGCGGCGTGCCGTTCGCATGCTTGGCGATGCGGCCAACGAGGCCCCTGCGGGCAGCCCGCGAGGAGGCGGAAAGAGGGGCTTCGGAGACGCCGGCAGGTGCGGGGTCGGTGTGCCGTGCGTCGCGCCAGACGTCCACGCTGGCGAACCTTAGCGAACCGCCCTATGGAAATCGAAGTACCTGCTCGGGAGGCCCCTCACGCACGAGACGGGACCGATGACGGCTCGCTCGACCCGGGCGGACCCGAGGGGAGCCCGGAGCTCAGTTGGGGTTTGGCTGCGTGTTCGGCTGGGTGGGCTGGGTGGTGGCCGGAGTCGTCGGCTGCTCGTCGACGGCCTGGTTGGCGTTCTTCTTGGCCTCTTCTGCCTTCGCCTCCGACAGGCCCTTCTTGAACTCGCTCTGCGCGGATCCGAGATTGCGGGCCAGCTTCGGGATCGCGGCTCCACCGAAGAGGACCACCACGACGACGATCAGGACGATCAGGAGGTCAGGGCCAAAGATTTCTGCCAGCATGTCGAACCCTCCTCGACGCCCGCCCGGTGGCGTACGCCGCATCCCAGGCTACCGTCTCTCGACCTCCGAGGTTCCCCGGTCCCCCCGGCCAGGCGCCAGGACCCCGGGCAGGAGCGCACCCGGGCCGACGGCGCCTTGGGGGTTCCGCGATGCCCTCGAGGGCGATTGGACCGTCGAAGGCTCAGCGACCCTGCCACTTGGGCGCGCGCTTCTCGGCGAAGGCGAGCGGGCCCTCCCGCGAGTCAGCGGAGTTGAACACGATCGCCGTGGCCTCGTCGCTCAGCTTCCACGCCTCGTCCTCGGAGACCTCTGCGGCCTGGCGGGTGACCTGGCGGGAGTAGCGCACGCTGAGCGGGGCGTTGGCCATGATCCGTCCCGCCAAAGCCAGGGCCTCGTCGAGGAGTCGATCGAAGGGCACGACTGCGTTGACGAGGCCGAGCTCGTACGCGCGCGCAGCCGTGATCGAGTCGCCGGTGAGCGCCAGCTCGAGTGCCATTGCCATCGGAAGCCGCTTGGGCAGCCGGACCAGCCCGCCTCCCGCCGCGAGCAGGCCGCGCTTGGCCTCGGGGATCCCGAAGATCGCGTGCTCGGCCGCAACCACCAGGTCGCAGGCCAGGACCAGCTCAAATCCGCCCGCCAATGCGGGGCCGTTCACCGCTGCGATCACGGGCACGGCGATCTCACGGCGGGCGAACCCGGCGAACCCGCCCGAGCCGCCACCGATCGAACCCCCGCCGCCGGAGCTGAACGCCTTCAGGTCCATCCCGGCGCTGAACGCCTTGTCACCGGCACCGGTGAGCACGATGACGCGGAGTTCCTCGTCGGAGTCGAGGTCGTCGAGGGCAGCGGTCAACTGCTTGCCCACCTCGCCGTTCACGGCGTTGCGGGCCTCCGGCCGATTGATGGTCAGGATCTCCACCGGGCCGCGTCGCTCGCGCAGAATCACCGGCGGGGTCTCAGTCCCGGTGCCGCTCATCCGCTGCTCCTCTCGCCTGGACGTCTCTTCGATCGAGGGTGACGCTAGCCCGGCCGGTTGCGGCCATGACGTCCCGACGGGCGGGGCGCAGTGGCCTCAGGTGACGTCCTTCTTGAAGGTCACGAAGTAGCCGATCAGGATCGGGATCAGCCCCCATGCGGTCAGAACGATGGCGGCCAGCCACCAGCTGAGTAGATAGATGCGGGCGTTCGGTGGCGCCAGCCCCCCGGCAACGGCCGCCGACGCCGCGAACGGCAGCCAACGACCGACGTGGGGGAGTAGGCCGTCGAAGACGGGCTCGACGATGAAGGTGATCGCGAGGATGGTGACCACGGCCGCGATCTGGTTCTTGATCAGGGTTCCGAGGCCCGCCCCGAACAGGGCCAGGAGTGCGAATGCGGCGAAGAACCCCGGGAGCACTGCGCCGGCCTGGTCGAGCAGTGCCGACACCGAGCCGCCCTGGGTCTTGAGCAGCGGGATGCCCATCGCCCCCACGAGGAGCAGGCTCACGATGGCCAGTCCGATGCCCCAGATGAGCGACGCCGACGCCTTGGCCGTCAGCAGGCGCCACCGGCGGGGCTCGACGAGCAGGCTCGTCGTCATGACCTTGTGCCGGTACTCGCCGGTGACGCACAGCACCCCGGCGATCGCGGCCATCCAGACCCCACCGACGGCGAAACCTGCGCCGATCAACCGCCGGAGGCGGTACACCGAGGTCGGCGCGATGAACTGGACGCCTTGACCATGGCCGCGCCCGACGAGGAACACCACCACGATCCCGAGCGCGGTGAACAAGAGGGTGGCTCCCGCCGCGACCCACGGACCGGGCGAGGTGCGCAGCTTGAACAGCTCGGAACGGATCCCGCGGATCATGGCGGAGTCACGCTCGGTTGACCGGGCGAAGTCGTGACCGGCTGCACCACCGGCTCGTTTGCGGTGAGTGAGAGGAACACGGACTCGAGGTCGGTGCTCTGGTTGACGAGCTCGTAGACCACGATCTGGCTCCGTGCGAGCACCGGTCCCAGCTGATCGGGCGTGACGGATTCCACGAGGACGAGGTCGTGGGCCAGCCGCCGGGACGTCCAATGGGCGGCCGCCATCACGCCGAGGAGGCGGTCGGCCTCCGGCGTCCGGACCCTCATGGCCGCGCGGACCTGGCTGGTCAGGCTGGCCAACGGTCCCGACGCCCTCGCCCGACCGTCGGCGATGATCACGACGTCGTCGACGGTCTGGGACATCTCGGCCAGGAGGTGCGACGACACCAGCACCGTCCGGCCCTCCCCGGCCAAGTACCGGAGGAACTCGCGGAGCCACGCGATCCCCTGGGGGTCGAGGCCGTTGGCCGGCTCGTCGAGGATCAGCACCGACGGGTCGCCGAGCAGCGCGGTCGCGAGCCCGAGCCGCTGACGCATGCCGAGCGAGTAGCCGCCGACCCTCCGTCGGGCCGCGTCCCTCAATCCGACCAGATCCAGCACCTCGTCGGCCCTCGACGTCTCGATGGACGCGGCGATGGAGCACATGCGGAGGTGGTCCCTGGCGCGGCGGGCCGGATGGAAGCTCGTCGATTCCAACAGCGCGCCGACCCGGTGCAGCGGCCGGTCGAGGTCCTCGTAGCGGTGGCCGCCGATCGTGGCGGTGCCAGACGTCGCCTTCACCAGCCCGAGGAGGATGCGCAGCGTCGTCGTCTTCCCGGCGCCGTTCGGTCCGAGGAACCCGGTGATGCGGCCGGGAGCCACGGTGAAGTCGAGGTCGGCGACCGCCTGGATGGAGCCGAATCGCTTGTTGAGCCCGGACACCTCGATGGCCACCGCATCGGCCCGCCCGGTCGCCGAGTCCATGGATTTCGACCCTACAGCCCGTGCCGCGTCCCCCTATGCTCCCGCTCGTGAGCGAACTCGACCGCCTTGTACCCGCAGCAACCGACAAGATCGGCGCGCTCGGCAGCGCCTTCTACTTCACCGAGGAAACCGGGGCCCGGGGCAAGGAGCTGGGCCTCAACCGGTTCCGCTTCTACATCCTCGGCCGGGGTGGAGTACTGGGTGACGTGGACTCGTCGGTCATCGTGAGTGCGTTCGGGTGGTGGCATCCCGATGCGGTCCGGGCCCAGTGGGAGTCGGCCCGAGAGGTCCTCGATCCCCGCACCGCCGGTCGCGAGTATCACGAGTGTTGCGCCGCGTTCGGGCGGTTGAAGTTCTCCGGCATCGCCGGCCTCGACGCCTTCTGCGACGCCGCCGGCGCGGTCAACGACGCCGCCGACCCGGCCGGGCTGGCCCTCTACGCCGGCATCGCGGCCGAACCCCTCGCTGATGATCTGCCGGGACGGGCGATGCAGCTCGTCACGGTGTTGCGCGAGTTCCGCGGCTCGGTCCACATAGCCGCGGTGCTGGCCCAACTCCTCGAGCCGAAGGTCGCCCACTACATCCGACGCCCCGACTTCTTCACGTTCTTCGGCTACACCGACGATCACGTGCCGGACGTCACCGACGAGGACCGGGCGAAGCTCGCCGCGGCCGACGAGCTCACCAACCGCATGGTCGGACCGGCCTACTCGGTGCTCGACGCAGCGCAGGCCGACGCGCTCATCGCCGGCCTCGCCGCCATGGAGAAGGCCGTCGCCGGGTAGGTCAATCCTTGGGTGGTTCCTCCCAGGAGCGCGCGTCGACGGCGTCCGCATGGACCCCCGAGGTCGACGGGCCCCGCATGAGGAACCGGATGGCGCGGTGGTGGACCACCGTGTTCTGCACCCCGAGCGTGATGGCCAAGAAGAGCAGCAGGCTGGCCCCGATGACACCGTCTGGCCCGTGCAGCGACACCACCACCGGGCTCACCGAGAAGTAGGCGCCGACCGAGACCAACCACAGGCCCATGGTCATCCAGGTGGCCTGCTGCGCGACCCCCTTGGGTAGGCCGACCAGCCTGACCGTGGCCGCCCGAGCGACCCCCAACGCGGCGCCACCGATGACGAAGCTGCCGATGACCAGTGCCGAGACCTTGGCGCCGAGCGAGTGCGTCTCGGTGTAGTGCAGGAACTGGAACAGCCCGACGAGCGACAACAGGATCGGGAAGCGCCCGCTCAACCGGAGCCGGACCCGCCGGACCCGGCGCTGGCGGTACAGGATCCACGCGAGGGCGCCGGCGTCGATCACCAGGTCGAGCGGGCTCACCGCCCGACCCTACCGCCGGTCCGCGTCGAGACAATCAGCGGCCCGGCGCCGATTGTCCAGGTTCAGCTGGTCGTGCAGGCGTCGTTGTAGATGTCGGCTGGAACCAGGTGCTGGTTGCACGCGGTGGCTCGGTCGGCGACCGCCCACGCCGGGCCCGAGGCCATGAGCACCATGATGGCGTCGAACGAGCTCTGGGCGTTCGTCCCGAGTGTCACGCCCGCCCACGCCCACGCTCCCGAGCAGCCGAACCCATTGACCGCGATGAGATCGTTGTTCGGCGAGGCCTGGATGCCGGCGGTGATGGCGGCCGAGGTGCACGGCGGTCCGACGGCCGCAGCGCTGGTCGAGGTCGTGGTCGGCGGCACCGTCGTGGTGGTGGTGGTCGTCGTGGACTTGGCCAGTGCGGCTGGGGAGTTGCTGCAGCCGGCCAGCGCGAGGGCCACCACGATGCCAGCGCGGTCGCACCGGGGCGCGCCCGATGACGAATCCGGATAGCGGGCACGGGACTCCTCGGGCTCGGTATCCCCTGACGGTAGGCGATGTTCCGACGCGCTGCACCTATGCACCGCGCTGGCCGGGCCTACGTACGGGATCCGCACTCGCCCGCCCCGAACGGCACGCTCACGCCCCGGCGTAGCCGGGCTCAGCCGCCGGACTCGAGCGCGAGCAGCTGCCGCTTGACCGGCAGGCCGCCGCCGTACCCACCGATGGTGCCGTCCGCGGCGATCACTCGGTGGCACGGCAGGATCACCGGGATCGGGTTGGCGCCGTTCGCCTGTCCGACGGCGCGGAAGGCCTGGGGGCGGCCCACCCATCGGGCCAACTCCGCGTAGCTGATCGTCTCGCCATAGGGGATCTCGGCCAAGGTCAGCCATACCCGTTCTTGGAACTCCGTTCCCGAGAGCGCGAGTGGCAGATCGAACTCGGTGCGCTTCCGCTCGAAGTACTCGTCGAGCTGGCGGGCTGCGTCGAGAACGGGGCCCCGCAGGCCCGAGCGGTCCACGGACACGGTCACCCTGCGCCCGGGCACCGCCAGGAGCACCTCGGTCACGAACTCGTCGTTCCCCGAGACGACCAGGCCGCCGATCGGGGTTTCAACACACAACTGCGTGGTTGGTTCGGTGTCGATCATTTGCTCTGTGATGCTCACGGGTCCGCCTCCATGTCTGTGGTCCCGATTCGATACTGACATGGAGCGGCGACACATTCTGGCTGGATTCGGACACGTTCGCAGCCCGCAAAACGACCGAGGATTACCGGTCGGTCCTACCGGGGGAGGAGGTTGGCCGTCATCACCATGGTCGCCCGGAGCAGGGGCACCCGGCCCGCGCCCACGACGCCGACCGGCTCGAACCCGCACTCCCGGGCCGTCTCCCGCAAGGTCCTCTTGGAGAAGAACTTGATGTGGCCGTAGTCGGCCAGCGGGTTCCAATGGTGATCGGACTTCCCGGTCACCACGATGGCGAGGTTCTTCCAGTACCCGTGGAGCGGCGTGGTGATGATGGCCTGTCCGCTGTCGCCGAGCGCCTCTCGGCAGCGGGTGAACAGCGTTCGTGGCAAGAACAGGTGCTCGATCACCTCGGCCGAGACCACCACGTCGAACTGGCCCCGGAGGGACCCGGGGAGCGGCTCGTTCAGGTCGTGGATGACGAAGTCGACGCCCGGATTGGACCGACGGGCCCGCTCGATACCGCTCGGGGTGAAGTCGACCCCCGTCACGTCCTTGCCGGCCTGGTGGATCTTGGCCGTCAACGCTCCGTTGCCGCACCCGAGGTCGAGCACCCGCACCCGGCCGGCCGGCAGGGCGCGCAGGACCGCCGGGACGAGATAGTGGTGGTTCTCGGCCTCGCCCGAGAAAACCCACTCGGGATAGCTGGTCTCTTGCTCGCTCATCGGGTTCGATGCCAACGATGCACGTTACTTCCGAGCCCCGGTCATCCCGAGGACCGATGTCGATCGGGCCAGGGTGCCGAAGCGTCAGTCCGACGGTCCCGGGGCGGACGGCCACGTGATCTGGCTGACCCGCTCGGGCCGCACGTACCCGTTGTCGACGAACCAATGCGCGGAATCCGAGATCGCCTCGGCCGGCGGCCGGGAGGTGTAACCGAGTTCCTCCCTCGCCCTCGTGTCGTCGAAGATCATGTGGGTGAGCGACATCCGAGCCGCCTCCAGGGGCACGTGCGGTTGGCGGCGCAGCATGCGGCCCTCGACAACGTCGGACACGTAGCCGGCCCCGAGGCCGACTACTCCCGGCCACCGCCGGGTCGGAGCGGTGAGGCCGGTGCACGCAGCGGCCTCGCTCAACAACGACCGCATCGAGAGGTTCTCCCCACCGATGATGTAGCTGCGGCCCTGCCGGCCGCGTTCGAGGACCAACAGGTGTCCCTGGGCCAGGTCCTCCACGTGGGCCACGTTCATGGCCGTGTCCACGTAGCCGGGCATCCGGCCGTTCAAGAAGTCGAGCAGCACCTTGCCGGTCGGTGTCGGGCGGATGTCCCGGGGACCGAGCGGAAAGGTGGGGTGAACCAGCGCGAGCGGCGCCCCCTCCGCGGCGGCCCGGAGCGCCTCGTGTTCGGCGACGTACTTCGACTGCTTGTAGTGGCCGTAGAGGTGGTCGATGTGCGTGAACACGGTCTCGTCGGCGGGGTGCTCCGAACCCGGGTGGAGCCCGATGGTCGCGACCGTGCTTGTGTAGACGATCCGCTCACTTCCCGCGGCGAGTGCGGCCGCGACGACGTTGCGGGTCCCCTGCACGTTCACGTCGTAGAAGACGTCGGGATCCTTGGCCCAGAACGCGAACAGCGCGGCGGTGTGGAACACCGCCCGCGCGTGGTCGAACGCCGAACGCACCTCGGCCAGTTCCCGGATGTCGACCGTTCGCACGTCGACGTCCAGACCGTCCAGGTTGGCGGTCGAACCTCCGGGCTCGACGAGCGCGACCACCTTCACCCCGAGCGGAAGCAGCGCCCGGACGATCGCAGAGCCGATGAAGCCGGCCGCCCCGGTGACGGCAACGATGTCCCCCTCCGCCAGGAGGACCGACGGCCCTCCTGCACCCGCGCCGTCGCTCAAGCGTTGCTCGCGGTCGTCTCGGTCCGGACCGGCGCGCCGTGGCCGTTCGGACTCGGTCCGACACCGTTCGTCGTCACGTCCAGCTCGACGCCCTTCCGGCTCGGCCGGCGCTTCCCGCCCGGCAGTGCGCCCCTGGCCATCGTGCGCCCCATCTCGAACAGCAGCCCAGCCCCCTTCTGGGCCGACGCGAGGACATCGTCCAGCGCCTCGACGAAGGCGTCCACCTCGGCCTCGCCGGCGATGAGCGCGGGGAGCAGCTTGATGACGTTCGCGTTGTCGGCGGCGACCTGGGTCAAGATCCGGTGCCGATGGAAGAGGGGCACCACGATGGCCTGCGACGAGAGGGCCGGTCGGATCCGTTCGATGGCGTTCCAGCGCCGCCGCAGACGGGGCGTGGTCGGGGGTCCGAACTCCAGGCCGATCATGAGGCCGAGCCCCCGGACCTCGTGGAAGATCTCGTAGCGCTCGACCAGCCGGCCCAGCTTCGCCGCGAACTGCTCGCCCGTCACCCGGGAGTGCTCGACGAGTCCCTCCTCGTCGAGCGCATCGAGGGTGGCCAGACCGGCCACCATGGCGAGCTGGTTTCGACCGAACGTGCTCGAGTGGACCATGGCCCGGTCCATCGAGCTGAAGACGCTCATGAAGACCTTCTCGGTGCACAGCATGGCCCCGACCGGGATGAAGCCCCCCGACAGCGCCTTTGACACCGTGATGATGTCGGGGCGGAGCCCCCAGTGCTCGTGGCAGAAGAAGCGCCCGGTGCGCCCGAGCCCGGTCTGCACCTCGTCGGTGACGAAGAGCGTCTTGTAGCGACGGCACAGCTCTTGGACCTCGTGCCAGTACTCGGCTGTGGCGACGTTCACCCCCTTGCCCTGGATCGGCTCGACGATGAAGGCGGCCACGTCGCCCCGTCTCAGCTGGCGCCGCAGCGCTTCGATGTCCCCGAATGGCACCTCGGTGCTCGGGACGAGCGGCCCGAATCGGTTCTTGAACTCGGCCCCGCCGTTCAGTGCGAGGGCGCCGGTGGTCAGCCCGTGGAAAGCGTGGCCCGCATAGACGATGCGCGGCCGCCTGGTCGCGTACCGGGCGAACTTGATGGCGCTCTCGACGGCCTCTGCCCCCGAGTTGCAGAAGAACGCCCGGCGGATGTCCTCGTGGGAACGGGCCACCAGGGCCTCGGCCAGGAGCCCCGGCAACAGCGCACAGTCGATCTGGACCATGTTGGGCAGGTCGAGGTCGATGGCCTGGTGGAGGGCGGCCTTGATCCCGGGATGGGACCGTCCGAGGGCGAAGACGCCGAAGCCCGACAACATGTCGAGGTAGCGCTCCCCGCGATCGTCGTAGAGGTAGCAGCCCTCGCCGCGCACGTAGAACCGGTCAAAGCCCAGCGTGCGGAGCACCCGGGCCATCTGGGGGTTCATGAGCTCGTTGTGGAGCTCGAAGTTTTCTCCGTGTCGGTCCGCAAGGACCTTGCCCACGTCGAACGCCATGATCGCCTCCATGGTCGGCGCTCAGATTCCGGCCAGGGTACTTGGCCGACCGACCGGGCCCCTGCTGGTTTGCTCGGACGTCCTCCGCGCGTGCGCAAGGGGGGTGCCGGGCCGAGCCACCGTGTCCCTTCTTCCCTGGTGGATCACTGAATTTGGTGATGCGGTCGGGCAGAATGTGTCTCACAGGAGCGTGCGACCCTCGGTCCGCTCCGTGCCGGCGCGTCGGTCCGGCCAGGAAGGCGATCCACGATGGCCAACGAGGCGAGTGCCCAACCGGACACCGAGTCCCTGATCCTGACTGGTGAGCCCGCGCTCGAATACCAGCCGCTGGTCGATCTCGCCTCCGGTCGCTTGCTCGGATTTGAGGCCCTGTTGCGGTGGCGCCATCCCGAGGAGGGGATGATCCTTCCGAGCCTCCTCCTCCCGTGGCTCGAGGCCAACGGCGACATCGTGCAGCTGGGCGAATGGGTTCTCGCGGAGGGATGCCAGCAGGCTGCGAGCTGGCCGAAGAACATCCAGCTGGCCGTCAACCTCTCGATCATCCAGCTCCGGCGGGGCGTCGGCTCCAGCGCCGTGGCCAAGGCGCTGGAGCTCTCCGAGCTCGAGCCGGATCGACTGACGATCGAGGTCACCGAGCACGCGCTCGTTGAAGACGTCGCGATGAACGATCTGCGCACCATCGGGGACTTCGGGGTCGAGCTGGCCGTCGACGACGTCGGCACGAGCTGGACCTCCTTCGACGTCCTGCGTCGTATGGCCGTCAACACCGTGAAGATCGACCGGTCCTTCGTCGGATCCCTCGAGGCGCACCAGGGCATCAACCGCCTGGTCGTCGAGACCGTCGTCTCCCTGGCCCATTCCGAGGGGATCTCGACCGTCGCCGAGGGGGTCGAGACCTCCCTCCAGACCTCGATCGTCCGTGAGTTCGAGTGCGACGCCGCCCAGGGGTACTTCTTCGCACCACCACTCCCGATCGAGACTGCCGCCAGCCTGGCCAACGAGCCCGGGTACTGCTTCGCACTCGAGGGCGTCGGCTGGTCCGAGCGCAAGGACGAGGCGCACGCCGAGGCGACCCCGGTCGCCCACCAGCCGTTCACGTTCGGCGAACGGACCGGCTAACCGGCACCCGCCCGCTCGGTTCGGGGCTGCTCCGGCCGAACTGATAGAAAACGTCCTCGTGCTCTTGGCCGTCCCCACCGAGACCCGCGCCGGGGAGCGCCGCGTCGCCATGGTCCCCGACATCGGTCGGCGCCTCATCGACGCCGGTTGGGGGATCACCGTCCAATCGGGATCCGGCGACGCGGCTGCGTTCACCGATGGCGCCTATGCCGACGCCGGGGTGTCGATCGCTCAAGATGTCGCGGCGCTGCTCTCCGATGCCGAGGTGGTCCTCTCGGTGAACCCGCCCGACCCCGACCAGGCCCGGCTGATGCCGGCCGGCGTCACCGTGCTGAGCTTCCTCCAGCCGGCCCAGAGTGCCGATGCCCTCAGGATCCTCGCCGAGAAGGGGGCAACCGTCTTCAGCTTCGACCTGGTGCCCCGGATCAGCCGGGCCCAGTCGATGGACGCGCTCTCGTCGCAGGCGACCGTCTCGGGCTACCGGGCCGGGCTGCTCGCCGCGGAGCACCTGGCCAAGTTCTTCCCGATGTTCATGACCGCAGCCGGCACCGTGCCGCCGGCCAAGGTCCTCGTGATGGGTGTCGGCGTGGCCGGTCTCCAGGCCATCGCGACGGCGCGGCGCCTCGGTGCCGTGGTCCGCGCCTATGACGTCCGCGCCGCGGCGAAGGAGGAGGCGGAGAGCCTCGGAGCGACGTTCGTCGACCTCGGGATCTCGGCGGAGGGGACCGGCGGCTACGCCCGTGAGCTGACCCCCGAGGAGCTGGCCCGCCAGCAAGAGGCGCTCGCCGCCGCCGTCACCGCCAGTGACGTCGTGATCACGACGGCGTCGGTCCCGGGCCGTCAGGCCCCGGTGCTCGTGACCGAGCGGGTGGTGCGGGCGATGGCCCCCGGTTCGGTCGTCATCGACCTGGCCGCCGACAACGGCGGCAACTGCGAGTCGACCAAGGTCGGCCAGGAGATCGTGGTCGAGGGCACGACCGTGGTGGGCGTGGCCAACCCCCCGTCGTCGATGGCGACCCACGCCAGCCTCCTCTACTCGCGCAACGCCTCCAACCTCCTGGCGCTCATCGGTCGCGACGGCGCCGTCGCGCCGGACTGGGAGGACGAGATCGTCATCGGGTGTTGCGTGCTGCGGGAGGGCCACGCCGTCCACGGCCCGACGGCCGAGGTCCTCGACCTGCCGCACTACCCCATCCGAGCCGAGCCGGAGCCCGTGGCCGGACACGCCCCGGCGGCCGAACGCGCCGTCGAAGAGGCGGCCGGCCCCGCAGAGCAAACCGCCACCGAAGAGGGTGCCGACTCGTGACCAACGGCCTGCTCGAGCTGTTCACGATCTTCATCCTGGCCGGCTTCGTCGGGATCGAGGTGATCTCCAAGGTCCCGAGCATCCTGCACACCCCCCTCATGTCGGGGTCCAACGCGATCCACGGCGTGATCCTGGTCGGCTCGATGATCGTGCTCGGCTCGGCGCACACCGGGGCCGAGGAGGCGCTCGGCTTCATCGCGGTCATCCTGGCCACGTTGAACGTCGTCGGCGGCTTCGTGGTGACGGACCGCATGCTGCACATGTTCAAGCCCCGTCAGCCGCCGAGCGGACCGGCGGCGCCCGAACAGCCCGAGGAGCCGGCCGACGGGGGCGGGACGTGAGCCGGGGGACGGTCATCGACCTCTGTTACCTGGTCGCCGCGGTCTCGTTCATCCTGGCCCTCAAGGGCCTGAGCTCGCCCAAGCGTGCTCGAGCCGGGAACCTCCTCGCCGCGGCCGGCATGGCCCTCGCCATCGGGGTGACCTTCGCCCAGCCCCATCTCGACCACGTCGGGCTCATCGTGATCGCCATGGTCATTGGGACCGCCGTCGGCGTCCCGGCGGCGCGACTCGTGAAGATGACCGCGATGCCCCAGATGGTGGCGGCGTTCAACGGGGTGGGCGGCGGGGCGGCGGCGGTCGTTTCGATCACCGAGTTCATCGGCAGCGACCCCAAGCAAGTGGCCACCTACAAGGTGCTCGAGGTCGTGTTCGGGGTGCTGGTCGGCGCGCTGTCCTTCGCCGGTTCGGCGCTCGCGTTCGTGAAGCTCCAGGAGCTCATCACGACCCGGCCGGTGGTCTACCCGGCCCAGCAGATGATCAATGCCGTCGTCGGTGTGGCCAGCCTCGGCATCGTGCTCGCGATCCTGATCACGTCGTCGACGGCGCTCATCTGGGTCCTGCTCGCGCTCGCATTGATCCTCGGCGTCATCTTCGTGCTGCCGATCGGCGGCGCCGATGTGCCGGTGCTGATCTCGCTGCTCAACGCCTTCACCGGCCTGGCCGTTGCCGCATCGGGGTTCACGCTCAACTCGAACCTGCTGGTGGTCGCCGGCACCTTGGTCGGGGCCTCGGGCATGCTGTTGACCCGGATGATGAGCACGGCCATGGGCCGTTCGCTGCCCAACATCTTGTTCAGCGCGTTCGGCTCGGTCGTCACGGCCAGTGGCGCCACCGAGAGCCCAGACGGGCGCTC
>PMOQ01000061.1:0-66827 GCA_003161255.1 Acidimicrobiaceae bacterium | reverse complement strand
GACGCGCTGCGGGCCCGGGGCGTCGACGTCTTCTATGCGATCCACCCGGTGGCGGGGCGCATGCCCGGGCACATGAACGTGCTCCTCGCCGAGGCCAACGTCCCCTACGAGGAGTTGAAGGAGATGGACGACGCCAACCCGGAGCTGGCGACGGCCGACGTCGCGCTCGTGGTCGGGGCCAACGACACGGTCAACCCGTCGGCGCGCAACACGCCCGGGAGCCCCATCTACGGGATGCCGATCATCAACGCCGACTCGGCGGAGAACATCGTGTTCCTCAAGCGCTCGATGCGGCCCGGGTTCGCCGGCATCGACAACGAGCTCCTCTACGACCCGAAGACGACGATGCTCTTCGGCGACGCCAAGGACACGCTGCAGAAGCTCGTGGCGGCGGTCAACAAGGCCTGAAGCCTCAGTCGATCGCGACCTGTTTGTCCACGGGGTACTCGTCGTCGAGGGGGGTGGTGCGCAACCCGTTGGCGATCGGACCCGCGTTGGACGGCCGGTCGGCGAGCTTCGCGAAGACCAGCAGGCCCTGGTTGGTCCGGCGCGTGGAGAGCACCTCGATGACCACGTTCTCTCTTCCGATCATGTGTGAGGCGTCGTTGACGACGACGAGGTCGCCGTCGGCGAGGTAACCGGCGGCCTGGCGCGGCTGGTTCCCTTCCTTCGTGAGGTCGAGCACCAGCTGCTCGCCCGGCAGGTGGTCGGGCGTGAGCTCGTTGGCCAGGGGTCGGAGGTCGGTGACCGCGATGCCGCGGCGCTTGGCCGCCTCTCGGACCTGACCCGAGCACGTCACGAGGCGGAGCCCGAGCCGGCGGGCGACCTCGACCAACCGGTCGGTGTGGTCGTCGATCTCCGGGACCTCGTTCTCGGCGACGTGCACCGGCACGCGCAGGTCGCGGAGCACGTCGAGGCGCTCGAGGCCCCGCCGGGCCCGGCGCGAGGTGACGGGGTCGGGACCGGCCGCCATCGTCTGCAGCTGGTCGATGACGAACCGGGGGACCACGAGGCCCCCGACCAGCAGGCCGTAGCGGCCGAGGACGAGCAGGAACGGCGTCATGGCGGCCGAGCTGTCGACCAACATCGCGTAGCCCGGCGGTGGCTCGGCCGGCGGGGCCAGGATGCGCCCGAGACCCGCCGCCGCGACCACCTGGCGACCCTTCTGGATGCCGACACGGAAGCCGATCCAGGTGAAGGCCCATGCCAGCGCGGCAGCGGCCGGCCAGACGATGGGGGAGCTCACGAACACGACGAGCGGCACGCTGAGGGCCGTGCCCAGCAGGAAACCGGCCATGCCGGTCAGGGTGCCTGCGAACAGCTCGCCGGGGGGGATGCGGTCGAAGCGATCGGCCGCGCTGTCGCCGGTGTTCCTGAGCAGGCGGCCGAGTATGCCGCCCACCACGTAGGCGGCGAGGGCCCCGATGACCAGGCCGACGACCTGCCCGGTGGACGAGTGGGGCGAATGCCCGATCTCGTAACCGGAAAGCGCGCCGATCAGTACCAGGATCAGGCGGAAGATCTCAACGAAGAGCACTCGTGAGCGACTTTACTTCGGTGGCCTCCGAAAACCCGGCAGCGTGCCTGTTTGCCCAGGTGAGGACGGTGGGCCGTTGTCGCCATCCCCCCGGTGGCCTGGCCGGCGTTCAGGGGGCCGGATCGAGCAATTGCCGCCCTGCGGTCACCACGTCGGCCCGGTGCTCGCGCACCGTCGAGACCACCGCTCGCCGCGCCGCGGCCCGGTAGCCGGCGAGCGCCCCGCCGAGCCGCTTGAACCGCTCCGAGAACCGGACCGTGAAATAGCCGCTGATCGGACCGGCGACCGCCGCCCCGAGACCGGCCAGCGGCGAGAACAGTTCCGCGAACAGCACGCCGAGGCCCGCGTAGAGCAGCGTGAACGACGCGAAGCACCCGAGCAGCTTGACGGTGGCCTTCACGCCCTCGTTGGTCGGGATCTTCGCCACTCGCTTCATGACCTGATACGGGACGAGATGGATCAGCGCACCGAGCACCGCTAGCGGCAGCGCGAGGAGCACCTTGAGAACGGACCACACGAACACCAGCCGGATCTTGCCGCCCCGGTAGCTCGCCGCCACCTGGGCGTCGGTCAGGCCGACCAGGTCGAGGTCCCATGCGTAGACGTCGTACGCCTTTCCCAACGCGTTCAACCCCTCCCGGCGGTCCAGATCGGCCGCGATGGCCGTCAGCTGCTTGGCCACCCGCTCTCGATCGGCCAGCGCGACGTCGACCGGCGCCGCCGAGCCGAGCGGGCGCGCGACCAGCTCCGCGATGTCGCCGAGCCGTCGCGCCTGGATCCAGGTGCCGTAGACGGGGCTGACCGCGCTGAGCCGGACCGTGATCTCCTCGGTCAAGGCGACCACGGCCCGATGGTCGTTGGCACGGTAGTCGTCGACCCAACGCGACAGCGAGAACGGGGCTCCCACCCGGACGAGGGCCCGGGAGCGGAATCGGGCCTTCTCGTCGTAGGCGAGACCCACCGGCAAGATGACGACGTCGGCGATGTCGTCGTCGACCACTGCGCCGAGGGCGATTCGAGACGCTCCGGTCTTCAGCGGTTGGAGCTCGAGCTCGTTGTGGCTCACCCCCTCGGGGAAGAGCGCGACCATGCCGCGGTGCGCGAGCAGTTGGCGACACGTGCGGAATGTCGCCGCATTGCGGTCGGTCGCGACGTGGTCCTGAGCCCGGTACACGGGGACGACGCCGGCCAACTTCAGGAACGGCCACAGCGGGAGGATCGCGAACAGGGTCGACTTCCCGAGAAAGCGGGGGTACCGGCGGAGCGTCGCCATCAGCAGGAGCCCGTCGACCAGCCCGTTCAGGTGGTTGGCCACGAGCACGATCGGGGTCGACGCCGGGATGTTCTCCGCTCCCTCGAGTTCGATCCGGCGGAAGAAGATGCGGACTAGGAGGCTGGCGAACGCCCCCATCGTCGAGTCGGCCAGGCGGCGCATCCCGGTCATGCTACGTATTCGCCCCTACGTCGACCCGCAGATGGCCGCGGTCGGATCATGCCGAGCCCGGAGCCGGGCTAGGCGAGCTCGCCGACCGTCTGGGGGACGCCTGCGCCGGCCGGCGGCCGGACGGCCTTCGTGCGGCGCACGATGGTGGCCGCCGCATCGAGGTCGCTGATTCTCGAGGCGATCGGCAACGTGCAGAGGGCCACTGCCCCCGCAGCCAGGAAGGCAACGTGGTAGCCACCCAGCTCCGGGGTGACGTGCCCCGACACCCGGTGGAAGGCACCGACTGCGACGATGGCCGAGGTGAACGCGGCGACGCCGATCGCCCCACCGAGCTGGCGGAGCGCGTTGAACATGGTCGACCCGCGACCGGTTGCCGCCGGACTGATGGTGGCGAACGCCGCCGCCTGCACCGGCACGAAGACCCCGGCCATCGAGACGCCGAGAACGAACATGAGCCCCCGCAACCACCACAAGCTGGTATTCGGGCCGATCAGCGCCATGAGCGCCGCCGTCACCGCCATCAGGAGCAGGCCCGCGCAGATGTGACGGCGAGGCCCGAGGCGGGGGTAAAGGACCCGTGTGGCGAGCTGTGCGCCGAGCATGACCCCGATGGCTTCGGGGAAGACGCCCAGACCTGAGGTGAGCGCGGACAGGCCGCGACCGTCTTGGTAGAAGAGCGTGACCGTGAAGATGGTGCCCACGAATGCGGCCATTGTGAGGAAGATGACGCCGTTGGACGATCGGAACAGGCGATTCTTGAAGAGCCGCAGGTCGATGATCGGCTCGACCTTTCGAAGCTCGACGACCACCAGCGCAGCGATCCCGATGAGCCCGCACACGATGGTCGTCGCCACCGTCACCGACCCCCAGCCCTTGATCGGTCCCTCCGAGACGCCGTACATGAGCGAACCGAGGCCCAGGCCGGCCAGCAAGAACCCGGAAACGTCGAAGCGCCCCGGACTGTGCTCGGTCCCCCCCTCGAGGAACAGCAGACCGAACACGAATGAGACGATGCCGATCGGAAGGTTGACGAAGAACACCCACCGCCACGAGAGGGTGGTGACCAAGATGCCGCCGAGGATCGGCCCGAGTGCCGGTGCGACGGTCGTCGGTGTCATGAGGATCGACGAAGCCCGAATCCGTTCCTCGGGCGGATAGGCCCGGAACAGCATCGCCATCCCGACGGGCGCCAGCATTCCGCCGCCCACGCCTTGGAGGACCCGGAAGAAGACGAGCTCGCCAAGCGTCTGGGCGATCCCGCACAGCATGGACGCGGTGGTGAAGACGACGATCGCGGTGAGCAGGACCTGCTTGGCGCCGAAGCGGTCACCGAGCCATCCCGATGCGGGGATGAACACGGCCAGGCTGACCAAGAACGCGATCGAGACCCCGTCGACGGCGGTCGCCGGCACGTGGAAGTCGCGGCCGATGGTCGGAAGCGCGACGTTCACGATCGTGGCATCGAGGATGCTCATGAACATGGCCGACACGAACACGACACCGACGACGATCTTCTGGTCGATGTGACCTCTCATGTGGTTCTCACGACGCTAGCGGGCGCCCGAAGGCGCCGATCCGGCGACTCCGCCTGGCTCCCTCGGACGTCCCGCTGACATGTACAAGACCCGACGAGCGAGTCGAGTCTCGGGCATCGCCCGAGGTGAGCGGGGGAGTCCCGATTAATCGGCCCCCCGGGCCGTAGTGTGGGAACCGGACAGGCAGTCGGAGCCGATCCGGGACAATCACCAAACACGCGGCACGGTGATGATCGGGCCGCTGCACCCCAGGAGTCTTCGACGAGCAGCAACCCCTTGTCCGAGCGAGTGATGATCGAGGCTCTGCTCATGCATCCCCTCAGCCGGTCCGTCTTTCGGTGCCGGGTGCAGGTCACTCGTGACGGCCTCCTGATGGCCCGGGTGTCGGGTGAGCTCGAACCCGATGCCAACACCGATGCAACCTCGGTCGAGTCCGAACCAGTCGCGATCGTCTGGCGTTCCTTGCGCGGCTTCTCGGCCGACGAGTCCCACGTGGCCCCGGACGGACGGCGACTCCAGGTACTCGAGATCGACACCGACGACGGCGTGTTGACCGTGTTCGCGCCGGCCGCTGACGTCGCTGAGCTCTTCTCGGCCGTCGGCCGCTGGGCCGGTCTCTGGCGCCTGGCCCGTTCACCTCTCGGCGTCGTGATCTCCGGGCGCCGCAAGAAGCTGGCCCGAGAGGTCGCCTGACCCAACGAGGCGCCGTCAACCCGTGCCCCCGCACGCTGCTCGGGCGGGGTTTCTCGATCGGTGGCCTAGCCTTCGACCGTGGGTAACGGCCGTCGGGGGCGCGTGACCGGTGATGCCGGGAGCACTCCCGCCCCGCCCCGCATCCATCCCCGCAGGCTCCCCGAGCCCAGCCCGGTTGCGCTCGCCCGCCGCGGCGTGCACATCGCACAGGTCGCGACTCGCCACTTCCTCCCGGTCGCGATCGGACACCTGCGCGAGCGACCCCGCGCGCGCCTGGACCCGAGCGCCTTCGCACGACCGCTTCGCCTGACCTTCGAGGACCTCGGTGGGACGTTCATAAAATTCGGGCAGATCATGGCGTCGTCGCCGGGGATGTTCGGCGAAGAGGTGGCTCAGGAGTTCCGTTCGTGTCTCGACACCGGCCCGGCCGCCCCGTTCGCGGATGTGCGCGTGCGGATCGAAGAGGACCTCGGCATGTCGATCGACGAGGCGTATGCCTCCTTCGACCCGGAGCCGTTCGGACGCGCCTCGATCGCGGTCGTGCATCGGGCCACGCTTCATGACGGCCGCGAGGTCGCGGTCAAGATCATCCGGCCGGGGATCGAACTGCAGGTGGCCACCGATCTCGATCTGATGCAACCGCTGTTCGAAGTCTTGGCCCGCCAGACGGGCGACCAGATGGCCGGATCGGTGCTCCAGCTCGTCGACGGCTTCCGCATCCAGGTCGGCGAGGAGATGGACCTGCGCAACGAGGCCCGGACCATGGCCCATTTCCGGCTGCTCTTGACCGAGGTCGACCTACCGCGCATCGTCGTACCGGAGCCCTACCCCGAACTTTCTGGGGCCAACGTCTTGACGATGGAGCTCTTGGATGGAGTGCCCATCGACGACCTGACCCAGGTGGCCGAGCTCGGTGTCGACCCGGGCCCGCTGGTCGAGGACGTCGTCCGCTCGTTCTTCTTGCACACGGTCCGTTGGGGCGTCTTCCACGGTGATGCACACGCCGGCAACATGCTCTTGCTTCGGGACGGTCGCATCGGCATCGTCGACTGGGGCATCGTCGGCCGACTCGATCGGGCCACGCACCGATTCGTCCTGCGGTTGCTGGCGGCCGCCCTCGGTGAGGAGGACGCGTGGGCCGAGGTGACCGATCACCTCGTCAAGACCTACGGGCCGGCACTCGGGATCGCAGTCGGGATGGACGAAGCCGAGATGGCCCAGTTCATCCGGGCATTGGTCGAGCCGACCCTGACGCGCCCCTTCGGCGAGGTGAGCTTGGCCGACATGCTCCAGACGGTCCAGCTCCAACTGGCCCGGGCCCAGGGTGTGGAGGCCCACCGGAGGTCGTTCAGGGCGATCATCCGCCGGCTGCGGTTCCAGCGTCGGGTCCGTCGGATGGCCGACGCCTCGGGCGGCCTCTTCTCGGAATTCGACCGCGGGACCTTCCTTCTGTCCAAACAGCTCATGTACTTCGAGCGTTATGGGCGCCTTTTCTTGGCCGACGTGCCGCTGCTCAACGACAAGGCCTTCTTCAAGGAGCTCTTGGCGGGAGTGCCCGACGAACTTACCGGGCGTCGAGATGGCGAGCCCACGACCGGGGGCGTCGGGGCCACCGACCCCCCGTCGGTAAGCTGAGCCTCGTCACGAGGGTGGGAACCGGGAGGTGTCCGTGAAGGTCGTCGTTGATTTTGATCGCTGCGCGAGCAACGCCGTCTGCATGAGCATCCTCCCCGAGGTCTTCGAGGTCCGAGACGACGGATTCCTCTATGTCTTGAACGAGAACCCACCCGAGTCGATGCGCGACCGGCTCGAGGAGTCGGTTCGGAGCTGCCCGACCCAGGCAATCTCGATCGCCGAGGAGTAGCTCGACCCAGTGATCGGCGCCGCAACCTGAGCGCTCCCCGAGTCCGCTTCGCCCCATCCCCGACCGGCTACCTCCACGTCGGCAACGCCCGTACGGCGTTGTTCAACTGGCTGTTCGTTCGCCGCGAGGGCGGCACGTTCGTGCTCCGGATCGAGGACACCGACGCGGAGCGAAGCCTGAGCGACGCCGAGGAAGCGATTCTCTCGGGCCTGACCTGGCTCGGCATGGAGCCCGACGAGGGTCCGTACCGCCAGTCCGAGCGCGGCGAGCGATACCGCGAGATCACCGAGCAGCTGTGGGCGGCCGGTGAGCTCTACGCGTGCGACTGCACCCGCGACGACGTCTTGGCCCGGAACCGCGACAACCCGACGCCGGGCTACGACGGCCACTGCCGCGACCGTGGGTTGGCCCGAACCGATCGCACCGCGCTGCGGTTCCGCACCCCGCGGGAGGGGACGACCGTCATCCACGACCTCATCCGCGGCGACGTCGAGTTCCCCCACGATGCGATGGAGGACTTCGTCTGCGTGAAGTCGAACGGCCAACCGCTGTTCGTGCTGGCCAACGCGGTGGACGACCGCGACACCGCCATCAGCCACGTGATCCGCGGTGAAGACCTCCTGCCGACGACCCCGAAGGGCGTGCTGGTCTGGCGGGCGCTCGACGCGAAGGACGAGGTGCCCATCCCGGTGTTCGCCCACCTCCCGATGCTGGTGAACGCCCAACGCAAGAAGCTCTCCAAGCGTCGCGACCCGGTCGCCGTCGAGTCGTTCCGGGATCAGGGTTACCTGGCCGAGGCGTTCCGCAACTATCTGGGCCTGCTCGGGTGGAGCCCGGCGGGAGATCGGGAGAAGGTGGACATCGAGACCATGGTCCGCGAGTTCAGACTCGAAGACGTCCACCACGCGCCCGCATTCTTCGACGTGAAGAAGCTCAACCATTTGAACAAGGAGTACATCCGCGACCTCAGCCCGGCCCAGTTCGAGGCCGCGACCAGGCCGTGGGTCGAGCCGTCCGACGACGGGGTGGCCTGGTCTCCATCGGGTTCGGCGGTCCCCTGGCCGCCCGACCGGTTCGATCGGGCCCGGTTCTCCGCGATCGCGCCGGTGGTTCAGGAACGAGCGGGGCTGTTGGGTGACGTCCCGCTCATGGTCGACTTCTTGTTCCTCGCCGAGCCGCATGTCGACGAAAAGAGTTGGGCCAAGGTGGCGGGGGATCCGCTGTCCGCCGAGATCCTGACCAAGGCGACCGCCCTGTACGGCGATTGCGAGTGGAGCCGAGACGTCCTGCACGAGATCACCCTCTCGATTGCCGAATCGGTGGGCAGGGGTCTCAGCAAGGCCCAAGACCCGATCCGGGTGGCCATCACCGGACGGTCGGTCGGGCCGCCACTGTTCGAGTCCCTGGAGGTCCTCGGCCGCACCGAGGTGCTGGCCCGGCTCGGGAATGCCCTCGATCGGCTCGAAGCCACCTGAGTGGTGCTGTCCCGAGTCCCACTGATCGGGCGCCTTCACCCGATCATCCGGGCGATCGTCCTCTTGGTCCTGGCGATCCTCGTGTACCTGGTCGTCACCGGTGTGCAGGTGTGGCTGACGTCTCGCGAGTTCTCGCCACAACGAGTCAGCGCCATCGTGGTCATGGGAGCGGCTCAGTACAACGGCACGCCGTCTCCGGATCTCCAAGCCCGGCTGAACGAGGCGCTCATCTTGTACCGGGACGACCTTGCCCCGCTCGTGGTCGTCACCGGCTACAAGGAAAAGGGCGATCGTTTCACCGAGGCCGAGGCCGGCGGTATGTACTTGGAGCACCATGACGTCCCGTCGTCCGCGATCGCGGAGGTCGGGGGGATGGACAGCTACGAGAACTTGGCCGACGCTGCCGCGCTGCTCAAGGCGCGCCACGACTCGACCGTCTTGATCACCACCGACCCGTTCCACGAGGACCGGTCGATGGCCATCTCCAGCGGGCTCGGGCTTGTTCCGTTCCCGGCTCCGACCAGGACATCGCCGATCAACGGTTTCGCGACGGTTCCCTACTTCTTGAAAGAGGCGATCGCGGTCGGCGCGGGCAGGATCATCGGCTACCGGGAGCTCAACCGTCTGCGGCTGGGTTTCGGCTAACGGCAGTTGCGCCCTCCGGTGCAGATTTGGGTTGGCGCGCCGGTCCGCTAGCCTCTCTTCTGCCCATTCGGGGGTGGTGTAATCGGCAACACGACAGGTTCTGGCCCTGTTATTGGGGGTTCGAGTCCTCCCCCCCGAGCTCTGGAGCTCGCCTTCGGCGGACTCCTGGGGCCCCATCGTCTAGTGGCCAAGGACACCACCCTCTCAAGGTGGAGACACGGGTTCGAATCCCGTTGGGGCTGCTGGTAGGCCTATGTCCCATTTTGTGGACCACTTTCCTCTCCGATGTCCTTCGGGGCCTCGAGCGCCAGAGTCAGCTTTCGGCCAGGACTGTTGAGCCATTCCATGGTGCCACCACCCGCGCCTTCGGCTCTGATAACGACTCACTCATTACGGTTCGTCAGCTCTCCCGCCGTGCGACGACCCAGAGCGGATGAATCTTGGTGCCCTCGGGCTCGGTCTGCTCGATCACTACGGACTCGACGACCTGAAGACCCGCGTCTGCGAGCAGCGCGACGTTCGTCGCCATATCGAATCCGCTCCAGCGCATCGGTCCAGCACCTAGCCAGTCGGGCTCGTAGTCATCGGCATCGTCGTGACTGTGAAGGTTTCCGATGAACACACCACCGGGCCGGAGCCACGATGCAATGGATGCGAACAGCGTTGCATGACGCTCGCGCGGCGTATGACCGATGGAGTAGAAGGCCATCACGGCGCCGAGCGATCCCGGCGAGAACTGCACTTCGTGCATGTCGGCACGCATGAAGATGACCCCGGGCAGAGCGACGTGCCCTTTTGCAAGCATCCCTGTTGACGAGTCGATTCCTGTGTAGTCGTAAGTCGCGCATACCAACTTCCCGACCGGCACTCCCGTTCCGCAACCCAACTCGACTACTCGCTCACCCCCGGTTAAGAAGGCGTCTATCTTTCGCGCCCACGCCGCGCGGACGTCGGGAACGACCGCGGCGGACCAGTCGTCGTAACGATGCGCAAGCGCGTCGTAGGTCGTGCTGAAATCGTTCATGGCCTCATCTGTGAGCGAACTTTCATCAGCCATGAGCAGATTGTGCCCCACCCTTGATCCCGCACGGCCCTGGCTGAGCACAGCCGATCGTGTCCGTAGGGCGGGCCGGGGGGGGTCTGCCTTCGGGAGGCCTCTGACCAAACGACCCGCCTCGTCCGCGTTTCCTTTATACGGGTTGAGGACTCTTCACGGGCGGAACGGCTATTCGCTGGACTCTTTGTACTTCCGCCAGTTCGCCATGATCTCGGCTGCGGCTTCCTCAGGAGTCTTGCCCTTCGTCGAAATCAGCGTGACCAGACGTTTTGGCTCTGGCATGTCGCTGGCTTGCTCAGCTTCAACTGGCTCCTCAGACTCGCCCGGCATCAAATCTCATACGAGCGGACGACCCAGCCCAGCGAGCGGACGTTCCAAGTACTCCATACGGCGAACGTTGTCCTTCTTTGTCCCTCAGGCGTTGAAAAATGAGGCCAAACGGTGGCAAGTACTGCAAAGACGAAAACTTAGTCATCGCCGATTTCCCCGTCCGACCCGGGCAGACCCGTCGAGTCCCACGATCTCGATCTCCCGTGGCCCTAGACCTTGGGAACGTCGGGTGATGAACAAGCCCCACCGAGTGGTGTTTTCAGGTGCAATACCCTCTCCCCATGGCGACGGCTCCTTCGCTCGATCTCCTGGATCCCGGTGCCTTTGATGGCGGCCAACCGCACGACGCGTTTGCGTGGCTCCGGGACAACGATCCGATCCACTGGCACGAGGAGCCGAACGGGTCGGGGTTCTGGGTTGTCACTCGGTACGAGGACGTGAAGCTGGTTGGGCGCGATGCGACGACGTTCTCCTCTGCACACGGCATCATGATCCCGGCTGTGGCGGGAGCGCTCGGCGGAGGTCAAGGCGCCCCCCGGATGATGATCTCGATGGATGCGCCGGATCACAAGCAATACCGGCGCCTAGCGGTCCCCGACTTCATCCCAAAGGCGGTCAAGGACATGGCCCCGCGCGTAGGGGTCTTGGCTGCACAGATCATCGACGGTGTGATCGAGGAAGGCGAGTGTGATCTCGTCACCGACATCGCCGGGCTCATGCCCTCGTACGTGATCGCCGAGATGCTCGGCATCCCGCTCGCTGACGGAGTCGCCCTCTACGACCTTACAGAAAGGATCCACAGCACCCCGGATCCCGAGCACCCCGAGGCGGGGATGATGGCGGTCCTCGAGATGCTGCAGTATGCGCATGGCGTTTGGGAGGATCGGCGAGCCGAGCCCCGCGACGACCTGTCGACCAGGCTTGCTCATGCGACGGTCGACGGGGAGCCACTCAGCGAGGTCGACTTTGGGATGTACTTCCTTCTGCTGATTGACGCCGGCGGCGACACGACCCGAAACCTGGTGGCGACCGGCATGCTTGCGTTTCTGGAGCATCCCGACCAACTGGACGTCGTACGCGGTGATCTCGACCGGCGGCTCAACACGGCCATCGAAGAGCTCCTCCGGTGGGTGAGCCCGGTCGTTTACATGCGGCGTACAGCCAGGCGGCCGACGGTGCTCGGTGAGGCCAAGATCGCAGCAGGCGACAAGGTCGTCATGTATTACGGTTCCGCCAACCGGGATCCGCGCGCGTTCACGGACCCAGACGTGCTCGACGTCACGCGCTGGCCAAACGAGCATGTCGCCTTCGGTGGGGGCGGGCCTCACTTCTGTCTCGGCGCGCACTTGGGTCGCTCCGAGATCCAGGCGATGCTGGGGCAGATCCTCACTCGGCTGGAGGGGCTGCGCATCGCTCAGCAGCCGGAGTGGCTTCGCTCCAACTTCATCTCGGGCGTAAGGCACCTCCCGGTCGAGTTCAAGCCCGGCTTTCGGGTCGCGAGCTGATCGATTTGGCTGGCGTGGGTAGCTGAAATTTTCGCTCTGCCCAGCCGAGATGTTCCAACACCGCTCGTTTGGGCTGCTGGCTTCTGACCAGCACTTGGAATCAGCTTGGGCGCTCGTCGCGAGGCGTGTCCGACCCGCTCAGGGCTTTAGATCGTCTCGTGACGTCTCGATAGACCGTGGTGTCCTCTTGGGTTGCTCTAGCGGGTTGAGGTCGCGCACGAATGCGTTGATGCTGACTCCGTCCCTCGTCGGCCGGTCGGTATAGACCCGTCCTCGTCGGATCTTGCCGTTCTCGACCTCGAGGATGTTCATGTTCGGAATCATCGTCCCGTCAGCATGCTCGACGAGTGCCTCAAGGTAAATGCGGTTACCGGCGACTGCCTTCGACACCACCTCGAACCGCGAGTGGGGATTGATCTCCCAGATCCGCGTCCAAGCCTGCCGATACGTTTCCAGACCGCGCCAGCTGAGGTCGGGTCGCATCGGGTGGGTCACCTCTACGTCGAAGTGCCAGCACGACATCAGAGCCTCAAGGTCCTTGTCCTCTTGCGCCTTCAGGTACCGTCGCAGCACCATTTCGGCGTCATCATCAGGCATTGTCAGATCGCCATCGGTCCGACATCAAACGACCAGCTCGGTCACGGTCATCGGTCGCCCAACCAGCCGATGTCGCAGAAGCACCAGCATCGGTCCGCTCGGAGCTGCCAACGCATTTCAAAGGGGCCCGTCCGGGTGAGTGTCGATCTCGACCTCGTGACTGCCGTTCGCACGGTCCCGACACTAGTGAGGCGCCGGTTTTGAGTCTCGGTCAGTCTCGAATTGATGGGGGATCACCGAGCAGAGTCCCAGGTGGACCGACATCGTTGCGCTGGGCGGACCGGCAGGCTGAGGATGTCAGGTGTTCGCCACTCCATCAGGAAGGGGTTGACATGCCCGCAGCCGGTCGTTCAGAGGGAACGAAGTTGAACCCCGTTCAGCGTTTTGTCGAGGCAATCAACCGCAGCGACATCGACGGCGCGGCATCAGCATTCCATCCCGACTTCGAGATGATCGTGCCGCAGCATCCGAGCCGAAACTTTCACGGTCGCGATCAGGAGGTGAAAAACATGCGGCATCTGACTACGACATACCCTGAGGGGCGTATCGAGTTGAAGCGCATGGTCGAGACACCCTCAGAGATCTGGATCGAGTCGATCTTTACGGCGCAGGATCTACAGGTTGCAGCCGTAGTGATATACGAGGTTGACCGGGAAACCGACACTATCCGATCTGGGCGCTACTACTCGGAGAGGGTCGAAAGCCTTGGTCCCGGAATCGATGAATGGATCCAAGGTTTCCACGATGACCCAGCGGTAACGCGCAACCGGACAGCCGGCCGATAGTCATGGGCCGGGGCGGGGGTGCAGTGCCTCGCGGCCCGGTTGGCACTGAGGTTCGAAAGCGCGCTTACCGGAGGCAGGCGTGCCATGTGCGGCGAAACCCGCCACGCCGGCACCGTTGTTGCGCAGAAAGCCGGGGTTCTCGATCACGAGTCCCTGGTAGGAGTGAGTTCGAATAAAAAACGGTTGGCCGCATTGGCCAGGCATTGCTCTCGTCATCGCAAGCCGCGGCCGGGATCCCCGCCCGGCGATCAGCGGCGCGTAAGGACGGCCGCGATCCGGTTATAGCGCGGGTCCTCGTCGCTCGCGAGGCGTGCCACCCAGCGCAACACCTCAGCCGCGTCGATGTCGGCTTGGGCGGCAACCATTGCGTCGACGTCGACCCAGTCCTTCGGGCGATTGAAGATCACCTTGCACACGATGAGATGGCTGGCAGCGAGGATCGGGATGGTCCCGTCGCCGAATGGCACCGAGTGACGGGCCGCGCCTGCCGCTTCATGGAATGCGTCGTAGGAGAAGAAGAGGTCGATCGGTGTTGCATCCCACATGACCCTCACCTGGCCATCGCGTCGAACGAGTGCCGCGATCGACGGATCGTCGGCGGCCGCACCGAGTTGGACCAGAGGCGCGGCGACCTCCGAGAACTGTTCGGGGGGAACGAACACATTGAGGTCGATGTCGATCGTTGCTCGCGGCTCGGCGTAGTAGGCAAGAGCCAACGCGCCCCCGAAGGCATGAGGAACGTGGGACAGGGCGCTCTCGATTGCCAACACCCGCTGGGCGAGCGTCAGCGAACTCACGTCGAAACGAGCCGAGGCCCCGTGAGCACCGAGGCGCGTCGACGAACGGGAATGGCGTCGGCCAACGTCAGCACCTCGATCAGGCGACGGGAGTGTTCGAGGACGTCGGCGGGCGGAGGCTGGTCGGATTCGCGCTGTACCGCGTCAATGTGCAAGCGCTCACCTCCTGCTTCCACCAGCTTGCGCAACATCTGGTAGGTCGGGTCACGGCGCCCATGTTCGTAGGCGGAGATGACCGGCTGGGATGTGCCGGCCCGACGCGCCAGCTCAGCCTGGGTCAAACCCTGCCGACGTCGAACCGTCTGAATGATCATCGCTGCATCCATCTGGGCAGTATATCGGATTGTCTATGTTTCTGACCTACCGACTGACAAGGTCGAGGTCCCTGGTTCCCGGGATCGGGGCGGCCGCGTTCAAGGGCTCGGACATCGGGGGGAGCCATCCTCGACTTCGGTGTCGGCTACTCATTGCACCATCGTTCGTGCTACCGACTTGGCCAGGGAAGGCCCATGTTGTTTAGCTTCGGCACGGCACACTGGGCGAAACGATCGCCTCGGGCCGAAATGACCTCGTGGCCCCGGCGTTCATCGAGTTGGTTCTCGTGGCGCTCATTTGCGAGCAGCTTTGGCCGGCTGAACGGCGGAACACCCTGGCCCCAGGACACGTCCACCCCGAGCGTGGTGCGGCCGTTTGCCCGACCGGCTTGGCCGGTCGGCTGATAGTGGTCGAACAGGAGGGGCTCCGACACCGCCCCGTATCTGTGTTGATGACGCAACTGATCGAGCCGTTCACCATCGTGAAGGCGAGACCCGTTTCGGCCACAGGGTCCGTGGATGCCGCTCGGCTTCAGACGTCGCCCACTTGACGCCCGTTGACCAATGATGCGCCCTTTTCCACCCTGCATGGCCCCCCGCCATGGCCCAGGGCAACGGCCGGGCCCGGCGGTAGCCTCAGTTCCGCGAGTACTTAGGAGGGGGATGGCCAAGCTGTCGTACGCCCACGGCGTATCGGAGACGCCGTTGCTCGGGGAGACGATCGGCGCCAATCTGGCTGCCACCGCGGCCCGCCAGCCCGACCACGAGGCGCTCGTCGACGTTCCGTCCGGGCGGCGGTACACCTACGCCGAGTTGCTCCAGTGGTCGCGCCGGGTCGCCCGAGGGCTCCTGGCAGCGGGAGTGGACAAGGGCGACCGCGTCGGCATCTGGTCCCCCAATTGCCCAGAATGGGTCGCGCTGCAGTTCGGGTCCGCCCTCATCGGCGCCATTCTCGTCAACCTCAACCCGGCCTATCGCACGAGCGAACTGGAGTACGTCCTACGCCAGTCCGGCGTCAAGCTCCTCGTGAGCGCTGTCAACCACCGCACCAGCGACTACCGGGCCATGGTCGAGGAGGTCCGCCCGAAGGTGGCCGGACTCGAGCGGGTCGTCTTCATCGGCGAGCCCACTTGGAACGAGTTCGAGGCCGCCGGCGACGGTATCGGCGACGGAGTGCTGATCGAAGCGGAGGCCAACCTGGCATTCGATGAGCCGATCAACATTCAGCACACCTCTGGAACGACCGGCTTCCCAAAGGGTGCCACCCTCTCCCACCACAACATCCTCAACAACGGCTTCTTCGTCGCCGAGCTCCTCGGCTACACGGACGCCGATCGGGTGTGCCTGCCGGTGCCCTTCTACCACTGCTTCGGAATGGTCATGGGCAACCTCGGGTGTACCACTCACGGCGCGACCATCGTGATCCCGGCGCCCCTCTTCGACCCGGTCGCCACACTCCAGGCGATCCGAGAAGAGCGGTGCACCTCGCTGTACGGGGTGCCCACCATGTTCATCGCCGAGCTCGCCGTGGACGGCTTCGAGCAATACGACCTGACCTCGCTGCGTACCGGCCTCATGGCGGGTTCCATGTGTCCGGTCGAGGTGATGAAGCGAGTCCAGACCGACATGCACATGACCGAAGTCGGCATCGCCTATGGGATGACCGAGACGTCACCGGTTTCCACCCAGACCCGCGCCGACGATGACCTGGAGCAACGCACCGGCACGGTGGGCCGCGTCATGCCCCACGTGGAGGTAAAGATTGTGGACCCGGACACCGGACTCGTGGTTCCCGTCGGCACGCCCGGGGAGGTGTGCACCCGTGGTTACTCGGTGATGCTCGGCTACTGGAACGAGCCCGAGATGACGGCGGAGGTGATCGATCCGGCGCGCTGGATGCACACCGGTGACCTGGCCCTGATGCGCGAGGACGGCTACGTGAACATCGTCGGCCGGATCAAGGACCTGGTCATCCGCGGTGGCGAGAACATCTACCCCCGCGAAATCGAAGAGTTCCTATACACCCATCCAGACGTCGCCGACGTGGCCGTGATCGGCGTCCCGGACGAGAAGTACGGCGAGGAGCTGGTGGCCTGGATCAAGCTCCGGCCGGGTGCCCCGCCCATCGACGCGGTCGGTCTGCGGGAGTTCTGCCAGGGTCGCATCGCCCACCACAAGATCCCCCGGTATGTCCGGCTCGCCCAGGAGTTCCCGATGACGGTGACTGGCAAGATACGTAAGGTCGAGATGCGCCAGGTGAGCACCGAGGAGCTCGATCTGATCGGCGCGGCGCGCATTGTCACAGCCTGAGGCGACTCAGGCAGAGAACGCAACGACCCCTCTATAGCAAGTGCTGGCGAGATGAGCGACTACAGGTCATCCACGCGGACTGTGTCGAGGTTTCTGAATGTGGGCCCTGAGTCGCATAGCGCCGCCAGCTTCCCGGAGAGCGCAGCGGTCTCCGGAAGGGCGGAGTTGGCCATGGCCTCCTCGTAGGAGGGGAACTCCACGACCTGCACGTAGGTGTCGGGGCGTTCCCGATCCTTGGCGAGAAGGCTGCGTTTTGCACTGCGGCGCCCTTCGGTCGCTGACATCCACTCGTTCATGATCGCCTCGATGTCCGCGATCTTGGTCGTGGTCATCTCAATCATCTGCACGAACACAATCACTTCCTCCTTTCGGCCCGATGGGAGCCCGATGGCTTCATTCTTTCTCAGAACTCACCGGCAAGCCCGCCCGGCGACGCTCGTGGATTCCTGTCTCGAGACGCCGTGGTGCCACGGCAACCGGCTTAGCCGCGGCGCGACCGGATATTCCGTCGCGGAATCACCGGCCTACCCGACCGGCCCGCGTCCCGTTCAACACCATTCGTGCTCTCGACACTTTGCGTCGGGGCCCATGTGGGGAATCGGACGTGGATGGTCTACCCGATGGGGGATTTCGCGGTGACGCGTGTGGCCGTCGTGCGTGCACCACGGCATGCACGCCACGGCGCGAGCGACGACCAAACAGGATGAAGGAAGCAAGAGCGGCGATCGTCAGCAAGGCGAGCAGGACAACGACGATCAGTGTTCGCAGATGCGACGCGGCCTTCGCGGGGCCAACGTTGGCGGGAAATGAGATCGTTGCGACGGCTGACCGGTGGATAAATCCGCTCGACAGCGCCAGGTACGCTCGCCAGGGCCCGCGAGGCACCGCTGCGTCGACCCGTGCGGTCACCGGTTCCGAAGAGTGAGGCGCAAGAACCCCAACCAGATCGGCTGCAAACGGGCCTGCGCGGAGCCCGCCTGGGCCCTTTGAGAGCGTCAGGTCCCCGCTCACATCGAGTGTGCTCTGACCGGTGTTGCGGACGGTTGCGACGACGATCCGCCCTCCGGACGCTGAGCGCTCCGCGGTCAGTCCGACTATCGCGAAGTTTGATCGAGGCGCGCCGCCAGGCCCGATAGAAACGTACATTCTGACGCCGACTCGATTCACGAGTTGAACGCCGCCTGCGGTGGCTGGCAATGCGGAGACCTGAGCCCAGAGGACGGCGTAGCGTTCCCCGGTCGACGCGCTGCTCGGTACGTTGATCGTCAGGGTGTCGGGTGCGTCAGTCCCGGGTGCTAGTCGAACCACCCTTGTGCTCGCCGACGTCCAGCTGGAGAGCTCGTCTTGATTGTTGCCGGGCGCGAACGCGAAGTTTCCCCGCACGATGCTTGCGCCAGCTGCATATACCGAGATATCGGCCGTCGCTGGCGTGGTGTTATAGATCTCAACGGTGCGACTAACGCTCGTTCCCGGTGCCAACTGGTCGACGACGTACAAGCGGGCCAGGGCATCGGGCGAAGCGCCCGGCACGCCGACGAGCCGGATCCCGATGCTGTCGGCGCCTAAAGCCTTGGAGGGCGTGACTCCTGATGCGGACGCACTGCTAGCCGGGACGATCGTCCCGGCTAGCAGCGACAATGCGATCAGGCGACCGCGCACAAGACATTCCCGCTTCGCCTATGCGACCGAGTGGGTGATGGTGGCCGAATAGACGGCTGGGGCGAAGTTGGCCGGCACGATCACTGTGATGGTCGGGTCCCAGCTGGCTGTGCTGATCCCGGTGCTCGCGCCCGTCATGACCGTCGATTCCCCGGTCAGATCAGTTGCAGCAACCGCAGTCGCGACCATGTTGGCCGACATCGTGACCGTTCCGGCCGCGTAGCTGAGGTTGCTGGCCGGGTCGGCTGGCCCAGCCGGAGGAGTAAACGCACCCGAGATCACCGACGTCGTCCAGGTCGTTGTGCCGCCCCGCTGATCGGAGACGCTGACGACGCCCAGCAACCCGGAGATCGTGCTCGAAGTCGTGAGTGCCGGCTGCGTCCCGAGGGACACGGGTCCGGTCGGCACGCTGATGGATAGGGCTCCCGCAGTCAGCGTGAAGGTAGCCGGGGTACCGCCAGTCATGGCAGCCCCCGCAGGGAGGACGGCTCCGACACCGAATAGGACGAAGGTGGTGGCGAAAAGCATGAGCCTTCGCATCTTGAAGCCCTTCTGTTTGGTGAGAACGAGACCGAACGGCTCGCCTACTCACCCTGACCGGTACCAGACTGCATCTGGCCGTGGTCGATGTGCGAGTATACACGAAATAAAAGACCTGTATTTCAGTTCCTATATAGCCCGGATCAGAAGGGCTGGCGGTCGCCGAGGGTGGTCGGAGAGCGCTACCGCTCCCAGGTGGCCGAGGCTCGGCTCGAAGGGCGGGAGAGCACACCAAGGGGCCTCATCTTCGGGCAGGGCGTCGACATGGCGATATCGGTACCCGAGTTGAGTCAACGCTCGGACGACGGGTCCTTTCGAACTCAAAGCAGCGATGGGTACGATCCGACGGCAACCCTCCGGCGAGAGAGTGGGAGGCTCCTCACCGCGAGCTTTCCCATCAGGACCTGAATGCAGCCATGAGGTCGATCCGCGTAATCAGGGAATGCACGCCGACCCGGTTCAGAGATAGGCCGACCCATCGGATCTGGATCGCGGCGTGGCGATGGTGTCCACGTCGCCACGCAGGCGATACAACTCAGCAAGGGTGCAATCTCGAGGAGGCGTCTTGCCCGCGCCCGCCAGCCACTCTGCGGCTTGTGCCCGCGTGAACAACGTGAACTGAACATCGGCGAGGCAGCGGCCCGGTCGGACGACCGCCGGATGTAGCCGATGCACTGGCTCGTTGGAGGTAAGGAGCAGCAGGACGCGCATGCCATGGCCGAGAATGCCGTCGGTCAGGTTGAGCAGGCGCCCGAGCGATGCTCCGGTCGACCGGCGCGCATCAGCTCTGATTAGCTCATCGGCGTCCTCCACGACCAGGACCTTCCAGTGGTCGGGGTTGGAGGTGCTCCGCTCCCACCACTGATCCTCCGCTGTCACCACGTGCATCAGGTAGTCCGGGCCGGCGAAGAATTCCTCGGGATCGAGCACAAAGTGAAAGTCGGCCCAGCTCATCCACTCGTGGGCTAGAGCGCGTATGGCTGTTGTCTTGCCGGTTCCGGGCTCGCCGTACCAAAGGATGAGGCGGCCGCCCCTCTCGGCGGCCTGCTCCATCGACATGACCTGAGTGAGTGCTCGGCCAACCTCGGCCGGGTAGTTCTGGGCAATGCCCGACCAGCGAGGTGCTTCCATCCAGCGCCGATAACGGGTCGGTGATCCCGCACTGCCGGCGCTCCACAAGCTCACTCGCGCCTGTTCTCCGGGTTCGCCCGGGCTCGGCATGGCACCGCGGATCTCCGCGAGCACTTTCTGGGCCAGCTCAGCCGACTCGGCGGTTACGAGCACCTGGACCTCCGGCCGGCGCCGGATGAGGAGCAAGTGGACCCGCCAGCCATCCCCATGAAGCAGCTGGTGATGTTCTCCTCCATCCTGGTCGTACTCCCAATCGAGCACGGCCCCTTGGGGAACGAAGGGCTCGATCGAGTCGAAATCGGAGAATGAGGCCTGGCGGGCAAAGGGCTGCTGCCCGGCGACGAAGGGGAGCAGGGCCAGGTCGATCAGGCGCTGTCCGAGTCCCCGGTCCGACAGGGGCCAAACCGGGCGAACGAGAGCAAAGGGATCAATCGGCGCGGTCATGCGAAAGAGGATAGGAGGCAGGACATCCCGACCACCTACGCAGGGCAAGTCGGGCCCTGCGGCCGCGGACCCCCCCCGCCCAGGTATTGCCCGCTGGGATCGGGGCGTCAACCGACGCGGCCAATTCCGCACCATCCAGACCCACGAAGGCAGGTCGCCGCCACCCCCGGGACCGGCGACTACGGCGTACCCTCACTCGTTGCGGGGTCCCAGCCGCCCGCATCGGCCGTAGCCTCGCCGACCGATGGCCAAACAGTGGGAGGAACATGAGCGAGCTTCCGAGTTACGACGAACTGCCCCAGGCCCCCGAGGGAGGGCGGAGCGGTTGGGGCCTATTCGGACCCGATGACAACCTCGGACTGATCAACCTGATTACTCCGGAGCGGGTGCTCGACGCAGCGAGATTGATTCGCAGGGGAGCGCTCTTTCCGTTGGACGCGCCCCTCAACGCGTTCACTCCGCCGATCGCCTCCACCCGTGGGATCCCTCGCCATCACATCGTGCACACCCCCGGGGACATCGGGTTCGACGACGTCTACGACAACTTCTTTCCGCAGGGTTCGAGCCAGTGGGACTCCCTCGGCCACGTCGGCTATGCCCCCGATGCCTTTTACAACGGTGCCACCGAAGACGAGGTGGCGACCGGACGCCGCAACACCATCGAGCACTGGGCACGGCACGGGCTGGCCGGCCGGGGCGTGATGCTCGACATGGTGCGCACCCTGGCTGAAGCGGGGCGCCCATACGATCCGGGCTCCGGCGCTGCATTCGGCGTCGAAGACCTCGAGTTGGCGCGAGCCCGAGCGGGGGTGGAGTTCCGCCCCGGGGACATCCTCCTCCTACATACCGGCTTCGCCGCTTGGTATCTCGATCAGCCGAGGAGCGCGAGGCTAGGAGTCGCCCGTTCCCTCACCACCCCTGGGATCGCCTCGGGTGAGGAGATGTGCCGCTACCTCTGGGACGCCCACGTGGCGGCGGTGGCGTCGGACACCTTCGCGGTCGAAGCATTCCCCCCGCAGCGCAATAGCCCGACCGGGTTCCTGCACCGCATCTTGATCGGTCAGTTCGGGATGGCGCTCGGCGAGCTCTGGTGGACCGAAGACCTGGCCGCCGACTGCGCGGAGGACGGGGTCAACGAGGTGTTCTTGGTGAGTGTTCCGCTCAACGCACCCGGAGGCATTGGCTCTCCACCGAATGCCTTGGCCATCAAGTGATCCGATAAAGCGGCAAACTCTGCTCAAAAGCGGACAGGACCTGTCCAACGACGACGTCGAGGCGATCGGTGGGCTCCGTCAGGACATGGCAGGGCTCGATCGCCGCTGATGCAAACTCGCTGAACCGGCGCGCCGACGCCGGCCTGCTGGGCAGGCCGGCGTCGGACGTGGAGAAACCGAGGAAACGGACTCTAGGCTGCCCTGGCGAGCACAGCGGTCCCGGTTGCGCCATCTGCGGTGATCGGTGGGTTGTTGCGACGCTGTCGGAAGCCGGCAACCATGGCGTCGACCCCGATCCAGCTCGAAGTCCGCCAAGTGGCCAGGATGACAATCGCGAACAGCGCGTAGAAGGCACACACGCTGGCCGTTCCTGACATCACGTATGTGAAGAGGAGAGCCAGGCTGCCGAGCGCCGCTATGCGGGTGAAGAGACCGAGCACCAGGGCGATGCCTATGCCGAACTCCGCGACTGCAACCAGAATGCCGATCCAGCCCGAATTAGGGACGACGAACCCGTGAAGGAATGTTCCCCACCAGCTGTAGGCGGGAGCGCCGTGCGCAGCAAAGCCGGCGACGCCAGCGCCGTTGTTGTGCAGAAAAGCGGAGTTCTCCGCTCCCCAAAGCTTGGCGACCCCTGCTTGGATCCACATGACTCCCAGCCAGACACGCATGGCGGTCCATCCGATCGCCATGATCTTTGATCGCTCCAACCACTTGAGTGCGCCGGGAGTGGTGCGCTCGGACGGATTACTGAGAAGTGCAACAGGGCTCTTCATCTGATCTCTCCTCTTTCTGGTCCGGTTCCTGCGGACGTCCCTGTCATCGTGAGCGCACCTGGCGGTCCTCCCCAGAGGCAAAGGTCCCACCTCAGTAGGGCGAAAGTCCCATACGCATTGGTGAGGCGGACGCGGCAATATTCGGACGCTCGGCCGTCCTACTTTTCGACGGGCTCATTCCGAAGACCACCGAGGGTCCAAACCACCCGATCGCGCCTGTAACGCGTGTTCGCCGGCTTAGTTGTGTTGTTCAGGACACGGGGGTGTCGGGATCGATCAAGAAACGAATATCAACAACTCCGAACTCGAGACTTCGGCTCACATCGAATCGCGAACCGGTGAAGACACCCAACATCTCTCGGTTCTCGGCCAAAGCTGACGCCACGAATGTCGTGATACCGGCCCCCCGTGCCGCGTGCGCGAGTAACTCCAAAAGGGTCGAAGCGATGCCGTGGTGCTGGAGGTCTTCTGCCACGACGAAGGCCACTTCGGCCTCTGTCGTGCCCGGGAGGTGGTCATACCGCGCAACGGCCACCATCCGTTCGCCCACCTCTGCGATGAGAGCCAATCGGTCGAAATAGTCAAGACATGTGAACCGGGTGACTTCGGCGTCGCTGAGCCTTGGGTGGGCGGAGAAAAATCTCCGATAGACCGAACGCGGTGTCAAGCTCATGTGAAAGGTGACCAGTCGGGAGGCGTCCTCCGGCTTGATCGGCCGAACATGGATGTTTGTTCCCAACTCGGTCGTGACGTCGCACTCCATGTCGGCCGGATAGGGCGTTGTCGGTGAAGCCTGGGCCACTGTCGACACTCCACGGTCTGGCTGTTCGTGCTCCATCTTCCGCTTCCCACTTCTAAGGTCTCACTCAGCGTGAATGGTCGCGGCGACTGACACCAGGGCCGTTTGACCCATTCGCCGCACACTTGTCGGCCAGAACCCGGGGTCGCCCGAGGCGGCGATCCCGGTAAGACGTGTGACGCCATGAACGGTGCCGTGGGAGACGGGTCGGATGCTCAGGCGGGACGAGTGGCTCAGGAATCACCGATGTTCTGCGGGTATAGAGACTTTTGCCTCTGGCGGACGCACCCAATGAGTGCAACCGTGGACAGTCGTGTTCATGTACGCCCAACTGCTTGAAGCCGCGCTCCGCGATCGCCTTGGATCAGACCGCCCGGAAGCCAAGGGACAGCAGCTGGCCGAATTGCTGCGTTGCCGAAGTCGACTCACACCGAGCACGTCGCCAAACGGCCGGGTCGTGGTGTCAGTGGCCGATCAGTTGGCTTACGACATCGCCCTCATCGAGTTTGCTCACGGTGTCGGGGTCGACTTCGACCTAGGCGCTTTCGACCAGCCACTGCTTGAGCGAGGCCGGCTTGAGCAAGCGTTGGTTGCGCGGGGAGTCACATTGGCCAGCTTTGACCAGCTGGTTATCCCGTGAAGGAGTAGCGCGGAGCCTTGCTCAAGTCCCGGTGATGTCGCGCCGAGCCGCTTGTGCCGCCCGCTCCTCTAGACGCGCTGCGTAGGTCGCAGCCTGGGTTCTCCGCTCCATTCCGAGCTTGGTCAGGAGGTTGGAGACGTAGTTCTTCACCGTCTTCTCGGCGAGGAAGAGCGAGGCCGCGATCTGCCGGTTGGTCTGGCCGCCAGCGATGAGGTCGAGTATCCGTCGCTCCTGATTGGTGAGGCTGGCCAGCCGCGGGTCTTCCTCGGGACGATCGCGAAGCTTTTCGAGCACACGCTTGGTGACGGACGGGTCCAGCAGCGATTGGCCAGCACCGGCACGACGGATGCTGTCGACGAGATCGGTGCCCCGAATCTGTTTCAAGACATAACCGGCGGCGCCGGCCATGATCGCTGCAAATAGCGCCTCGTCGTCTGCGTAGGACGTCAGCATCACGCACGCGATCTTCGGAGAGCCTGACCGGATCTCTCGACAGACCTCGACACCACTCGCATCCGGGAGCCGCACGTCCAGGATCGCGACGTCTGGATGGACTGAGGGAATCCTGGCCAGAGCGTCGGCAGCAGTGGCTGCCTCGCCAACCACGATGATGTCTTCTGTTGCCTCCAACAGCGTCCGGAGACCAGACCGAACCACCTCGTGGTCATCGAGGAGGAAGACACGCAATGCCATACAACCAACCTTTCGACTGAACCGCCTCCGGCAGTCGCCGCGAACAATCAATGAACGCCCTGGTGAATGAGACTATTGGCGGGCCGCTGTCCATAGACGGTGCCGAACAAGCCCGTTACGCTCCTCAACAGTGCCATATCACTCCATCGAGGATCCGGCCAAGCTCCGCCGGGTACTCGAGGCCGTACTGCTTCTCGAGCAGGATCTGGAACTCCCGGCCCTACTGCGTCACATCATCGACGAGGCTAGATCGATGACCGGCGCCCGCTACGGCGCGCTTGGCGTCCTGAACGACGACCGAACCGCGCTTGCCGAATTCCTCACGATCGGATTTGACGAAGGCGTCGAAGATCGGATTGGTGCTCGACCGACTGGGCAGGGCGTGCTGGGCTTGCTCATCGTCGACCCGAAGCCACTGCGTTTGGCGGATCTCGGTTCTCATCCCGACAGCTTTGGGTTCCCTCCGAACCACCCTCCGATGACGTCCTTTTTGGGGGTGTCGATCAAGGTGCGCGACGAGATCTACGGGAACCTCTACCTGACCGACAAGATCGGCCGGTCCGAGTTCACCCGTGACGACCAAGCGCTGGTCGAGGTTCTGGCCCTCAGTGCGGGTATCGCGATCGAGAACACTCGTCTCCACCAACGTGTGGCTACTGCGGCCGTCTTCGAGGATCGGGCCCGACTCGCGCGAGACCTGCACGACACCGTCATCCAACGCCTTTACGCGGTCGGGCTTTCGCTCCAGAGCATTGCCGGGGCAGCGGCAGCACCGGAATTGGCAGAGAGGCTGGAAAGGGCGGTATCAGATATCGACGACACGATCCGCCAGGTCAGATCCAGCATATTCGAGCTCGGCTCCGAAGAGTCTGGTGTCCGAGCGAGCATTCTTTCGCTGGTACGTGAGCTCAAGCCGGTGGTCGGTTTCGAAATCCTGGTGTCTTTCGACGGTCCGATCGACACCACCGTCTCCGATGAGACGGGAGAGCAACTGTTGGCCACGATCCGAGAGGCCGTCACCAACATCGCTCGTCATGCCCATGCTTCAGAAGCGAATGTCACGCTCAGCGTGACCGATGGTCAATGCTGCCTTCGGGTCGTCGACAATGGCCGCGGCGTCGATGAGACTGGAGCGAGCGAAGGTGGGCTCGGTCTAGCCAACCTGCGCCGTCGTGCGGAAAATCTGGATGGGCGTCTCTCGATCGAGAGCTCACCTTCGGGCGGGACCTCGCTTACCTGGCAGGTACCGATCGGTCAGTAGGTATAGACGCTGCAGGGTCAGCGTGCCGGCGGAACCCGCCGTCAATGAGCTGGCCTCGGCGTCAAGGGGACCAATGCCCCTACCCCTGGTGGTGGCTATTCCCTACGGTGGGGGCAAGGAATCGCAGAGTCAGGGAGCACGAAGTGACGAATCCTCAGGAAGAACCGAATGATCGGATCGTGGTCGGAGTGGACGGATCCTCATCCTCGTTGGCCGCATTGGAGTGGGCAGCCCACCAGGCGGAACTGACCGGGTCCATGCTCGAAGTGGTTACGGCATGGGAGTGGCCGATGACCTACGGGGCCCCGTTCGCCGTCCCTACCGAGTACGACCCCGCAGCCGACGCCCAACGTGAGGTGGACGCAGCGGTGGAGACCGCTCGGGCCGGCCACCGCAAGGTCGAGATCCGTGCGACGGTTGCCGAGGGCCACCCCGCGCCCGTCCTCGTGAAGGCGTCTCACGGGGCAGCCCTGCTTGTCGTCGGCAGTCGCGGTCACGGAGAGTTCGCCGGCATGCTGCTTGGATCGGTCAGCGAGCACTGCGTCACCAATGCCGCCTGCCCGGTGCTCGTGCTCCGCGACATGGGATAGAAGGTGCTGAGAGAGTCAGATGGCGGTCACTCGCTGCGCCACGGTGCGACGGTCCTGACCACGGATCGAGATTGGAGGACGAGCCCCGACCGCCACCATCGGCGTAACGTCAGGGAACCCGGGAAGCGGCTTGCATGTCGGGCGGAGCGAGGAGTTCTCGATGACAGAAATTGACACCGGTACGGCGGACCTGTTGGGTCGGATCGATCAAGGGGTCGCGGTGCTCACCATGAACCGTCCGGAGCGCCGCAACGCACTGTCCGGGGCGATGACCGAGGCGCTCGCTCGGGTCCTGGCCAAGCTCGAGGTCGACGACAACGTGGGCTGCATCGTGCTGACCGGTGCGGGCGGCGCATTCTGCTCGGGCGGCGACGTCAAGGCCATGGCGGACCGGCCCCAAGACGGCGGCCAAGGCGCGAGCCGGGGCCCGACGCTCGACGAGAGAATCCATCTCCAGCGACTCAACCAGCGCGCGACGTCGGGCCGACTGTATGAGATGCCCAAGCCGACGATCGCAGCACTCCCCGGCGCCGCCGCGGGAGCTGGCCTTTCCCTTGCGCTGGCCTGTGACCTTCGGTACGCGGCCGAAGACGCCGTCCTCACGACGGCCTTCGCACGGGTTGGCTTTGCCGGGGACTACGGCGGCACGTGGTTCCTCACGCGATTGGTGGGTCCCTCCCGGGCCCGGGAGCTGTACTACCTGTCGACTCGAATCGGCGCCGCTCAGGCCGAGACGCTCGGGATCGTCAACGCCGTTTTCCCCGCGGACAAGCTGGAAGGCGAGGTCATGGCTATCGCGCAACGGCTCGCCAACGGCCCGAGGGTGGCATTCCGCTACATGAAAGAGAACCTCAACCGGGCGATCTTCGGAGAACTCGGCGAGTGCCTGGACATGGAGGCCGCCCACCACATCCGCACCGGGCTCACGGAGGATCACAGGGAGGCCGCCGCGGCGTTCGTCGAAAAGCGCGAGCCGACGTTCCGGGGGAGGTAGGCGGGAGTGACCGTCGTCAGACTGCGCCAGGTCGCCCTCGTCGCTCGTGATCTTGAGCCCGTGGTCGGTGATCTCCGGCGGGAGTTGGGCCTCGAAGAGACCGAACCGTTCCGAGATCCCGGCATCATCGCGTTCGGGCTCCAGAACGCAGTCATGGCGGTCGGCGACACCTTCCTCGAGGTCGTATCTCCCGTACAGCCGGACACGACGGCAGGCCGTTACCTCGAACGCCGGGGTGGCGATGGCGGGTACATGGCGATCTTCCAGGTCGCCGACCTGACGGCCGCCCGGGAGAGGATCGCAGCCAGCGGGGTGCGGGTGGTGTGGCAGTCCGATCATCCGGACATCGCCGGCACGCATCTCCATCCGAAGGACGTGCCTGGCGCGCTCGTCTCGATCGATTGGGCGTCTCCGGCGGGCTCGTGGCGTTGGGCCGGCCCGAACTGGACGGCCGCCGTCCCTGATCATCCCCCGGGTGGGATCGTCGGGGTCACAGTGCAGTCGGAACGCCCGATGGAGGTGGCTCGCCGATGGGGTGAGGTCCTCGGTTGTGAGCCCCACGGTGTCGATGACGGCGCAGCGATCGATGTCGACGGTGGCGTCGTGCGATTTGTCCCGCTGCGCGATGAGCGCGGTGAGGGGATCTGTGGATTCGAGGTCGCCATCCCGGAGGCTCGGTCACGTGAGATGGATTTGGGAGGCGTGCGCGTCGTGGTGGAGCCCGCCCGGTCCTGACCGGCCGTGCCGGCGCGCCGGATCGAGCCGAGTGCGCCCAAGTTGGAAGGTAGAGCGATGTCGAGTCGAACAACGGGGGACCCAGATGACACCGACGGTTTCTCGGTCGAGGCCTTAGTCAAGGGGGAGTTCGCCTCCGAAGTCGTATATCTCGACACGGCGTCGCTCGGTCTTCCGCCCCGTCGGTCGCTGGACGCGCTCGAGAGTGTTTTGGAGGCGTGGAGAGTGGGGCGGGCGAGCCCGGCCGACTATGACGCTTCGATCGCCGAGTCGCGCAAGTCGTATGCGTCCTTCGTCGGGGTGGAGCCTGCGGCCGTGGCACAGGCAAATCAGGTCAGCGTGTTCGCGGGACTCGTTGCCGCGGCGCTACCGAACGACAGCGAGGTGCTCGTCGTCAACGGCGAATTCACGAGCATCGTCTTCCCCTTCATGGCTCAAGGAAGGGGGGTCGAGGTGAAGGAGGTGCCGTTGGAGCGTCTGGCCGACTCGATCACGGAGCGAACGACACTCGTGGCAGTGGCGGCGGTGCAATCGGCCGATGGTCGTCTGGTCGACCTGGAGGCCCTGGTAGAAGCCGCGCGTGCGACCGAAACGAAGGTGTTGCTCGATCTCACCCAAGCGGTCGGCTGGCTCCCAGTCGCCGCAAGCCGATTCGCGTACACGGTGTGCGCCGGGTACAAGTGGCTGCTGTCCCCCCGTGGCACCTGCTTTTTCACCGTGCGCCCCGAGTTCGTCGACGGGTTGGTGCCCAACAATGCCGGCTGGTACGCCGGCGAGTATCCTTGGGACAGCATCTACGGCGGGCCCATCCGCTTGGCGAGCGACGCTCGTCGTTTCGACGTTTCTCCCGCATGGCACTCGTGGGTCGCCCAAGCTCCGGCCTTGGAGCTGCTTACCGAGGTAGGGCCGAAGGGGCTCCACGACCATGCAGTGGGCTTGGCCAACCGGTTCCGTGCCGGCGTTGGCTGGGCGCCAAGCGACTCGGCGATCGTAAGTCTCGACACGAGCGCGGACGTCGGCGAGCGACTGGCGCGGGCCGGCATCGTCGGCAGCACGCGGGCCGGCCGGTTGCGCCTCTCGTTCCATCTCAACAACACGCTCGACGACGCGGACAGGGCTGCCGAAGCCCTGTCAGGCAAGGTGCACGCGTGAGCGGCGAGAACGACTTCGATCAGACCAGGACCCTGACACTCCCACCGGACACGCTTCGAACAAAGAGCCAGAGCTGGCCCGTGGTCTTGTTCTTGGAGCTACCGATCGATGGGCTCGCTGTCGACATCGCTCGCTCTGGCCAAGCCGAAGTGCTTCGACACCAGCGACAGCGACTGCACGCGGGCATCGTAGGAGTGCACCCGGGTCGAGATCATCAGCTCGTCGGCCCCGGTCCTCTGGGCGAGCCGGTTGATCCCGTCGACAACCGTCGACGGGGCCCCGATCACGTGGGTGGACATCGTCTCTTCGATGATGGCCGAGTCGGATGCGGAGAACTCGTACCGGTGGGCCTCCTCGGGAGACGGAAGAAGTCCGAGCCGGCCGGTTCGGCGCTGCAGGATGCTGAGTGCCGATGATCCGGCGAGCCAACGGGCTTCCTCGTCGCTCGGGGCGCAGATCACCGAGACGGCGACCATCGCCTTCGGCTCGGCGAGAAGATGCGATGGCCGAAACGTCTCGCGATAGGCGTCGAGCGCCGCGTCGACCGGGCCGGGACTGAAGTGGTAGGCGAACGAGAAGGGCAGGCCCAAAAGCCCTGCGAGCTGCGCGCTGAAGAGCGACGAGCCGAGAAGCCACACCTCGGGTAGATAGCCGGCGCCCGGGTTGGCGGAAGGATGGCCGGGCGGTCCGTCGCTCGGTGCCAAATACCTGATGAGCTCGACCACGTCGTCCGGGAAGTGGTCAGCGCCGAGGTCCCGGGTGCGGCGCAGCGCCCGTGCCGTCTGGTGGTCGGTCCCGGGTGCTCGCCCCAATCCCAGGTCAATGCGTCCGGGGTGCAGTGCCTCGAGGGTGCCGAATTGCTCCGCCACGACAAGCGGTGAGTGGTTCGGCAGCATGACCCCACCCGAACCCACCCGGAGCGTGGACGTGGCGCTGGCCAGGTGGGCGATCAGGACGGCCGGAGCCGAGCTCGCCACCGCCGGCATGCCGTGGTGCTCGGCAACCCAAAGCCGGTGGTAGCCGAGTCGCTCCGCCTCACCGGCCAGCTTCGTCGTCTCCGCCAGGGCCCTCGCCGGCGTGGAACCGGTCGCGACAGTCGCGAGTTCCAGCACGGAGAGCGGCACCATGATTGGTCCAACGCCGCGACCGGCCCACCGCTTCCCAGGCCTGGGCAATGGCGACCCCCGGACGCCAGGATTGTGCCGTGAGCGCAATTGAACCCGCCCCGATGGGGGGGACGTGTGCGCCCGGCTTCGAGGCGGTCAGGGACGCCTTCGTCACCAATTTCGCGGAGCGTGGTGAGGTCGGCGCGGCCGTGTGCGTGGTCGTGCGGGGCTCGGTGGTTGTCGACTTGTGGGGTGGCTGGGCCGGTCCACTCGCCGCCGCGCCCTGGCAAGGCGACACCTTGGTCAACGTGTTCTCGGTCGGAAAGGCGTTTGCGGCGCTCTGCGCGGCCCGGCTGGTGGACCAGGGGCTTCTCGAGGTTGACGAACCCGTGAGCGCGTACTGGCCGGAGTTCGCCGCAGCCGGGAAGCGTCGCATCACGGTCGGCCAGCTGCTCTCGCACCAGGCGGGCCTGCCGGCGGTGCGTCGGCGCCTGCCTCCCGGAGCGATGCTTGACCACCAGCTGATGTGCGCGGCGTTGGAGGAGCAGGAGCCCTGGTGGGAGCCGGGTTCCGCCCATGGGTACCACACCAACACCTTCGGCTACCTCGTCGGAGAATTGGTCCACCGGATCGACGGACGTTCGCTTGGCACGATCCTCCGGGAAGACATCGCGGCGCCCCTGGCCGCCGATGCCTACATCGGCCTGCCGGACGAGCTCTTCGATCGGGTTGCCGAGTTCCAGTGGGTCGGCGAGCCGCCACCCGAAGTCGAGCCCGAGAACCTCTCGGAATCCGAGTTGATGGAGCACAACGGCTACTTCAACCCGTCGGGTCTGTCGGGCGCCGGTGCGGTGAACACCCCGCAATGGCGCAAGGCCGAGATCCCGTCCACCAACGGTCACGCGTCGGCGAGAGCCGTCGCCCGCATCTACGAGGCTCTGGCCGCCGGAGGTGAGGCCGGCGGGGTCCGGGTGGTGGACCGGGCCACGCTCGACCTGTTCACCACGGAACGCTCGTCCGGGACGGACTTGGTCCTCCATCGCCCGTCCCGATTCGGGCTCGGCTTTCAGCTCACCCAACCGGAGCGGCCCCTCGGCCCCGGCCCCCGCGCCTTCGGTCATTTCGGCGCGGGTGGCTCGCTCGGTTTCTGCGATCCGGACGTCGGGGTCGCCTTCGGCTACGTGATCAACTCCATGGGCCCACGTTGGCAGAATCCGCGCAATCGCTCACTCATCGACGCGGTGTTCGCGTCACTCGGGTGAACGACGGGCAACCTCAGCCGGCCTCGACCACCTGTTTTGCCCACGGGTAGTCCGGCTTCCCGGTGGCGGTTCTTTGGACGTGGTCGACGCGCACGATCGTCTTCGGAGCCTTGTAGCGCGCCAGGTGATCTATGGCGGTGGCCCGAAGCGCCTCGTCGGTCACCGTCGACCCGGTGGTGAGTTGAACGACCGCTGCGACCTCCTGGCCCCATCGGTCGCTGGCCCGGCCGACCACCAGGACGTCGAGCACGTCGGGGTGAGCCATCAAGGCCTGTTCGACCTCTTCCGCAAAGATCTTCTCGCCCCCCGAGTTGATCGTCATGGACTCGCGGCCGACTAGTTCGACGAGTCCGTCCGTGCGTAGCTTCGCCCGGTCTCCCGGCACCACCATGCGCCGACCCTCCACCACGGGGAAGGTCGCGTTCGTCTTGGCTTCGTCGTGGAGGTAACCGAGCGGGATCGGCCCGTCATGGGCCAGCCAGCCGATGCCTTCATGACCCGGCTCCAGGATGCGAATGCGGTCCTCGTCCAGCACGAACGTCGACGCACTGGGTAGGAACAGCCCGCTTGTCGGGTCACCCCCGGCCCCGCTCACGTTGCTCAGCTGCGGCCCGGTCTCAGAAGCCCCACCGGAGTCGACCAGGAGGGTGGCGGGCAGGATCGCATGAAGCCGGGACTTGGTCCCAACGCTGACCGCAGCGCCCCCGCTGATGATCGCGCCGAGCGAACTCATGTCTCGGGGCCGCTCCTCGAGCTCATCGCACAGCGGCCGGGCGAAGGCGTCCCCGACGATTGCGAGAAGCTCGACCCGTTCGCGCTCGATCGCATCGAGAATCGAGACCGGATCGAATTGGGTCACCGCGTCTGGGAAGACCACGGTGCCCCCGCCGAGCAACATCCCGAGGGCAACCCACTGACCGGCCCCATGCATGAGCGGTGGCGCAGGGAGTGCGCGGCGCTCGCTGCTCGCCTGCACGGTCCGTTCGAGTGCCTCGACGCTCGACGCGTCCCCACCGCCCGTGGCGATCAACCCGTTGAGGGTCGTGTCGAAGATGTCGGACTGGCGCCAGAGCGTTCCCTTCGGGCTGCCGGTGGTTCCGCCGGTGTAGAGCACGTAGAGATCGTCGGGCGATCGGTCGACGTCGGGCATTCGCCCCGAAGCGTGAGCGATTGCGTCCTCGTAGTCGAGCGCCCCGGGAAGCAGATCGTTTGCACTCTCATCGGCCACCTGCAACAGGAGCGGGGCTCTCTCCAGATGACCGAGAACCGCGGCAACAACCGGTGCGAACGCGGCGTGGTACACGATCGCGGCGGCTCTGGCGTCGTTGAATAGGTCGATCAGCTCGGCCTCGACGTAGCGATAGTTGACGTTGAACGAGACGGCGCGGGCGAGAATCGACCCGAGCATTCCCTCCATGTACTCGTTGCCGTTGTAGAGATACAGCGCGACGTGATCCTGGCCGGACTCCCAACCCTTCAGCCCGTCGCGTTCGTGCTGCAGCGTGATCCCATGGTCGTCGAGGATGCTGGCGAAGCGCACCGAGCGGTCGGCTAACGATGCAAAGGTCAGCCGACGATCCCGAAAGACGATCGCCTCCCGTTCGGGTACGGCCCGAACGACGGCCATGAACGCATCCGCGTGGTTGAGTCCCATGCCGACGTGTCTATGCCGGATCCCGGCGCGAGCCTGGTGGGCAGGATGGCTTGTCTCGAACCGGATGCGACACGTGCCCTCCCACTATGGAACTTGGCTGCTCCGGGGACACTACGGCTTGAACGCGCAGCCGTCCCAGTAGGCGACCGGGTGGCGTCTCAAGCGTCCCCGGAGCTCGATGACCAGCTTGTGGGGTCGCCCACTCGGCCCACCGCTGAACCGGACCCGGACGCCGCCTGCGTCGACCGACTCGAAGTCCGCGTCGGCGGCCGGAATCTCGGTCGTGACGTCGAGGAGTGTCAACGCGCCGGTGCAGCACCGGTGCCGGTGCGCGGTGACGAACGCGGTGCCTCCGTGTGCCTTGACGAAAGCCCGGGCTTCATCGGAGATGACGAGGTCCACACTGTCATCGTAAGCCTCCGTCTGGGGGTCGAGGCCGAGCAGGCCGTGCCGATCGGCGCCGATCTGACCGGGCACGCACGCACGACCGGGCGATGTCGCGGTGCCGGACCGCCCCGCCATCGGGGGACTGCCCGGCAGATCTAAGAACGGGTCCGGGGCCGAATTTGAGTATGGCCGTACTCATGCACTCGCGGCGACCGGACTTCAGACTCGGGGTGAAGGCAACGACGGAGTTGCCGCGAGCTCGGATCCGGGTGATCCCGCTCAAGGGCAGGCGACCACCACGGTCCCCGGCTCCACACTCCACACAGCCAGTGGGGTGTGGAGCGGGGGCCTGTTTCCATCCCGGCAATCGCCGGGCCGACCACGTGCCGATCCGTTTGGTCGAGCCGGTACCCTCTGGCGCATGTCCGACTACGTCATCCCTGAACCAGAACCGAAGCCGGTCGATGAGACACTGTCCATGGAACTGCGGATTCTCGCCTCCAACGCCGTGCTCCGAGGTCGGCCTTCGGGGGACGAGCAGTGCAACAACTGTCGGTACTGCCTCGACGAGACGGCTGACCTCTCCTATTGCTGGCATCCGAAGATCCGCATTCTCGTGGGGGACAATTGGTGGTGCCAATGGTGGGAGGAAATTCCTGCGGGCTAGACACCGCACGGTGTTCGGTGGACATCGACGGCGTGCGCGCGCGGCTGAGTGGCGATGCGGCGATGGCGGCCCTTACCGAGCCGGTGGAAGGATGCTGGTCATGAACAGCGAGCGCATGGAAGTCCAACGCACCATCCCGACGGACCCGGCCACCATTTTCCGGCTGCTGTGCGACCCGCAGGGTCATGTCGTGATCGACAGCTCCGGGATGCTCATGGACGCCACTGGCGATCCGGCCTCTGCGGTCGGGGACAGTTTTGTGGTCCACATGGACCGAGAGGCACTCAACGATTATCCGCTGGGCCTTTACGACGTGACCGTCTCAATCACGACATTCGTCAAGGACCGCGAGATCGCCTGGACGATCCTCGGGCAGATCCAGCCTCCGATCGGTCACATCTACGGCTACACACTCGAGCCGACCGACGGGGGCACGCTGGTCACGTCGTACTACGACTGGTCCTCCATTGATCCGGTTTGGAAGGAACGAGCAATCTTCCCGGTCATCTCCGAGGGTGCGTTGCGAGCGACGCTGGGCATCCTGGCCCGCACGATCGCTCGGGATGGCGCCCCGGCCTGACGCGCCTTCAGGTCCCTGAGTCTCGTCGATCCCGGCTGCGCTGGCGACCGCGAATCGCCTGGTCGAGGACCACCTTCCGGAGCCGTACTGTCTTGGGGGTCACCTCGACGCACTCATCGTCGACGATGAACTCGAGCGCCTGCTCGAGCGAGAGCTGCAGGTGTGGGCTCAGCCGCTCGAGCTCGTCGGCCGTTGAAGATCGAACGTTGGTCAGCTTCTTTTCCTTGGTCGGGTTGACGTTCATCTCTTCCGATCGAGCGTTCTCTCCCACGATCATCCCCTCGTACACCTCGGTGGCGGGGCCGACGAATAGCGCCCCGCGTTGTTCGAGCGCCATCAGCGCGTACGTCGTCGTCGGCCCCCGTCGGTCAGCGACCATCGAGCCGTTTCGCTTCACGCGCAGGTCGCCGTGCCACGGCTCCCATCCGTCAAAGATCGAATGCAGCACTCCCGTCCCTCGCGTCTCGATGAGGAACTCCGTGCGGAATCCGACAAGTCCGCGAGCCGGAATGCGGTAGTCCAATCGCACCCAGCCGGAGCCGTGGTTGACCATCTCGGTCAATCGGCCCTGGCGGAGGGCGAGGAGTTGCGTGACCACGCCCATGTAGCTGTCGGGCGCGTCGATCGTCAGACGCTCCATCGGCTCGTGGAGGGCACCGTTGATCGTCCGCGTGACCACTTGCGGCTTGCCAACGGTCAGCTCAAAGCCCTCACGCCGCATGGTCTCGACGAGAACGGCCAGCTGCAGTTCCCCTCGCCCCCGCACCTCCCAGGTGTCGGGCCGTGCCGTCGGCAGGACGGCGATCGAGACGTTTCCCACCAGCTCGGTGTCGAGCCGGTTCTTCAACAGGCGTGCGGTCAGCTTCGTGCCCTCGGTCCCCGACAGCGGCGAGGAGTTGACGCCGATCGTGACCGCAAGGCTCGGTTCGTCCACCAGGATCGCCGGCAGGGGCCTCGGGTCGTCGGGGTCCGAGAGCGTCTCGCCGATCATCACCTCTTGGATCCCGGCGACCGCGACGATCTCACCGGGACCGGCCTCTTCGGTGTCGACGCGCTCAAGCGCCTTTGACGCGTACATCTCCGTTATCTTCGCCTTCTCCACGGAGCCGTCGATGCGACACCACGCAACCGTGTCACCGCGTCGCAGCGTCCCGTTGTGGACCCGGCAGATCGCCAGGCGCCCGACGTACAGCGACGCGTCCAGGTTGGTGACGAGCGCCTGGAGAGGATGATCGGGTTCGTAGGAAGGGGCGGGAACATGCTGCTCGATTGCGTCGAACAACGGCGCGAGATCGGTCCCTTTCACATTCGGGTCGGTACTGGCCCAGCCGGCTCGGGCGTTGGCGTACAGGACGGGAAAGCCGACCTGGTCCTCGTCGGCATCTAGGTCCAAGAAAAGCTCTTCGATCTCGTGCACCACCTCTTCGATCCGAGCGTCGGATCGATCGACCTTGTTCACGACGACCACGACAGGCAGGCGGGCCTCGAGGGTCTTTCGCAAGACGAACCTGGTCTGGGGGAGCGGGCCTTCGGAGGCATCGACCAACAGCAGCACTCCGTCGACCATGGCCAAGCCACGCTCGACCTCGCCGCCGAAGTCGGCGTGCCCCGGGGTATCGACGATGGTGATCTTTATCGGACCTCGCTGGACGGCCGTGTGCTTGGCCAGGATGGTGATGCCCTTTTCACGCTCGAGATCCCCCGAGTCGAGGACTCGGTCGGCGACGACCTGATTGCTCCGAAAGGCCCCCGTCTGGCGGAGCATGGCGTCGACGAGCGTGGTTTTACCGTGGTCGACGTGCGCCACGATGGCGACATTTCGGAGATCTCGACGAAGCACAGTCCATCCAGGTTAGCGACCCTGTGGGACCGCCCGAACTGCCTGATGCCCGGTGCTCGTCGCGCCGACACACTTTCCGATCGGAATGTGAACGTCCGAGGCCCCGGGACTCCGCAGGGAAAACCGATTGCCGCGGTGCGTCGTCACCCTCTGGTGGCTCGATCCGCCTGCACGAGAGCCGAGGACGCTAACGACCCCTCAGAGACTGAGCTTCGAACTGAACGACGGCGTCGTCCAGCGGCAGCACCATGTCGGGCTTCAGGTACACGTGATTGTCCGCGACGAGACGAACCGCAGTTCCCCAGACGGTGAACCCGATGACGTGGCGCGCGAATCGCATCGGACCCTCGGTGATCCTCACGCCGACGACGCCCTGGGCCGCCATGGCCAAGCCCGACGCCTGCATCCGTTCCATCGCTGACTCCCGGGCCGAATAGAGGGCCTCGGTGAGATTGGTGAGTTCAATGTTCTGGCTTGACTGGCGGATCGCGGTGGCCGCGTCCCGGCGCGGCGCGTAGATGAAGCTTGCGCCGAACGACAATCCCAAAGGAGACCACCCGGCGTTCGATAGCAGGACGAAGTCGCGTGCCGAGAGATCCGAGACGAACGTCTGTCCCGGCTTCTTCCCGTCGACCGGCCGGACGGCCGTGCCGACCAGGTGGACGTCGACGTGGTGGGGGGTGACCTCGACGCTCACCTGGACCCCGACCACGCCGTGGCCGCCCGCCTTGGCGCACTCGCGCCCGAGCCGTTCGGCTGCCGTGTGGACGGCCAGGTTGTGCGCGTCGGAGGCGGTGCTGATCTCCCCCCGTCCCCAGGTCCACACGCCGACGGGCACCGAAGTCACCGAGACCCCGAACACGAGCTCGACCGGTTCCCACCCGATCGAGTGCAACAACAGCGCTTCGTCGATCGTGAGGTCCGAGGTGACTGCCCGACCGCTCGGGGCCGATCCCCCGTCGGCCAGCCAGGCTGCGGCGCTGCGCATCTCCGTTCGGACGTCGATCGGCAACGGAGTGTCCGCGCTCACGACAGCCGAACCGTCGGCCTCGGGGTGGGCATCGGATCGAAGCCCTTGAACCGGCGAACCCGGGTGCCCCGGAGCGTGCACTCGAGCACCTGGTCGCCAGAGCCCACCTCGCGCTCGGCCGTGGTGATCGAGACGCCGTGGAGCGTGTCGGACCCGAGCTGGCGGCGTACGTGTTCTCGGGCCAACGCTCGGGCCGCGAGATGACCTTCGGACACCTGTTCGATCTCTTGGGTGGATGTCGCTCCACCCCAACCGTACGTGCCGACCCGACCCTCCATGAGGTACTCGGTCATGCAGTACGCCCAGACTCGGACCGATGCGATCCCGGCGATCACCGAGATCGGCATGAAACCGGCCTCGATGAGTTTGGCCAGACGCTGCCCGGCGAGATACGTCGACCACGGATCGCCGCCTGGCGGGGCCGGCGCGTCCTCGACGACGACGGCGGTGCCGAGCATGTGGAACTCGGTCACGTTCATGTCGGCGAGGTTGTGCGAGGTGTCGGTCACGCCGATGATGCCGTGCGCGCCGACCTCCTTCGCCTCCTCGATGAGGCGACCGTATGCGGAGCCGTAGCCCTGCAGCCATGCCGACTCAACCCACGTCTGCTCGTAGTTCTGTCCCCACGCCCGGTGCTCGGCAGAGACGAGGCCGTGGGGGCACCGCCAGCTCTGCGAATAGCCGCCTTGGCCACCGTCGCTGGTCCCGTATGGCGACATGCCCCGCATGTATGGGGACCCGGCCCCGTACCAGGACCACTGCATGGCGCAGAACCCCTGGACCAAGCCAACCGGCCGCAGGCCCATCTGGAGGCACGCGCCGAAGTCCGGGACGGTTAACCCCGAAGAGAAGGACCCCGACTCGAGCCGTCTCGCCGCCGCTTCGGGCAGATCACCCGGGCCGGTCATCAGTTGTCCAGCGAGATGATGACCGTCGGCCTGGGGAGGGTGACGTCACCAGTGGTCTTGGTCACGGCTGTGCCGATGGACAGGAACTCGATGGTGTGCGATCCCCACTGGTGCGACTTCTCCTCGAGGCGGACCCCGACGATGCCCGTTGCGCCGAGCGCGTTGCCCTCGTCCTGCATGCGGGTCATGGCCAACTCGCGGGCCTCGTAGAGGGCTTGGGTGAAGTTGGGGAGCTCGATGTTCTGGCCCACCGAGCCGAGCGTCTGCCCGAGCCCGCGGTGGGCGATGTGGTACACGCAGGTGCCCATCACGAGACCCTGAGGGACATACCCCGTCTGCATGATCGTCCAGAAGTCCTGGCCGGACAGGTCCGAGGTGAACGGCTTCCCGTGCTTGTTGCGGTAGGACTTCCCATCCTCGGCTTTGACCGCCGTCCCAAGTGCGATGAACTCTGCAGCGTCGCTGCCCCACTCGTAGTAATTCACGTCGAGCCGGACACCGACGATCCCGTCGGCACCGAGCTCGTCGGCCTCCTCCTCCATGCGGGTCATCGCGAGCTCCCTCGCGTTGTACATGGCTTCGGTGAGTTTCGAGAGCTCCTGGCTCTTGCTCCACCGCCGGCCCTGTATGCCGGTGTGGTAGATCGACGAGCCCATGACGAAGCCCAACGGGTGGAACCCCGTCTCCTTCACCAGCAGGAACTCGTTGACCGAGAGGTCAGACGTGAAGAACCCGTGCCCGAGCTCTGCCAGCCGGCTTTCGGCGTCCTTGGGTAGATCCGTGGGACTGCTCACGAGGTGCCTCCGATCATGATGTTCTCGAGTGCCAGCCGGGTGGTTTCCGACTGCGCCGCCTCGGCCTGGAGTGCTCCGAGGAGGCGCTTGAGCCATGTGCCCATGTCGACCTGCTCGCTACGAATTCGGATCCCCCCGGACGAGTGTCCGATCGTGCAGCGAACCGAGGCGCCGTCGACCTCGGCTCGAAGGACGTCGTTCCCGAGCACGACCTGGACGGCACTGATCTCTTCGGACCTCCGGCGCAGGCCCCCGGGCCTTTCGACCTGCAGGCGACCGCTGAGTGCCGAAGCAAGCTCGCTGACGAGCAGCTTCAACATGATTCGAACATCCGTTGCGTTCGAGGCCAGCGCCGAGACGGCCATTTCGAGGTCGAACCCGTCGTCGGAAGACCCGCTCACCTCGAGGGCGTCGTCGGTCATGGCGAGACCGTTCTGGAGCCCGCCGTCTTAGGTGTTCGTGGTGCCGACAATCGTTCTCCCAGGTCGCCGCCCACTGTAGAGGCATGCGCCGGCGCTTCCCAAGCGGCCCGACATGGCGTATCCGGTACGGGGCGGCCGATCGAACTCCGGCGGTGCTGGGCCGTCAGGTGACGAGACGGCACCCGTCGGGGAGGCCGCGCACCTTTGCGGCGTGCCCGGTCGCCTCGATCTCGAGACGGGCGCCGGCCAGGAAGAGATTCTCGACGTTCAGGGTCCCGAACGCCTCGGGCACCGACGGGCAGCACGACACCACGCCGTCGGGGAGGCACGGCTCCAATCCGAGCAAGGTGGTACGGAGCAACCAGAACGGGGATGCGGAAGCCCATGCCTGCGGGGAGCACGAAGCCGGGTAGGGGACGGGGATCGGGAAGGTCCCGCGGTCGAAGCCGCAGAACAGCTCGGGCAACCGCCCGCCGAACGCATTCGCAGCTTGGAACAGCCCCATCGTCACCGCCTCGGCCTGTTCCGTAAACCCATATTTGGCCAGTCCGGCGGCGCAGATCGCGCTGTCGTGGGGCCATACCGAGCCGTTGTGGTAGCTGACCGGGTTGTATCTCTTCATCGAACTGGCCAGCGTCCGGATACCCCATCCCGTGAACATTTCGGGACCGCACAAGCGCTCGACCGTTCTCGCGGCCTTTGCTTCATCGACGATGCCGGACCAGAGGCAGTGGCCGATATTTGACGTGAGCGAGTCGATCGGACGCTTCTCCCGGTCCAGACCCATGGCGTAGTAGCCGCGGTCCTCCAGCCAGAACCGCTCGTTGAACGCCGCCTTCAGCCGGGCCGCCTTGGCCGCGTATGTGCAGGCGGTGTCTGCATCACCCGAGTGCTGGGCGATCTCGGCCCGAGCCAGGAAAGCCGCGAAGACGTATCCCTGGACCTCGCAAAGGGCGATCGGCGCCTCGGCGAGCCAACCCTCGGCGAAGTTGACTCCGTCGAAGGAGTCCTTCCAACCCTGGTTGGCCAATCCCCGGTCGGTCGCCCGCTGGTATTCGACGAAGCCGTCGCCGTCGGCGTCTCCGAACTCATCGATCCACGCCAGAGCTCGGTCGGCGTGCGGCAGGAGCTGTGCCATGACCTCCTCGGACGCACCCCACCGGTACAGCTCGCCGAGAAGGACGACGAAAAGGGGAGTGGCATCGATCGAGCCGAAGTAGATCGACCCGGCCGGTGTGTCGGCGACCGTCGTCAGCCCGCGACGCATCTCGTGAAGGATCTTCCCGGGCTGCTCCTCGGTGACCTCGTCGACCCTGTCGCCCTGAAGGCGGGCCAGGGTGAGGAGTGTGTTGGTAGCCAGGCTCGGATCGACGTCCAGAGTCATGAGCGAGGTAATCAGTGAGTCCCGCCCGAACAGCGTCATGAACCAGGGAGCGCCAGCTGCGATCACCGTCCGGTCCGAGTGTTCGGGATCGAAGATCTGCAGTGCACCCAAGTCGGCGGCACTCTGCACGAACGTCGCGTCGATGTCGCTGTGGCCACTATGGATCCGCGGGGTCGTTTCCCCCCATGCACGGAGACGTTCGACCGGGGCGGAGCGGCTGACGGGGTCGTCGCCGCTGTAGCGAAGTTCAACGGACTCTCCGTCCACCCGGAGCCGGAATTCGAGACTGGTTCGCCATTCGTCACCGGCCGGCACGACAACGTCCAGCCTGGCGAGGCGCGGAGTCACCTTGGCCTCTGGAGGGAAGGCCACGTCGAGGCTGCGGGTCACCTCGCCATTCTCGTATGAGAAGGCCATCACGGACGACGTCACATCGACGGAGCGACGGCCTCGCAACTGGACCCGGTTCTCTTTCACCTCGAAGAGATGGGCGAAGTCCGCGTCGAGTTCGAAGGTGATGGAGCAAGAGGTGGGCTCACGCCCCAAATTGCGAATGATGACGTCTTCGCGCATGCCGTTCCCGACGTAGCGGCTCCGCTCAACGAGGACGGTGCTGTCCGATTGGCCCGGACGGGGTTGTCCCCTGGACACGAACGTCGCCGCGAACGGATGACGGGTGATCACCGCGAGGTTCTGAAGCTCCTCGTCGTCGAGTCTGACTCTCCAGGTGGAGACGAAGCGGGTGTCCTCGAAGAACACGCCTTGTGCGCCGCTCGGTTCGATGTCGCCGCTCGACGAGGAGATGGAGAATGAGGCGCCTTCGACCAACGTGATCGAGCCACCGGACGTGTTTTTGACGGTCGGTTCGCCAGCGAAGGTCCAGGGATCGTTCACCGCCCCGGACGCCATCGATCGGTCCTTCAAGCCGCGCCGGTTACGACGAGCTCGTAGGCACTGGACGCACTGGAGGCAATTGCCCGTTCGTATACGTCGACGTGCTTGGCCACCATGCTTTCCATGGAGAATTCCCGTTCCACCCTCAGACGACAGGCCGCCCGGTCGATCTCTGGAACCCGGCCAAGCGCTTCCACCATGCTCGCGACGTCGGAGCGGAGGAACCCAACGACCCCGTCCTCGACGATTTCGGGGGCCGCACCGAATCGGGTGGTCAGTACCGGGGTCCCGCACGCCAAGGCTTCGATCATGACCATGCCGAAAGGTTCGGCCCACGCGATCGGATTGATCAGGCATTCGGCTCCACCGAGGAGCTCCAGCTTGGCTTGACTGTCCACCTCGTCTACGAAGGTGACGTCTTCGCAGAGGAGCGGGCGCACCATGGCCTCGAAATAGGCCCGCTCCTGCGGTTCCCGCATCTTGGCCGCGATCTTCAACGGCATGCCGGCCTGCCTGGCAACCCGAGCCGCGACGTGCGGAGCCTTTCCGGGGTGCATTCGCCCGAGGAACAGCGCATAACCGCCCCCGCCCCGGCCCACCGGGAACGCAGTGAGATCGACACCGTGATGGATCACCTCGGCGATCAAGACGTCCCGGGCTGTCGAGGCCTGGTGATGCGAGATCGCGATGACCGGCACCCGGCCCGAAACGTTGCGGTACAGGTCGATGAGGTCGGCATTGAATGGCCCGTGGTTGGTGGTCACGACCGGCAAGCCCGGAAACGCCGCCGCATACATGGGGCCGACGAGTGTGTGGTCGTGCACGACGTCGACATCGTCGAACCCGCCGTACGCGTGAGCTACGTGTCGGATCTCATCGACGCTGCTCCCGGAGCCGACTCCGATGGAATGTTCGAAGACGTGGGTCCGCTCTACGGGGCAGGTGCTGTCACCGGTGGTGCAGAGCAGAACATCATGGCCGGCGCCATTCAGGCCGCGGGCAAGCGTGTCAAGAACGTTCTCGGTGCCGCCGTAGGCGGGCGGCGGTACGGGCAACCACGGGGGTGCGACGATGGCGATGCGCATTGATGCCTTTCTCGAAGCAGGCGCGCGGCGGGCTGGATTCTCTTGGGGAGAAGGCCGATCCAAGGGAGCGGCCGCCCGCCTCCGCTCCAGCGGAGGCGCAAGTGACTCTGATGAGCCGGACCCAGCCTACGTGCTGAATGGCCGCTCCGGATCAGCGTGGCGCGGGGCGCGAGCCCGGATCGGCGCAGATCGTCGTCCTCAGGGTCGAGTTGGTCGCAAGCTAGGAACGGATCTCGCTGCGGACCTGCCGTAAGAGACGTTGCCTGTCGGTGGTCGTCCGTACCCGAAAGCGGACGAAATCGTCGTCATCACTGAGGCGCACGTCGGCGTACGGCCCGGTCGGATCCGAATGGAAGTGCAGGAACGCCCGTGAGCGACGATAGAAGATCCCGGTTTTGCGTTCGGTAAGTCCAGGAAGTTTCCGAAGCTCGACGAGAAGGCCGTCCAGCTCCTCGAAGGTCTCGGGCCCGGCATGTCTCATCCACCGATCGTATTCCCGTCGACCAATCAGGATTGGCCGGGAGGCGTTGCGAATGTCCGCCCCGGGCTCAGCTCGACCGCCTGGAAGAATGGCGCGACGCGACAGACGGGAGAGCCGCCGTGGGGAGGATCGTCGTATCGGAGTTCGTCTCGCTCGATGGGGTCATGGAAGATCCCGGCGGCAGTGAAAACACCAAGCACGGGGGCTGGACGCTCGCCGTTCAACCGCGGCCCGGAGGGAGACAAGTTCAAGCTGGACGAGGCGTTGGATTCGGAGGCCTTGCTCTTGGGGAGGGTGACCTACGAGGCTTTTGCCGCCGCTTGGCCCTCGATGGAGGGCGAATTCGCGGACCGCTTCAACGGCATGCCCAAGTACGTCGTCTCGTCGACACTCGACTCGGCCACATGGAACAACACGACCGTGTTGAACGGGTCGGTAGCCAATGAGGTCTCGAAGCTGCGAGGTTCGCTCGACGGAGACGTTGTCGTCCACGGCAGTGGCCGGTTGGTGAGCGCCCTCGTCGAGCACGACCTCGTCGACGAGCTGCGTCTGATGGTCTTTCCGATCTTCCTCGGAAGCGGCCGCCGACTCCTTGGTGACGTCACCGATCCCAAGCGATTCCGGTCGGCCACCACCGCGACGATCGGCGACGGAGTCGTAATCCTCACATACCAGGCTTAGGGCTCTCAAAAGTCCCCTGGTAGAGGAACGCGTTCCTTCGGCATTCTCAGCGGACCTTGGCTACCGTTGGGCTGTGAACGCCGACCAGAGCGCCGGGGCCGGCTCTCCGCTCGGGGCCCAATCCCCGACCGGTGTGGTTGAGGTCCACGGGTCGCCGGCGGGGACCGCAAGGATCGTCGTGGGTCCCCCGATCCCGGCGTGGGCCCGTGACTTTTCGGACCTCACATATGAGTGGCGTCGACTGTTTGGGGAAGTGATTGGCACCTTCTTCCTCGTTCTCGTGGCCGCCGGAGCGGGCGTCGTCAACGCATCGACCGGCGGCTCCGTCGGTCGGACCGCCTCGGTGGTCGCGCCTGCGCTCATGGTCATGGCGATCATCCTCGCCATCGGCGCGGTGTCCGGCGCGCACCTCAATCCGGTCGTCAGCATCGCCTTCGCGCTCAGGCGGGAGTTCCCCTGGAGCCGTGTTCCTCTGTACGTGGTGTCTCAGGTGGTCGGCGGTCTGTTGGCCTGCCTGTTCCTGCGAGGGGTCTTCGGAACCGCAGGTGGGCTCGGTTCGACGATCCCCGGCCTCCACATCAGTGACCCGCATGCGGTGTTGATCGAGGCCGTGCTCACGTGTGGACTCGTCACGACGATCCTCGGCACCGCTTCGGGTGCGCAGAACGTCGGGACCTTTTCGGCCATCGCGGTGGCCGGCTACATCGCGCTGGCGGGCCTCTGGGCCAGCCCGGCGAGCGGAGCATCGATGAACCCGGTGCGTTCGTTCACGCCGGACGTGGTGTCGGGGCACTTCGGCCACCTGTGGGTCTACTTGGTCGGGCCGACGGCGGGGATGCTCGTGGCCGTCGGTATCGCGTACGTCCTGCGTGGCCCCGGTGGCGACGTCGTGGCCGCCCGTGCCGCCCAGGGGTCGCTCGGCACCGTCGTGGTCGAACGTATCGAGACCAAAGCACCGACAACCAAATCGTGACCCAGGGAAAGTGGGGTCTCCATGGCAAAGTCTGACAAGCCCAAGACCAAGAGCCTTCCGGCGGAGCACTGGAAGGATGAACCAGACGAGCACGACTACCCGGCCGCCGGCGACTATCTGAGTCTTCTGATGGAAGACGATCAGGTACAGGCCGCGATCAAGCGTCTTCACGATGCACCCATCACCCACCGAAAGGCAAAGGACCTTTTGCGGGCGAGCCGGCTCGGTCTCCTGCCGCCCGACAACCCCCACGTCGTCGTCGACCTGGAGAAGGTTCGCCATGGAGATCGCCTATCGCCGATTCTGCTGGTGCGGGGCAAGGCTGATCACGACATACCGCTCACCGTCGCCGACGGCTATCACAGGATCTGCGCCAGCTACCACATCGATGAGAATGCCGACATCCCCTGCCGAATCGCATAGGCGCCCGAGGCACCGGGCGACAACTGGGTCGGACCACAACGTCGAGAGCTTCGGTGGCCAAAGGTCCTGGTGACCAGCGGCGTCGCAAGCCCATCGGCCGTTCCGTGAGAATGTCGCAGAGCGGCAAGATCAGGCTGCTCGAACAGGGTGTGATCCGTATTTCGTAGCGCCTCGATCTGGCCGGAAAGTCGTTCCGTCGGCGGGCTTCGAGTGAAGCTGTGGTGAACACGTCCACTGCTCATCGACCAGTGTTCGTTCCGGCCTCATGGGTAACACCGTGTCCCGGATACATCGTGGACAGTCTTAAGCGACCAGTTCACGCGGCGGTTCTCTTAGAGAAAATTTACGCGATTCATCGGGGATCCTACGAAATGAAGAGGACAATTCCCCCGAAGCGGTGAGAAGAAGCGCGCCCGCAAACGGGGGAAGTCCATTGAGGGCTGTTGCAAGGATGATCCGACGCCACAAGGGGCGAGCCATCGGCGTTCTCGTGTTGGTCTTGGCGGGAGCGGGCGTCGGCACCTACTTCGCGACGAAGTCGAGTGGCGCCAAATACGAGCTCACGGCAGCCGGTACGGGCACCGTGCAGCAGACGGTTTCGGCGACGGCGACGATCGAAGCCATCAACCAAGCCAGCGTGAACTTTGCCGTGGCGGGCCGGGTGACAGGGGTCCCCGTCAGCGTTGGCCAAACGGTGACCGCCGGAGAAGTGCTGGCCACAATCGACCCCTCGACTCTCCAGGCGACGGTGGCTGAGGATGAGGCTGAGGTGGCGACCGACCAGGCAAAGCTGGACAGCGACGAATCGGGCCAGTCGGTCGCCACCGCCGAGCAGGAGCTCAACACCGACACCCAAGCGGTGACGTTGGAGCAGCAGCAGATCACCGCTGACGGGACGGCCATCACCAACGACCAGACGGACCTGACCGAGACCAACGATTCCAACGCGGTGTCGCTCGCCCAGGCCCAGAACGCGGTGACGGACGCTCAGGCCAAGGTCACGAGCGATGAGGCCACCGAGAGTGCGCAGGAGAGCGAGGACGAGGAGGCAGTGTCTAACGCTCAGTCAAGTTCCGAATGTGACCCAAGTTCTGCAAGTTACTCAGCGACCGCTTGCTCTTCTGCAGTCTCGTCTGCTCAGGCGAAGGCCACCTCTGACTCTGCCACTGACTCCGAAACGATCACTTCGGACCAGCAGGCGATCCAGGTGGACCAGCTCTCGTTGCAGGCCACGCTGGTCAAGAACGCCCAGGCGGTCACCTCGGCCACCCAGGCCATCACCACCGCGCAACAAACGCTGGCCAATGCCCAGGTGACCCTCCAGAACGACGAGCAGGACATCGCCACGGCAAACACCACGGTGGCCGACGATAGGCAGGGGCTGGGTCCGACAATCGAGGCCGACGAGGCGAGCATCGAGGGAGCCAGCGTCACGCTCTCCTCCGCCAAGCTCAGCTTGAGCGAGGCCACGTTGACCTCGCCGATCGCCGGGACGGTCACTGCGGTCAATGCGGCGGTCGGGAACCCGGTTAGCGCGGGATCGACCACCCTCGGCTCCTCAGCGTCCTCCTCGTCCTCGTCGTCCTCTTCATCCTCTTCGGCGGCTTCGACGTCGAGCACGTCTAGTTCCCCTGCCAGCAGTTCTTCGAGCGGGCTCTTCGAGATCATCGGCACGGCGACGTACGAGGCCCAGGCGAGTATCACCGGATCAGACGTGGGCGACGTCAAAGTGGGGAACCAGGTGGACCTCACGTTGACCGGCTCAGCCACGCCGATCTACGGGACCGTGAGCTCGATCGGGATCGTGGCCAGCGTGAGCTCGGGGGTGGCGAGCTTCCCCGTCGTGATCGGGGTCACAGGCACTCCTTCGGGTCTTTATTCAGGCATGAGCGCCGACGCCTCGATCATCGTCCTCCAACACTCCGATGTCCTCACCGTCCCCTCGAGCGCTGTGCACACGCTCGGCACCGAGAGCTTCGTCTACGAGCTCAAGGGCGGGAAAGAGGTGGAGCACACGGTCGGCATCGGCGCGGTGGGCACGACGCTGACCCAGATCACCTCGGGCCTCAAGTCCGGCACCGAGGTCGTGTTGGCGAACCTGTCGGTCCCGCTCTCGACCGGGACCTCGACCTCGGGTGGCCTGGGCGGGCTCGGCGGCGCCGGCTTCGGCGGCGGTGCGGGTCGGTTCGGTGGGGGCGGATTCGGTGGGGGCGGATTCGGGGGTGGAGGGTGAGATGAGCGAGCCGACCGCTCGCGTCGCTCGCATCGACTCCGACGAACCCACCGGCCGCGTCCCTCGTGTCGACTCCGACGGGGACCCGACCTTGATCGTCCGTCGTCCCATCATCGACATGCAGCAACTTTGGAAGACGTACCGTCCCGGCTCGCTGGACGTCCACGCATTGCGTGGCGTCACGCTCACCGTCGACGAAGGGGAGTTCGTCGCCATTATGGGCCCGTCAGGCTCTGGCAAGTCGACGCTCATGCACATCATGGGATGTCTCGACATTCCGACCAGGGGTAGTTACAAGCTCGATGGGGAGGATGTGAGCAAGCTGTCGGAGAACTCGCTCGCTCGGATCCGAAACCGCGAGATCGGCTTCGTCTTCCAGCAGTACAACCTGCTGGCTCGGCTGACGGCATGGCGCAACGTCGAGCTCCCCCTCCTCTACGCCCGTGTCCCGGGCGCCGAGCGTCGGCGCCGGGCCTTGGCCGCCTTGGACCAGGTGGGACTGTCCGCACGGGCCGAGCATCGCCCGACCCAGCTTTCCGGGGGACAACAGCAGCGGGTTGCCCTTGCTCGGGCGCTCGTGACCGATCCGGCCCTGCTGTTGGCCGACGAGCCGACGGGGAACCTCGACACCGCTGCGGCCGCCGAGATCCTCGGCCTGCTCCAAGAGCTACACCGCGCCGGCCGAACGGTCGTCCTCATCACCCACGAACCCGAGGTGGCCGCCGTGGCTGATCGAACGCTCCGTATCAGGGACGGCCAGCTCGAACCCGCCGAGATCGCGGCATGAGGTGGCGAGACACTCTCGGCTCGGGGGTGGAGGCGATCATCGGCCATGGCCTGCGCTCGCTGCTCACAATCCTTGGGATCATGATCGGGATCGCCGCGGTCATCCTGACCGTCGGCCTGGGAGAGGGCGCGCAGAGCAGCGTTAACTCCGCCATCTCCGCACTCGGGTCGAACCTCCTCGTGGTGACGCCGGGCAGCACCACCAGCTCGAGCGGGGTACGGGGCGGTTTCGGGACGGCGAGCACGCTGACGCTCGCAGATGCCGACGCACTCGGGTCGAAGAAGGTGGCGCCCAACGTGATCGCCGTCGCGCCGCAGGCCGAGACGGTCGAGGTGTTGACGGCGGGCTCGACGAACTGGACGACGACCATGGTGGGGACCACGGCGTCATGGCTGACCGTTCGGGACCGCCAAGTGCAAGAAGGCGGGTTCTTCACCAGGCCAGAGGTGTCGGGGGCCGACGACGTGGTGGTGCTCGGTTCGACGACCGCCTCGGAGTTGTTCGGCGCCGAATCTCCAATCGACCAGACGATCACCGCGAACGGCGTGACCTTGACGGTCATCGGTGAACTGACCACCGCCGGCTCGTCGGGGTCCACGAACCTCGACGACATGGCGATCGTTCCCATCACGACGGCCCAGCAGCAGGTCTTCACCGGCACGTTCGCGACCTCGGTGTCGACGATTTACTGTGAGGCGAGCTCGGCGGCCGGATTGTCAGGTGCGTACCAGGAGATCGATGATGAGCTGCTGTCCGCTCACCACATCGTCGAGCCGTCCGCGGCGGACTTCACCATCACCAGTCAGACCACCATCGCGTCGACCGCCAACTCGGTCAATCGCACGCTCACCGACCTTCTCGCGGGTGTCGCCGGGATCTCGCTCCTGGTCGGCGGCATCGGAGTGATGAACATCATGCTTGTCTCGGTGACCGAGCGGGTGCGGGAGATCGGGTTGCGCAAGGCCCTCGGGGCGGCACCGACGGACATTCGTCGCCAGTTCCTCGTCGAAGCCTCCTCGCTCGGGCTGCTCGGCGGTATCGGGGGCGTCCTGGTCGGCTTCATCGGAACCGTGGTCCTGCCGCACCTACAGAGCAATCCGGTCAGTCTTTCCATTCCCGCGACCATCGGTGCCGTCTTTGTGGCCATTGCCATTGGCCTGACCTTCGGCGTGTATCCGGCCACCCGAGCGGCCCGGCTGTCGCCGATCGACGCTCTCCGGAGCGAGTGAGCGAAGTGATCCACCAGATGACCGAGTCGACCACCCGTGTTTGCTGATTTGAGTCCGACGCGACGGGACAGAATCAGCAACCCAACAGAGGCAGGGAGCATCACATGCTGGATTTGATCGGAGCAGGCTCGAGAGGTCCCCGAGCGAGGGTCGTTCGATGGACGTCTCGTCGGGGATGCACCGTCTTGGGGGTTGGCCTCGCTCTCGTGACCAGCGTCGCCGTCATGGGGGGATCGGCCGGCGCCGCATCGACGGCCAAGAAGTCCACCGCGACGACGATTCCCAAGCCGGCCTTCTCCACCGCCTCGGGGACCATCGCGGCGGTGGTTCCGGGAACCTCGATGGAGGTACAGAATCCGTCGAGCGGCCAGGTGACGGTGAGCTGGACTTCGTCCACGCGCTTCACCCAAACGGTGACCCTTGCCTCGTCGACCCTTGCCGTTGGCGACTGCGTGACCGCGACGAGCAGCTCGTCGTCGAAGTCCAAGGCTTCCTCGACCCATTTCACGGCGACGAGCGTGGCGATCACCCAAGCCAGCTCGACCGGTTCGTGCACGGCTGGACGGGCATTCGGGGCCGGCGGTGCCGGTGCCGGGAGCACGGGTGCCAGCGGTGCCAGCGGGTTTCGGCCTCCCAGCGGCTCATTTACGAGAGGGTCGTTTCCGAGAGGGTCGTTTCCTGGCGGGGCCGCGGCCGCCCGGAACCTGACCTTCTCGGACGCATTCGGCAAGGTGACCTCGATCTCAGGCTCGACCCTCGTCGTCGTGGGGACCGTTCCGGTCATTCCGACCAAGTCGTCGACCAAGTCCACGAAGAAATCCAGTTCGAGCTCCACCAAGCTCAAGACCACCACCCGAACGTCGAAGGTCACCTTCACCTCGAAGACGGCGTTCACCCAGACCGTTCCCGCCACCTCGGCGGCCGTCGTCGTCGGACAGTGTGCGACCGCGCTCGGACCCGCCGACGACACCGGGGCGGTCACCGCCAACACGATCAGCGTCCGAGCTCCCGCGTCCACCGGCTGCGTGACGTCGGGGTTCGGGGGGTTCGGTCGAGGATTCGCCGGAGCCGCCGGTGGATGACCCGACGTGGCGTCGGTAGGGTTTGTCGCTCGCCGCTGACGACGAAGGAATCACCGTTGATGCGACATCATGGCCGCCCCACCGAGTTGGTCGGCGATGCCAAACTCCGGCAAGAGACGTGTGCCAGCGTGGCGGAACGGCACCGATGAGCCGGACGACCATCGAGACCGAGAGGTTGATTCTGCGCCATTGGCTGACCGCGGACAGCGAGCCATTCGCGGCGCTCAACGCCGATCCTCGGGTCATGGAGTTTTTCCCGTCCCCGCTGACTCGGAAACAGAGCGACGAGTTCATCGACCGAATCGCGGCTGGGTTCGTGGCGCATGGTTTTGGGCTGTGGGCGCTCGAGTTGAAAGCGACCGGCGACTTCATCGGGTTCACCGGCCTGTCGGTCCCGCGCTTCGAGGCGGCCTTCATGCCCACGGTCGAGGTCGGCTGGCGGCTCGCCCGGAGCGCCTGGGGGAACGGCTATGCGACGGAGGCGGCGAGGGCGTCGATTCGGGAGGGCTTCGAGCGCCACGACCTCGGTGAGATCGTCTCGTTCACCTACGAGGGCAACATGGCGTCGCGGGCAGTGATGGAGCGACTTCAGATGACACGCGAGCCGGGCGACGACTTCGTCCACCCGTCCCTCGTCGGCGACCGTCTCGCGCTCCACGTCCTGTACCGGATGCCCGCCGACCGTTGGGCGGCGGGGGACCGGTAACGACGGCTCAGCCGACCACCCGGAACACCGGGTGGTCCGGCGCGATCCGAAGCAACTGGTCGTCGGAGGCGTCCGGCCCGGTGCCCTCGAAGAACATGCCCACCTCGGCGCGCCACCGCTTGAGGTAGGCGCGGAGGATGGCGGGTTTCTCATCGTCGGCGAGCTCCACAACGGTGATCGGCTCGACGCGACGCCCGATCCGCAGTTCGCCGCCTCCGGCGCCCCGGATGTTCCGGACCCACTGGGTCGTGCCCCTCGGTGCGACCAGGTAGCGCGTCCCACCCTCGGAGAGGACGTTGACCGGTGTCGTACGCCACCGGTTGGTCTTCCGGCCCCGTACCGCGAGCACCCGGGACCCCCAGACACTGAGTCCGACCCGGGTCAACCCGGCGACGGCGCGGTTGAAGACGTTCCTCGTGAACCACCCGGGGGCGAGATATCGGTCGGCCATGCGGGCAACCCTAGGTTCACGTGCCCTTCGGCGGCGCCGGGAGCGATCGGCGAGACTGGCCGCACAGGCGTGAGAGAGGTGGTGCGATGGCGCACGAGGTTCGGGCGGTGGTGGCGCGGCGGGTGAAGGAGCCGGTCGAGGTGGTCACCATCGAGGTGCCCGATCCCGGGCCCGGGGAAGCCCTGGTCAAGGTGCAGGCGTGCGGCGTGTGCCATACCGACCTGCACTATCGGGAGGGTGGGATCAACGACGACTTCCCGTTCCTTCTCGGGCACGAAGCGGCCGGCGTGGTCGCGTCGGTCGGCCCGGGCGTGACGTCGGTCGAGCCGGGGGATTTCGTCGTCTTGAACTGGCGGGCGGTGTGCGGGCAGTGCAGGTCCTGTCGCCGCGGCCGACCGTGGTACTGCTTCTCCACCCACAACGCGACACAAAAAATGACCCTGGACGGCAAGCCCCTGTCGCCGGCCCTCGGGATCGGCTCGTTCGCCGAGAAGACACTCGTCGCAGCCGGCCAGTGCACGAGGGTCGACCGGACGGCCAGGCCCGAGGTGGCCGGGCTGCTCGGGTGCGGCGTCATGGCCGGGCTGGGCGCGGCCCTCTTCACCGGTGAGGTCGGGCCCGGGGACAGTGTCGCCGTCTTCGGATGCGGGGGCGTCGGTGATGCGGCGATCGCCGGCGCCAAGCTGGCCGGGGCCACCACGATCGTCGCCGTGGATCTCGACCCCCGGAAGCTCGAGTGGGCGCGGGAGTTCGGTGCGACCCACGTGGTCGACGCCGGTGCCGAGGACCCCGTCGAAGCCGTGCGGGCGGCCACCGACGGGAACGGGGCGGACGTCTGCATCGAGGCGGTCGGCAACCCGAAGGTCTTCGAGCAGGCATTCTTCGCGCGGGACCTGGCCGGCACCCTCGTCCAGGTGGGCGTGCCCACGCCTGACATGCGCATCGAGCTCCCGTTCATCGACCTGTTCGGTCGAGGTGGCCGCATCAAGCCCAGCTGGTATGGAGACTGCCTACCCAGCCGCGACTTCCCCATGCTGATCGACCTGTATCTCCAGGGCCGGCTCCCCCTGGAGCGGTTCGTTTCCGAGACCATCGAGCTTGACGGGGTGGAGGAGGCGTTCCACAAGATGGAACGGGGTGAGGTGCTCCGATCCGTCGTTGTGTTCTAGGTCCGGGCTTTTCGATCGACCGGGAGTTCCCGGGCCCGATCGGCCTCATCCTGGTGCGTGAGTTCACCGGAAGTTCGCGAAACGTTCGCGTTCGGATTACCCGAAGAAAGTCTCGGGATCACCTGCTGGCGCGAAGGTACCGGTGACCGCTTCGAGCCCAGGGGGTCGTGTGGAGAGTTCACCAGTGCAAGCCGCCAACGGCTCCGGCGGGCCGGCTCTGCCCCCGAGCGGCCTGGTGGCTGCCGCAACGGTCAGCGACATGCTGAACGAGGCACCGAGGAGCGGGTTCCACCGCCGAGCGGTGGTGATCTCGGGAATGGGGTTCTTCACCGACGCCTACGACCTCTTCGTCATCAGCACAGTTGCTGTTCTGGTGAAGAGCCAGTGGCACCTCTCGACCAGCAAGACGAGCTGGGTGGCCGGCTCGACGATCCTTGGCGCGTTCATCGGGGCGTTCTTGTTTGGCCGGATCGCCGACGTTCTCGGTCGAAAGAGCGTGTACGCGCTGGTCGCCGCGATCATGATCGTCGGCGCGTTGTCGTCGGCATTCGCCAACGGCTTTGAATGGCTGGTCGTCACCCGATTCATCCTCGGGCTCGGCATCGGCGGTGATTACCCCGTGTCGGCGGTGCTCATGAGTGAGTACGCGAACCGAGACGACCGAGGTCGCCTCGTTGGCTTGGTGTTCTCGATGCAGGCGGTCGGGCTTATCGTCGGACCACTGGTCGGACTGGTCCTGTTGTCGTCGGGGATCGGCGACAACATGACCTGGCGGCTGCTCCTCGGACTGGGCGCCGTACCAGCGGCTGCCGTCGTCTATCTCCGCACCAAGATTCCCGAATCACCGCGTTTTCAGTCGAGCATGCGGGGCAAGAGTGATCAGGCGGCTCGCGAGCTGGCCAAATTCTCGGCCGGCGTCATTCATGAACCGACCGCGGTGATTGAGACTCCGCGGGTCCAGCGGGTTTCCCTTCGCCAGATGCTGAGCGACCGCCGCATCCTGACGCTCCTGCTCGGAACGGCCGGGAGCTGGTTCCTCTTCGACTACGCCTACTACGGCAACACATTGTCGCTTCCGGCGATCTTGAATGATGTGGCGCCAAACGCCACCTTGGTGACGAAGCTCGCGTGGTCGCTCGGCGTTTTCGTGGTGTTTGCCGCGCCGGGCTACCTGTTGGCGTTCACGAAGATGGACCGGATCGGACACCGCAGACTCCAGCTGATCGGCTTCGGCGTGATGTCTTTCGCGTTCTTGATCCTCGGCGCGATACCGGTTCTCACGAGCGTCGTGGCGCCGTTCCTCGTCATCTTCGGCTTGAGCTACTTCTTCATCGAGTTCGGGCCGAACACGACGACGTTCGTGCTGCCCTCGGAGCTCTTTCCGGTGAGCATGCGGACGACGGCGCACGGCATCTCGGCCGGAATCGGGAAGCTGGGCGCATTCATCGGAGTGTTCTTGGTCCCCGTACTCCAGACAGCGATCGGACTTCGGGGGCTGTTGCTTGTCGCATCGGGGTCGGCCGTGCTCGGGTATCTCCTGACACTGGTGCTCCCCGAACCGGCCCGACGTTCCCTCGAAGAGGTCTCAGGGGAGGACCGACCGACGCAACTCGCCGACTACCGAAGCGCCGAGGAAAAGACGCCCGAGGCGCTCGAGCCAGCAGCGCGCCAGCCCGAACCGTTCTCCACCGCCACCGTTTAGCCGCCGAGGCGCTCTCATAGGCCGCACCCGGGTGCGGTACCCCACTGGCCCCATCCACCGCTCAACCAGATCTGGTAGTTGATCTGGTCCTGGACGGCCGGGGGTGCGTCGCTCGGGAGTCCGGTGCCGCCGCTGGCGTCCCACGTCGACAGGGAATCCTGGTAGGCGCCGTAGTAGCCGTTCCCGGTATCGGTGCTGTAGTCGTCGCCGGACTCGTGGTCCCGGATGCAGACGACGCCGGGGCCGGCCGCCCAAGCCGCCGCGCTCGAGCTGTCGACCGCCGGTGCGGTCGCGGGTGGCGGGGCGGGTGCCGGCACGACGGGTTCCAGCGGGGTGACCACCGGAGCCGCAGCAGGTACCGGCACCACCGGCACGGCGGGCGCCGGGTCCTCCGCAGCGAGAAGCGCTTTACGCAGGTCGCGCTCGACGAACGAGGTCAGCTGTTGTTTGTGGGAGTTCGTGTTAGCAGCCTGTGATGCCGGGACCAGTGCCAGTGACAGCACCAGGCCGGGCAGCAAGATGACGGCAAACGGGAGTACGTGTTTCACGTGCTTGTTGTGCCACGGTCGCTGTTTGAGCGACCGTGGCGTGAGGTCGATGCGGCGTATGTCCACGTCCGCTCCTTTCGTCGCCCAAGAGGGCTGATCGGGGTTTGCGTGGGCTGATCGCCGTTTGGTGCTTCGCTCACCGGTCGTGTGTCCTCGAGACGAAGGAGGACGCCGGGGCAGTTGGTCTGCCATGCCGATTACTGGGACGGAGATGTCGAAAGCCCGGGGTACCTAGCCCAGCGGCGGCCTCGGCATGTGATCGGGGGAACTTTCGATCGGTCGGCCTTCGAGCTCGGATTGGGGGGTGGCTAGGACCCCGATACGCACACCCGCGACCGCACATCGGGCCCAATGGGGCGCGCAACAACGGATTGCCCGGACACGTCCGGGCAGACGGGCAGAAGCGTCGACTTCGGGCTGGGGGGTGGGCATGGTTGGCCGGCCAAGGAGCAACCACGCGACCCATCACAATGTTGCAGTTGGGGGGTCGGGATCGGTGAACCGGTCGGCGTGCGCATCAGCGCTCGGCCAGACGTCGTCTCCTTGGCGGCTCGCAAACTATAGCGGAACCCAGAAGCCCTCCGAACAGGGCTTTTATCCTCGGGAAGGACTCGATCTGGCTCCAGAGGCCTGTCCGGTGTCCGCCTCAGGGCGGCCCGAAGAGGGCGTTTCGGCCAGCCGTGATCGGCTCAACCAGACCCCGGCGCCCACCAGCAGGAGGGCGCACAGGGTCCATCCGAGCTCGACGGTGCCTATCCCGACGTACTTGAGCCCGGAGGCGAGGATCACGAACGTGATCACCGGACGGATGAGCCGATCGGGAGCCCGCGAGGACACGAGCGAACCGACCAGCACTCCGGGCACCCCGCCCAGGACGAGCGAGCTCGTCACCGACAGTTGGACGTGGCCGAACGCGACCGCGCCGAGAGCGGCGGCACAGGTCAACGGCACCGCTTGGGTGAGGTCCGTGCCGACCAACTGCTTCGCGCCGATCTCGGGGTAGACGAAGAGCAGCAGCACGATCATCAGCGAGCCCGAGCCCACCGAGGTGATGCCGACGACCAGTCCGCCCACGACCCCGATCACGATCGCGGCCACGGGCCGAACGGCCAGGTCGTGGACGACACCCTCCCGCCGCTGTTCGTTGCGTCGGTCGAGGATCTGGCGCGCCAACATCGCTGTTGCACCGAGAAGAAGGGCGGCCCCAAGGGCCCGCTGTACGTTGTCCTCGGCCGTCGCGCTGTTGCCGATCACATGGAGGATGTAGGTCCCCAAGAACGCGGCGGGCACCGATCCCACGACCATCCAACCGACCAGTCGGAGATTGACGGTGCGCTTGCGCAGGTGGACCGCGGCGCCGATCGGACGCATCACGACCGACGCGACCAGATCGCTGAAGATCGCGGTCGACGGCTTCACGTTGAAGAGCAGGACGAGCATCGGCGTCATGAGCGCGCCACCACCGGCTCCGGTCATTCCGACCAGGTAGCCCACGATGGCTCCACCGAGAACGATGTACGGGTCCATTGTGCAAGTCACGACCGGGCGATCGGATCGCCCGACGATCGGTGAACCCTACGCGAAGTTCACGCCCGGGCCCATCGGTCGAGGCCGAAAGGCTTCAGGAGAGCACCCCGGCAATGACCTCGTCGATCGATGGGGGAGTCTCGACGTCCTTGAACGACGCCAATCGCTCGTAGAGGAGGCTGGCCGCGGCCGCGGCGCCGCCCGGCAGACCGGCATCCTCGAACGTGCGGGCGATCTCGGCCATCTCGTCTACCCATCTCCAGGCGCGCCCGGCGATCCTGCCCTCGGCGTCAGACCGGGCAAGGAGCGAGGGCTGCGCCCGACCCCACAGGTCGACCAACGCGTCCTCGACCCCTTGGCGCCGGGCGACGGCCCTGATCGAGATGATCAGCGCCGACGTCCCCTTCGTCCACGAGGCGTAACACATCTTGAGGGCGGAGGCGGCGGTCGTGTCGGGGCCGATGTAGGTCGCCACGAGCGCGTCGCTCGTGAGTTCGTGTGCCAGCGACTCCGCTCCCGGGCCGGACAGAAGCAGGTCGGTACGTCGGCCGGGATGCGGCGGCCCACCGACGATGCCACCGTCGACGTACGTGCCGGCGGCTCCCTCGATGGCTTCGGCCACTTCGCGAGCCCGGGCCGGAGAGACGGCGTTGGCATCGATCACGACCGGATGGTTGTCGGTCCCGGTCATCGCGCTGGCAACCGCCGTCGCTACCTCGAGCGCGAAGGCCGGGGGCACGATCGACATCACGAGGTCGCTCTGTCGCACCAGTTCCGTGAGGGACCCCACGTCCTCCAAGCCGGCCGCCGTGGCCCGGGCTCGCGAGCGATCGCTCCGGGACTCCAGCGCGACGACGAGGCGAGACCCGAGGCCGGCGAGACTGCGCCCGACCTCTGTCCCCATGGCTCCGGGGCTGACCAAGCCGATGCATCCGATCATCGCGCGGTCCTATCACCGATCACGGGGGCGCTCCTGGCGTCGCTAGGTCAATCGGGAGATCGCGAGCGCCGTCGCGAGCAGGACCACGCTCGCCGACATCGCGTTCAGTGCCCGCTCGAGGGGCGTGAGGAGAACGGCCCGATCGATCTCCCGTTCGGCCCCATCGGCCATCGTCAGCGTGCCGGTCACGTGCAGGGTGCGCCGTCGCAGCAGGCGGGCCGGCGTGGACAGACTTCGCTGGGCGGCTGACAGCCCCAACGCGGCCAGGGCGGCCAGGATCGGCGCCCATTCCAGGCGCTGGGTCTGGGCCACGTACGCGGTGAGCACGGGGAACGCACCCCAAGCGGCCGCGAAGACGATGTCCTTGTGGATGGCGCTGGCATTGGTGTTGTAGGCGACGACCAGGACCGGTCCGACCACGATGAACGGGAGCAGGGTCCAGCCGACCCGACTCACCCCGACGGCGCCGACGGCCACGGCGCCGCCAATCCCGAGCACGGCCACCGCGACGAGCCAGCGCGACGCGATCCTCGTCCCGAGCGGTCGCCCGTTCAGCTCGTCCAGCGCATGGGCGGCCACGCCGACGGCGAGGAAGAACGCCAGCACGGTGGCCACCAAGCGATCGACCCGTACCTCGGGGGCCAGGCACGCCCCGATGACCACATAGGAGAGGTGCCAGGCCGTATAGGGCGGATGAAGGAGCGTCCACCAGTCGCGCCAGCCGCCCGACCGGGCCGCGTAGTAGGCGGGGCGAAGCGTGCTCGAGGAGGCGATGTCGGCCGGCTCCGGCCGGTCAGCCACCGGCCCTACGCCCCCACATGACCAGGCCGCCGCCGAGACTCATCTCGCGCACGCCGACGTCCTCGAACCCGGCCGACTCCCAAGCGCGGACAGTCCAGGCGATCGGGTACTTCCGATAGTGGTTGGCGATGTTGGGTCCGAGGAACCGGCCGACCCGCCACCACTCCTTCCCGCCGGTCAGGAACCCGGCCGTCGGGAGGATCAAGCGGGTGTAGCACCACCAGGCGGCCCGCCAGAACCGGTTGGGTGGGGCCAAGAACTCGAGGCTGGCCACCGATCCGCCCGGTTTGACCACTCGAGCGAGCTCGGCCAGGGTGGCCGCCGGGTCCTCGACGTAGCGCAACAGGTACGTGAACGTCAGCGCGTCGAACGTCCGGTCCGGAAAAGGGATCTCCTCGGCCCTCCCGACCACCATGTCGATCCGATCGGTGAGGCCTGCAGCCTCGACCCGGTCGGCCCCGTGGTGCAGCATCGAGAACGTCAGGTCGTAGGCGAACACCCGGGCGCCGGTCCGACGGGCGAGCTGCTGTGCCACGCCTGCGGTGCCCGACGCCACGTCCAAGACCTTGGCGGGCCGCCCGTCGACCACATGGTCGACCATGCACCGTCGCCATCTGCGGTTTTGGCCCATCGAGAGGACCTCACACAGCAGGTCGTAGCGGCTCGCGAGCGGGGAGAAGAGGTCGATGGCGAAGCCGTTCGAGATCTCCGAGCCGGCCCGCGCCACCTCGACCACCTTAGGTTCAGCCGGCATTCCGGGCACGCGCGCCTTTCGGACACAAAAGTCCTGGTCCCAGCCCTTGACGCATCCCCGAGTTCGGAGTCATCGGCCTCTAGTCTTTTCCCTGATCGGAGGCAGCTTCATTTGTGCCGACGAAAAGGCAAAACCTTCGTGAGAAGGCGACGCAAAGCCACGGGACTCTGAGAGTCAGCCGGGCCATCGAATCGGTCGCACCCCGCCGCCGAGTCGGAGGCTTTCCCAGGTCCCAAATTCGGAGAGGAAAAGGGAAAGTCTGATGGCCAACCAGGACGCCTCGACCGTCGCGTCGTGAGGACGATCGCCCACGCCCTGACCCGGTTGCGGTCCGCCATCCCCTTGTCCCAGGCGCGGCGCCGCGACGAAGGTTTCGCGATGCTCGACTGCATCGTCGCGATGGTGGTCCTTCTCGCGGTGCTCCTCCCGACCGCGTACCTGTTCACCAACGTGATCTCGCAGGCTGCATCTGCACGTCAGAGGCTGACGGCGCTGTCGGTGGCCGAGCAGTGGATCGAGAAGCTCAACACTCAGGGCCCGCCCGCCGACACCAACAGCCAGCCCGAGGTGGGGACCGCCATCTCCGAGACGTCGTCGGTGCTCTCGGGGATCACCTACAAGGTGAGTGCCCTTTTCAACTGGACGGACGCCACTGGCGGGTCACCCGACTTCTGCAGCACCGACACCTCTCCCGTACTCGGACTCCAGGTGACTGTCTCGTGGACGGCCAACCAGAGCATCACCGATCAGGCGATTCTCAACTTCCCGGCGTCGGGCAACCTGACCGACGGCTACCTCGCCATCCAGGTGAACGGGGATCCGGCGTTCAGTCTCGGTCCGCCGACCGTGACGCCGCCCGCCGACGTCTATGACAACGAGTGGAGCTCGGCTTCGCGGGTCAAGGCGATCCCCGTGCAGGTGTCGGGAGCGAACCTCACCACGCCCTACTCGTTGAACCCGGACGCCCATGGGTGCACGTTTCTCCAGCTCGCCCCCGGCACCTACTCCGTTCAGGTCGGGCCCGGACCCAACTCGACCTACGTCGCCAACTACAACGAGGCGTCCTCGGAGACCCAGGCGCTCTCCAACCAGGCCCCGATCACGGTGAGCGACGCCGAGATCACCCAGGTGGTGTTCCAGTACGACGAGGGGGCCAACATCGGGCTCACCTATCCGACCACCACCGCGACGGACGACGGGATCGCGTGCCCGGCAAGAGTGAGCCTCACGTGCCTGGCCATGGGTCAGTCGCCCACGAGCGCAACTTCCCCGAACGCAGCACCGATTGCGACCGGCATAGCCCAGACGAGCTCGGGCTGGTCGGTCGCGTCGTTCCCGACGTCGATGACCCGGATCGAAGATGTGGATTGCACCACGACCGCCTGCATCGCCGTCGGCTACAGCTCGTCGGGTGCCGCCGCGGCGATATCCACCAATGGAACCACGTGGAACACCACGACCCTTCCGTCTGGTGTGACGCAGCTGACCAACATCGTTTGTCCGACCAGCGCGACGACTCCCGCATGCATCGCGATTGGCAACAGCGCGACCGCGGGCGTCCTCCTCACCGCGACCATCTCGGGATCGACCGCCACATGGACGAATGACACCATTCCGGCGACGACGGCACTCAGTCAGATCGTCTGCCCGAGCACGACGGCGCAGCCGGTCTGCTTCGTGTCGGGAACCACGGCGACGGGTTCGACGATCTTCTCCAACACCGGGTCGGCATCACCCGGCACGACATGGACCCCATTCACACCGAGTGGTATGACGATGAGCACTGTCACCTCGGTGGTGTGCAATAGCGCGACCTTCTGCATCGCGATGGGCACCGGAAAGGAATCCTTTACGGTCGTACCCCTTGTCATCTCCATCTCGAGTGTCAGCGGCACGTTCGTCACCTGGAAGCCGTTCACAGCAAGCGGCTTCACCATGAGCACCCTCACGTCCATCGCCTGCACCTCGTCGGGTTTCTTCTGCTGGGCAGGGGGGACCGGCAAGATCGGGTTCGGATCGGTCGGGCCGATCATTATCTACTGCAACGCCACCGCCGGCTCGCTGTGCTCGTCCGCGAACGGCGCCACGTTTGTGAACGACACCGTCCCGGCCGGTCTGACGTCTGTGGGCTCGATCACCTGTCCCAGCACCGCGATCCCGTGCTTTGCTCTTGACACGACAAGCTCAAGCGCCGGCGTGTTGACGCTGGCCAGTGGGACGGCCTGGACGTCGGCGACATTACCGAGCGGTGCCGGCGTGGTGACCCTGACCCAGTTGACGTGTCCCACCACCACCGCTTGCTACGCCGTCGGCACCAACTCCACCTCGGCGATCATCCTGGTGCTCAAGTCCGGGACCTGGAGCTCGGCCACCTTCAGCGGAACGACCGGCGGCACCCCGGTGTACATCAGCGGCCTCGTCTGTACCGCCGCAACCACCTGTGAAGCGGCGGGCGCGACGGAGTCCGCCGCCGTCGTGCTCGACTACGCCAACTCGACCGTCTCCTTCAGTGGTTCCGGGACGCCCACCACCCTGGCCGGGATGTACCTGGACAACCCACCGATCATGGTCTCCAACTCCAATCTGCAGCCGCAGACCACCATTGAGATGTCCGCCCCGACATCCGCGAACGGCCCTCAGACCCAGGTCGGCCCGCTCTTCCCGTTCCAGAGCGGCTACTCGGTGGCCGCGGGGTATTGCGCCTCGGAGCTCACGACTGCATCGGCAGCGGCGTCGACGGTCCCCGGAGCGGCCACCGGGACCACCCCGGCAGAGGCGTCGGTCATCCTGCCGATGGGGATCCTCCCGATCGAAGCCATCAACCAGGCGACCGGTGCGGTGCTCTCGGGGGCCACCATCACGATCGCGGACGCCTCGTGCACATCGAGCGCCGAGCTCACCCCGCTCAGCAGTGGCTCGTACCCGGCCCTGTCCAACCCGCCGACGAACCCGTCCAACCCGACCAGCTACTCCATGCCGACGACTGGGGTCGACGGTCTCAGCCGGATCGCAGTCATCTACGGCACCTACGTCGTCACCGTCACGTCCGCGGGCGGCACCCACGCGACAACGACGGTCACCGTCAACCCGACCGCGATCGTGGTGGGCGGCTCGACCTACTACATGCCCGCCTTCGTGCCGGTCCCAGACTGATGAAGCGATATCTGTGTGAACTGGCCCGACGGAGGGCATCCCGGGCCGGCGACGAGGCGATCGCAAGGGACGAGGCCGGGGTCACCCTGGTGGAGTTGGCTGTGGCCACGGCGACCCTGATGATTCTCTTCGCCATGACGATTCCCATAGTCGACACGCTCTTTTCGACGGTGGCGCGGGTGAATAACACCTATATCAACGTCAACCAGCTCCTACCGGTCTCGACCAACCTCCAACGCTTCATGCGTTCGGCCGTCGAACCGGGTCCGACCACCAGCGGCGTCCCTGTTCCGGCCTTCGTCACCGGGGCGATCCTGCCGACCTCGTTGACCTTCTACACCAACATTGGAGATCCCAACGGGCCGGCACAGATCGTGGCCAGTTGCGCGTCGAGCACCCCGAGCACGGGACAATGCAATGCCGGGGGGACCTTCACGGTCACCGAGGCGACCGCCAAGAGCGGGACGTGTCCGCCCACCGGATCCGGCGTGTGCACCTATAACAGTGCCCGCACGCTAATCACGGTCAACGGGGTATCCAACTTTTCCGATAACGCACCGTTGTTCGTCTACACCCTTCTCCTCAACACCTCGACGAGCTCGGGAACCACGTCGACGACCTCGCAGGTGGGGACCAGTTGCTCGGGCTCCACGGCGCCGTCGTGCTTCTACTCGAGCGACCTCTCGGCATTCGCAAGCTGCACGAGCACCGGGAGCACGACCGGCAACGTGCTGCAGAATTGTCAACCGGCCGAGATCTATGCGATCACGATCGACCTGCAGGTCAACGGGGTCTCGACCGGGCGCACCGCTGGTGGCCAGTCCGAGGACAACACGACCGTGTATCTGCTCTCCCCGATTTCTTCCAACTATCAGACAATGGTGGGCTGACGATGAGGGCCAGACGTGAGTGGCGGCGGGTGCACCGCCTGGGCGACCGCAGGGCGGTGCGAGCCATAGAGCGCGCCCGCGAAGCGGGCCAGGCCGCCATGGGGATGGTGATCGGACTGGTCCTGCTGATCTCGCTGACCGCCGGGACTCTCGCGGCGACGGCGATGCAGCATGATCCGTTGGTCTCCAACGACGTGGTCCAACACCTGGCCTACCGGGCCCTCCAATCCGGGATCGATTCCTACCTGTCGGCGGTCAACCAGAACCCCAACCTGGTCAACTGCAACAGCAACAACACGTCGTCATCGAGCACCGCGTGCCCGTCTTCTGAGCTTCCTGCCCTCGACACCTGGGAGACGGTCACGGGGAACGGGAACAACCCGATCACCGAGAAGTTCTTATGGACCAACCCGTGGCTGTGCTTCAACACGGCATGCTCCGCGGTTGGGTCGACGGCCGGCCAGACGCTGGAGTACGTGAAGGAGCTCGTCTACGGCGCCGCTCAGAACGGAAAGACGGTCTCCTTCCAGAGCTCGTATGTGAACTTCACGCCCGAGAACGGCTTCTTGACCCACATTTTCTGGAGCAACTACGAGTCGACCGTCCCGGCGTCCGGCCAGAGCGCGAACTGCACGTACGACTGGAACGACAGTTATGAGGGTCCCGACATCAACAACCAGAACAACTTCTCCAGTTCCAACTGTGCTGCCGTGTTCTTCGGTCCGGGCGACACGCTGTACGGGCCCGTGTACTCGAACGACTCCTTCTACGTCGACGATTCCCCCAACTTCGGCTCGTCTGCCGATAAGTCGACCATGACGACGCACGACCCGAACTGCCTGTTCGTCGATCCACTCGACAATCATGGGACGGCCGCCACGTGCTCGGGTGCCAACACCGCCGACGTCGGTATCTACAACTCGGCGACCAGTACGGACAATGCCCAGCTGGAGCCGTTGCCGGCGACCGACACCGAGCTGGCCAGCATCGCCGCGCAGAGCGGTTGCCTCTATTCGGGCCCGACCACGATCACCCTCTCCAACACGGGCACCACCGAGTACATGAACGTCAGGAGCCTCAACACCCCCTATTCGAGCTCGGGGGCCAACGAGGACGACTCCTCGACCAACCCGAACTCGTGCGGCACCGGGGCCATGGTTCCCGCGCCGACCAACGGGGTCGTCTACGTCGAGAACACGCCGTCGTCGCAGACGTGTCACTCGTATGCCAACCCGTATGACGGGGTGTCTGGCACCGGCCAGTACTCGCAGCTTGGCCTCTACTACGGTCAGACGGCGACCCCTGACTGCGAAGGTGACGCCTTCGTGAGTGGGACCGTCACCGGTGCGCTCACGATCGCCACCCAGAACGACATCATCATCGACAACAACATCACGTACGTCGACTGTGGGTCCTCGTTCAACAGCCAGTTCGCCAACCAGTGCGCGTACAGCTCATCTGCGGGAACGCCCAACGACGCTCTCGGCCTCATCGCCTTCGCCTACGTCGACGTCAACCGCCCGCTCGCCACAGTCGGAAACACCACCTTCGTGATGATCACGTGTGGGGCCACGAACTCCGTGGCTGCCCCGCTGTGCGACCCGGGTGCGAACGGCCTGACGATCGACGCCGCGATCCTCGCCCTCAACGACGGCTTCGGCGTGAACAACTACACGTTCGCCGGGAACGGGAACTTCAGTGGGAACGCCGAGGGGACGCTCGACGTCTACGGCTCAATCTCGGAGGACTACCGGCCGGCGGTCGGGACCTTCAGCAACGGCTCGGTGGCCACCGGGTACACGAAGTACTACATCTGGGACAGCCGGCTCGGGTACGTGAACGTCCCCGACTACCTGGATCCCGGGACGCCGCGCTGGTCGATCGCGTCGACGGCCGTTGCCCAGGGAGTCACGTGCACGACCTCGACCGCTCTGCCCGGCTACTGGACAGCCAGTAACAGCTACGGCAGCACCCCTCAGTCGACGGGTGAGCCGAGCTGCGGCAGTGCAAACGGCTACCCGTAGGCCGGATTAGCTCTGTAGGACGTCGAGCTCCGGGACCCCGGGTCCGCTTGCCGGTCGTGCGGCCTGGATGACGTCGGTGATCTCGCTGCCGACGAGCTCGTCGCGGGCGAGCAGGGCATCGCGCAGGGCCTCGACGACATGGCGGTTGTGCTCGAGCATCGAACGAGCGTCGTCCTTCGAGCGGGATAGCAGTTGCTCCACCTCGTCGCGTCCGGCGTCGCTGGCTAGGACCTTGGCCGTGGCGTCGGACGGGCCGGTCAAGCTCGTGGAGGTGTCGGCGATCAACGACGAGCCCATGCCCAGCACCCCGACCATCTGGCAGGCCGTGGTCGTGGCCGTCGCCAGGTCACCGGCCACGCCGGTGGAGGTCTCGCCGAAGAACAGCTCCTCGGCGGCCATACCCCCCATGGCGATCTGGATCAACGCCAGCATCTCGCTCTTGGTCCGGGTGAACCGCTCCTCTGCGTCCGAATGGGCGAGGAGGCCGAGCGCCTCCTTGCGCTTCACGATGCTCAGCAGATCGAGGGTTCGTCCGCGCCCGACCAACCAGGCCACGGTGGCGTGGCCGGCTTCATGGGTCGCGATCATTCGCCGTTCGGCCTCGGTATAAAGGGCCCCGTTGGCCAGCCCGATCTCGTTGGTCATCTTGGCTCGGGTGATGTCGGTCCACGACATGGCATGCGCATCCCGGCGCAGCGCCCAGATCAGCGCCTCGTCCAAGAGGTGCTCGATCATCACCGGCGA
>PMOQ01000043.1:39173-40696 GCA_003161255.1 Acidimicrobiaceae bacterium | reverse complement strand
ATGGAGATCGGCTCGAGCCCGGCCTCCTCGACCGCGGTCACGACGGACTCGACCACCTCGGCATGGGCCGCTCCGACGAGAACCCGCAGCATCGGGGGTCCGTCTGCGTTCGCCACCTGGGCGATGACCTTTGAGGAAAGGACGGTGTCCTCCATCGAGAACGGGATCACCTCGTCGGCCTTGAACCGGACCGCCGAGTCGAGTTCGGCCGGGGACAGGAGCGGCATGTCGATCTCTCGGATGATGGCCCGGAGCCCGGCGACGCCGACCTTGACCTGGCGGTGGCTGAACCGGCCTTCCCGCCACAGGCGCTCGATGGCGTCGGCGAGCTGGCCCCGGTCCCGTACCTCGCCGGCGATGACGCATCCGGGGTGCAGGCCGACCTGGCCGAAATTCTCGATGGCCGGCAGCCGTCCTTCGTCGATGGACAGCTCAACCGCTCGGACGGCACTCGTCCCGATGTCCAGACCGATACTCCGGTGTGCCATCCGGCTGTTCCAGCCCCCTCGGGGTCTCTGGGTGTCGCACGAACGGGAAGGCTCAGCTTGCCTGATCCCGATCGGCGAGCCCCTATTTCGTCGTACGGTCGGCCACCTGTCAGGCGGCGGCTGAACTTTACCGGGGGGGGTCTCGAAAACCGCGGATTGTCCGCCGGCCCGACGAGGCCGTCGCCGGTATCGTTGGCCGTCCCATGACGTATCGATCCGGCCGGGGAACCGTGCCTGCATGAGCCCTTCGCCCGTCAATCTGCGCGCCGGGGTCAATGGGTCCATCGACGTCTCGGTGACCGATTTCGGGGGCCGGCCGGTCGTCTTGGCCCGGTCGTCGTCGGACCGCCGTCGGGGGGCCATCGGCAGGCAGGACGGGGAGAGCCTGGCGGCGGCGGCTCGACTCGCGCTCCGCCAACGGACCGCCTTCGTGATGGAGCTCGCCTCGAGCGGGGCCGACGTCTCGGAGGGCGTCGATGCCCTCCACGGGTGGGGCACGGCCGCCGCCGCCATTGCCAGCTGCTCTGGAATCGTCCCGATCCTGGCTGCGGTCACGGGACCCGTGCTCTCGGGACCCGCGCTCATGCTGGGCCTGTGCGACGCGGTGGTCATGAACCCCGACGCGGTGGCGCTGGTGTCCGGCCCGGCGATGGTCGCACAGTTCACCGGTGTCCGGGTGAGCCTCGGCGAGCTCGGTGGCGTCGGGATCCACTCGCGCTCGAGTGGGCTGTGCGCGCTCGAGTCCGAAGAGCCGCTCGACGCAATCGCCGACATCTTGGGGTATCTGCCCCAGCACACCGACGAGCCGGCTCCGTTCGTCGAGACCGACGACCCGCCGGACCGGGTCGCAGACGAGCTGCGCGACATCGTGCCGGCCCGCGACTCGGCCTCCTACGACGTGCGCGACGTGGTCACGACGATCGCCGACCACGAGGACCTGCTCGAGCTGTGGCCGCGTTGGGCGCCCCAGCTCGTCACCGGGTTCAGCCGGATCGCCGGCTTCCCGGTCGGGGTCGTGGCCAACCAGCCGCGCTC
>PMOQ01000043.1:0-39052 GCA_003161255.1 Acidimicrobiaceae bacterium | reverse complement strand
GGCGCGTACATCGTGATGGACTCGAAGGGGCTCGGGAACACCCTGTGCATGGCCTGGCCCGGTGCCCAGCCGGCCGTGATGGGAGCGCGCGGCGCCGTGCAGATACTCCACCGGTCGGCGGACGACGAACAGCGCCACCAACTCGAAGAGGTCTACAGAGCGCGGTTCTTGGCCCCGTGGGAGGCGGCGGACCGGGGCTACGTGGACATGGTCATCGACCCCGCTGACACCCGTCGGGAGCTATCCCGGGCCCTCGTCAACGTGTCCAGCCGAAGGGAACGGGTGGTGGGAAGAAAGCACGATGCGGGGCCGATGTAGGCGTGATCGCCCATAGCCCCGTGACCAGGGAAATTGCCCCAATTTGGGCGGCCAAGAGCCTCTGACCTGGGCAATCACAGAACGTCATCGAACCGCAATCGGCCTGTGGTGGATTTGTCGCTCCCCTCGGGCAAGATCGCGGGGTGCAATCGACCCCCGATGTGCCGCTCGTCCTCGAGTCGTGCCACAGCACGTGGCTTTTCGACACGACCCGGATGCGTTTTCGCCGCGTTTTGAAAGGGCTCAACCTTGACGCCCGGAATGCGTCGACGGCCTGGCGGCCCTACTTCGGCCTCGAGCTCGACCCGTACTCCGAGTCCTTCGTCGTGATGCTCAACGCGGAGGGCACGCGGCTGCTGCGGTCGTGGCGTCATGTCCAGCACTGCCCGCAGTGCGGCGGGGAAGCGACGGCTGAGCTCTCACTCGACGAGCTCCGCACCGCTGCCCTTGGCTGACCTGGACAACCTCGCCACTCAGGCAGAGGGTTCCTGTCGAATCTCGCTCCCTCACGGCGTTCGCCCGAGTGCGAGCGTCCCTCGGTCGGGTGGAGGGGCGGACCTAAGCTAGGCACTCGTGAATCCGGCTGAGCTCGAGCGACTCCTCACGCTGCTCGACCAGTGGGACGGATCGGATCTGCACCTGAAGGCAGGGGCTCCGCCGCGCATGCGCATCAACGGCGAGCTCCGGACGCTGGTCGACGAGCTGCCGCTCGGCCCCGAGGACACCGCGGCGGTTGCGGCGTCCATCCAGCCACCGCGGGTCGCCGAGGCCTTCCACCGCCATCACGAGGTCGACTTCGCCTACTCGGTCCCGGGGTTGGCCCGCTTCCGGGTGAACGCGTTCTACCAGCGCAGCACGGTCGCACTCGTCTTTCGGCGGGTGCGGGCGGCCCCCGCCTCCCGTGAGGAGCTGGGTCTCCCCGAGGTCATCTTCGAGCTTGCCGCCGAGCAGCGGGGTCTGGTGCTCGTCACGGGTCCGACCGGCTCGGGAAAGACGACGACCTTGGCGTCGATGGTGGACCACATAAACCGCACCAGGGCCTGCCACATCGTCACGATCGAGGACCCGATCGAGTACCTCCACCGCGACCAGCTGTCGGCGATCGAGCAGCGGGAGGTGGGCTTTGACACCGACTCGTTTGCCACGGCGATGCGAGTCGTCCTTCGCCAGGACCCCGACGTGATCCTGGTCGGCGAGATGCGTGACCGTGAGACCGCATTCGCGGCGCTGACCGCGGCCGAGACCGGTCACCTCGTGCTGACGACGTTGCACACGATCAACGCCACCGAGACCATCTCGCGCATCGTCGACTTCTTCCCGCCCCACCAGCAACAGCAGATCCGGGTGTCGTTGGCCGGGGCGCTGAAGGGAACGGTGGCCCAGCGGCTGGTGAAACGGGCCGACGGCTCCGGGCGGGTCGCGGTCCTCGAGATCATGGTGGCGAACGGACGGATCCGCCAGTGCATCCTCGACTCGGAGACGACCTCGGAGATCGAGCAGATCGTCGCCGAGGGCGAGTACTACGGGATGCGGACCTTCGACCAGTCGCTGGCCAACCTGATGGAGGAGGGCGTGATCACGCTCCAGGAGGCCCTCGAGGGCGCGTCCAACCCTCACGACCTCCGCGTGGTGCTCGAGCGGCGTGGTCTGGTCAGGACCGGCATCGCATAGTGCAAAAGCGGCCCCTACCGGGTCGCGATCGCTCCGGCGACGATCGTCGCCACCGACAGGGTTGCAGCGAACGCGATGACACCGCGCGTCTGGGCGAAACGCCGTAACGGGGTCGCGAGTGCAAGGACGACCAACGCGATCCCGATGGCCAATCCGCCCCCGAGGGTGAGCCACCCGGCCGCCCAACCCCACGCCGCGCACAGCGCGATGTCGGGGAACCGCCTCGGGCCATCGCCCACACGGTCGAGGCCGCTGTGCAGGAGCCACGCGGCCACCGCCGTGCCGGCGCCGACCCCGGCCCAGCCGAGGCGGCCCGGAACGTGACCGGCGGTCGACACGGCGATCAGTGACGCCGCGCTGGCCGCGGCGAACCAGCCGAGCACGGGTGGTACCCGCAGATTGTCGACGTCGATGGCCGCGACGGCGATGGTCGCGGCGACGACACCGGCCAGGGGGGCAATCGGTTTCACACTCGGCAGGGCCAGCGCGAGCCCGGCGAACAACACACCCGTGGCGAGTTCGACCACTGGGTACCGGGGGGAGATCGCGGCCCCGCAGTGGCGGCATCGGCCCCGAAGGGCCAGCCACGAAAGAACCGGGATGTTGTCGAGGGCGCTCAACTGGGTATCGCACGCCGGGCAGTGTGACGGCGGCCGGGCGATCGACATCGCGCGGGGTAGCCGGTAGACGACGACGTTCAGGAACGACCCGATGAGGAGTCCGAAGACCCCGCTCGCAACGGTGGCCAGGAGACGGGTGGCGGCGGGCTCCATCGCTAGGCGACTGTAGCGTCCGCGGATCGGCGAAAAGGCCCTGGTAGCGGCCCGGAATTGGGCGGGACGGTCCCCCAATTCAGGGGGGGTGCAGACCTAAGCTGAATTCGCGTGGCTCTGCCCGGGTCCAGGGACCGGGTCGGGCCGGGCCGAGGGGAGGCCATGCCGAAGCAACCAGGCCACTGGCCGGTTCCCCGCCTGACCGAGGGGAATGCGGTCCGGGCCGCTAGGACGAGGACTGGGCAGTGGTGACCGACACCGCGACGGCGACCGCCCGCCGTTTAGCCGAAGAATACAACCTCCGGTTTGTCGACCTGACTGCCGCGGCCCTCGCTCCGGGTGCTGAGTCGATCCTCGGCGAGCATGTCGCCCGCCGCCATCGCGCTGTTCCGATGGGCCGCCGACTCGGAACGCCCGTGATCGCAGTCTCGGACCCCGGCAACATCATCGCGATGGACGACCTGCGGGTTGCCCTCGGCCGGGAGTTCTTCGCAGTCGTCGCGCGGGACGACCAGATCGATCGAGCCATCGAGCGCCTGTATTCCCCCGAGCCCAGCGCGGCGCCTGCGGTCGCCGATTCTGCGGCCGGCGCCGCGCCGCGGCCCGAGGTGAAGCCGTTCACCGGCATCCCCCAACCCGAAGCGATGACAGCGCCCCGAGCGTCTGCGCCCCCGCCCCCGCTGCCTGTTTCGCCGCTTCCGCAACCTCCGCCCGCGCCGCCCGCTCCGGTGGTCGCCCCCCCGCCGTCGCGGCGCGAGCGCGATGAGCATCCGCCCGAGCCCGCGTCCCCGACCGCCCCCGCTGCTGAGGCTCCTGCCGCCGATATCCGACCTCACCCAGTCGAGCCGGAGATCGCCGAGACGCCGCTGCCGGCCTTCTCCCCGCTGCCGATGGTGCCCGAGCCGCCACTCGGATTCGATCCGACACCGCCTGACCCCGAGGCCGAACTGGCGGCGGCTCTCGAGGCCGATCCGGATGGGCCCCTCGCGGCGCTGCCGGTCGACTGCCCGCCGTTGGCCCGACTGCTGGTGGAGTCCCGTCGCGTCTCGGTGGCCGCCATGAACACCGCTCTCCAACAGCTGGCGGAAACCGGTGAGTCCTTGGCCCGGTACTTGTTCGCCCGGAAGATCGCGACAGAAGACGACCTGGTGTGGGCCATGGCCCAGGAGGTCGGCCTCGAGTTCGTCGACCTCAACCAGATCAACATCGACCGCGCCGCCGTCGCCCTCATCCCGCAGTCCACCGCCGAGCACCACATGGTGCTGCCCATCGCATTCGAGGGCGGCGTCCCGGTCGTGGCCATGGCGAACCCGACAGACGTGTTCGCCATGGACGACCTGCGGACGATCATGGGCAGCAACTTCAAGCCCGTCGTCGCCACCCGTTCGCAGCTGATCACGTTCAACCGCATCGCCCGCGACTCGACGATGGAGGTCTCGGCGGTGGCAAAGGACGCCGCGGCCGCGTCCACGACCGCGTCGGAGATCGAGAACATCCAGTCGGTGGTCGAAGACGCGCCGATCGTCCGGTATGTGAACCTGCTGATCCTGCAGGCCCTGAACGAGCGGGCATCGGACATTCACATCGAGCCGAAGCCCGACGCCCTCAAGATCCGGTTCCGGATCGACGGCGTCATGCACGAGACGTCGACCGCGTCCCCGGCCATCGCCAATGCGGTCGTGAGCAGGCTCAAGGTCCTGGGGGACATGGACATCACCGAGCACCGCATCCCTCAGGAGGGTCGGGTCTCCCTCACCGTGAGCGATCGGCAGATCGACCTGCGCCTCGTCACGCTCCCGACCGTCTTTGGCGAGACGGTGGTCATGAGGGTGCTCGACAAGTCGCGGTCCCTTCGGTCGCTCCCCGAGCTTGGTTTTGCATCGGACACCCTCGACCGCTTTGCGCAGTCGTACAAGAAGCCCTACGGCGTGATCGTGGTGACCGGCCCGACGGGGGCCGGGAAGACCACGACGTTGTACGCGACCCTCACCGAGATCCTCACCCCGGAGAAGAGCGTCGTCACGGTCGAGGACCCGGTTGAGTACCAGATCGAGGGGGTCAGCCAGGTCCAGATCAACCCGAAGGCCGGCCTGACGTTCGCCTCGGCCTTGAAATCGATCCTGCGATCAGACCCCGACATCGTGCTCATCGGCGAGATCCGGTCGGTCGACACGGCCACGATCGCCATGGAGGCCGCACTGAGCGGCCACCTCGTCCTCACCACACTGCACACCAACACGGCGGCCGCGACGCCACTGCGGCTCACGGAGATGGGAATCGAGCCGTTTCTCGTCACGTCTGCGGTCGGCAGCGTGCTGACCCAACGGCTTGCGCGCATTCTCTGCCCCGTCTGCAAGGAGCCATACGACGCGTCCGAGAAGGACTTCTTCGGGGCCGGCTACGGCGAGAGTGACATCGAAGGCCTGGACATCACCACGCTGCACCGGGCCGTCGGCTGCCGCACTTGCGGGCACACCGGCTACTCGGGCCGCATGGTCCTTGCCGAGGTGATGAACGTCACCGAGGAGATCGACCGAATGATCATCGACCAGGACTCGATTGCGAGCATCGAAAGAAAGGCATGTGAGCAAGGAATGCGAACACTGCGCGCTGATGGATTGCTTCGAGCGGTTCAGGGAGTGACCACGCTCGAAGAAGTGCTCCGGGTGGTCATGTGAGCCCGATCTCGACCGCCGCCCGAGCTGAGTGGTCACGCCGATTGGCCCGAGCCTTGGTTGCCGGCGGGTTCGTTTCCGAGTCCGTCGTGGCGACGTACCTCGTCCAGGCGACCGAGAACAACATCCCCCTTAGCGTGATCTTGATCCAACGTCATGGCGAGTTGCGCGATGTCGTCCTCAACACATTGGGGCAACTGGCCCGCATCCGGGTCGTCGACCTCGAAGCCGAACCGCCGATGGGGGAGATCCGCAACCTCCTGCCCCCGATGCTCGCTCTCGAATACCGGGCGATCCCCCTGCGGGCGTCGGGGAATCAGGTCATCACCGCGTTCGCAGAGCCGCCGGAGCCCGAGGACGTCGCGGCGTTGGCCGGGATCATCGGCCACGACGTCGTGGCCGTGCTGGCAAACCCGGTGATCGTTGATCGGATGGTCCAGCCAGCGGAGGCTCATGCCGGCAACGGCAGCGCCGCGACACGTGCACCCGGTCACGCGCCGCCGATCTCGGACAACAGCTCCGTGTTCGAGACATTCCCGTCCGTCGAGGAAGAGGAGGCGACGCCCCGTCACGCCCGGGTCGATGATCCGCCTGCGCCATCGCCGCTGTTGAGCCCGATGTCCCCGCCGCCTCAGCCCGTCGTGGCGTCCGTCGCGGCGTCGGAGCCGGAGCTGTTCGAAGCCGCGCCACCGCCGCCGCCCCCGTCACCACCGCCGCCGCCGCCGCCGCCGCCGCCGCCGCCGCCGCCCTCGGTCGTCGCGGTGGAGCCGGAGCTGGGCAGGGTGGCGCCGCCGCCAGGATCCGAGTTCGGTGACATTGGTCAGCTCGACGCTGCCGACGCACCCGGACCACCCTCGCTCGCCGAGACGTTCGGCGGTTCGGCGTCCTTCCGCCGCCGCCGGGCCAACGACGTGGGGTTCCGTCTCCACATCGACGACCTCCTCCGTTACGTGGTGAATGTCGGCGCGTCGGACCTCCACCTGTCGTCCAACCTGGCCCCAACGGTCCGGCTGCACGGGGCGCTTCGCCCGATGGAGGACGTCGAGCCGCTCGACGCCGAGACGCTCCAAGAGATGATCTTCGGTGTCCTGCCGCAGAACGTGCGGGAGCGCTTCGAGGCTGAGCATGAACTCGACACGTCCCACTCGGTGGCCGGAGTGGGGAGGTTCCGCGTCAACGTGTCGCTCCAACGCGGCAGCGTCGCGGTGGCTCTGCGGCCGATCCCCCACGAGATTCCGGAATTCGACAACCTCGGCTTGCCGGATGCGGTCAAGAATTTCACCGACCTGCGCCGCGGACTCGTGCTCGTCACGGGCCCGACCGGTTCGGGGAAGTCGACGTCGCTGGCTTCGTTGATCGACATCATCAACCGGAACAAGCCGCTCCACATCGTCACGGTCGAGGACCCGATCGAGTTCCTCCATACCCACAAGCGCTCGGTCATCAGCCAGCGCGAGGTGGGTTCTGACACGGCGTCGTTCTCCGAGGCGCTCCGTCGCGTGCTGCGCCAGGACCCCGACGTGATCCTGGTCGGCGAGCTCCGGGACCTCGAGACCATCTCGACCGCCTTGACGGCCGCCGAGACTGGCCACCTGGTGTTCGCGACGCTCCACACCCAGGACGCGCCGTCGACGATCGACCGCGTCATCGACGTTTTCCCGGCGGGCCAGCAGGAGCAGATCCGGATCCAGCTGGCCTCCTCGCTGCGTGGGGTCATGACCCAGCAACTCGTGCCCGTCATCGACGGGTCGGGCCGGGCTGTGGCGGCGGAGGTCCTGGTGGCGACGCCCGCCATCCAGAACCTGATCAGAGGGGCCAAGACGCACCAGATCTATTCGCTCATGCAGACCGGGTCGCAGTTCGGGATGCAGACGATGGACCAGAGCCTGGCCACCCTCGTCCAGCGGGGGGTCATCTCCGTCGACATGGGCCTCGACAGATGCCGCGACGAAGAGGACTTCCGCAACCACACCCAGGGGCTCGCATGAAGGGCCTCGCAGGGTTCCGACCAGGGCGCAACCTCCACAAGGAGAACCAGAAGTGACGATGACATTCGATTACAAGGTCCGCGATCAGATGGGCAACCTGGTCACGGGCAAGCTGGAGGCCGACAGCATTCCGATCGTGGTGACCAGGTTGCGCGAGATGGGCTATCTGCCCGTCTCGGTCGCGCCGGCCAAGGGGGCCGGGATGAAGACCGAGATCGTCATCCCCGGGTTCACGGACCGGGTGAAGTCGAAGGAGGTGTCGGTCTTCACGAGGCAGTTCGCCACGATGGTCGACTCTGGCCTCTCGATCACCCGGTCCATCGCCGTGCTGGCGGCCCAGGTCGAGAACAAGTACTTCGCGGCCAACCTGCGGCAGATTCACGACGACCTCGACTCGGGGCTCTCGCTGTCGGCCGCACTCGGCAAGCATCCGAAGGTCTTCGACGCGCTCTACGTGTCGATGGTCGCGGCAGGCGAGGTCGGCGGGAGCATCGACCTGGTCCTGAAGACGATCGCGCAAAACCTCGAGAAGCAGGTGGAGCTCAACCGCAAGGTCAAGGGTGCGATGACCTATCCGATCATCGTGGTCTGCGTCATCACGGTGATCGTGACCGTGATGATGGTCGTCATCGTGCCCATCTTCAAGAAGCTGTTCGCCAGCCTCGGCGGCAAACTTCCGCTGCCGACTCGGATCATCATCACGATCTCGAACACCCTGGTTAGTTGGCGGGTGGTGTTGGTGATCATCTTCGTTGTCGTTGGCGTCATCTTGTTCAGGCGTTGGATCAAGACGGAGAAGGGCCGACGGGTCTGGGATCAGTTCAAGATGAAACCGCCGATCTTCGGCCCGGTCACCCACAAGGCGGGGCTGAGCCGGTTCGCGGCGACGCTCTCGTCGCTCCTGTCCGCCGGCGTCCCGGCGTTGGAGGCCTTGGACATCACGGCCAACGCGTCCGGGAACGCGATCATCCGCGATGCGGTGCTCGAGGTCAAGGCGAGGGTCCGAGAGGGGAGCTCATTCGCCGAGCCGATGAGTCGGCTGGAGGTCTTTCCGTCCCTGCTGGTTCAGATGGTCGAGGTCGGCGAGCAGACCGGTGCGCTCGACGACATGCTTCAGCGGGTGTCCGACTTCTACATCGGCGAGGTCGACCAGACGGTCGACAACCTGACGTCGATCCTCGAGCCGTTCCTGGTCGTCATCATGGGTGTCGTCATCGGAGCGATCATCATCAGCCTGTACCTGCCGATGTTCGACTACATCAAGCTGATCCACTGANNCCAGGGCTTTGGCGAGCCGTTCGGCGATGTGGCCGAGTACACCTAGGCCCCGCCCAACTGCCGTCGCACGAGCGCCAGCCGCTCGGGCACCAGGGTCCACCAGGTCCACTTGCCCCGGCGCTCACCCCGGATGAGCCCCGCCTCGGCCAGCAGCCGGGTGTGGTGGGAAATGGTGGGCTGGCTCTTGCCGAGCGGACCCTCGAGGTTGCAGCTGCAGGTCTCACCCTCGGCGGCGACGATCGACAGCAATCGGAGCCGGACCGGATCGGCCAGCGCCGTGAGAATCGACGCAAGCTCGTCGGACTCCTGCGCGCTCATGGGAGCGTCGGTCAGGGGCGGGCAGCACAGCTCGTTGGCGCCGCGACCCCCGGCTGGGCTGCGTGTGGTCGACCTCTTTGTCCCATTGACAATCATGGATATGTCCGCTTCAATATAGATTGACAATCATCAATCTAATGGAGATCGACATGGCGCGTGTACAACTCGCTCTCAACGTCTCGGACCTGGACGCGGCGGTGGCCTTCTATTCCAAGGTGTTCGCGACGTCGCCGGCCAAGCGGCGTCCCGGCTACGCCAACTTCGCGATCGCAGAGCCCCCGCTCAAGCTGGTCCTCATCGAGGGCGGCGGGGATCCGGGCTCGGTCAACCACCTGGGCGTCGAGGTCGAGGGCGCAGAACAGGTGAGACAGGCCGGGGATCGGCTGGCCGCGGACGGGCTCGACGTGGCCATGGAGGACCGGGTGACGTGCTGCTACGCGGTCCAGGACAAGGTCTGGGTGACCGATCCCGATGGGGCCCCGTGGGAGATCTACACGGTGCTCGCCGACTCGGATGTCGATGCGTCACCGTGTTGCGTCTCCGACGCCCCGATCTCGGCCCAAGCGCCGACGGCCGTCTGACGGGCTCCCGACGCGAGCCGGCGATGGGCTTGGGTCGTCCGGTCGTTGCGGAGTTCATCGGGACCGGACTTCTCGTCACGGCGATCGTGGGCTCGGGGATCGCGGCACAGCGGCTCTCGCCCGGCAACGTCGGCCTTGAGCTGCTGGAGAACGCGCTGGTGACCGCCGGTGCGCTCTACGCCCTCATCACCGTGCTCGGGCCGGTGTCGGGGGCTCACCTGAACCCAGTGGTGAGCCTGGTGAGCCGCTGGTTCGGTGACCTCGGAACCGACGCCGCGGCCGCGTATGTCCTCGCCCAGTGCGCCGGCGCGGTGTGCGGATCCATCGCTGCCAACGCGATGTTCGGCGCCCCGGTGGTGGCGTGGTCCACCCACCACCGAGCCTCGGTCCCGCACTTGCTGGCCGAAGTCCTGGCAACCTTCGGATTGGTCCTGGTCGTCTTCGGCCTGCTTCGCCGGGGACGGGGCACCAGCGTCGCGGCCTGCGTCGCCGCGTACATATTCGCCGCGTACTGGTTCACCTCCTCAACGAGCTTCGCCAACCCCGCGGTGGCGATTGGCCGGATGTTCACCAACACGTTCTCCGGGATCGCCCCCAGCTCGGCACCCGGGTTCATCTCCTTTCAGTTGATTGGAGGTGCGGTCGGCGCCGCGTGTGTGCGCTTCCTCTTCCCGTCTGTTTCGGCGGACCGGACGGCCGCAGGAGCCGAGGAGGCTCCGTGAGTGCCCCGATCGAGGTGTTGTTCGTGTGCGTGCACAATGCCGGACGCTCACAGATGGCGGCGGCATTGTTGGCCCAGCGCGGGGCCGGCAAGGTCGTCGTCCGGTCCGCCGGATCCGAGCCTGCGGCGTCGTTGAACCCCGCCGTCGTAGCGGCCATGGCCGAGATAGGGCTGGACCTCTCAGGCGAGGTGCCGAAGGGCCTCAGCTTGGAAATGGCGACGTCGGCCGATGTGGTCGTCACGATGGGATGCGGGGACGCCTGCCCGGTGTTCCCGGGCAAGCGGTATGTGGACTGGGATCTGCCGGACCCGGCCGGAAAGAGCTTGGAAGCGGTCCGTGAGATCCGAGACGAGATCGATCGAATGGTGTCTGGTCTTTTGCGGGAATTGAAGAGTTGACGCATCGGTCGGGGATCAGCCGTTCGTCGCCCCGATACTGACCCCACGGGGCCGGCGGCGCCGTTTCGAGCCGACGTGACATCCGAGCCCGGGCGTGCTGCAGTGCCAAGATGTTCGACGGATCGAGCGCACTTGTCGCTCGTCCGGGTGACCCACATGCCTGACACCGTCGACACCGAGGACGTCGTGCCACGCCGGGAAGCCGACCCGATATCGCTCGGAGAGCGGGGGACGCGTTCGGGATTCCGCAGGGTGTGGCCCGTGCTCCGCTTCCTGCTCGGCATCGGCGGTGCAGCCGTCGTCTTCTGGGTGCTGAGCAGCCACACCGACGAGCTCTCCGGGGCCGAGTCGATCTTCGATCACCTGCGTTGGGCGTGGCTCGTCCCGGCCTTGCTCGTCGAGGCGGGTTCGTATGTCTCGCTGGCGCTGGTGCAGCGGCGTCTGCTCGCGACCGGGGGCGTCGACGCGTCGCTCCGGACGCTGACCGGCATCACGCTGGCGTCGCAGGCGATGATCAACTCGGTGCCCGCCGGGAGTGCGCTGGCCACCGTGTACGGGTTCCGGTGGTTCCGCCGGCTGGGCGCGAACGACTCGCTCGCCGTCTGGTCGTTGATCGGCACCGTCGTGGTCGGGGTCATCACCCTGGCGGTGGTCGCCGCGGGTGGTCTGGCCCTCGCCACCGGCTACGGAGCCAGCCTCGACCTGGTCCCGGTGACGGTGGGCGTGCTGGTGGTCAGCGTGGCCGTCGGCGCGCTCTTCTTGTACCACCGGCCCCAGCGGGCGGTGGCCATGTGGGCGTTGCGGACCTCGCGCCGACTGACCGGCCGGCCACGCGGCGACGCGGAAGCCCGCGTGGCCGGGTTCCTGGCCCAGGTCACCGCATTCAAGCCGTCGAAGCGGGTCGTCGCGTCGGTGCTCGGGTGGGGGGTCGGCAACTGGGTCTTCGACTGCGCGTGCTTCGCGTTCTGCTTTCTCGCCGTCGGAGCCGGGATCCCGTGGAAGGGGCTGCTGCTGTCCTATGGCGCCGGCCAGCTCGCCGCGAACCTCCCGATCACCCCCGGAGGTCTGGGCGTCGTCGAGGGGAGCATCACGATCGCGCTCGTGGCGTTCGGTGGGAGCCGGGTGAGCACGGTCGAGGCGGTCTTGATGTACCGGTTGATCAGCTTCTGGGCCGAACTGGTGGTCGGATGGGCGGCGGCCGGATGGCTGGCCCTCGGGGTTCGATCCGGCAGATGGCAGCGCCGTGTGCGGTCCACTCGCCCGCCGGTCGTAGCGGTTGGGTCGGCGCCCGGGGCCGCGATCGATGGCAGCGTTGCTCGAGCGGGGGAGCGGTGATGGGGGTCGAGGCATCGGTGGCGGGCGGCGGTCGGTCTCGGTGCGGGCGGCGCTGGCGGTCCTGGCTGGGGGCGTCGGCGCTGGTCCTCGGTCTCGGATCGGCCGCCGGCTGCTCGACCGTGCACGAGAGCCTCGGGACCAGCGACAGCCCGTGCTACGTGGCCCTGCCCACCGCCACCGCCGCCGTCGGCGTGGCCGGGCACTTTGACGGAGTCCGTCTGATGACCGTGAGCTCGCTCAAATTCCCACGGCTCCAGACGACCTTGCGGCAGGCCGGCATCGTCTCGGGCCGCGTGTGCCTGGTCGCATTCAAGGGGAATTTCACGTCCACGACGGTGTCGCACCCGAGCGGCCGGGCGAGTGGCCACCTGGCCGTCGTCGTGCTCCGATACCCCAACGGGACACTCGTGTCGACCGTCCTGTTCCGCAAGCTGCCGACCAGGTTCGGGCATTCGCACCTCGGATAGGACGATTCGATCAGGGCTCGTCGGTTGGCCGGGGCTCGGTGTCACCGGCGTCGGTGCGCTCCGGTGGGCTCGGCGGATCCTCGTAGCTCGGCGGCAGCCAGGCCCGCCGGCGCCGCTCCTTGCGCTCGGCCCGTTCGAGATGACGCTCGACGTCCGACCACAGCAGCGGATCGGGGTCGCCGCCGGTGGTGACGGTGTGCTGGGCCCGGGTCATGCTGACGAAGGCGACCGTCCAGAGCACCGCGATGGTGCCGAACTTGGCCACGAAGCCGGCGATCTGCTGGTCCATCAGCGGCGACACGCTGAGCAGCTCGGGCCCGTGGGCAAAATGCGGGTAGAGCGGGTGCCGAGCGAAGATCCACACCACGGCGAGGAATGACGGGACGATCGACTGGACGATCAGGTAGCCGGCCCGACCGAGCGACGACGGGCGGTCGGTGCCGGGGACCTCGGTGAGGACCGGGGTCCACAGCACGAGTCCCGCGACGAGCAGCGCCAGGTCGAGCGCCGATCGGGCCCAGACCGAGGAGCCCTGCGCCTCCACCGCCCCCGTGGTGAGCGTGGTCACGGCAATGATGGTCACCACCGCCACCGCGATCGGCGGTCGGGCGCAGCGCCTTACCACCGCGTCGATGGCGGACGGCCGGGTCAGGCGGGCCAGCAGCCGGGGCGGCAGCCCGATCATGAGCAGCGGCGGCACCGCCAAGACGAGCAGGAGCCGCTGGAGCACCAGCGCGGTGAGCGACCAGTGCGCGGCGAGGTCGGCCAGGGGCCAGGTGAGCGCCACTAGGAGCAGCGCGAGCGCGCCCACCGTGGCCGCGATCTGGCGGCGGGAGGCGCCGCCGGTCCGGCGGACCGCGTCGGCGTAGGCCAACCCGAGGGCCAGGACGACCAGCCAGGTCACCGCATGGAGATGGAAGGTCCAGGGCGAGGACGACGTCACCGCGACCGCGCGCAACGGGTCCTACGCTGACCCCGATGTCCCCCCTCGACCGCCTCGAGCGACTGACCGACCTCGTGCTGGTCCTGCTCAACGCCAATCGTCCGATGACCCTGTCGGAGCTGGCCCAAGACGTGCCGGGGTATCCCTCGGGCCGGGACGCCCGGCGCCAGGCCTTCGAACGCGACAAGCGGCTGCTTCGAGAAGAGGGGATCCCGCTCGTGACCGAGTCGGTCGACGGGCCCGAGCAATACGGGTACCGGATTGACCCCGACTCCTTCTACCTGCCTGACCTGCACCTGACCCCCGATGAACAGGCGGCCCTGCAACTCGCCGTCGCCGGCGTGCACCTCGGCGATCCTAGCGGCCGGGACGCGCTGGCCAAGCTGGGCGCGACCGGCGTGGCCGATGCCCGCCCTCTGGCCTCGCTCGACCCACCGCGCGCCCTCGTACCGCTCTTCGACGCCGTCCGGGTGCGGGCGTCGGTGCGCTTCCGCCACCGTGGCAGCACGCGTTCGATGACCCCGGCCGGCCTGTGGTTCCGGCGGGGCCACTGGTATGTGGTCGGTTGGGATGCCGACCGTCAGGCCGCGCGGAGCTTTCGCGTCGACCGGATCGAGGACCTGCCCCAGGTGGGCGGCGAGGGGAGCGGGGTCCTGCCCGACGGCTTCGACGCGTCGGCGGTGGTTCCCGACGAGCCGTGGCTGACCGGCGGCGAGGAAGCCGAGGACGTGGAGCTTGTCGTCGACGTGGTCGAGGCGCAGCGGGTGATCGACGAGCTGGGCCCTTCGAGCCTGGTTGCCCGGGGAGACGACGGATCGGTGAGCGTGCGGTTCTCGGTGTCCAACCGGATGGCGCTGCGGTCGTGGGTACTCGGTCTCCTCGATCACGCCGAGGTGGTCGGCCCGCCCGACGCCCGCGCCGAGATCGTGGCGTGGCTGGAGTCGATCGCCCTGGCCGAACCGGGCCCGACGACGCGGAGGCCGCGCAGGGCGGTCGATCCCACAGAGGCCACCCGAGCGCCCAGCGAGGCGGGATCGGACGGCTCGGACCACCGGGCCGGGAGGGATGTCCGGTACCGGTTGCGCCGGCTGATGGCGATCGTGGGTTGGCTGGCCAAGGTGGGCGAGGCCCCGATCGAAGAGGTCGCGGAACGTTTCGGGCTCGGACAGGACGAGCTCGTGCGCGAGCTGGAGCTCGCCGCCTGCTGCGGCGTGCCTCCTTATTCTCCGGACGCACTCATGGAGATCGTCGTCACCGACCACTCCGTCGAGGCGTTCCTCTCCGAAGGACTGGCCCGACCGAGGCGGCTCACTCCCGCTGAGGGCTTCGCGTTGTCCGCCGCGGCCAAGACCATCCTCGCCGTCCCGGGGGCCGACGACGACGGGTTCCTCGCCAGCGCCGCGGCGAAGCTCGAGGCGGTGCTCGGCGCCCGGGAGGGCCTCAACGTCGACCTGCCCAGCCCACCGCTGCTCACCGACGTGCAACGGCTGGTCGATGAGCACCACTCGGCCGACATCGAGTATCACTCCGGATCGAGCGACGAGGTCACGCAACGCCGCATCGACCCCGTGCAGGTCGTCTCGCTGGACGGTCACTGGTATCTCGACGCGTACTGCCACCGGGCCGAGGGACTCCGTCGCTTCCGAGTCGATCGGATCCGCCGGCTGGTCGAGCTCGACGATGTGGCCGAGACGCTGCCCACCCCCCGCCCCCCGTCCGCCGATGCGTTCGTCCCGGGGCCGGGCTCAGAGGTCGTCGAGCTCGAGCTCGGGCCTGCGGCGGCCTGGGTTCTCGACAGCGTGCCCGTCCTCAACTCGACGGCTCGGTCGGGTGGCGCGATCGAGGTGACCCTGGCGGTCGGCGGGACGGCGTGGTTCGAGCGGCTGTTGCTCCAGGCCGGACCCGAGGCCCGGGTGGTGGCGCCGCCGGAGTGGGTGGACGTCGCCCGCCGAGCGGCCGAGAGGGTGTTGGAGCGCTACCGGGACTGATCACCGACCGTTCCTCATTTCGGTGGGGCCGATCCCGCAGGCCGGTCCCGGCGAGGACGACGCGTGCTGTTTGTAGCCAGGGTCACCGATCGGGGGGCCAGTTACTACCTCGATGACATCGGGGAGGAACTTCGCCGTGTCGCCCCCGAGCAAGCCGCCGAGGGCGGGCGCTGGATCGGTCGGGGGACCGATGGCCTCGGTCTCGCCGGTGCGGTCGACGGGCCGGCCATGCGTGCGCTGCTCTCCGCGTGTCACCCACGCACCGGGCGCGCCATCACGCCGATACAGCGACGCACCGTGGCCGCCTTCGACCTCACCTTCACCGCTCCGAAGCGGGTGAGCCTGCTGCTGTCCCTCGGCGACCGGGCGTTGACGGACCAGGTGCTGAGGTCCCACCACGAGGCGGTGCATGCGGCTGTGGACCATCTGGAGCGGCGAGCGTGGGCCGTACGCCGCGGATCCGGGGATGAGCGGGCGCCGATCGCGACGAGCGGGATGGTCGCCGCACGGTTCACCCACTGCCTAAGCAGGGCCGGCGATCCCCACGTCCATACCCACGTGGTGGCGGCCAACCTCGCGCACGGTGCCGACGGGAGGTGGAGCGCCCTCGACAGCCGTGGGCTGTTCGCCCACGCCCGCGCGGCCGGCGCCCTCTACGACGCCCACCTCCGGGCGGAGCTGACCGATCGGCTCGGACTGTCCTGGTCGTGGGGCGAGCGGCGGGGCTGGGACGTCGCCGGGGCCGACCCGGTGCTGGTGGCGGCGTTCTCCAATCGGTCCGCCGAGATTCGCCAGGAACTGGCCGCCCGCGGCACGTCCTCGACGCGATCGCGCCATGTCGCCTGGGCCAGCACCCGGGACCCGAAGGATCGAGAGGGGACCGGCGCCGACGAGGCCGCGAACTGGACACGCCGGGCCTCGGTCGCCCCGAGGTGGCGGATCGACCGGGTATCCCCGTCGCCGTCGGTTGGCCAACGCGTCGACGAGTACAGGTTTCAGGCCGCGATCGAGGCATGCCCACCGTCGGGAGTGTGCCGCCGCGACGTGGTGGCTGCGTGGTCCGACGCGGTCGCACGAGGGTCCCGGGTGCGCGCGATCGAGGGGGCGAGCGACCACTGGGTGCCCGGTGACAAGGATGCCGTCGGGGTGGCGGAGCCGCGGCATGCTCCCGGCACCTGTGTCCCGGCACCGCATCTCATCCACGCACTCGGGCCGCGCCCGGCGACGGCGGACGGCCAACCGGTGTGGCAGCGAGCTGCGGCCGCGATCGATCGTTATCGACAGCGATGGGGCGTCGAGCGTGACACCCGTCTGCTCGGTACGGACCGGGATCACCTGGCCGGGCTTCCCCATCGACGCCTGGCCGACCATCTGGAGGTGTCACGGACGGTCCGTGAGGCGTTGGTGAGCCTGGGTGGCGACGCCAGGGCCCGGCTCGAGCACAACGGCTTGGCCCTTGAACGGCGTTGAACGAGAGGAGAGCTCCTAGCCCCGGCCGAAGAAGTCCGAGCCGTCGCGGCCACGCTCGACGAGCTGTCTCCAGGGTGGGTCCCGGTGGGCTGGGGTGAGGCGTACCCACCCCATCTGCCTGCGGCCGTCGACGGCCAGCGCGGCGCCGGGTGCACCCCGGGCGATGACATCGGGCGGCAGGCGGCGGCGCATGACGGTCGAGGTGGAGACCGACCCGAGCAATCGACCGTTCGTGCCCTGGGCCGTGCCGAGCGTGTTCGATGGGAGCTCGACGTCCCCGCTCAATGTGGACAGTGCGTCGAGCGTCGCCATGTCGGCGATGCCGGGCAGGACCACCGTCGTGCCGAACAGCGACAGAAAGCCGTCGGCCTCCGACCCCCAACGGTTGCGGGCCTGGGACAGATCTTGCAGACACGCCAGCGTCAAGAGGCCCTGGCCCGCTCCCTCGCTCACGATCGACGGCAGGTCGGGGAGCGGGGCAATGTTCGCAACCTCATCCAATGCGAAGAGCACCGGTGGGTTCGCGTCGCCCTGTCGGGCCCGCTCATAGGCCGCGTCCCGGATCTCGGTCAGCAACCCCACGATGAGGGGAGCCAACTGCTGCTGATGTCGGCCGGCCGAACACACGTACAGGGTGTTGGCCCCGTCGCAGAAGGCGGCCGGGTCGAGGTACGGGGGCTCCGTCGAGGCGAGCGCCGACCCGGACCGGTATGCGGCGAGGACACCGGATGTGGTCGACCAGATGCCCGACTGCTCCCGGTCGTCGGTGGCCAGGATGCCGGCCAACACGTCGCTCGCCACTCGATCAGCCCCGCGTTCTCCGAGCGTTCGCAGCGCCGGCGCGCCGTCGTGGCGGTCAACCCAGGAGAGCACATCGCGCATCGAACGCCGATCTAGGGCCGCGCTGTGCAAGATCGGTGCCAAAAGTGACGTTGCCCGTTCCGTCCAGTGATCGTCACCAGAAGCGCGCGCTCCGCGGTTGCCGCGCCGATTGGCGTGCACCATCGCGTCGGCCATAGATAGCGCACCGTCCCACTCGCTGGCTGCGTTCAGCGGCGACCACCCGATATGCACGACGTCGTCCGCGGCCTCCATCGAGCCGCTCGGGTCGAAGAGCAAGGTCCATCCGGCATCCGCCCGCGCCGGTGCGGTCGACCGGAGCACATCGGGCTTGGTGGAGGTGCTCACGACGGCGCCGGGTGCCGCGAGAACGTTCGGGATCACCACCGACGACGTCTTTCCGGAGCGGGAAGGGCCGAGGATCAAGGCCGAGCGCTCGGGTCCCGCCCATGCGGTGCCGACGTCCCCAAGGCCCAGGTAGATGCCCTTTCCCCCGTCGAAGGCAGCAGCACGCCGGTCGTCTCGATTGGATCGCTCGGCTCGTCCGCCCCTTTGGGTCGGACTCCCAGCGGTTCGATCGGCCGAAGGAAGACGAGACACGCAGACCGAAGGGTCGCGAACAGACCGANNTTATCGCCGCCGTTCAGACAAATGCAGACGATGTGTCGCGCATTTGCACTCACTTTCCGTTTGCGCGTGCTGTCTGGTGCGTTTACGCACGAATTCATTCGTTGTCGACCACGCGCGGTGACCAAACTCGCGCGTGCACACGCGCGCGATCGGCACTCGCGCGGCGTTACGACATGTAGATCGAGCAATTTCCGCGTTTCGCGCGCTCGCACGCGGTATTGTTTACGTGCTGAGTCCGTTGATGTTGTTGAAACGCGGATCAGCTCACAACACGTCGTTGTGACTGGTGAGTTCGGAGCGTGAGTGTCATGTCGAACGAGACACAGTCTGCGTCGGCGATTCACTTGACTTCGGGCTGCACAACCGGTGCAGCGATGCGGCTCCCGATGACGTTGGTCGTCGGCGGCTCGCTGGCTTCACCTCGAGTCAACGATGAACCCTCAAGGGAGGTACACCTGTGGTAACCGCAAAGAGGCGGGCCCCGGCCAAGAAGGCGGCCAAGCGGGCTCCGGCTAAGAAAGCAGCCAAGCGCACGGTGAAGAAAGCCGTGAAGCGGGCTCCTGCAAAGAAGGCCGCGAAGCGGACCGTGAAGAAGGCAGCCAAGAAGCGGGCTCCGGCTCGTAAGGCTGCCAAGCGGACCGTGAAGAAGGCCGCGAAGAGGCGGGCTCCTGCAAAGAAGGCCGCCAAGCGCACCGTGAAGCGGGCTCCGGCTAAGAAAGCGGCCAAGCGCACGGTCAGGAAGGCAGCCAAGAAGCGGGCTCCGGCTCGCAAGGCTGCCAAGCGCACGACCAAGCGGGCTCCGGCTCGCAAGGCCGCCAAGCGCTAGTCAGTTCGTCGGCCTACCGGTCGACGCAGATTGTCGAGAACGGGGACCTTCGGGTCCCCGTTCTCGCGGTCGGCGTTAGATCTCGATGCGGTGGAAGCTCTCGCCGAGATCCATGCCGGCGAGCGCCCCGTGCTCGGACAGTTGCCGGCGGATCCGTCCGCCGAAGCCGTCCGCCCCGTCCGGTCCTTGTGCACCCTCACCCGCCGCACCGTGTCCAATGCCGAGCGTGGTCTCGTACTGGCTCCGATGGGCCAGCAGGGCCTCGATCTTCACCGCTTCGAACCCCGCCACGTCCTCGACGTGGTTGGGCACGTCGGCCTCCCACAGCAACAGGGCCGCCGGGCGATGCGGGGCCAGGCCCTGGTCGGTGAAGAACTGGGGGTCCCGTGCCGCCACCAGTGCGTCGGTGGTCACGAACCCGGCGTTGCGATGGTCGGGATGGAGCCGGTAGCGGCGCCAGGGGTCGTGTCCGAAGACGATGTCGGGTCGGATCTGACGGATCCAACGGCACACCTCCCACTGCTCCCGGATGGTGTTGCGGAGCTCGCCGTCGGGCCAGCCGAGAAACCCGACCTCGCCTCCGCCGAGCCGCCGGGCGGCCTCTCGCTGCTCGTCCTGTCTGGTCGCCACCAACGACGCGAGATCCTGCTCGGGGTCCCACGTTCCCTTGGATCCGTCGGTCAGGACCAAGTGGTGGATCGTGCAACCGGACGCCGCCCACTTGGCGAGCGTCCCGCCGCAGCCGATCTCGATGTCGTCGGGATGCGCGCCGATTGCGAGCGCCCTCTCGGGGATGGCCAGATCGGTCGTAAACGGCCCGAAGCGCTGCAACTCGCCGAAGGGCTGGACAACCGTGCGAAAGTCGCGATCTTCCGACGATCCTTCCGTCACGGCAGGGGCAGGTCGGTCGGCCAGTCGAGGTCGAAGGCGAGCTCGGCCCGGCGCAGGACGCTCACCGGCAGGCCCAGCCGCGCGCACTCTTGGAGGTGCCGTTCGAACGAGCCGGGTCCATATGAGAAGCGAAAGCCGCAATCGACGGGCAGGCGGATCAGGTTGGTCCCGTTGTCCTGGCGGTCCGGAACGAGCGTCACACCGTCGAAGCGCTCCAACCGGCCGATGCCAGCGGCGAGCGGGAGGTCGGCATGGGCAACCGTCGCGGACTGCACACCCAGTTCGGCCAACCTGGCCACGCCGGACTCGACGGCACCGTTCAGACCTCGGCCCGGCTCCCAGATGACGAGCGCGCCGTGCAGGCGAGCCCAGTCCGCCACCTCGGCGTCATCGCACACCACCGCGACCGCGAGCGGTGCCGAGGCAAGGATCACCTGCGCCGCCATCTGCTTGACCAGGCCCCGCCGTTGAGCGTCGGGAAGGGCCGAGCCCAGGCGCTGCTTGGCCGCGGCGAACGACTTGACCGGAATGAGGACGGCGGACGTTCCAAGCGTCGTGTTCGGGTCGCCCGTGCTGCGTTCGTTCGGCAGCGCCACGGCCTTCATCGGGCCAGTGTAGGAGTGTCCATCGGCCCGGCCACTTGTCGGGCCGGCTCCCGGTCGTAGGCTCGACCCGATGGGTGGCCCGGTCAGTGTCGTCGGCGCCGGGTCATGGGGTACGGCCGTCGCAGCGATGCTGGCCCACCGGGCGCCGACGACGCTCTGGGCGCGCTCGCCCGAGCTCGCGGCGGCGATCAACGAGACCCACCTGAACGAGACCTACCTTCCCGGTCTCCCGTTGCCTGCCGGCCTCCGGGCAACGTCGGACCTGGCCGAGATCGGTTCCGACGTTGCGATCGTGCTGGTGGCCGTCCCGTCACACGGTTTCCGGGCCGTGCTCGAGCAGTTGGCCGGTCATGTCTCTCGCGACGTTGCCGTGGTGAGCCTGACCAAGGGCATCGAGTCCTCGACGAACAGCCGCATGTCCCAAGTGATCCGCGCGGTACTGCCCTCCAACCCGGTCGGCGTGCTCACGGGTCCCAACCTCGCCCGGGAGATCGCCGAAGGTCAACCCGCTGCGAGCGTCGTGGCCCTCGAGGATCCCGAACTCGCCGTCCTCGCCCAAGAGGCGCTCCATGGGTCGACGTACCGGGTCTACACGAGCACCGACGTCATCGGCTGCGAGGTCGCGGGCGCGGTGAAGAACGTCATCGCCGTCGCGGCGGGGATGAGCGACGGGCTCGGTTTCGGCGAGAACACCCGAGCCACGTTGATCACGAGGGGCCTGGCCGAGCTCGGACGGGTCGGGACCGCCCTGGGCGGGCAGCTCTTGACCTTCGGCGGGCTCGCCGGCGTGGGCGATCTCGTCGCCACCTGCACCAGCCCGAAGAGCCGGAACCGCAGCGTCGGGTTCGCGATCGGGCAGGGCCAGCCGCTGTCCGAGGTGCTCTCGGGCATGCACATGGTCGCGGAGGGCGTGAAGACGGCCGGACCGCTGGTGCAACTGGCGCGCGAGGTCGGCATCGAGATGCCCATTGTCGAGCAGGTCGCCGCCATCGTGGAGGGGACCACGGGACCGATGGATGCGCTCGTGGCGCTGATGGCCCGCCGGGCCAGAGCCGAATGGGACGAGGATCTGTTGCGGGGCTTGCTGAGCTGAGCTCTCAGCTCCCCGGCGGCTCGGTCAGCCGCGCGGTGGCGATGCCGAACGGCCGGAGCGCGAAGGACCCGTCGAAGGGCTCGGTCGGGCGGCCGCGGAGGTCGACCAGCCACCCCGTGGCGTCGCCCAAGACGACCGTGGTCTCGTCTGCGCCGGGATTGAACACCCGGACCTCCAGGTGGCCCTCGTGGCGCCGGACCGCGCTCAGCTGGGCTCCGGCAACGACGAGAGCACTCCCTCGGTCGGAGCGGGTGCCACCGCCGAGCGATGACGTCGACTCCAACGGGATGACGAGATCCTCGGACATCGACCATGGGTCGATGTCGCCCAACGCGATCGTGTACGTGCACTCGATGCGCCGCCCGACCAGCTGTAGGCCCTCGACGGGGGTGAGCGGACCGGCCGGCACCGGCCGGTATGCCATGCCGACCCGCGAAAGCATGCCTGTGGAGCGCAGCATTGTCATGGCCAGCGTCCGGGCCCCCCCGCCTTCGACGTCGATCAGTTCGTATTCCCGGACGCCCGGGTGGCAGATGGTGAGCCCACCGGCGACGACGAAGTCCCGTGCCGGGAATGTCGGCAGCCCGAACTCGTCCGAGCGGCCCTCCGCCGTCAGGCCACGGTCGGCGCTGCCGAATGCGGTCCCAGATGTGGACGTCGAAGTTGGCTCGGGCAGCGGGAAGTGAACCCTGAGGCGGTGGTCCCGGGCCGGGTTCAAGAATGACGTGGTCACCGCGACCGTCGTCTCGTCGGCATGAAGCTCGATCTTCGTGGTCACGCTGACTTGTTCATCGCCGTGACGCGACCCCGATGCCGAGTCGGCCCCGGCCGGCCACCGGTATTCGGCGGTGATGAGCGCGCCGGCCCGGACCGGACCCTCTTCGACCACGTCGATCCGCACCGACTCGGGGGTGTCGATGAACCGGTCATCCTTCGGGGGGGAGTAGTTGTAGGAGTCCCCGAGGTCGCCGCCGTCGACCAACCTTCCCAAGCCTCCATGCCCGTCGATCGAGAAGGTTCCGTCGGCCGCGTTCACCACGACGGTGACCAACCCGTTGGTGAGGACGACCGAGCCCTCGGGTCCGGCCGCCGCGTCGGCGCTACTCACCTGTGGCTCCGAGACCGGATGCAGAAGGCGGGCGGGCGTGTAGGTGGCCCACCCGAGCCCCGGTACGTCTGCGATCCGGGCCACGACCTGACGGATCGGCGGTTGGTCGAGGGCCACCCGGACGACCGCGTCGGGCCGCGCCGCGAGTCGAGCGGCAAGGTTCTCCTTCACCGCCCCGACCGGCATCCCGGGCAGCTCTTCGGTTCCGACGGAGACCGTGATGTCGATCCCGGTCTCGTCCTCCTCGATCCGCACGTCATGGACCCACGCGTCGTCCGAGATGCGGGTGCCCTGCAGCATGCCGAGGATCGACGTGACCGTGGCGGCGTCGAGGGTCAGCGTGCCCGGGAGGCTGGCCCGGGAGGAGAGCACCTGTTCGGAGGCCCCGTCGACGGGCTCGCCCATGACGACGAGCTCGACGATGCCGGATCGGGATCGGGCGGAAGCATTGACGACAACGGGGCCCGACTTGGCCATCGAGCGCGCCAGCGCACCCAGTGCCCGCTCCGCCAGGCCTTCGGCGACGCGGTGGGACTCGGCGAATCGCTCCAACACCGAGTCGACGACCGAGTCGACCGAGCACGCGCAGATCGAGTCGTGGGCCGCGTTGCGCACCACGTCCAGCCAGGCCAGCTCGAGCAGTCGGCCCGGCCAGTCCTCCGCCGCGCCGAACAGCGCGGCATACGGCTCGGCGCGGCGTTCGAGGGCGATCTCTGCCATGGCCGCGGCCCGCTTGACGTCGACCCGGTTGGACGTGACGCCCATGAGCATGTTGGCCCGGAACCCGGACCGGAGCTCACCCTTCCACGTAGTCAGGCCCTCGACGGGAGCCCGCTCTAGGTAGCGGGGGAGCGACGTGACCTGGAACGAGTAGTCGTCCTGCATCGCGTTGGCCTCGGCGACCAAGCGGCCGAGGTGGGGTTGGGGCGGCAGGTGGTCCGAGCCATTCATGTACAAGATGCCGTCGAGCAGGAAGCTCCCCTGCTCCTTCTCGTACGCGGCGGTCCGCTGCACCAAGGCCGCCGCGTCATCGGGGAGCGTCGCCGCGTTCGAGTAGCCCCTGGGCAGATACTCGGCTCGTACCGTGGAACCGTCGGGCGCCTCCCACCAGAATCCACTGCGGTCGACGGCGGATGGCACCCCCCGCCATACGACGGCATGCGCGAACCCGGCCTCGGAGAGGATCTGGGGCATCTGCGCGATGTGGCCGAACATGTCGGGCAGGTAGCCGACCTCCATCGCCCCGTCGAACGCGGCGCCGCGCAACAGCCCGCTCTGCAGGTTGCGCACGATCGTCTCCCCCGACACGAGGAACTCGTCCATGAGGATGTACCACGGGCCCATCGACAGCCGACCCGCCGCCGCCAGGGCGCGGATCCGTTGCTCGTTCTCGGGGCGGACCTCGAGATAGTCGTCGACCACGGCCATCTGCCCGTCGAGGAGGAACTTCGCGTACGACGGGTCGCGCTCGAGCAGGGGGATGAGCCCGTCGAGCATCTTCACCAGGCGGAGCCGGAAGCTCTGGAACGGCTCGTACCACTCTCGGTCCCAGTGCGTATGGGGGACGACGGCGATGTGCCTTTGTGCCGTGTGACCTGCTGCAACGTCCTTGTCGAGAGTACCCATCACCCTGCCTCAGTCATCAGGAAGCCCTCAGCCGTCGCGCCGAGGTGTCGTCAACGATGGTACGCACCGGCGAGTCCGAAGGGTTGCGCCGTGCCCTCGGCCCCGCCCTCCCGAGCAGGCGGTCGGCGGAGAGCGGTGACGCTCTTCGTCTATGGGCCCCTGACCCAGAGGTCGGTGATCCCCGGCCGGTTTCCGTCACCGCTGCCGCTGCCGCTGCTGCCGTCATTGCCGCTGCCGCCGGTGCCGTCATTGCGGCCGTCGTCATTGCCACCGTCATGGGAGGGGACACGCACGGCGAGGCGGGCGATGACCCGTCGGGGGCCGTCCCCCAGCGCCAGGAGAGCGCAGCCCAACACGATGAGGACCAGTCCGACGAGGCCGGTCATGCGCACCCCCTCGCTGGTGCCGGTGAAGGCCAGGCTGTGGGACGGCGCAGTGACCACCCCGTTCGAAGGGGAGGTGCCACTTCCGCTACTCGATGTGGATGAGTTGGCGACTGTTGTGGTGGTCGCGTTGGCTGTCGTCGTCGATGTCGTTCCTGTCGTCCCTGTCGTCGTGGTGGTCGGGGCGGTCGTGGAGGTCGTGGTCGTTGTGGTCGTTGTGGTGATCGTGGTGGGGTCCGTCCCCATGGTCGTCTCGAAGGCACCGGCGATCACGGTGGCCCCGGCCGTGTTGGGATCGTCGCCGAAGCCCTCGAGTTGTCCAACCGTGCAGGTGATGTCGAGGAGGGTGCACGCCTTGTCGACGGCGACCGGCACCTGCCCCCACGGCGACGACACCATGTCGGTCAGGTCGTTCGACTCGAAAGCATCGGCCACATCGGCGACCGGGACATCCTCGCCCGCGTAGGCCGCATCGAGTACTTGGTTGAAGAGCTGGAGCTCGGCGACGGAACTGACCGCGAAGGTTTGGCCCGATCCTCCGGCCACCCAATCGCCGAGGAAGGGGTTGAAGTAGTTCATGGCGTAGATGGGCACCGTCGGGCCCGCCGCTTGGCGAAGCGCGCTCAAGATGATCTTCATGTTGGTCTGCATGATCGTCAGCCCTTGCAGAACGCAGGCGGTGTCGATCCCGGCTCCGTTGACACAGTTGACGACGTCATTCCCGCCGATGTCGATGGTGATGAAGGCCACCGATCCTTGATGCGCCTGCAGGAAGCCGGTGGCTTCTTGCAACTGAGATCCCGTGGGGCCAGACGGACAAAATGAATTGGAGATCATCGAACTGGTGGTCTCACCCGAGCAGGCCATGTCGACGACCTGGAGGTCGGGGACGGCCGCCGCGTAGTGGGAGGCGATCTGGTACGGATAGGAGTCTGATCCGTCCCACACCGGAACGGAGTCCCCCACGGCCAGGTAATAGGGTCCCGCGCCCGACGTCGGGGACACCGTCGTCGTCGTGCTCGGGGGTGTGGTGGCCGTGGTCGACGTGGCCGTGGCGATCACCGGCGATGCCGGAGATCCCCGTGGTGCCGAGGCCACGATCCCGGTTGCCGCCGCGTTGTTCGGGTAGGGCGTACACGTCAGGCCGAGGTCGCTGCCCGACACGACCAGTGACAACGTGATGGCGCGGTCCACAGTGATGGTGATGGCGCCGCCCGAAGCCGTGAACGGCCCGAGCGTGGCCGGGGTCGAGGGGAGCGTCAGCGCCAGTCCGGTCGATCGCACCGGGCTCGGAATAGGCGCGTCGATGGGGATGGTGCCGGTGGGGATCGATGCCGGGGTTGCACCGGCGGCGTCGATCTGGGTGGCCGCCGTCCCGGCGATGACGCTGTTCCCGAGGGCCGCCGCGGCCGACACGATCGAGCTCGGCAGCGTGACGGTGGACGAATAGTCGGTCACGCTGAACTGTTCACCCGTGGTCGGCGACGCCGGCGTGATCGTCCCGGTCGTGACGACACCGTTCAGCACGATGTTCCCGACGGGCGTCCCTGGGCAGTAGAGCTCATAGGCGGACGAATCCGCGAATGCGGGTGTCCCCGAACTGTGGACCAATGCACCAACAAACATCACTATGCCGAGCGACAACGCGAGAAGTCCCGTCATTGCAAGCCGGACGGCCATTGTCTGCCAGTGGCGCATCGTGATCCGCTCCCGTCTCGGCGACGATGCGCCGCTAGGGCTCATGATCTGTCGCGACCTACGCCAGAGCTCGCGTTTGGCGTTCCACATTGCTGCACCTTGGTACGTCGAACCTCACCAATAGTGACGAATTCAGGAGTCCTCCCGCGCCGGGTCGGCCGGCGCCGCTCCACGAGGCCCCGAAGGCCGCCGCGGCGCGGGCGCTACCGTGTGGCGCCGTGGAACCTTGGCCCTGGCGAGCGCACCTTCCCGCCGGGTCCGACCTGCAGGTCGAGGACCTGACGGCCCGGCGCAGCCTGCCGAGAGCGTGGTCGCAGACCTGGGCGCGTGATCCGGGGGCGGCGCTGCTTTTCGACACCTCCTCTCCTTCTTTGTCTTCTCCGTCGGCCGGGGCCGTCGGGGCCGGCTCGGGGGCCGGTTCCCGAGCCGGTTCCGGAGCCTCGGGGTGGTGCCGGGCCGGCCAGCTCGACGAGATGACCAGGGAGAGCGCCGAGGGGTTGGGACGGCTCGGCCTCGGGCGGGGCGACAGAGTCCTGTGGAGCACGGCATCGTCGTTGCCCGCTGTGGTCGTCAACATCGCCGCGTTGCGCGCTGGTCTGGTGGTGGTTCCGGTGAACGCGGCGTACACCGAGCGCGAGCTCGCCCACGTCGTCGCTGACGTGCGGCCCGCGGCCGCCATCGTGGACGACCGCGACCGCGCCGAGGTGGTGTCGAGGGTCGGCGGCGGCGACGTCGTCGTGCTCACGCCGGACCTCGAGATCTTCGAGGATACGCCACGCGCCGTGCACGGCGCCGGGGGCGCGTCGGAAGGGGCGGTGCTCGACGCCGCCGAGCCCGACGACATCGCGCTCATCGCCTACACCTCGGGGACGACGGGTGCGCCCAAGGGTGCCGTGCTCACCCATGCCAACCTGCTCGCCAACAGTGAGTCGATCGCGCTGACGTGGCGGTGGGACGCGGACGACCGGCTCGTCCACGCCCTTCCCATCTTCCACGGTCACGGCTTGTGCGTCGGGCTGTACACGTCTCTGTTGGCCGGCTCGTCGGTGGTGCTGCTGCCGCGCTTCGACGTCGACGCGGTGTTCGACGCGTGCGCCCGCCACGAGGCCACGTTGTTCTTCGGCGTTCCCACCATGTACCACCGCCTGGCGGCGTCGAGCCGGGTGGGGGAGTTGGGCCGCCTGCGTCTGGCGGTGTCGGGCTCGGCTCCGTTGAGCGCCGAGCTGCACCGTTCGATCGCGGCCTCGGCGGGGACCGAGGTGCTGGAGCGCTACGGCATGACCGAGACGCTCATGACACTGTCGAACCCCTACGACGGTGAGCGTCGGCCCGGCACGGTGGGATTCCCCTTTCCCGGTGTCGAGGCCCGCGTCGAGGACGACGGCGCCGTCATCGTGCGAGGGCCAACGGTGTTCTCGGGGTACTGGGAGCGGCCGGCGGCGACGTCGGAGTGCTTTCGCGACGGGTGGTTCAGCACCGGTGACCTCGGGGTGGTCGAGGACGGCTACGTCCGCCTCCTGGGCCGCTCGACCGACCTCATCATCTCGGGGGGCTACAACGTCTACCCCGCCGAGGTGGAAGACGTCCTGCTGGGGCACCCCTCGGTGGCCGAGGTCGCCGTCACCAGCGCGCCGTCGGACGAGTGGGGTGAGGTCGTCTGCGCCTGGGTCGTCACAGACGGCGTGTCGCCGCCCGACGTCGACGCGTTACTCGCCTACGCCGCGCATCGCCTCGCCCCCTACAAGCGCCCGCGTCGCGTGCAGTTCGTCGACTCGCTGCCCCGGAACTCCATGGGGAAGGTGCGTCGCACGGAGTTGCGGTGAGTTCGGTTGCGGTGAGTTGGGTTGCGACGAGTGGAGTTGCGGTGAGTTGGGTCGCGGTGCGCGCGGTTTGCGCTGAGTGGGCGAGCGCTCAGGTGGAACGGGCCAGGGTCTCGGCGTCGATCCACGCCAGATAGTCGGCGTCGCCGTCCTCGATGGGGATGGCGACGATCTCCGGCGTGGTGAAGCCCATATAGCCCTGGGTCGTTCGCAATGCGGTCTTGAGCGGCTCCAGAGCGAGGGCGGACGTCTTGAAGGTGCAGAGCCACTCTTCTGTCGTCTCGAGCTTCAGTTCCCACCAGTACGTCGATGTCACAGGCCCCGACACCTGCGCGCACGCCGCGAGTCGTTGTTCGACGACCATGTGCGACAGCTCGGTGGCCTTCTCCTTGGCGGTGGTCGTGGTGGTGACTTGGTAGTGATGAGCCATGCCCCCCGATTGTATGGAGTGCCGATCCGCGGCCCGCGGACTGCAGCCGGCCCCTAGCCGGACCCATTCGCTCCGAGGTGGCCGATCCCGGGGACCCGGCCGGCACCGCCGCAGCAGGCGCCCCAGGCACCGGCCGGCGCCGACAGTCGCCGTCCGAGGCGAATTGTGGTCAGATGGGTAGACGCCGTCGCGACTGAGCTCGGGGTGATCAGGGCTTCGGCGTCGAGAGTGGGGGCAATGCCTTGGAAACCGGTAGTCGGACAAGCCGTGATCGCACGCCTGGACGGGCAGGTGCGAGAGCTCCTCGTGATGGCGTGGGACTCCACCACGGGCGACGTCAAGGTGGCATGGCCACCCCAGAACCCGGCCGTCGTGTCTCGCCACCGCTATTCGACGGTTCGGACGACTCAGATCGCCAAGGCGCGCTACGAGCCGCTCGACCCTGACGGCTTCACCGCCGCAACCACGGATTCGCCCAAGGCCGCACCCAAGCCCACGATGGGGCCATTGGACTCTGTCCAGCAGCGCTCCTAGGCATAACGGTGGGATCACGAATGGTGACCCGTGATGCCCGTGATGCCCGAGAAGGAGATTGTCAGTGTCGAATGGCACCGGCACGGGCATCGCATCGAGGTCCGCTACGCCCAGGGTGACCCCGACTATCTCGAAGGCGACGAGCTGATCGTCTCGCGGATGGCCGAGAGCGAAGGCCTGTGGTCCGTTCCGGCTCCGGCCGACACCCGCCGCTGGGTCCGACCCTGACATCGGGCACTTTCATCTCGCGGGTCCGGTGAGCCGTGGGGTAGCGTGCCCGCATGACGACGTTCCTGATGCTGTCCACCCTCGGGCCCGAGGGGATGGCGACGCTGCGGCAGAACCCGCAACGGCTGAAGGAGGTCAACACCGAGGTCGAGGCCATGGGCGCGCACGTGGTCGCCCAGTGGGCCCTGCTCGGGCAGTACGACTTCGCCACCGTCCTCGAGGCTCCCGACGAAAAGATCATGACCCGGGTGGCGGTGGCCCTCGGCGCGCGCGGCACGCTCAAGACCAAGACACTTATCGCGGTGTCGATCGATGAGTTCATCGAGACGGTTGGCACGCCTTAGCCACCGTGGCGCCACCCGGTCCTCGTCCATCACGACGAGGCGAGCGACCCCGTGTTCAATACCACCAAAGGCCCTGCTTGCGACGCTCCGACCTGATGTCCTCGCTCGGGAACACATCCGGCAGGACACTGTCGTCGGAGAGTCGTCGCACGCGGTACCCGCCCTGCACGCGTTCGGCTATCTCGAAGCCGTGGCTCCACGAGCCGACGAAGCGATTGCGCACGTCGACCGGGGTGCCTTCGGCAAGTTGCGTGTCGGGAATGTCGGTGGCGGCGTCCATCAGGCCGTTGGTCATGCGGGTGACCTCCTGTCATGCCCCCGAACGCCTCCAATGATGGGCGCTTGGTCCCCGCACTACAAGGGGTCGTTGCACAACAAGGAGACAATGTGACAGGAGGGACCGGCGTGACCGGCGTGCCGGGCTGATGGTTGCCCGGGGCTCTCCACGACCGACCGTGGGGGCCGGGCCACGGCGCCGGGTCGTCCCGGCCCGACCGGGCCTGTCCCACGAGCGCAACCTGTGGGGTGCCGGGCACCGATTGGTGGCGGGCGTCGACGAGGTTGGCCGGGGAGCCTGGGCGGGGCCGCTCAGCGTGGGGGTGGCGGTGCTGTGCGAGTCGCCGAGACGGATCCCGAAGGGCCTTCGTGACTCCAAGCAGCTCACCGAGGACTCCCGGGAGGCCATGTTCGACCGGGTGGCGGCGTGGTGTGCCGGTTGGGCGGTAGGACACGCCGGGCCCGAGGAGTGCGACCGCATCGGCATGACCGCCGCGCTCCGGCTGGCCACACGTCGGGCCCTGGACCAGCTTCCTTCCGACGTGGTTCCCGACGCCGTCGTCCTCGACGGCTCCTTCGACTTCGTGAGCCCGCCCAAAGCACCGCAGCTCTTCGATGCCGAGGGTGGCGTCGAGCCGGACGCGGTCGGTCAACCCTCGGGCGCGGCGGAGAACGGTCCGTGGGCCGCACCGGTGAAGACGGTGATCGGGGGGGACGCCCGCTGCGCGTCGGTGGCAGCTGCGTCGGTGCTCGCCAAGGTGACGCGCGACCGGATCATGCGTGCCACGGCGGATTCGTACCCTGCATTCGACTTCGAGCGGAACAAGGGGTACCCGTCACCAGCGCATCAGCGGGCCCTGTGCGGGTACGGGTTGAGCGCGGTGCATCGACGCTCCTGGGCGTTCGTCGACTACCTGCCCTGGGAGCTCACCACGTGGCCCGGTGACTACCGGACCCGGGGCTCACGCCTTGACGGCGGGCTCCTTGGGCAGCCCGAGGACCCGCTCGCCGATGATGTTGTGCAGGACCTCGTCGGTTCCTCCGGCGATGCGCATCCCGGGTAGTCCGAGAAGGAACTGGGACCACGCATACGTGCCCCATTCGCCCGAATCGGCGATCAGCTTGGGGCCGAGGACCGACGACAGCAGGTCCGTCATGCGCCGCATGTTCATGGTGAGCGAGAGCTTTGCGATCGACATCTCGGGACCCGGCGCCTGGCCGCCCGCGATCTTGGCCATGGCGCGCAGATTGGTGTAGCTGGCCACCCGCCCGTGGATGAAGATGTCGGCGAGCTGCTGGCGGATCAGGGGATCGGCGGACTTGCCGTGGTGCCTGACCAGCTCGATGAGCCGTGGGGTGCTCAGGTTGCCGTTCCCCGACGACATGCTGCCGCCGCCGATGGCGGCCCGCTCGTTCATGAGCGTCGTGAGGGCGACGGACCATCCCCCGTTGACATCTCCGAGGCGGTGGCTGTCGGGCACGCGCACCTCGGTGAAGAACACCTCGTTGAACGACGCGCCCCCCGTCATCTGGCGCAGGGGCCGGATCTCCACCCCGGGGGCGCGCATGTCGACGACGAAGCAGGTGAGGCCCTTGTGCTTGGGGGCGTCGGGGTCGGTCCGGCAGATGATCTCGCCGATGTCGGAGAGGTGCGCGCCCGAGGTCCATACTTTCTGGCCGCTCAACATCCACTCGTCGCCGTCGCGCACCGCCTTGGTCTGGACCCCCGCCAGGTCGCTGCCCGCGCCGGGCTCGCTGAAGAGCTGGCATGCCACGATGTCGCCTCGCCACAGCGGCTTCAGGTAGAGGTCCTTCACCTGGTCGATGGCATGGGCGAGGATCGTCGGCGCCACCATGCCGAGGCCGATGCCGTAGGGGGTCATCGGGGGGGTCTCGAAGCGCGCCTCGACCGAGTCGTACGTGCGCTGATGGTCCCGGGTAAGGCCCCGGCCGCCGTAGGCGACAGGCCCGGCGATCCAGCTGAACCCGGCGTCGAAGCGCGTCCGGGCCCAGGCCCGGGCGGCGGTGAGCTCGGCGTGCTCCTCCTCGAGGGTGCGCTCGGGTAGGAGCGACACCTGGTCCGACCCCTCGCCCCACCCCTTCTCCGCCTCGACACGGGGCTCGACGTGGGCCTCGAGGAACTCCAGCGCGCTCCGCTCGAAGTCCTCTTCGGAGATGGTGTCGGCCATTGCGCTCTCTTTCACGTCGTTGCCCACCCTCTGTGGCCCGAATCGTTTTCTGGGCCCGAATCGGTGTTTGGGCACGGGTGGCGCCCCGGGGTGGGCCTCCCAGCGTATCGACGGTCGCGGAATGGCCGCCAAACCCGGCAAACAGGGCCCGCCAATCCTGGCCAAAGGAGCCGAGTGGGGCAGTCGGTGCGGTAGAACTGCCGTCATGGCCTACGTGCTCGCCGTCATGGCGGCATTTGCCAACGCATTGACCAGCGTCCTGCAACGGATGGGGGTGGAGTCCGCCCCTGCGGATACGAACCTGAAGTTGAGCCTCATCGCCTACGCGATCCGCCGGACGGTCTGGATCGCCGGCTTCATGGTGTTGATCGCGGCGTTCCTCTTGCAGTTCCTGGCGCTTCACTTCGGCCGGCTCACCACCGTGCAGCCCATCTTGACGTTGGAGCTTCCTTTCCTCATCGCCATCTTGGGGATCTGGTTCCGCCTGCCTCTGACCTGGAGGGAATGGGTCGGGGCGACGGCCGCCGCAGCCGGGCTGGCGGCCTTCCTGGCGCTGTCGTCCCCGAGCGGAGGCAACGAGGTTCCCGATCTCGAGGACTGGGGGATCGTCTCGTTCGCGGTGATCCTCGGGTGTTCCTTGTCGGTCCTGCTCACCCGGTTCGGGTCACCGGCGTGGCGCGCCGCGTGGTTCGGCACGGCCGGCGCCATCGCCTTCGCCTTCACCGCCGCGCTCATCAAGACCATGAACGACGAGATCACCCGGGGCTGGAGCCACGTCTTTCTCAGTTGGCCGCCGTACGCGCTGGCGGCCGCAGGACTGGCCGGCGTGTTCCTGGCCCAGAACGCGTTCCATGTCGGTCCGGTGACCGCCTCGCAGTCCGCGCTCGTGATCGTGGACCCGCTCGTGTCCATCGCCATCGGGGTCGGCCTCTTCGGCGATCACGTGCAGACCGCCGGTGGAAGGCTCGTTGGTGAGATCCTGGCCATGATGGTCTTGCTCCTCGGCGTCTTCTCGCTCACGCGCTCTCCTCTCGTCGTCCACGTGAAGAGCGAGGACGGAGAGGACACCCAGGTGCTGAGCGGGCGCCGACGCAACGGGCCGGGTCCCGTACTGGAGGCCGGGTGAGCAACGAGCCGACGCCGCGGGCGCCCAAAGCCAGGCGGCGGGGGAAGGGCCAGCCCGACGTGGTCCAGGGGCCTGACGTGGTCCAGGGGGGAGTGCATGTGGTGCAGCCCTCCGTGCACCGAGCGCCGGGCCCGCCGCCGTCGGCCGCCACCGCCGCCTCGGCGACGGCGGCGGCCATGGGCCACTACGACCCGTGGGCGACGGTGCTCGAGCGCATCGACGACGCCGCCGAGCTGGCCGGTCTGGACCCCGACATCCATCGCCTCCTCCGTCTTCCCGACCGGGTGCTCGAAGTCGCCGTGCCCATTCGCATGGACGACGGCCATGTCGAGGTGTTCCTGGGGTGGCGGATCCACCACAACACGGCTCGGGGCCCCGCCAAGGGGGGAATCCGCTTCCACCCCGACCTCCATGCCGCCGAGGTGGCCGCGCTGGCGGCCGACATGACGCTCAAGACCGCCGTCGTCGACATCCCCTTCGGCGGCGGCAAGGGGGGTGTGCGCTGCGACCCCCGTCAGCTGTCGATCGGTGAGCTGGAACGGCTGACCCGCCGGTACACCTTCGAGATCGCTCCGCTGCTCGGGCCCGACCGAGACATCCCCGCGCCCGACGTCAACACCGACGAGCGGGTCATGGCGTGGTTGCTCGACACCCTCGACATGCTCCAGGGGCGCTCGATCCCCGAGGTCGTGACGGGGAAGCCGCTCGCGGTCGGGGGGATGCGCCTGCATACCGGGGCCACGGCTTCGGGCGTCGTGCGGTGTGTGCGGGCCGTGTTCGGCGCGCTCGACATCCCCGTCGCCGGGGCGCGGGCCGTCGTCCAGGGGTTCGGCAAGGTCGGCGGCCCTCTCGCCTTCCTCCTGTCATCGGCGGGGATGCGGGTCGTGGCGGTGTGCGACGTCGGGGGTGCCGTGTACAACCCCGGCGGCCTCGACCTGAGCCTCTTGTCCGATCACCTCTCGGCGGTGGGCTCGGTGGCGGGGTTCGCCGGCGGCCAGGAGATCCGTTCGTCTGATCTGTGGAGCGTCGAGGCCGAGCTGGCTGTCCCGGCCGCCCTCGAGGGGGCCATCGACGAGGCCGGCGCGCGCGCCATGCGAGCGCGGGTGGTGGTCGAGGCCGCCAACGGCCCGACCACCCCGGCCGGCGACCGCGTCCTCGCCGAACGGGGGATCACGGTCGTTCCCGACATCCTCGCCAATGCCGGCGGGGTCACGGCCTCGTATTTCGAGTGGGCGCAGTCGCGCCAGGGGTACGCGTGGGACGAGGAACTGGTCGCCACCCGCTTGGCGAGGACGATCGACGACGCCTTCGCCGACGTCTGGGCGCGCGCCCAGGATCTCGGCGTGACGATGCGGCGCGCCGCCGGGGTGGTCGCCGTCGATCGACTGGCGGCGGCGATCAAGGCCCGAGGGCTGTTTCCCTGACCCTTCTTCCCTGACCCTTCTTCGCTGAGACTTCCCGACCCTTCTTCCCTGACCCTTCTTCCCTGACCCTTCTTCGCTGACCCTTCTTCGCTGACACTTCCCGATCCTTCCTGATCCGGGCTTTGCCGGCTGATCGAGCTACCAGCCCCGGTCGACCCACTCCTGGAGGTGAGGGAGCTCGGTCCCGATCGTGGTGTCGTCACCGTGGCCGGGGAGCACGACGGTGTCGGCCCCGAAGCGGGAGAACAGCCGGTCCTCGATGGATCGGATGATGGTGGGAAAGTCGCCCCCGGGGAACTTGGTGTTGCCGGGCCCACCTGGAAAGAGCGTGTCGCCGCTGAAGAGAAGAGGTGTCCCCTCCACCGAGAAGCACATTGACCCCCGTGTGTGCCCGGGCGTGGCGATCGTCCGCAACCGCATGTCACCGACCTCGATCACGGTGTCGTCCTCGAGGAGGAGATCGTAGGAGGGGAGCATCTCGGCGTCCGCGGCGGTGACCGAGACCTCGTACCCGGCGTCGCGCACCGCCGGCACCGCCTGGATGTGGTCCCAGTGGCCGTGGGTCTCGAGGACCTTGCGTACCCCGAGGTCACGACACATCTGGAGCAGCAGCTCGTGCTCGTTGGCGGCGTCGATCAGCACGGCGTCCCCCGTGGTCTTGCTGCGGATGATGTAGACGTTGTTGTCCATGGGGCCGACGACGACCTTGTGGACCTCGATCAGGCTGTCTTCGTAGTGGGGCATGTCAGCACTCTAAGCCGAGGGTCGTGTGAACGGAACCGGGCTCCTCGACGTGGAATTGGAGATGCGCGGTGGACTTCCACCCCCGCCTGTTGGGGCTGAGAGGAGGGGTTGCAGCCACGGCCCAGAACCAAGGCAAGCGTCGGGCGGAACCCGGCCCCTCGCGGTGACAACGGCACCGGGTTCCCGGACGTGAGAACTGGTAGACCCGTGCACCAGGCGAGGAGGTACCGGGCCGTGGCCGAGGCGGTGCGATTCGAGGAGGTCTTCCCCGATCTGTACCGGCTCGCCTACCGGGTGTCGTTCAAGGTGCTGGGGGACAGAGGTGACGCCGAGGATGTCGCCCAGGAGGCGTTGGCCCGCGCCCACGTGCGTTGGGCCCGGCTCCGGGACCGGCCCGAAGGCTGGATCGTCACGGTCGCGACCAATCTCGCCATCGACCGGCTCCGGCGTCGGAACAGGACCACCGAATCGCGCGGCGAGCCCGTGGCGCTCGTCGAGACGCACCTGTCCGAGCGCATCGACCTGGCCCGAGCACTACGGCGACTGTCGCGCCGCCAACGCGAGGTCGTCGTGCTGCGCTACCTGGCTGACTGGCCCGAGCTCGCCGTGGCGGACGCCCTGGGCTGCACGCCGGGCACGGTGAAGAGCCACGCGTCACGAGGGCTTGCCCAGCTCCGGCATCACCTCGAGGACAGAGGAGTTCGAGGAGGCGACGATGTTCGAGCATCTGGATGACCCGACGCCGCCGGACGCGACCTCCCGAACCTTCGGAGCTGTCCTCGCCCGAGCGGCCCGACTGCGTCGGCGACGGGCCGCCTCGGCGCTCAGCGCTCTGGTGGTGGGCGCCCTGGCCCTGGGTGTCGTCATCGGCGTTACCGTGTCGGGCCCGGCCCCGTCCCAGACCTTCGCCGCCTTCGATTCCCAGACGGGATTGCTCGCCGCGGGGACGCCCGTGCCCTCCTCGGACCTGGCGTCGGTCGTGTTCATCGGTGACCTGCACGGCTTCGCGCTGGTCGTGCACGGAACGCAGACCCTGCTGGCTGTGTCAACCGACGGGGGTAGCGCATGGACCGTTGCCGATCCCAACCTGCCGGTGAGCTTTCCCGCCCAATTCGAGTTCTCCGACGACGCCCACGGATACCTGTGGGGAGGGCCACCCTCGACAACGGGGACCGTGCCCCTGTGGGTCACCGCAGACGGCGGGCGAACCTGGACACGAGCGGGGATCGGGCCCGTGGTGTCGGACGTGAGCGCGATCGGCCCCGATGTGTGGGCCGTCGTGGGGACGTGTCCTGTCCGGCCGACAGCGGGGCCGTCGTGCCCGGTGGTGCTCGAGGTGTCGACCGACAACGGGCAGACGTGGTCCGCCGCCGCCGCGGCCCCACCCGTTTCGGAGAACGCAGAGGTGTCGGTCAGTGACGAGAACATCGAGCTGGCCCGGATCACCCGGGCCCGCGCCTACGTGCTGACTTTCGCGTCTCGCGCCGGCTCGCCCGGCACGGCGGGGTCGCTCACCTACACCGCCGACGGGGGACAGACATGGACGGCTCGTGCCGACCCGTGCCCGTCGTACTTCGACACCGGCGAGCAGATCGCGGCGTCGGGGACGATCGACCTGTGGGTCATCTGCGCCTCGCAAGCCAGCGCGGGGACCCAGGCCAAGGCGCTGTACCGTTCGAGCAACGGCGGCATGCAATGGACCCTCGCCGCCGCGGCCAATGCGCCGGTGCTGACCGGCGGCACGATCCTCGCCGCGGCGGGGGGACTTCCGACCGAGGGATACGTCACTCCGTACTCGCTGGGCCACGAGAACCTGGCCGTGTTGACCGCCACCGATGCGTGGCTCTTTCCCGACCGCTCCGCCGTGTACGACACGACCGACGGGGGCCGGACCTGGGGAGTGGTGGCGGGCTTGTCGAAGGCGGGTCTCGTCGCAGGTGGTACCGGGAATGTCGTGTTCGCCGACGCGACACATGGTTGGGTGTGCGAGACAGGGACCGGGCTGTGGCGAACCACCGATGGAAGGACCTGGCAGCGCCTCGGACCGTGACGGGCCCATCTTCGAAGCCGTCCCGGGACGGCGAATCCGCCTTGTTGACAAGCTGGTCAACAACACTCGGCGTCTGGTAGACAACGATCGTCAGCGGCCGGCGAGTACGGGCGCCTTGGCGCTGTCGGTCCAGGTCGGGCACGACGGGGCCCGGCGTGGCACGAGCGGCCCGTAGTGACCCGTAGTGACCCGTAGTGAAGAGCCACGAGAGCCTTCCGAGCACCCGACGAGGGGGACCCAGAGTCATGAACTTCGCTTTCAGCGAGGAGCAAGAGGAGCTGCGCCGATCCGTTCGCCGCTTCCTCGAGGACAAGTCGCCCTCCGCCGAGGTCCGGCGTCTCATGGAGACGACCGAGGGTTTCGACCGGGCCGTGTGGGACCAGATGGCCAACCAGCTCGGGTTGCAGGCGCTGGCGATCCCCGAGGAGTACGGGGGCGTGGGGTTCGGGTACGTCGAGCTGACCGTCGTATTCGAGGAGATGGGGGCGGCGTTGCTGTGTGCCCCCTACTTCGCCACGATCGCGCTGGGCGCCAACGCGCTCTTGTCGAGCGGGGACGAGGGGGCCAAGAAGGACCTGTTGCCGGGGATCGCCTCGGGCGAGACGATCGCCACCTTGGCGCTCACCGAGGACAGTGGGCGTTGGGACACCGACGGGATCACCCTGGCCGCCACCCGGAAGGGGGACGAGTGGAAGCTCGACGGCCACAAGATGTTCGTGGTCGACGGTCACAATGCGAACCTCGTGCTGGTCGCCGGTCGGACGGACAAGGGCGTGAGCCTCTTTGCCGTCGAGGGCGGCGCTGCCGGGATGGCCGCGACCCCGTTGGCGACGATGGACCAGACGCGCAAGCAGGCCAGGATCGAGTTCGCCTCCACGCCGGCCCGCCTGGTCGGGGACGAAGGCGGGGCTGCACCCGTGCTGTCTCGGACGCTCGACCTGGCCGCGGTGGCGCTCGCCGCCGAGCAGGTGGGAGGCGCGCAGCGCTGTCTGGACATGGCGGTCGAGTACGCCAAGACCCGAATCCAGTTCGGCCGGCCCATCGGGTCGTTCCAGGCCATCAAGCACAAGTGCGCCGACATGCTGCTGGAGGTCGAGTCGGCCAAGTCGGCCGCCTACTACGCCGGATGGGCTGCGGCCGAGGACTCCGAGGAGCTCCCGGTGGTCGCCAGCCTGGCCAAGTCGTACTGCTCGGAGGCGTATTTCCATGCCGCCGCCGAGAACATCCAGATTCACGGCGGCATCGGCTTCACGTGGGAGCAC
>PMOQ01000005.1 GCA_003161255.1 Acidimicrobiaceae bacterium | reverse complement strand
GACCAGGTGGTTGCTGCTATGGTACGCAGCTCGCCGCGAGCGAGAGCCGGCTTCAGCAGATTGGCGGCGTCGTTCTGGCCCGCCTGGCCGCCAGCCCCGGCGTCGCCGAGGTAGTCCCGAATGCCACGGCCCACCTCGAGTTCACTACGCCGACACCGGCCGTGAGCGCGCAAGCTCTGTCGGCGGGGACGAGATCCGCCTCCCTGCCCCGCACCTCGACCGGGAGCAAGGTCTGCCAGGAGGAGGGTTCGCCGGCGGTTGAGCTCGACCCGCAGGCCCTCCAGACCATCAGGGCCAACAGCAACGAGCCGAACGCGGCACCGACGGCCGCCTCTCTCGGGATCACCGGCGCCGGCGTGAAGGTGGCCTTCGTGGCCGATGGCATCGACGTCGACCAGCCGAACTTCCAGCGGGCCAACGCCTCCCGCGTGATCGTCGACCAAGCCGACTTCACCGGTGAAGGCGTCGCCCCCAACGTCAGTGGCGGCGAGGCCTCGCTCGACGCCAGCTCGATCGCCGCGCAGGGCAACGTGGTGTACACGGCGCGGTTCGCCAACGGCAAGACCTGCAACTTCGTGGTCGAGGGCGCCGCGCCTGGCGCCGAGCTGGTGTCGCTCAAGGCCTTCCCGAGCGACCACGACGCCACCAGCACCTCGCTCCTCGACGCCATCGACTACGCCGTCACCGTCGAGCACGTGAACGTGCTCAGCGAGTCCTTCGGCTACAACCCGTTGCCTGACACGATGAACGACCTCATCCGCCAGGCCGACGAGGCAGCGGTCGCGGCAGGCACCGTCGTCGACGTGTCGACCGGCGACGCAGGACCGACGTCGACCGAGGGCTCGCCGAGCACGGACCCGGCCGTCATCTCCGCCGGGGCCAGCACCACGTATCGGGTGTACGCCCAGGAGGACATCGAGAACTACTCCGCCATCGGGGCCAAGGGCTGGGAGAACGACAACGCCAGCGGGCTGAGCAGCGGTGGCTCGACCTTCGACCTCAAGGGGCCCAACCTCGTCGCCCCCGGCGACCTGAACTGGGAGACCTGCAATCCCTCTCCCGGCAGCTTCGGCGCGTGCGTGTCCGGCGGCACCAGCGAGGCCGCCCCGCTGACCTCGGCCACCGCGGCCCTGGTCATCCAGGCTTACCGCAAGACCCACGCGGGAGCGACGCCGACTCCGGCGCTCGTCAAGCAGATCATCATCTCGACGACCACCGACCTCGGCCTGCCGGCGAACCAGCAGGGCTCCGGCCTACTCGACTCCTACAAGGCGGTCCTCGAAGCGGAGTCCATCGGTAAGTCCGCCAGCAAGGCCGTAGGCGACACCGTGGCCCTGAGCACGAGCGACATCACCGCCACCGAGCCGGTCGGCACCTCGGTCGTCCAACCCATCACCGTGACCAACACCGGCAGCACAGCGCAGACTGTCCACCTCGCCGGCCGTACCTTGTCGGCGCCGAGCACACTCATGTCGAGCTCGTTCAAGGAGTCCGGATCGTCGTGGTCGAAGGTGATCTCCTTCTCGGTGCCATCCGGAGTCGGATACCTCGACACCCATCTGGCCACCGACCCCAACCCGGCCAACGGCTTCGTCGACATCCAGCTGGTCGACCCGTCGGGCCGCTTTGCCGAGGCGGCGCTGACCCAGGGGGACAGCGACACGGCCAACGCCGGCGTTCGGCTCCCCGAGGCCGGAAGGTGGACCGGCTACTTCGAGTTCGCGGGGGGCACGTCCTCCGGGGCGGCGCCCACGCAGTTCGTAGCCACGGCGCAGCGCTGGACGCCCTTCGGCACCGTCACGCCCAGCCACATGACGGTCTCGCCCGGCCAGTCGGCCACCGTCCGGGCCACCTTCGTCACGCCGGCCGCCGCCGGTGACGAGAGCGCCGCCGTCTCCGTCACCGACGGCAACGGCGTGGCCACGTCGATCCCGGTCGGCCTGCGCTCCCTCGTCCCGTTCACCGACGGGGTAGGCCGGTTCTCCACCGACCTCACGGGTGGCAACGGCCGGGGCGGCGCTCCCGCCACGGTGGCTTACTTCGCCTTCGACGTCGCCGCCGGCCAGCCCTCGCTGAACGTCAACACGGCGTACAGGGACGGCAACTTCGACAACTACTCGGTGTACCTCGTGTCGCCGAGCGGCGAGACCCTCGGCCACGCCAGCAACCAGCTGTTGACAGGGGGGACCGTCCTCAACCCGACCACGTCAAAGACCGAGCCAGGGGCGGTGAGCCACGTGCTCTCGCCACCAGCCGGAAAGTGGATGCTCATCGTCGCCCTGACCAACCCTGCCAGCGGCCCACTGGTCAGCAGCCCGCTCACCGGCACCATCGACTTCGACAAGGTGACCAGCACGGTGACCGGCTTGCCCGACTCGTCATCGACGGTGATACACGACGGGCAGAGCCGCACCGCGGCGATCAAGATCACCAACACGTCGTCGGTCCCGCAGGCGTACTTTCTGGACGCCAGGCTCAACCAGACCGTCACCGATAGCCTCACGCCGCTCACCCCGTCCACCGGCATCTCCCTGCCGCTCGGCACATCGGCGGCCATCCCGCAGTGGATCGTGCCCACCGACACCAAGTCGGTGACGGCCACGGCATCGGCCAGCGCCCCGGTGACCTTCGACATGTCGCCCTACCTCGGCAACTTCGGAGGAGAGCTCAACGGCGACCCGCAGGTCGGGGCTACGAGCAGCGGTGACACGGCGACGTCGAAGATCTCCGCCGACGTGCTCACGCCGGGAGACTGGGACGTCGATCCGGCATTGACCGGCACGTTCAAGTCCAAGCCGGCGCCCGGCGCCACGGTCAACCTGGCCATGACGGCGACCACGCTCGCCTTCGACCCCGCCGTGCAGACGACCTACGGGGACCTGTGGTCGCAGAACAACACCGTCACCCCGGTGGTCGTCGGCCCCGGCGAGACGATCACCCTCTACGCCACCATCGCCCCGACGGCGACCGGCACGGTGAACGGGACGTTGTTCGTCGACACGGCCACCGACATCAGCCCGTTCGGCCAGGCCATCCCGGTCGGCGACCAGATCGCCGCCATCCCCTACAGCTACACAGCCAAGTCGTAGGCGAGGGTAACCGCCCCCCGCGGAGTCCCATTAAGCCATCGCTTGGCGGGGCTGCCACGGGCAGCGGCGGGATCGCTGTCGGCTTCGTCCGCTGCTCCGCGACCCCGAGCTCCGTGAGCATGCGGGGACTCCTTCGGATCTGACGACGCTTGGGCCATCAGCGAAGAAGGTGTCCGGTTTGCCCTGTGTCGGCGTCACAGCCACAACAGGCGCCGGCCAATGAGCACGATGACGAAGCCGGCGAGTTTTGAACTGACGGCACAGGTCGTTGTGACCTGGCAGCTAATCGACTAATCAGGCGAGACCGAAGGGAGTGCGGGACGAGTCATTCGGCGGGGCTCTGATCGCCGACCGGCGCGGGCACGGGCCCGTTGCCGATCGGCGCCTCGAGCGGCCTCATCGAGATCTGAGGCATTCCCCCCTTCACCGCCTCGTAGATGGAATAGCCCTGAGTCACGAGGTTGGTGAGCAGCTCCGTCACGCCTTCGGTGCCGTTCACGAGGACGACGTTCGCTCCGCTGAGGCCCTTGGCCGCAGCCTCCACCAGCGCCGGAAGCTGCTCGACGATCCTGTTGGCCGCGATGAGCCCCTGGTTGCCGCCGGCGAGGCCCTCGGCCCTCGCCTTGATCGCATCC
>PMOQ01000022.1 GCA_003161255.1 Acidimicrobiaceae bacterium | reverse complement strand
GTGGCCTGTCGACCCAGTGTGACGAAAGTTTGGGGACCAACCCGGGCACTACTCTTCTCTTCCGGTGCGACCCGCATGTTCAACCCTCGATCCGATCCGAAGAGTCAAGATCGCTTACTCGAGCGCACCACGGGGGTCTTCGGGACGAATATGACAACCTCGCAGGTGCTCCCGTCACGTGGTGGAGGGCGTCCTTTCCGGCGAGGTGGGGCCGAACACTCTCGTCGGGCTCGTCGGATCCAGCTGCGACGTCGACGCCTCGTTGTGGGTCTCGGTGCTGCGGCGCTTGTCATCGTCGTCGTGATGGTCGCCTGGCCGAGTGGATCGACGATTTCGTCGAATCGGAAGGCTACGACGTCTAGCGCTCACGTCCCTACCATCAACGCCGGTCCGCGGTCTATAGAGGCCGGCGTTGAATCGTGGTCGCTGCCGACTCCGCTGTCGCGTGAGGTGGTTGTAGCCAACGGCTCGGGACTCGCTGTCCTAGGCGGACTCAACGCGTCGAGCAGTTCGTTGGCTGGGGTCGCCACGATAAACCCCTCAACCGGTTCGATCGTCCCTGCCACATCGCTCGCCTCGCTTGTGCACGACGCGTCGGGTGCAACCCTCGGAGGTCGCACCTTTGTGTTCGGCGGAGGGTCACCAGACACCGTGGCCACGATCCAATCGATACCGACGCCGTCGCTTGCCTCGACGGCCGGCGGAACAGGATCCCAGGTGGGTTCGCTCCCCGCTCCGAGATCGGACAGCGCCGTGGCGACCATGAGGACGATCGTCGGCGGTCGGCACCAGACAACGGCGTACGTGGTCGGCGGCTACACGGGATCGACCTATCTTTCAACGGTCCTTGCAACCACGAACGGCACCAGCTTCAGCGTGGTCGCGTCGCTCCCCGTACCGGTGAGGTACCCCGCAGTGGCGACGGTTGGCGGCAAGATCTATGCCTTTGGGGGCCAGATCGCTTCGACGGGGACCACCACACAAGCCACCGACGTCATCCAGGAGATCGATCCAGTCACCCACCACGTCGGCGTGGTGGGTCATCTCCCTCAAGCGCTCTACGGTGCCTCGGCATTCCTCATCGGTGGGACTATCTACGTGGCTGGCGGACAGGCGCCAAACGGACCCACGCTGACGACGATCGACGCCTTCGTCACCCCGAGCAATAGGGTTCTCAAAGCAGGGCTGCTGCCCCAGGCCGTCGCTTTCGGTGGTTACGCCACCGTCGGTGAGGGACGAGCTGCGGTCGGGTACTTGGTTGGAGGAGAAGTGGCGGCCCAGTCCGGGTCCGACCAAGCCGGGGTGGCATCGGGCACCCTGACCTCGGTCATCTCGCTCAGGCCGAGCCGCTACGGAGGGAACGCCGGGTCACCGTCTTCGGGGTCACCATTCCAGGGCACCCTCCTGATCGCTGACCGGGGGAACGATCGGCTCGTCGCCATCGACCCGGCTCGGAATGTCACGTGGCAGTACCCGTCGACGACGACGCCTCCTCCTCCGGGTGGCTTCTACTTCCCCGATGACGCGTTCTTCATTAGGGGAGGAACCGGCATCATCACCAACCAAGAGGACAACGACACGATCGTCGAGATCGGCTATCCCTCCGGCAAGCTGCTTTTCCAGTACGGCCACCCAGGCGCCCCCGGTGCAACCAGTGGCTACCTGAATCAGCCCGACGACGCCTATTTGCTGAAATCAGGAATCATCACGGTGGCCGATGCTTCAAACAACCGAATCTTGTTCATCTCGTCCCAAGGGTCGATCGTCGGCCAGATCGGCAACGGGGTGGATGCGCACAACCCGCCAACGTCGATCGCGTACCCCAACGGCGACACTCCGCTGACCAACGGCGACGTCCTCGTTTCGGAGATCAATGGCTCTTGGATCGACGAATACACCCAGGCCGGCAAACTCATCTGGAGCACCCAGATGACCACGGTCAACTATCCGTCTGACCCCCAGCAACTGGGAAAGGATCTCTATCTGATGACGGATTACAACCCTCCCGGAGAGGGTCGCGTCCTTGAGTTCACCAAGGAAGGCCAGATCACTTGGCGATATGACGCCCTCACCGGTGACGCCATGCTGAAGAAACCGTCGCTGGCCGAGAGACTCCCGAACGGACTGATCATGGTGAATGACGACTATCGGAATCGGGTGGTGGTGATCGACCCGACCACCAACTCGATCGTCTGGCAGTACGGCATCACCGGCGTATCTGGGACGACTCCCGGGATGCTGTCGATCCCCGACGGGTTCGATCTCCTGCTTGCCAACCACGTCACACCGACACACCCCCAGACTGGTTGAACCCCACCGGCTACCTCGGATTGCGCCAGTGTTCGGTGTCGAGCTGTCGACGGCCCAATCGACAACCGGTCCTCGTCGTGGCCTCAGAAGACCTCGGCCACCGTTGGGCGTAGTAGATAAAGGACGTGGAATTTCGACGGGGACCGTCGAGGTCAATCACACCCCCGGCGCCGTCGCGACCGCAATCCACGCCCGTCTCGGCGTTCAGCTTGGCGACGGAGGACGCGTCGGTGTCAGTCGGCGCCGTGCCTGGCCGGGTCGCGCACGATGGTTGTGCGCGAACCGCGACTGGTACTCGGGCCCCGACGGCGTCGACCGAGGCACACATCGCGGGTGCGATGCGGCCGAACAATAACGAAGTGGCGGCTCCCCGCTGAGCGCTTCCCCAGAAGATCCACCACCGACCGATTCGGCGCTGTCGATCTCCACGCCAGCTCCCAAAAGCCACCGATTCCCTCGAAGCCGGAAGCGGCCCCGACATCGCCGAGCACACCGGCATTGGAGGGTCGTCCTGGCCACGGTGGCGGTGATTCTCGCTGTCTTCACGGTCTCTGGAATCGTCGTGGCCAAACGACTCGGCATCCCCCCGCCCCTGGCCGTTGTCCGTTTGGTGATGCCGTCCTTCAGGCTGGTCCCCGGAAGTGCACCCGCCATCCCTTGGCCGGCGGGGGTCCAGTCGGCCATCGCGATCCCCGTCCTCGGGATTACCGCCAAGTCAGGTGGGCAGGTCGCCCAACCCATCGCCAGTCTGACCAAGCTGATGACCGCCCACCTCGTTCTGACTGACCATCCGCTCTCGGTCAACGAGCAGGGACCGTCGATCACGATCACCGCGAGCGACGTGGCCCTCTATGAGGCTGACTTCGAGAGCGACCAGACCAACATCGAAGTCGCGGCGGGCGAGGTCCTGACCGAGGACCAGTTGCTCGAGGGCATGCTCGTGCACTCGGCAAGCAACTTCGCCGACCTGCTTGCCATCTGGGACGCCGGCAGCGTCCCGGCATTCGTGACCAAGATGAACGCGTCAGCGGCCTCGCTCGGGATGACCCAGACCCAATACGCGGATGCGAGCGGGTTCTCAACCCAGTCGGTCTCCACTGCGGCCGATCAGGTCAAGGTCGCCAGTGTGGACGTAGTCAACCCGGTCTTCGATCAGATCGTCAACATGCCCGTGGTGACCCTCCCCGTTGCTGGCACCGTCGGGACGACGACTCCGTTGCTCGGAAACGACAACGTGGTCGGCGTGAAGTCAGGCTTTACCTCGGCCGCCGGCGGCTGCGACGTGTTGGCGCTCCGAGAAGACATCCATGGGGCACCCGTTGAGGTGCTGGCCGCCACGGTCGGTGATCACATGGGAGAGGACGTCATCACCAACGCTGGCCTGCAAGCATTGTCGATCGCTCGGCTGGCAATATCGAGTGTGCGGGACGTCCGTGTTGCCTCCCGAGGACAGCCGCTGGCGGTGGCATCGGTCTCTGGGCACTCGGTTCCGGTTGTCGCCAGCACTGAGTTGTCCGTTTTAGCTTGGCCCGGCCAGCGCGTCACCGAGTCACTGCAGGTGAAGCGGCGCCCCCCGGCGGGGACGCCAGCCGGATGGTGGCTCGGCTCGGTGACGTTGCGTGTCGGCACCGAGAAACTCCAGGCGGCGTTGCGCACTGGGAAGCGACTCCCGTCCTTGACATTCCTTCAGCGCGTATTCTGAGCAGGTGCTCGGCGCGCCTCCGGCCCGCAGCGCCACTTTCGATCACGGCTTCGACACCGTCGGTTTGCAGCCGACGTACGTCCCATGGGTCCAGGCCAGTGGTGACGCGCGTACCACGACTACCCCGCGGTCAGCCGCGCCGTACGCTCAGAGGGACGCAATCGAATGTGCCACCTCAACCACCGAGCACCGACGACATCGTGATGAAGTCTCGTGCCCACCATGAGTCGAAGTAACGGGCCGGCGTACCGGTCATGTTCGACAGGAGCTCCGCTCCATTTGTGGTGCTCGCTGGACCCGTCGCCGTGGAGGGCTGGTAGGTGCTGAAGTTCACCCAGTCGGTGTTGATATCGAGCTCCATGGCCCTGACCGCCCCGGCTCGCGCCAAGATGTTGGCTAGATCGACGATGTTGAGACCCGGGCCACCTACATATACGAGGGCACCATCCGCGGTAACCCCGAGCCCGGAACGCCAGACGTACACGGCGTCGCCCAAGGTGTCACCCCATTGGGTGGTGTCGGTCGCGTTCAACCCTGATACCGGTGTGCCGTTGTCGACCAGCAGATCGAGGTTCTGGCGAACCGACACGACGTTCGGTGTCATGGTCACGTCACGCCCCCACTGGCCGACCGTCGAGGTGCCATCTCGGTAGACGACGAAGGAGGCGGCACCGGTCCGCAGCGGAACGACCACCTTGCCGTCGGTGTAGTACCCGCCATTGGCCTGCGGCACAAGAAACCCGGCGTTGAAGGCGGCGACCAGGCTGTCCGATGCCGGAGGCGAAATCGGGGCCGTGTGCGTGTACGGGCCCCCTCCGGGAATCTGGCTGCCCGAGTACAGGGTGGCCTTCAAGAGTTTGGTGTCCATCCATGCCACGCCAACCACGTAGCTCGTGTGGACGGCATCGGGTCGAAGGGTGGTCTCGTAGATGGCCGGAACACCTCCCACGAGACGCCCGGCCGGTGACCATTCCCCCTCTCCTGGTAGGGCCGGACTCGCGATCGGTTGGATGGCCGCCGGGACCGGCAGGTGTGGAACGCTCGTCGAGACGATCCTGTTGGCCTTCGGAACCTTGATGGCGCCCTGAGGCGGTTTGCCGCCCTTGGGAGGCGGATGGTGGCTATACCACTCGTTTTCGACCCAGTTCACGATGCCGGCGCCGCCATTCCCGCGGGCCCACTCGGCAAAGCGGGCGCCCAGCGAACTGCCGAGGGCGGGGTTGGTGAGCGCCCCTCCGAGAGAGGCGGCAAGCCATAGCAACAGCCCGGCCAGGGCCAGCAAAACGACGAGCCTGATCCGTCGGCGTCGGTAGATCGTTCCGGGCTTTCGGACGGGTTTGTCGGGGCCAAGAGCGACCCGAGAGCCCAGCCGTCGGGTGCCAAAGGTGGATCGTCCCCTCATCAGGCGTGACCGGGGTGGCCCGACGCCAGCCACGGACCGATCCGAGGCACCACGAGCAGGCCGAGTACGAGCCCGAGAGCCAGGCTCGTCGCGATGGCCCACTGGCGCAGCCCCGCACCGCGCACCTGGCGCCGGGTTCGCCAGTACCAGTCGCGCGGGGCTAGGCGTGCGGTGTCGAGGAGATGGCCGAGGACGTGGAGCGCCATCGCGGCCAGCCATAGAACGAAGCTGGCCTTGTGCAACAGGAGCATCTGGGAACGCCACCCCTGTGGCCCCAGTAGCAGGGCGATCCCGGTTGCGAACACCGCCACCGTGAGCACGACGACGATGGGACCGAGAAGACGAAGCAGCATCGGTGGCGGACCCTTGCGCCGGTACTCGGGCGAGCCGACGTAGTACCGGGCGAACCGCCATGTCGTGCTGCCCATCTTGAGCAGGACCGGTGGGACGAGCAGCATCCCGATGAAGACGTGTGGGGTTAGCAGCGCCCTCACCTGCAGGATGGTCACCCCTTCGGCGGCCAGCAGGACGAGCAACACCGCGGCCGTGGAACCGGTAAGCCGGGCGTTGCCTTCGACGCCGTCTCTGCGCCGTCGCGTGCGACGCGGCGTCGGGTCGTCATGGGCCGACGGGCTCCCTTGAGAGCGGGTGCTCATCGGCTCCATGCCGAGCACGGTCTGTGGCGAGGACTATGGCCGAGGATGCACCGAATCTCTTGGGGGAGCCGGACAGCGACCCTTGGCGTCGCCGACGTAGTCATTGGCGGCTCTCGATCAAATGCAGCGCCAGCAGAGGACACGACCGGGCGGCTCGCCGCGCGTGATCCAACAGGGATCGAGGAATCTCATCGCCATCGATGATCGGGTAGCCCCACGGGTCCAACTCGATTCGTTCGGGGAAGAGTTCGGCGCATAGCCCGCGGCCATCACAGGTGGTCCGGTCGATTACGAGCGACACAACCCGTTTCATCGGGAGCTCGTCCTATCGGTGGCCGCGTGGGCAGACCGGAAGTGCGGGATCGGCAGAACTGGGGCCGCATCGATCAGGCGGCACGGCCCATGACGGAGGTGGGTGGCAACCTCGTCGCCGAAGACCGAGCACGCGCTGCGGACAAAGCGAACGACGCCGTCGGGGTGTCGGCATCCGCCGCGCCCATCGATGAGCGCACAGAGTTCGAGAATCGGCTCGACGCGACCTCGAAGTGACGCCGGCTGTAACGCGAGACACCGGACCGCCTCGTCGAGCGCGGCCAGACCGTGGACGCACGGTCCGCATTGGCCGGCCTGTTGGCGCTCCATATAACGCACCACGCGGGCCACCTCGACCAGTGGGCAGACCGAGTGGGGGAGAAGCGCGACGACGCCAGCCCCGAGGGTCGTGTTCCACATCCGCGCCGACGCCTCGGTCAGGTCCACTTCGAGCAGCGTGGGCATCGACACCCACCCGCCCCCGTAGCCGCCCAGCAGGGCTCCCCGGTAATCGTTTCCCGCCGCCCGTGACAACCCCAGCAGGTCGCGGAGTGGAAGGCCGAGGGGCGCCTCCATCACGACCGGCCCGGCGTAGCGGCCGCTCAGGGTAACCAGCATGGAGCCTGGGAACTGCTCGGTGCCGATGGCTCGGAACCACTGAGCCCCGAACCGGGCGATCAGCGCGACGTGGGCCAGCGTCTCGACGTTCTGGACCAGGGTGGGCCGGCCGGCCACGCCCCGTACACGGACCGGCTGCAGACCGACGAAGGACGGCACGGCGGGTCGGCCGTCCAGCGCGCTCACCACGGCAGACTCCTGACCGGTGATGAATGCATCAGGTGCGCTCATCACCTCCATCTCCACGGGGTCCAGACCACGGCGCCGCCGGGCCTCGACAGCCCGTTCCATGCCGTGTGTGAGACGTGCCGGGACGTAGATAACGACGCGCGACGCTCCCAGTGCGGCCGCAGCCGCCGAGGCCCCGTCAAGGACGAGATGGGGCGTCCGGGTCAGGAGCAGCGCGTCCTTTGAACTGGCCGGCTCCCCTTCGGCGCCGTTGGCCACTACCACGGGCCGCCGGGCCCCCCGGGTACCGATCGACCGCCACTTGGTGGCCACCGGAAACCAGGCCCCGCCGTGGCCAACTAGCCCACTGGCCTCGAGTTCGTCGACCAGGTCCACGCCTACCCGTCGGAGGTCAAGGACACCCCACTGCTCAAGATGCTCGTCCAATGCGATCGCGCCGCCGGTGGGCTCGACATCCGCCAACAGGCGCGGCATTTGCTCACCCGGTGCCCCGTGCGAGTGCCACGTCAGCGCCGGAGCCGTCACCGGCTATCGCCACTGCTGTCGGAGGACTGGGATTCAGCGGTGCCGGACACGGTGCCCGAAACCGTCCCGGCGGTCCGGTCGAGCTCCAACCGCATGGTTAGGGTCTCCGACCCGCCCGAACCACTGACGGTGGCGTCGATCGTCGATCCGTCAAGGAAGGTCACCTGCCCGTGCCGGGTACCGAAGGTGACCTGGCTCGACGTCATGGCCACCCCACCGTTCACCGCAGGGCCCGTGAGGTCGACGAGCAGCGGGACTCCGCTAGTCGCCAACCGCATCGAAAGCTCCACGCGCATCTGGCCTGCATCATCGGGCCCGTGGAGCGAATAGGCGCCGTCGAGAGCGCTTGAAAACGGTGTGGACGGCAGCGCCTTCGGCACTGCCGGCGGCAAGGTCGCCGAGCTCGAGCTCGGCGACCGACCAGCCGACGCAACCGCACTGGCCGACGCGGCCGCACCGATCTGCTCCAGCACCGCGCTCGACGTGCCCGATCGCCGAGACCACCCAGCCTGCAACGGCCCGGTGAACGTGAACACGGCCGTGCCCAACAAGACAAAGGTTGCACCGATAGCGGCACCGATCCGCCAACCCGAGGTCATTGCGCGAGCGGTCACGAGCCGCCAACCGAGCGCTCCGACGACGGTCACCACACACAGCAGGTAGACAAACTGCACCCCTGACAGCCTGGTGTCGGAGCCCGTTCCCAGGCCGTGGATCAGTGCCACGGGCCAGCAGAGGTAGGCAAGCCAATGCACCCATCGCCAGGTTCGAAACCCGATATGGCGGCGGAGCCCGCTGGTAACAGCTACTGCCAATAGGACGTCGAACGCGCACGCACCCAGTCCGACCCAAATGGGGCGGTATGGGGAGCGGAAGGGGATCACCGCGTCAGCGAAACCGATAGGCACGTACCCGTCGGCCACCGTCGTGGCCACATGGATGACCACGAGGGCGAGGCAGAAGAGCGAGAGGTTGCGATGCACCGCTTGGGACAAGAACCTTGGCCACCGCTCGGTGGCCCATCCCACCGAGGAGACGATGCCGAGCACGACGGTCGACGAGAGAACAATGAGCGAGACGAGCCCGGTTGCACGGGTCAGATACCACAGCGACGTTGCCCCATGTCCAACGGTTGCAATCAAAGGAGCGTTTGCGCCGAAGCTCGTTGTGGGGAACCTAGGTGGTTCTCACTTGGCCATCTCTCCGTGTAACGAACGACGTTATCGACGCCCACCAAGCGGGCCGGGAGGCGCAATGACGACAACCACTCTTCGGCCTCGTAGCCCTTGACCACGGCGGCCGTCGCCGCCGCGTTGGCCTCGACGCACGTGGCCGCAGCCACCGAGACGGTGTGCCACTCGACGGTCGCCGGCAAACCCGTAGCAGGGTCAATGATGTGGTGAACGACGCTGTCGCCGAGCATCCAGGATCGAGCCCCAACGCCAGAGGTGGCGAGTCCCCCGGAGTTGATGGACACGGCTTCATCAGCGACGCCGGCGGTGCAGACATCGGCAAGACCGACGAGAAATCCCCTCGGGGGAGTAGGCCCGGCGACCGCGACGTCACCTCCCAATGACACGAGCGTGCCGCAACCCAATGCTGCTGTCACCGCGCTCGCCGCCCTGTCGGCGGCCAGCGCCTTGGCGGTCGCGCCGAGATCGACCTGGACAGCTTCGGGCACGCAGATCGTTCCCTGCTCGGAGTCGATGCTTATGCTCCGCCAACCGGGAACCGGCCTGGACCGGGGAAGATGCCCCGCAACCCCGTTCACGATTGCCGAAAAGTCACGGTCGTAGCCGAGCTGGCATAGCGCAGCGCCCACTGTTGGATCGACGGCGCCGTCAGTTGCCTCGGCCATGACGAGCGCGACTCGGACGGCCTCAAAGAGGTCTGGACTCACTCGGGTGGGGCGGCCACGCGTCCTAAGAAGCTCGGAGATCTCCGAATCGGCGCGGAACCGGCTCGCGATTCGATCGATCCGCTCGACCTCCTGACGCAGGATCGCCGCTGCGGCCACCAGGACGCCCACGTCGGTGACCATCATCTCGACCCTGGTACCCAGAGCGGACATGCGATACAGGGCGGGACGGTCTCTGGAAACCCGATGGACCAGCTCCATCAGGTCGCCCCGCTCACGACCGTCGGCGGCGCGCTTGTACGGACCGGCGGGCTCGTGGGGGGGGTCAGAGACGGCGATGTCGTCGGAGATGCCGTACCAGGCGCCGCCGTTCCCGGAACCGACGGCGTGGTGGTCGGTGCCGCGCTGGGCGTTGAACTCTGTCCTGTCCCCGAACTGGGTGCGGTCGCTGCTGCTGTGGGTGTGCTGGTGTGGTGACCAGGGAACGCCTTGGCGACATAGAACCCGAGCACACCGACGGTAGCGACGATCCCAGCACCGATGGTCTTGGTGACGGTACCCACGCGGACGAGCGAGGCATCACGGCGTCCCCTGGCGATTCGGTCGTGCGACGCAAGCGGATTGTGCCTGATCGGAGCCACAGACCCACCGTATGGAGCGAACCTGACAACGGAATGACGGACCGCGGCTTGCAGGTAAGAAGGTCCTAAGAGCCTCCCTGGCGGATGGTGGTCCACCTCGGACCGGGAATGGCCGATGCCTTACCTTGGAGACACCTTCTACCGGTCCGGATCGAACGCCCGCACGATGGCGGATCTTTCACCCGGTTCTTTGTCGTGGGGACGACGCTCCGACCGTATGGGGCCAAGCGAGCAAATGGATCGTCAAGTCCTCATGTCAAGGCACGAACTCCGCATGTTCAGGCTTAGAGGCTCAGCGAATAGGGA
>PMOQ01000081.1 GCA_003161255.1 Acidimicrobiaceae bacterium | reverse complement strand
CCCGGCCCTTCGTTCCCCGCCGGCACCGTACGTGCCATCACCAACGTGCGCTCCCAGTCACGCCCCTCGAGCTCGGTGGCGATCGTCGACCGCATGTGCGAATGCGGGCTCGGTGTGGTGGTCAGGATGTCGGCCACCTCGCCCGAGCGCATGTAGGCCAGCACGGAGGGGTTGGCGCAGGGAAGGACCTCCATCTCGCCCACTCCCATCACCGGCAGAGCGCGGCGCTCCGTCAGCATGCGCCGCAACCAGTGGAGGAACGACCCTTGGTTGCGCAGCTGCGCCTCGACGTTGAGCGCGCTGAAGCCGTAGACCGGGTCCATCAGCGGCGGCAGGTAGAGCTGCGCGAAGTCGGCCTTCGAGAACCCGCCGTTGCGGTCCGGTGACCACTGCATCGGGGTCCGGACCGAGTCCCGGTCGCCCAGATAGATGTTGTCCCCCATCAAGAGCTCGTCGCCGTAGTAGACGACCGGGCTCCCCGGGAGCGACAGGACCATCGAGTAGAGCAGCTCGGCCAGCCGCCGGTTCCCGTCGAGCAGCGGGGCCAGCCGCCGGCCGATCCCCATGTGGCGCTTCATCCGGTCGTCCTTGGCGTACTCGGAGATGAGGTAGTCACGCTCCTCGTCGGTGACCTGCTCGAGGGTGAGCTCGTCGTGGTTGCGCAGGAAGATCGCCCACTGGCACCCGTCGGGGATCTCGGGCGTCTGGCTGAGGATCTCGGTGATCGGGTACCGCTGCTCCTTGCGCACGGCCATATAGAGGCGCGGCATCAAGGGGAAGTGGAAGCAGAGGTGGCACTCGTCGCCGTCGCCGAAGTAGTCGGCCACGTCGGCCGGCCACCCGTTGGCCTCGGCCAGGAGCACCCGGCCCGGGTAGTTCGACTCGATCTCCTTGCGGATCCGCTTGATGAAGTCGTGGGTCTCGGGGAGGTGCTCGCCCGCCGTGCCGTCGCGCTGGAACAGGTACGGGGCCGCATCGAGCCGGAACCCGTCGAACCCGAGCTCCAGCCAGAACTTCACCATGTCGACCATGGTGTCGGCGACCTCGGGGTTCTCGTAGTTGAGGTCGGGCTGGTGCGAGAAGAAGCGGTGCCAGTAGTACTGCTCTCGGGTCTCGTCCCAGGTCCAGTTGGACCGCTCGACGTCGGTGAACACGACGCGGGCCTCGGGCCACCGCTGGTCGTCGTCGTTCCACACGTACCAATCGCTCTTGGGGTTGTCGCGGCTCGATCGCGACTCGATGAACCACGGGTGGGTGTCGCTGGTGTGGTTCATGACCAGGTCCGAGACGAACCGGATCCCCCGGCGGTGCGCGTCGTCGAGGAGACGGGACAGGTCGGTCAGGGTCCCGTAGTCGGGCGCGACGTTGAAGAAGTCGCTGACGTCGTAGCCGCCGTCGCGCATCGGCGACGGGTAGAAGGGCAGGAGCCAAATCGCGTCGACGCCCAGCCACTGGAGGTAGTCGAGCTTCTCGTGGAGCCCCCTGATGTCACCGATGCCATCGTCGTTGGAGTCGTAGAACCCGCGCAGCAGCACCTCGTAGAAGACGGCGTGCTGGTACCACCGCCGGGTCCCGGCGGGGCCGTCGCGGCTCGGCAGCGGCAGGCGCGGCATGCTCACGGCGTCGTCTTCATCGCACGTGCCTGAAGGGAGCGTCGGGCGCGACCCGCCCTCGGTTCAGACGGCAGATCACCCTTGGCACGGTACCCGACCTGGACGGTCAGCTCGATTCGAGCAACCCTTCGGCCACCTCGTAGGGGTCGGCGCGACCCTCCCGGAGCGCCTCGATCGCCTCCTTGTACTCGGCCGAGCCCGTGAGGACGTCGAGCCTCGCCTCGATCCTCGCCGCGAGCACCTTGCGCAGCTCGTGCTCGACCCGGACGGCCCGGCGCGACTCGAGGAGGCCGCTCGCGGAGAGGTAGGCACGATGGCCGGCGACCGCCGCCCACAACGCCTCGACGCCCTCACCGGTGGTGCCCACCGTTTCGAGGATCGGCGGGCTCCACTCGGTCGGCGCCCCGAGCGAGAGCATCTGGCGGAGATCCCGGCCCGCCTCGATGGCGCCGGGCCGATCGGCCTTGTTGATCACGAACACGTCGGCGACCTCCAAGAGGCCCGCCTTGGCCGCCTGCAGCGAGTCGCCCCACCCCGGGGTCACGACCACGACGGTGGTATCGCTCGCCCCCGCCACCTCGACCTCGACCTGGCCGACGCCCACCGTCTCGACCACCACGACCGGGACGCCCACCGCGCCGAGCACCCGCAGCGCGTCGGGGACGGCCAGGGCGAGCCCGCCCAGGTGGCCCCTCGTCGCCATCGACCGGATGAACACGGTCGGGTCGGTGGCGTGGCGCTGCATGCGGGCCCGATCACCGAGGATCGCTCCGCCGGTGAACGGGGAGGTCGGGTCGATCGCGAGGACGGCGATCTGCTCGACCGGCTCGGCGTCGGCGCCGGGGATCGGGTCCGACGCCGCAACCGCCGGCCAGCCCGAGCGGACGACCGTGACCAGCTGGTCGGTCAGCGTCGACTTCCCCGCACCGGGCGCGCCGGTGATTCCGACGACGTAGGGCGGCGCGTTCCGGTAGCCGAGCCGGGCGACGGCCCGACTCGGCTCCCCGCCGCCCTCGACGAACGACAGCAGCCGCGCCAGCGCGCCGCGGTCCCCGCCGACGGCTCGCTCGAAGAGGGCCGCCGGCTCGCCGCGACTCACCGACGTTCCACGTCTGCGCCGAGCGAGCGCAGCATCGCCGGGAAGTCCTCGTAGCCGCGGTCGAGGTGGCGGGCGCCGGTGACCACGGTCTCGCCCTCGGCCACCAGTCCGGCCAGCACCAACGCCGCGCCCCCCCGGATGTCGGGCGAGCGGACCTGGGCGCCCGACAGACCCGCGACCCCGCGCACGATGGCGTGGTGGCCCTCGGTGCGCACGTCGGCGCCCATCCGGCGTAGCTCGTCCACGTAGCGGAAGCGCCCCTCGAACAGGTTCTCGGTCACGATCGAGACGCCGTCGGCCACCGCCAGCATCGTCACCAGCATCGGCTTGTAGTCGGTGGCCACCCCCGGATAGGGCAGCGTCGCCACGTCGACCGAACGCGGCCGGCCGCGGGCCGACGCGACCAGCCCCTCGGGTCGTTGATCGATCTCGACCCCCATCGCACCGAGCTTGTTGATGAACATCTCCATGTGGTCGAACCGGCCGTCCTCGATGACCACCTCACCCCCCGCCATGCCGGCGGCCACCATCAGCGTGCCGGCGACGACGCGGTCGGGGATGACGGTGTGGCTCCCGGGCTCCAGCGCCTCGACGCCGGTGATCTCGAGGCTGGACGTGCCCGCGCCGCGCACCGACGCGCCCATGGCGTTCAGGTAGTCGGCCAGGTCGCAGACCTCGGGCTCGCGTGCGGCGTTCTCGATGATCGTCGTGCCCTTGGCCAACGTGGCCGCCATCATGAGGTTGTCGGTCGTCGTGTGGCTCGGGTAGTCGAGGACGAGGCGGGTCCCGACCAGGCGTCGCCGTCCGCCGGCCGGCTCGACCGTCCCCTCGACGAACCCGTGCCGGGTGACGAAGCGGGTCCCCATGCCGGCGAGCCCGTTCACGTGGAAGTTGATCGGGCGCGAACCGAAGTCGTCGCCGCCGGGCATCGACAGGCGTGCGTGCCCGCAGCGGGCCAGCAGCGGGCCGAGCACCACCACCGACGCCCGCATCTTGTCGACGAGCTCGTAGGGGGCCTCGGGCGACAGCTCGTCGGCCGGCGGCACGTCGACGACGAGCACGTCGCCCTCGCGTACGACGCTGACGCCGAGCGCGCTCAGCATCTCGGTCATGATCTGCACGTCGACGATGTCGGGGACGTTGCGCAGTCGGTGGCGCCCCTCGGCGAGCAGGCAGGCGGCCATCAATTTCAGCGCCGAGTTTTTGGCTCCCCCGACCCTGACCGCGCCCGAAAGCGGCCCGTTCGGGCGGATGACGAGCCGGTCCACCGCCCTAGTATCGCCCGCTATGGTCGAGCCCGTGGTGAGAGAGCCCCAGGCCCCCGACCGCAACCTGGCCCTTGAGCTGGTCCGGGTCACCGAGGCCGCAGCCATGGCGGCGAGCCGCTGGATGGGCCGGGGCGACAAGGAGGGGGCGGACGGGGCGGCGGTGAACGCCATGCGGGTGGTCCTCGCGACGGTGGCCATGGACGGGGTCGTCGTGATCGGCGAGGGCGAGAAGGACCACGCCCCGATGCTCTACAACGGCGAGCGGATCGGCGACGGGTCCAACCCCCAGACCGACATCGCGGTGGACCCGATCGACGGCACCACGCTGGCCTCCCAAGGGCAGGGCGGCGCGCTCGCGGTGATCGCGGTCTCCGAGCGCGGGACCATGTTCGACCCCGGGCCGTGCTTCTACATGGAGAAGATCGTGGTCGGGCCCCGCGGTGCCGGGTCCATCGACATCACCCGCTCGCCGTCGGAGAACCTGGCGTCGCTCGCCGAAGCCCTCGGCCGCCCGGTCCGGGACCTCACGGCCGTTATCCTCGACCGCCCCCGACACGCCGAGCTCATCGACGAGGTCCGAGACACCGGGGCCCGCATCCGGCTCATCGACCACGGCGACGTCGCCGGTGCCATCGCGACGGGGCGCTCGGACACGACCGGGGCCGACGTGCTCCTCGGGATCGGGGGGACACCCGAGGGCGTGCTCGCGGCGGCGGCCATGAAGTGCATGGGCGGCGAGATCCAGGGCCGCCTGTGGCCGCGCAATGACGACGAGCGGGACACGGCCATCGCAGCCGGCTACGAGCTCGACAAGGTTCTCTTCACCGACGACCTGGTGCGGGGCGACAACTGCTTCTTCGCCGCCACCGGCATCACCGACGGCGACCTGCTCCGCGGCGTGCGCTACCTCGAGCACGGCGGGGCGACGACCGAGTCGCTCGTGATGCGGTCGCGCTCGGGCACGATCCGCAAGATCGACGCGATGCACCCCCTGGCCAAGCTGGCCGAATTCAGCTCGATCCCGTTCTCCTAACCTGGCTGAGCCGGCGTCGCTCCGGCTGCCTCCAGGCGCAGTTCGGCCCGGGCCAGCTCGCCGGCGGCGGCTTCCTCGTCGACACTCGGCTTCTCGTCGTCCGAGCGATCGGGGTGGCCCCCACCGATATGCTCAGCGGCCGCCTCCCGTGCCCGACGGGCCCGCTCGACGTCGATCTCATCCGCCAGCTCGGCGATCCCGGCCAGCAGCGTGACCCTCGTGGCCAGCCCCGCCGGTCCGTCGCCACGGTCGGCGGGACTGGTGTCGACCTGGAGGAACCCGCCATGCACGGCCAACCGGACAGGCTCGCCCTCGACCGGGTCGACCCGGACGATGCCGGGCACCACCGCCGCAACCAGCGAGGTGTGACCGTCGAGGACGGTCATCTCTCCTTCGGTGGTCCGCAGCACAAGCGCCGCCGCGGGCGCATCGACGATCAGGCGGTCGGGGGTGACAACCTCCAGGGCGAACCCGTCGGCCATCAGTCCCCACCGCCCTCGATGGTCTTGGCCTTCTCCAGCACCGACTCGACCCCGCCCACGTTCAAGAAGGCCTGCTCCGGGACGTTGTCGAGGTCCCCGTTGACCAGCGCCTCGAACGACTCGACGGTCTCCGCGACCGGGACGAAGAGGCCCTCGACCCCGGTGAAGACCTCGGCCACGAACATCGGCTGGGACAAGAACCGCTGAATCTTGCGGGCCCGGTTCACCGTGACCCGGTCCTCCTCGGACAGCTCGTCAAGCCCGAGGATGGCGATGATGTCCTGGAGCTCCCGGAACCGTTGCAGCACCGCCTGCACGCTCCGGGCCACCGCGTAGTGGCGATCGCCCACGATCTCGGGCGCCAGGGCGTTCGATGTCGACGCCAGGGGGTCGACGGCCGGGTAGATGCCCAGCGCGAAGATCTGGCGCGACAGCTCGGTGGTCGCGTCGAGGTGGGTGAAGGTGGTGAACGGTGCCGGGTCGGTGTAGTCGTCCGCCGGGACGAAGACCGCCTGCATCGAGGTGATCGACCGCCCGCGGGTCGACGTGATCCGCTCCTGGAGCTCTCCCATCTCGTCGGCCAGGGTGGGCTGATAGCCGACCGCCGAAGGCATCCGGCCGAGCAGGGTCGAGACCTCCGATCCCGCCTGGACGAAACGGAAAATGTTGTCGATGAACAGCAGCACGTCCTGGTTCTTCACGTCCCGGAAGTACTCGGCCATGGTGAGCGCGGCCAACCCGACCCGCAGCCGGACGCCCGGTGGCTCGTCCATCTGCCCGTACACGAGTGCGGTCTTCTCGATGACGCCGGACTCCTGCATCTCGAGCCACAGGTCGGTGCCCTCTCGGGTTCGCTCGCCGACGCCGGCGAACACAGACACGCCGCCGTGCTGGGTCGCGATCCGGTGGATCATCTCCTTGATGAGGACCGTCTTGCCGACCCCGGCCCCGCCGAACAGGCCGATCTTCCCGCCCTGGATGTAGGGCTCCAAGAGGTCGATGACCTTGATGCCGGTCTCGAACATCTGGGCGTTCGGCTCCAGTTGGTCGAAGCCCGGAGCGCTGCGGTGGATCTCCCAGTGGTCGTCGGGCTCGCCGATGGTGTCGGTGTCGAGGGGCTGGCCGAGCACGTTGAACACGTGGCCGAGGACGGCGTCGCCGACCGGCACCCTCATGCCGTGGCCGGTGTTGCGCACCGGGGTGCCGCGGACCAGCCCGTCGGTGGAGCGCATGCACACGCAGCGCACCCGGCCCTCGCCGATCTGCTGGGCCACCTCGGCGACGACCGTCTCGGTCCGGCCCTCCACCTCGATCTCCATCTCGACGGCGTGGTTGATCTCGGGCAGGGCGTGAAGCGGAAACTCCACGTCGACCACCGGCCCCGCGATGGCGACGACCCGGCCGTCCTCGAGCGAGCGCTTCGGTTCGCCGGTCGGTCTCTGTGCGGTGGTGGTCACTTCAGGCTCCCTTCGCCGTGCGGAGCGCCTCGGCGCCTCCCACGATCTCCATGATCTCGTTGGTGATGGCGTCCTGACGGGCCCGGTTCATGGTCCGGCTCAGCAGTTGGACGAGCTCGTCTGCGTTCTCGGTGGCGGCGGCCATGGCCCGCTGGCGGGCCGCGTGCTCGGAGGCCGACGCCTCGAGCAGCGCCGAGAAGACCTCGGACTCGAGTGCCCGCGGCATGAGGATCGCGACCAGCGTCTCCACGTCGGGCTCGAACTCGGTGTAGCCGCCGCGGGCCTCTGCGTCGGTCGGTGCCCGCTCGGGCGTTTCGCCCTCGGCCCCCTTGGCTCCGGTCGGGTCGGGTAACGGCAGGAGCTGGACCGTCTCGACATTCTGGCGCCCCGCCGAGAGATAACGGGTGGACACCAGCTGGACCAGGTCCACCTCATCGGCATCGAACCGGTGCCACAGCTCTGCCGCCACGCGGCGAGCATCGGCGAAGCTCGGGCGGTCCGACATGCCGATGAAGGACTCGGTGACGTCGCGCCCGCGGAATCTGAAGTAGGCGACCGCCTTTCGCCCGACGGTGACCAGGCGCACATCGGCGTCGCGACGGCGATGCTCGATCACCAGGGACTCGGTAGCCCGGAGCACCGATGAGTTGTACGGACCGCTCAGCCCGCGGTCGCCGACGATGGCGACGATGGCGACCTGCTTGGGGTCCTCCGGCGTGCCGATGAGTTTCTCGGCACCCGGGCCGCCCTCGGCCGCCTCGAGCACGATGCGGGCCATGCCCTGGCGGAACGGCCGGTTGGCCGCGATGCGGTTCTGCGCCCGCACGATCTGCGATGCCGCGATGAGCTCGAACGCGCGCGTGATCTTCTTGGTCGACTGGACGCTGCGGATTCGTCGGCGCAGGGCGCGCTCGGTGCCACCGGCCACGGCTCAGCCCTCCCGACGCCCGGCCGAACCGGTCTGGTCGGTCATTCGGGCGCACCCGAGTCGAAGACCTCCAGAAACTCACGCAGCTTGGCGTCGATCGCGTCGGTGTCGGGCAGCGCACCGGTGTCGCGGATCGATTTCAACAGGTCCGACGCGTTGGACCCGAAGAACTCCCGCACCTCGGACTCGAACCGGCGGACCTCGGCCACCGGCACGTCGTCGACCCAGCCGTTGGTCCCCGCGTACACGACCAGGACCTGTTCTTCCACCGGCACCGGGGCGTTCTGGGGCTGCTTCAACAGCTCGGTGAGCCGATAGCCCCGGTCGAGCTGGGCCTGGGACGCCTTGTCCAACTCGGACCCGAAGGTGGCGAACGACTCGAGGTCCCGGAACTGGGCCAGGTCGATCTTGAGGGTCCCGGCCACCGCCTTCATGGCCTTCACCTGCGCGGCGCCACCGACCCGGGAGACCGAGTTGCCGACGTTGATGGCGGGCCGGACGCCCGCATAGAAGAGGTCCGACTCCAAGAAGACCTGGCCGTCGGTGATCGAGATCACGTTGGTCGGGATGTAGGCGGAGATGTCGCCCGCCTTCGTCTCGATGATGGGCAGGGCGGTCAACGAGCCGCCGCCGCGCTCGTCGGAGAGCTTGGCCGCCCGCTCGAGGAGACGGCTGTGGAGGTAGAACACGTCGCCGGGGTAAGCCTCGCGTCCGGGTGGGCGCCGGAGGAGGAGCGAGACCTGCCGGTACGCCTCGGCCTGCTTGGACAGGTCGTCGTAGATGATCAGGGCCGCCTCGCCGTTCTCCATCCAGTGTTGGCCCATCGCGCATCCGGCGTAGGGGGCCAGGAACTTGAACGGCGCCGGGTCGCCGGCCGACGCCACCACCACGACGGTGTACTCGAGGGCCTGGTGGTCCTCGAGTGTCTTCACCGTCTGGGCGACGGACGAGTTCTTCTGCCCGATCGCCACGTAGATGCACTTCACGCCCTGGCCACGCTGGTTGATGATCGTGTCGATCACGACGGTGGTCTTGCCCGTCTTGCGGTCGCCGATGATGAGCTCCCGCTGGCCGCGGCCGATCGGGGTCATGGCGTCGATCGCCTTGATCCCGGTCTGCATCGGCTCGGAGACCGGCTGGCGGTCGACGATGCCCGGTGCCTGCACCTCCATCCGGCGGGACTCGGTGGTGTCCACGCTGCCCTTGCCGTCGATGGGCTCGCCCAGGGCGTTCACGACCCGCCCGAGCAGCGCGTCGCCGACCGGGACCGACAGGATCTGTCCGGTCGCCTTGACGATCTGCTCCTCGTCGATGTTGTCGACGCTCCCGAGCACCACCGCGCCGATGGTGTCCTCGTCGAGGTTCAGCGCGAGGCCAACCGTGCCGTCCTCGAACTCCAAGATCTCGTTGACCGCGCAGTTCGGAAGGCCCGACACCCGGGCGATCCCGTCCCCCACCTCGACGACGCGACCGATCTGCTCGGCCCCGACGGTCGGCGAGTACTCATCCACGTGGCGTCGAAGTGCCGCTGTGATGTCGGCGGCGTCGATCGTCAGCTCAGTCATCGGTCTCCCTTGGCTCGATCTTGGTCGTCGGCGCCGTACCCGGAGCCGACCGGCAGAAGTTCCTCGCGCAGCCGGTCCAGCCGGCCGCGGGTGCTTGCATCGACCTGCAGGTCACCGATCTGGATGACGGCGCCGCCGAGGAGGGTGGGGTCGATGGTGACCTGCAGTTCCACCGGGGTGCCGGTGAGGTGGGAGAGCGCCGACGAGAGCGCTCCTCGCTGAGCGTCCTCGATCTCCACGGCCGAGCGGACCCGCGCCACGCGCCAACCCCGGGCCGTCGCGGTCTGCTCGACCAGCCAGTCCAGCGCACCGACGAAGTCCCGGGGACGCCCGCCGGCGATGACGAAATGGATCAGCCGGAGCGTGGTCGCCTCGACCTTGTCAGCGACGAGATCATCGACCACGGCCTGGCGCTGGGCGACCGGGAGCTCGCGATCGGTCAGGTCGGACCGCAGCTCTGGGTGCGACTCGACGATCCTGGCGAACCGGAACAGCTCGTCCTCGATCTCTTCGAGGTCGGCCACGTCGGCGTCCTCAAACAGCGCGGCTGCGAACCCTCCGACGCGTGCCCTCGCGCCCTGGTGCCCGAGGAGCGCGAACTCGAGGGCCTGACCCTCTGCGTAGGACTGGGCGCGGTGGCCGACCCAGTCCAGGGCCCCCAACACATCAGGTGCCCGGACGGCGGAGGCGGCATACGCGGCCAGGCGCCGAGCCGGCTCGCCCACTCGGCCCTCGAACAGCTCCGACACGATGGCCCGGCGGGCCGGCGCGGGGAGCGAGGTATCCGAGAGCGCCGAGTAGAGCTGGGTATTGCCGGCGACGAGGCGCTCGATCGCCGAAAGCTCACTCGCGAGCTTCTCGACCTCCGCGCCGCCGGACTGGAAGATCGCGGCCGAGTAGCCCTCGACCGATGGGTTCACGTGGTCGCCCCGGTCGGCGATGCGTCGTCCGCGTTCACGGCCGCTATCGCCTCGTTCACCAGATCCCGGTGGTCCTCGGCGTTGACCTCGCGCCCGATGACCCGCTCGACGACGTCCATGACGAGTTGGCTCAGCTCGGCGGTCGCCTCCTCGAGGGCGCGCTGGCGAGCCTGGTTCACCTCGGCGTTGGCGTTGGCGAGGATCCGGTCGTGCTCCTCTTGACCCTGGGCGGCCGCGTCGGACCGGGTCTTCTCGGCGGACCGCGTGGCCTGCTCAACGATCTCGCGGGCCCGGCGACGGGCCTCTTCCAATGCCTGGCGGCGATCCTCATCGGCCGCCGACGCCTCGGCCCTGGCCTTGTCGGCCGCGGCCAGCTCGGATTGGATTTGCGCCTGGCGGTCGCGCAGGGCCTTGTTGACCGGCGGCAGCACGTACCGGGCGATCACCGCCAGCACGATCAAGAACGCGATGAGCTCCACGATGAACGTGCCGTTGGGCACGAGGAAGTTGCTGGTCGCGATCATCTCTTCTCACCCGTCCTGGGGTGGGGTCCGCCGCTCCGGCGGCACCCGTGGAATCTGGTCATGTGCTGGCCTGCGCTCCGGTTACTTCTTGTAGAGGGAGAAGATGAAGAGCGCGGTGAACGCCAGGTTGATGAAGTACATCGCCTCGACCAAACCGACGGTCAAGAACATGATCGTGAACAGGCGTCCCTGGGCCTCGGGTTGGCGGGCAACGCCTGCGATGGTCTGACTTCCGGCCAGGCCGTCGCCGATGGCGGCGCCGACCGCGCCTCCACCCAGGGCCAGGCCGCCGCCGACCATGGCGCCGGCGAGCTGGATCGCCTGCTGGGTCGTGTCGTGTGCCATTGCTGGTCTCCTTTTGTCTACGAATTGGTGCTGGGAACGAGTGGCTTCTGGCGCGACGGCAGCAGGCGGCGAAGCCGGCTCGGCTTGCGCTCGTGGGCGCCGCTCATGGCGGTGTCGAAGTACAGGATCGTCAGCAGGGCGAAGATGAACGCCTGGATCGCGCCGATGGCCAGGTCGAAGAGCTTCCATACCGGGTTGATGATCACGATCACGATGTCGCCGACGGGTGCGCCGGACAGCTTCCACGCGCCGAGAGCGGCGATGAGCGACAGCATCAGGGTCCCCGACAGCAGGTTGCCGAACAACCGGAGGGCGAGGGTGATCGGCTTCGCCAACTCCTCGACGATGTTGATGAAGAGGTTGAAGGGTATGAGGAAGATTGGGAACGGCTGCAACGCATAGTGCTTGACATAGCCGGCCAAACCTCGGGTCCTCAGGGACGCGATGTGGACCAGCAGGATCACGAAGAGCGCCATCGACAGTGGCAGGTTGATGTCGCCGGTCGGCGCCGCAAGCCATTCGAAGTGACTGCCGAGGCCGATCGACTCGAAGCAGTTGCACACGAAGATGAAGACGAACAGGGCGACGGCGAGCGGGATGATCGCCTGCCCGGCTTCGCCGATCGAACCCTCGACCTGCTTGGTGACTGCGCTCACCCCCATCTCGAAGGCGACCTGCAACCTGCCGGGGGTTTCTCTCTTGACTTGCCGACGCAGCGCGAACCCGAGCAAGCAGACGACAACCATGGCGGCACCGGTCGCCCAGATGGTGTCGAGGTCCAGCTGTAGGCCGAAAACCTTGCGCATGACGTGCTCGCCGACGCTGATGTCGGTGCTGAAGCCCATCAAGTGAAGAGGCATCAGGCACTCCCCCGCGGGTCATCCGGCGCGTCGAGAATCGGACGGTCCCCGGGGGGCGACGGGTCCCCGACATCTTCGAGACCGTCGACCGACAACATCCCACCTATCCCTCCGAACAGCGAGCCCCCGCCGAACGCTCCTGCGCCCACACCGCTCTTGATGATCGAGCGCACGACGCTGAAGAGAAGAAGGAACTGGAAGGTGGCCAGACCCGCCATCACCCCGAAACCGAGGTCGAAGCTCACGAACAGGAGACCGAGCGCGACCACCGTGATGATGCCGAGCCTCGTCACCGTGTTGAACGCGAGCGGGCCCCGCTTCGGGCCGGGCCGGTTCCCGGCCTTGGCCACGGAGGCCTGGACCATGCGGAAGTTCCCGATGCCGAGCCCGATGCCGATGCACAGCCCCAGCCCGACCAGGTAGGAGTTGAGCACCACGCAGACGACGAGCCCGACCACGCCCACCGCCAGCGAACTGAAGACGGCCCGCCTCGAGATCTTGGCGATGTCGGGCAACGACACTTGGGAGAACAGCACAGCGTTCCCTCAGATCCCCGTCCGGCTCGAAGCCGCGACTAGGTGAACCGCCGAAACTGACGCACGGCGAGCAGCACCGCTGAAGCGATGCCGAAGGCCAGTCCCGCGAAGGTCAGCCATGGAGTGGTGTGCGCCCATTGGTCGGCCAGATACCCGAGTCCGAGTCCGGCAATCACGCTGATGGCGCAGGCCGTCCCTACCCAGAACAGGTCTCCCATGGAGGGAGAAGGCGGCGGGGCCGGTTTGGCGGGGCCTTCCTGGTCGTTCTGATGCTCGTCCACCCGCCCGGTCTCCAGCCGCGTCAGACGATGTGTGTGGGAAGTGGTTCAACCGGGAATCCAAACGTCACGCAGGTAATACAGCTCTGCCACCGCGCCCCCGGCGCGCCCCGGACAGCGTTTGCGACTGGGTGACGCAGTCGTTTGCCACCTGCGCAATCATCGCATCTTGTCTCGTCCGTCGGCAAAACCGTCGGGTGGCGCTCGGGTCCTCTCGCGGGCCGTTCCCTGGGAGTCAGCTGAGTGCGAACCGCCAGGTCGGGGCGCTGGACGAGTCAGTACCAGATCGTCCTGACCCGGCCGGTCGGGCACAGCTCGACGGCCGGGGCCGGGCTGCACCGGCACCCCCGGGCGGGGGCCCGTCGGGTTGGGTCCGGGACGCCCATTGACCGGGACCGGGATGGGCTGACCATCCGCGTCGCGTCGCCGCAACCCGGGGTGAAACAGCGTGTAGAGGCCCACCCCGAGGGCAGCGGCCCCGAACGGGATGATGGCGTTCACCCGCGGGATGAAGAGCGGGAACAGCACGAACCCGGACAGGACGGCGGTCCAGGCCCACAGGATGAGCACGCTCCGGCGGTGCCCGTGGCCGAGGCGCAGCAGCCGGTGGTGGATGTGCTCCTTGTCCGGGGTGTGGAAGCCGGTGCCGCGGGCGGTGCGGCGGACGAACGCGAACGCCATGTCCAGGATCGGCACCCCGAGGATGAAGAGCGGGATGAAGAGGGGGGCGAAGAAGAAGTAGGTGACGCCGCTGAGCACCGGCACGCTGTGCAGCGGCAGGCTGCCCACCGGGAACCGACCCCCGATGACCATGGTCGACGCGGACAGCAGCAGGCCGAGAAAGAGCGCGCCGGCATCCCCCATGAACACCCGGGCCGGGTAGAAGTTGAAGGGGAGGAAGCCGAGGCAGACGCCGCAGGCGATCGCTGCGATCAACGGGCCCAAGTTGTCGGGCGGGAGCACGCCCAGCTGCATGAGCCGGAGCCCGTAGACGGCCAGCGCTCCCCCGCCGATGGCCACGACCCCCGCGGCCAGCCCGTCCAGACCGTCGATCAGGTTGATGGCATTGGTGAGCGCGATCACCCAGATGGCGGTGATGAGCGGCGTCACCCCCGGGCTCAGCGCGACGAGCCCGGCCAGGGGGACCTTGATCTCGTACATGGTCACGCCGAGGAAGTACAAGATGCTGGCCGCCAGCACCTGGCCGGCCACCTTGGCCGGCGCCGACATGTCCCGCACGTCGTCGATGAGGCCGACCGAGAAGATCGCCGCGCCGGCGAGCACGACGCCGAGCGGTTCGGACGAGTTGGCGAACAGCACGTGGAGCGGCGGCACGAGCGCCGCGACGGTCATCGCGACGAGGAAGCCCATGAACATCGCGGCCCCGCCCCCGTACGGGGTCGCCTTCGCGTGGACCTTGCGCTCGTGGGGGACGGCCACGTAACCGACGCGGGCCGACAGCCAGCGGGCCGGGATCGTGGCGGCGGCCGTCACGACGGCGGCGATGCCGAGGATGATCCCGTACCAGGCGAGGGGCGGCACTTAGAGAGGCGCTCCGCGACCCGGATCGCTCAGGTCGACCCGGCGAGACCCGGGTACGGCGGGAAGGCGGCGCAGAGCTCGGTGACCTCGTCGCGCACGGCCGAGAGGGCCGTGGCGTCGTCCCGGTGGCGGAGCGTCCTGCCGATGAGCCCGGCGATGGTCGCCATCTCGCCCTCGCCCATGCCTGCGGTCGTCTCGGCTGCGGTGCCGAGCCGAAGCCCCGAGGTGACGAACGGCGAGCGCGGGTCGTCGGGGATCGTGTTGCGGTTGCAGGTGATGCCGGTGCGGTCGAGGACCTCCTGGGCCACCTTGCCGGTGAGCTTGGCGTCGAACGGCCGCAGGTCGACGAGCACCAGGTGGGTGTCGGTCCCCCCCGAGACCAGCCGGAACCCCTCGGCTTGGAGGGCCGCCGCGAACGCCTTGGCGTTGGCCACCACCGCAGCGGCATAGGCGCGGAACTCGGGCCGGGCGGCCTCGGCGAACGCGATCGCCTTTGCCGCGATGACGTGGTCGAGCGGCCCGCCCTGGAGTCCCGGGAAGATGGCGCTGTCGATCTTCTTGGCGAGCTCGGATTTGCAGACGATCGCGCCGCCGCGCGGGCCGCGCAGGGTCTTGTGGGTGGTGAAGGTCATCACGTCGGCGATCTCGACCGGGTTGGGGTGGGCGCCGCCGGCGATCAGTCCGGCCGGGTGCGCCGCGTCGAACATCAACAGGGCACCGACCTCGTCCGCGATCTGGCGGAACGGCTCGGCGTCGATCGTCCTGGCATAGGCCGTCGAGCCGGCGACGATGAGCCTCGGTTGCTCGGACTTGGCCCGGTCCCGCACCTGGTCGAAGTCGATGACCTCGCCGGGTGCGTCGGGATCGTCGCTGGCCGGCGTCACCCCGTAGTCGACGAACCGCCAGATCTTGCTGGTGATCGATGCGGGGGACCCGTGGGTGAGGTGGCCACCGTGGTCGAGCCGCATGGCGAGGACGGTGTCGCCCGGCTCCAAGAGGGCCTGGTAGGTGGCCAGGTTGGCGTTGGCCCCCGAGTGCGCTTGCACGTTGGCGTGCTCGGCGCCGAACAGGGACTTCGCCCTGTCCCGGGCCAGGTCCTCGACCTCGTCGATGACGCGGTTTCCGCCGTAGTAGCGGGCGCCGGGGTAGCCCTCCGAGTACTTGTTGGTCAGGACCGAGCCGGTTGCCGCCAGCACGGCCGGCGAGGTGAAGTTCTCCGAGGCGATCAGCTGGATCGTCGTCACCTGGCGCTGGTACTCCTCGCCGATGAGCCCGGCCACCTCGGGGTCAGCGTCGAGCCACGCCCCGAACGGTGACCCGGCGCTCATCGACAACCCCCGCGCTGGGCACGTCGTGACCGGCCGGCCGGCGTCTGACCCATGCGCCGAGTGTACCCAGCGCCCGGGTCGCCCCCCGTGGCCCTCGGTACGCTTCTTCTGCCATGTCGCTCGACCCGAGAACGCCCGTCCTGGTGGGCGTGGGCCAGGTGACCGACCGGCCCGGATCCGACACCGTCGACGGCAAGCTGCAAGAACCCCTCGAGCTGATGGTGCGGGCGGTTCGGGGTGCCCTGGCCGACGCGGGTGGGTCCACCGCCCGGCTCCTCTCCGCCGTGGACAGCATCCGGGTGGTCCGCAGCTTCCAGTGGCAGGTGCCGGACCCCGGCGCCATGGTGGCGGCCGAGCTCGGTGTCTCGCCCCGACAGAGCCTGTGCAGCACCAACGGCGGCACGACCCCGCAGAAGTACCTGGCCGACGGGGCCTCGGCCATCATGCGCGGCGAGCTCGACGCGATGATCGTGGTCGGTGCGGAGTGCGGCTACACACGTGCCAGGGCATACCGGGCCGGGCTACGGACCGAGTGGACGGCACAGGACCCCGAAACACCACCGGCGGCACAGTTCGGGGTCGATCGCGCTGCGTCGAGCGAGCTCGAGTCGGCGCGCGGCGTGCAGATCCCGGTGCACGTGTATCCGCTGATCGAGAACGCGATCCGCACGTCGGCCGGTTGGACGCTGGACGAGCACAAGACGCGGATCGGATCGGTCTGGTCGCGGTTCTCCGACCAGGCCGCGGCCAACCCCTACGGGTGGTTCACCGAACCCGTCCCCCCGGTCGAGATCACCGAACCGGGGCCGAAGAACCGCATGGTCTCGTTCCCCTACACGAAGCTCTGCACGGCCAACATCCAGGTCGACCAGGGGGCTGCGTTCATCTGCTGCTCGCTCGAGACCGCCCAGGCGGCCGGGGTGGCCGCCGACCGGATGATCTTCCCGCTGGCGTCGGCCGACGCCAACGACCACTGGTTCGTATCCGAACGGGTCCAGCTGTCGCGCTCACCGGCGATTCGGCTGGCCGGACAGGCCGCGTTCTCGCTCGCCGGCATCGGTGTCGACGACCTGGCGGTGGCCGACCTGTACTCGTGCTTCCCGTGCGTGGTGCAGATCGCGGCGGGCGAGCTCGGCCTCGACCTCGACGGCGACATCCGGCGTCTCACACTGACCGGCGGCCTGACCTTCGGCGGTGGCCCGGGCAACAACTACGTCAGCCACGGCATCGCCTCGGTCGCCGACGCGCTGCGCCGCGAGCCCGGGAGCGTCGGCATGGCCACCGGGCTCGGCTGGTACGCGACCACGCACGCCGTCGGCTTGTATTCGACCGAGCCCCCGGCCCATGGGTTCCGCTCCGAGAACGTGCAGGCGGCCGTCGACGCCCTGCCCCGGCTGGCCGAAGACCCCGACGCGACCGGCCCCGCCGAGGTGGAGACGTTCACCGTCACCTGTTCGCGTGACGGCGAGCCCGAGCGCGGCATCGTTGCGTGCCGCACCGGGGCGTCGAGTCGCGCCTGGGCCAACGTGACCGACCCCGACCAGCTCGCCGTGCTGATGCAATCGCAGCAGCCCGGCTGGTCGGGCGTTCTCGGGCCGGATGGGATCTTTGAGCTGACCGGCTAGGTGAATTACGGCTAGAGGCCGAGCACGGCCTCGATCTCGGACCATGAGATGGCCCCGTCGCGCACGCAGGTCGGCCGACGCCGCGCGCAGTCCACGACGCTCGACGGTTCGCCATCACAATCGCCACCGTCGACGACCGCGGCGACCTCATCTACGGTGAACAACCCGCTCACCTGTGCCGCGGACGTGCACGGTGGCTCGCCGTGACGGTTCGCGCTCGTCACCGCCAGCGGGCCCACGGCGAGGCACAGCTGCTCGACGAGTGGATGGCCCGGCCAGCGGATCCCGACTGTCCTCCCGTCACCTCCGACCAACCGGCCAATCGACCGCCTCGCCGTGACCACAATGGTCAGCGGACCCGGCCACCAGCGCGACGAGATGGCCTCCGCCGAGGCCGGGAAGGAGGACGCCACCAGCCCGATCTGCTCGCGCGCTCCGATGAGCACCGGCAGCGCGAGCCCGGGCGGGCGGCCCTTGGCCGAGAAAACGCGATCGACCGCATCCCGGTCGAGTCGGCCGGCCAACCCGTAGACGGTGTCGGTGGGCAGGCCCACCACGGCTCCGGCGGCCAGGAGGTCCACGACCGGGTCCAGGTCGTCGGCCGGCAACACGCTCGGGCGGGCCGCCGCGCTCATCCCCAGCGTGCGACGAGCGCCCTCGGCCTCCCGGCCAGGTCGGACAGGACCGTCGCATCGGCGGCCCCGAAGCGTTCCGCCCCACCGAGCGCGGCGGCCGACTGGGTCGGGGCGATCTCGATCACGGCGACGCCCGGGCGGGCCAGCCACGACCCGGCGCCGGCCAGGATGGTCTCGATTTCGGCGAACCCGGGCGTGGCGTCGGCACCGGGGCCCGCAACCAGCGCGCGGTACGGCTCGTGATCACGCACCACGGGGTCGAGCAGCTCCCACTCGAGGGCGGCCACATACGGCGGGTTGGTGACCATGAGCGAGATCCGGCCCCGATCCGCCGGGTCGAGTGCGGCCCACCAAGAGCCCTGCCGCAGCTCGACGGCGCGCGCAGCGTCATGTCCGAGCGCGACCCGATCCCGGTTGGCCGTGGCCAGCTCGAGCGCGTCGGGGTCGAGCTCGGTCGCGATCACCCGGATCCCGTGGGTGGACCGCTCGGTCGCGACGGCCAACGCGATGGCCCCGGTGCCGGTCCCGAGGTCCACCACCAGCGGCGCCGCGCCGGCGGCGAGCAGACGGTCCAGCTCCACGAGTGCGACGTCGGTGAGCCATTCGGTCTCGGGCCTCGGGATCAACGCCCGCGGGTCGACGGCCAGCTCCAACTCCCGGAACGGCCAGTGACCGAGCACGTACTGGAGCGGCTCCCCCGAGGCGCGTCGCTCGGCCAACCGGTGCGCCCGGTCGGCCTGCTCGATGGAGAGGACGCCGGGCGGCGCGTCCGGACCGGCGGCGTCATCCACGATCCACCGGGCCTCACGCGACCCGAGATCGTCGGCCACCGCTCGCTCGAGGGCGCGCCGGTCGGCACCGGCGCGGGGTCGGGGCGCGGTCATTCGTCGTCGTCGAGCTGGCGGGCCCGCTTGTCGGCCATCAGGGCCTCGGCGAACTCGTCGAGGTCACCGGCCAGCACCTGGTCGAGCCTGTGCACGGTGAGCCCGATGCGGTGGTCGGTGACCCGGCTGTCCTTGTAGTTGTAGGTCCGGATCTTCTCGGACCGCCCGCCGCCGCCGACCTGGCTCTTGCGCGTCGCCGCGACCTCGGCGGCCCGGCGGTCCTGCTCGGCCTTCAAGAGGCGCGCCCGCAGGACGGTCATCGCCTTGGCCCGGTTCTGGATCTGNNTGGCTCTTCTCGTCCTGCATCGCCACGACGATGCCGGTCGGGAGGTGGGTGATCCGGACCGCTGAATCGGTGGTGTTGACCGACTGGCCCCCCGGACCGGTCGACCGGTAGACGTCGATCTTCAGGTCGTTCGGATCGACGACGACGTCCACCTCGTCGGCCTCCGGGAGCACGGTCACCGTGGCCGCCGACGTGTGCACGCGTCCCTTGGACTCGGTCACCGGCACCCGCTGGACCCGGTGCGGGCCCGCCTCGTGCTCGAGGTAGCGCCAGGCGTCCTTTCCCTTCACGAGGAACACGACCTCGTTCAGCCCGTCGCGGCCGGTCGCGTTCTCGGAGAGCACCTCCAGCTTCCAGTGGTGGTTGTCGGCGTAACGCTGGTACATGGTGAACAGGTCGCGGGCGAACAGGTTGGCCTCCTCGCCGCCCTCCCCACCGCGAATCTCGATGATCACGTTGCGACCGTCGTTGGGGTCGGTCGGCAACAGGAGGCCCCGGAGGCGTTCCTCGAGCCCGGCCACCGCCGCCTCGGACTCGTCGAGCTCGCCACGGGCCAGGTCGCGCTCGTCGCCGACCGCCTCGTCGCTCATCTCCTTGGCCGCCGCGACGTCCTCGCGCGATCGCTCGAGGTCGCGCCACACCTCGACGACCTCTTCGAGGTCCTTGCGACGACGCGAGAGGTCGCGCAGGCGCGTCAGGTCGTTCGAGGCTGCGGGATCCGCGAGCTCCGTAAGGACGGCCTCGTACTCCGATTCGAGTCGGGCCATGCGAGCGTCGAGGGGCTCGGGCACCGACGTCAGGTTACGGCCCCGGCAGGCCGGGGCGGCTGAACCGGATCGGGTCTAGCTCTTGGCCTGGCCGGGCTTGGCCGCACCCTTGCGCTGGCCGTAGCGGCGCTGGAAGCGCTCGACCCGGCCACCCGAGTCAACCAGCTTCTGCTTGCCGGTGAAGAACGGATGGCACTGGCTGCACAGCTCGACGTGGAGGTCGGCCTTGGTCGAACGGGTCACGAACGTGTTCCCGCACGAGCAGCGAACGGTCGCCTCTCCGTAACCGGGGTGGATGTCGGCCTTCATGGTCCCTCCGTGTGTTTCTCGTCTTCGGGCGCCGGCGCCTGGTCTCCCAGGGACCGCGCTCTCGCTCTACAAGGCGAATCGCCCCGAAAGTATTCCCTATCCGCTGGGCCTCTCAGCCGTTCGGTGTCGGGCCCTTGGCGATCTCGGCCAGGAACTCGGTGTTGGACTTGGTGGTCCGGATCTTGTCCATGAGCAGCTCGAGCCCGGGGGCGGCGTTGCCCTCGGCGGCCAGGGCGTTCAGGACCCGGCGGAGCTTCCAGACCTGCTGGAGCTCGCCCCGGTCGAAGAGGAGCTCCTCGTGCCGGGTGGAGCTGGCGTTCACGTCGATCGACGGGTACAGCCGACGCTCGGCCAGCCGCCTGTCGAGGCGGAGCTCCATGTTCCCGGTGCCCTTGAACTCCTCGAAGATCACCTCGTCCATCTTGGATCCGGTCTCGACGAGGGCGGTGGCCAGGATGGTGAGCGATCCCCCCTCCTCGATGTTGCGGGCCGCCCCGAAGAACTTCTTGGGCGGGTAGAGGGCTCCCGAGTCGACACCACCGGACATGATCCGGCCGGTCGCCGGGGCGGCCAGGTTGTAGGCACGGGCGAGGCGGGTGATCCCGTCGAGGATGATGACGACGTCCTTGCCCATCTCGACCAGGCGCTTGGCCCTGTCGATGGCGAGCTCGGCGACCGTCGTGTGCTCGTCGGCCGGCCGGTCGAAGGTCGACGCGATGACCTCGCCCTTCACGGACCGGCGCATGTCGGTGACCTCTTCGGGACGCTCGTCGACGAGGAGCACCATGAGGTGGACCTCGGGGTTGTTCGCCTCGATCGAGTGGGCGATGTGCTTCATCACCGTCGTCTTGCCGGCCTTGGGCGGCGAAACGATCAGGCCGCGCTGGCCCTTGCCGATCGGCGAGAGAAGGTCGACGATCCGGGCGGTGAGGTTGTCCTTCTCGCCGGACTCCTCGAGGTTCAGCCGCTCGTCGGGGAACAGCGGCGTCAGGTCCTCGAAGCGGGGCCGGTTCCGGGCCTCTTCGGGGTCGAGGCCCGACACGGTGTCGATCCGGAGCAGGGCCGGGTAGCGCTCGTTGTTCGAAGCGGGACGGCAGGCGCCCTCGATGTAGTCACCCTTGCGGAGCGCGAAGCGCCGGGCCTGGCTGATGGACACGTAGACGTCCTTGGCCGACGGGAGGTAGCCGTCGCAGCGCAGGAAGCCGTAGCCCTCTTCGCGCAGGTCGATCAGGCCCCGGACCTCGACGAGCTCGCCGTTGTACGGGCCTTCCTGCCCTGAGCCACCCTGGAACTCGCGCTGGGTCTCGCCGCCCCGCTCGCGACCGCGACGGCGGCGGTTGTTGCGGCGGTTGCCCGCCTCGACTCCCGGCTGGGACCCGTGCGAGTTGGTGTTGGAGTTCGGGTTGGCGTTGGAGTTGCCAGCCCCGGGCCGGTTCCCGGTCCGCGGCTGGGACTGCTGGGAGGTGCGCGTGGCGACGGGGGCCGTCGGTCGCTCGTCTCTATCGCCGGAATCGCCGGAATCGCCGGAATCGCCGGAATCGCCGGAATCGCCGGACTCCGAGTCGTCCGAGGCGGCCGAACCGTTGGCGGTGATCGTCAGGTCCAGCTCGGCCTCGATGTCCTCCATCGACGGGGCCTTGGAACCGTTGGGCCGCGGGGCCGATGCGGCCCGGGCGGGGGCATGCGCGGCGACCTCGGTCGCCGGTTCCGCCGAGCCGTTGGGCGAACCGTGGTCGCCGTTGGTGGCGCTGCCGTTGGGCACGCCGGTGGCGGAGAGGATCTGATCGATCAGGTCCGACTTTTTCGACCTGGTGGTCGTCTTGATGTCCATCGCCTGGGCGATGGCATGGAGCTCTTCTCGCTCCTTGGATTCGAGCACGGACCGTTCGAGCTGCTGTTCGGCAGTCATCGGCCTCCTCATCTTTTGATGCCGCAAGGTCTGGATATGCCATTGCGGGAAAGCAGGGGGTGGGAGCGGATCCCGCGAATCGGGACGGAACCCCCATCGCCACTGGCTACGAAGCCCTGCCGAAACCGCGAACGAGGTTTGGGCATGCGCTCCGAGGCGCGGGTGGTCTTGAGAGAATGGTAGCCGTCCGACGGGCGAACCGGCAACCAATCGGCAGAGCCGACACCAGGGTCAACGCCAGAACGACCCGCCTTGTTCCCTCCCGGCGGTCCAATGCGGGCCCGGCAGAGGCCCCCGGGAGGGTCGCGATGGGTGGGTTTGCTAGGCGATCTCCATCATCTTCGGGTCCTCGGGGACCAAGAGCGTGGGCTCGGTCGCCGCAACAACGTCGTCGACCGTGAGACCGGGGATCACCTCTCGCAGGACCAGCCCGTCGGCGGTGACGTCGATGACGGCCATGTCGGTGATGATCCGCTGGACGACCCGGCGCCCGGTGAGCGGGAGCGTGCATTCGTTGACGATCTTGAACGACCCGTCCCTCGCGACATGCTCCATCATCACGATGACCCGTCTCGCTCCGTGGACGAGGTCCATGGCCCCGCCCATCCCCTTCACCATCTTTCCGGGGATCATCCAGTTGGCCAGGTTGCCGTCCACTGACACCTGCATCGCACCGAGCACCGCGGCGTCGATGTGACCGCCCCGGATCATGGCGAACGACAGGCTCGAGTCGAAGAACGACGCCCCGGGCAGGACCGTCACCGTCTCCTTGCCGGCGTTGATCAGGTCGGGGTCGACCTCTGCCTCGATCGGATACGGACCCACCCCCAGGATCCCGTTCTCGCTCTGCAGCACGAGATGGACCCCGTCGGGGACGTAGTTGGGTACGAGCGTCGGGAGGCCGATGCCGAGGTTGACGTATTGGCCGGTCCCGAGCTCGGCCGCGACCCGTGCGGCCAGCTGCTCACGCGTCAATGGCATCGTCAGCCCCCGTCGGTCCCCGAGCGAACCGTCCGGCGTTCGATCCGTTTCTCGGAGTCGTCGCCGACCTCGACCACCCGCTGGACGAAGATGCCCGGCAGGTGGATCGAGTCGGGGTCGAGCTCCCCCGGTGCGACGAGCCGCTCGACCTCGGCGATGGTGATCGCGCCCGCCATGGCGCACAGGGGGTTGAAGTTCCGCGCCGACTCGTTGAACACCAGGTTCCCGTGGGTGTCGGCGATGGCGGCCCGGACCAGCGCGAAGTCGGTGGTGATCGCCTCTTCCAAGACGTAGGAACGACCACCGAACTCCCGCACCTCCTTCGGCGGCGACGCGAGGAGGACGGAGCCGTCGAGGGCGAAACGCCACGGGAGCCCGCCCTCGGCCACCAGCGTGCCGACGCCGGCGGGCGTGTAGAAGGCCGGCACGCCGCAGCCCCCGGCCCGCATCCGTTCGGCCAGGGTCCCCTGCGGGATGAGCTCGACCTCGAGCTCCCCGCTCAGGAACTGCCGCTCGAACTCCTTGTTCTCCCCCACATACGAGCTCGTGATGCGGGAGATCCGCTTGTTCGAGAGAAGGATCCCGAGTCCCCAGTCGTCGACCCCGCAGTTGTTGGACACGACCCGGAGGTCGTCGACGCCGGTCGTGGTCAGCGCCGCGATCAGCTCCGTCGGGATCCCGCAGAGCCCGAAGCCGCCCACGGCCAAGCTGGCCCCGCTGCCGATGTCTGCCACCGCAGCGGCGGGCGAGGCGACGGACTTGTTCACGAGCACCTCCATCTGCGGGCTGACCACGCGATTGATCCCGGCACAACCGGCACGAGGCCGCGACGGTCATCGCACATCCGGCGAAAATGCTACCGCCGGACGGACGGGCCGATTCGGGCCGGGTCACCAATGCCTGTGGAGGGACGAGCGCTGGCCACCGCCTCGGTGGTGGTGGAACTGGTCCCGCAACCGCCGGGGAAGCTCGCGCGAAGAGGCAGGAACCGGCACTGCTCGGTGATCGAGCATGAGCCGGACGCCCGAGAAGGGCGGTGTGCGGTGCCTATCCGTCCACGCTGTCAGCCCTTGACCGCACCGGCGGTCAGCCCGCTCACCAGCTGCTTTTGGAAGGCGAGCAGCAGCACCGCGATCGGGAGCGCGGCCAGGATCGTTCCGGCGAACACCACGTCGATCTGGTTGAAGTTGGTGGCGGCGAGCTGACGCAGCCCGATCTGGACGGTCCGGACGCTGTTGGTCTGGGTCACGACGAGCGGCCACAGGTACTGGTTCCACGAGGTGAGGAAGGCGAACAGGGCGAACGCGGCGATGATCGGTCGGTTGATGGGCGCAACGATCCGGAACAAGAACTTGATGTGCCCACAGCCATCGAGGCGTGAGGCGTCGCGGATCTCCGAGGGGAAGCTCAAGAAGGCCTGGCGGAACAGGAAGATGCCGATCCCGCTCGCGATGAACGGGAGGATCAGCGCCGGGAAGGTGTTGAACAGGCCAATCTTCTGGATGGTCTGGTAGTTTGGGATCAGCGTCGCCTCGAACGGGACCATGAGCGTGGCCAGGGACGCGAAGAACAGGATCTTGCGGCCCGGGAAGCGCAGGAACACGAAGGCGTAAGCGGCCAACACCGAGGTCAGCACCTCGGCGACCATGACGGCGATCGTCACGATGGCGCTGTTGCGGAGATAGATGCCGAGGTCGCCCTGGTTGAAGGCCGTGGCGAAGTTGCCCCAGTGCGGGTTGAGCGGGAACAGGGTCGGCGGGCGCTGGACGACCTGCTGCGGCGAGAGGAGGCCGTCCACGACCGTGATGTAGATCGGGAAGAGGATGACCGCCGCCGCGAGGATCAGGACCCCGTAGCGAACGGCCAGCCGTGTCCGCTTCTTCCGGCGTGCCGCTACGGCGGAGTCAGTTTGCATAGCTGACCCTTCGCTGGAAGAACCAGAACTGGACGAACGTCAGCAGCAACAAGATGAAGAACAGCGCCACCGAGAGCACAGCCGCGTACCCGGGGTTGTTGAACTGGAACGCCTGTTGGTAGAGGTCGTAGATCAGCACCAACGTGGCGTGGTTCGGTCCGCCCTGGGTCAACAGGTCGATCTGGCCGAACGCCTGGAACCCGCTGATGACCCCGATCACGACTGCAAAGAAAAGGATCGGGGACAACAGAGGAAGGGTGATCCGCCGGAACCGCACGCCACTCGAGGCGCCGTCGACCATGGACGCCTCGAGCACGTCCTCGGGCAACGACTGGAGTGCCGCGCTCATCAAGATGAACGTGAACCCGATGTTCTGCCAGATCGTGACGAGCGCGATCGCGGGCAACGCCCAGTGCGGATCGGCCAGGATGCCGTTGCCGCCCTCCTTGCCGAAGGCGTAGCTGAGCAGCCCCACCTCCGGGTTGAGAAGGGTGAAGAAGAGGACCGACGCCACGGCCACCGACGTCGCCACCGAGGAGGAGAAGATCGTCCGGAACAAGCGGATCCCGGGCAGCTTCTTCTGGGCCAGGTTGGCCAGCGCGAGACCGAGCACGATCCCGATGGGCACCGTGTAGAGGACGAACAACCCGGTGCGGCCGAGGCTGTCCCGGAAGTCCGACGAGCCCAGGATCTGCCCGTACTGGTGGAACCCGACGTAGTGGGACGGGAGGTTCGGGAACGGCGGGGCCAGGAAGAAGCCGAGATAGGCCGTCTTCACCAACGGGTAGAAGATGAACAACCCGAACGCCGCGATGGCCGGAAGAATGAGCAGGTAGCCGAGGGCCGCCTCTCGGGCCCTCCGGATGAAGCGCGGTGTCATTCGTCCGACGGCGTCGCTCGGTGTGCTCGGAGGTTCCTCAGACCCGTTCGTTGTACGACGAGATGGCGGCGTTGGCGTTCTGGACCGCCTGGGCGAGGGCCGAGCTCGGCGACCCGCCCGTGGCGAGCGTCGACAGCGCGTCGTTGATCGCGACCGGTCCCATCTGGGGTGCGGCGCCGGTCACGGAGCCGGCGGTCGCCGGGTTGATCGGGCTGGCCAGCAACTGCTCGTAGGCGACCTTGAACCCGGGTTGAGCCGCCAGCGTCGCCGCGAGCGGGGCCATGGTGAGCGACGACTTGCGGATGGGCACGTATCCGGTCCCCGCCGCCCAGGTGGCCTGGGACTGGGGCGAGGCCAGGAACTTCATGAACTGCCACGACGCGTCGACGGTCGCCGGGGTGGGCTTCTTCACCATGTACAGGCCGGCGCCGCCGACGAAGGCGCCGCCCTTCTTCGAACGCTTGACGGTCGGCAGCGGGAGCGGCGCGACCCCCAGCTTCACGTCCGGGTACTGCCCGCCGCTCAGGACCTGGATGATGGTGCCGAGGGCCGCGGACGTGTCGATCGTGATCGGGGCGATGCCCGAGCCGATGGCCAGGAGGTTGTCGAAGGCCGTGAAGGAGGTCGACTGTGCGAGGTTGCCGCTCAGCATGCCGCCCCACCAGTTGAAGATCGACTTGCCGAGCGCGTCGTTGAAGGTGACCGCAGTGGCCCGACCGCTCCGCCCGTTGTTCTTGTTCAAGAACGTCTGGCCGCCGAGCGCCATCCAGAGCTCGAGGTTCGTGTAGTCGATCTTGAGGCTCATCCCGTACTTGGCGGTGCCCGACGAGACGATCTTCTGCGCCGCCGTGCGGAGGTCGGTGAAGTTGGCCGGGGGGTTGGTCGGGTCGAGGCCGGCCTTGGAGAGGGCGTTCTGGTCGTAGTAGAGGACCTGGCTCGAGATGTTGAACGGCATCGCCCATTGGGTGCCGTCCACCTTGAAGTAGTCGACCATGGACGGGACAAAGTCGCTGAACGAATAGTGGTCGGCCTCGATGGCCGACGCTGCGGGGACCACGCTCTGGCTGTCGATCAGGATCTGGATGAGCTCGTTCTCCCACTGCACGACGTCGGGCAACTTGGACGTCCCACCCGATAGCGCCGTCGTGTACGCGGTGAGCGTGTCGCCATAGCTGGTCTGGGCGACCAGGCTCACGTGGACGTCGCTCTGCGACGCGTTGAAGGTGTTGGTCAAGGCGGTGAGCGTCGCGAGGTTGGCCGACGTCATCGAATGCCACATGGTGATAGGGACCGGCTTGGACTTCGACTTCTTGGACGCGCCCAACGGGAACTTGGCGCTCGCGGCGCCGGCCGCGCTCGGGACCAGCAGGGTGAGGCCGGCACCGATGCCGGCAGCGCCTGCGCCGAGCAACAGATCACGCCGCGAGAAGGGGCGCTGAACGAGGCTCAGGCCACTGTCGCCTGCTGTTGCGGTCGGGTCACGGTCGTTGTCGCTCATCGCGAGAGCGTAGGCCGAGCAGGGGCCGGCTGCTCGGGCAGGTCGGAGGGTTGAAGTCCCTGGACATGGGCGGTCCGACTCCCAAGAAACGACCGCATGTCACCCTCCCTTTCCGCGCGCCGCAGGCCTCCGCAAGACGCACCAACTGACCCGCGCGAGTCAGTCCAAGCTGGAGAGGATCGCGTCGATGTCGGCGTCGACGACGCTCGGCACGTCGATCTGGCTGATCGCGAGGTCCGGATCCTTCAGGCCGTGGCCGGTCAGCACGCAGACGACCGTGGAATCGGAGGGGATATCGCTCTGCAGAAGCCCGGCCACCGACGCCGCCGACGCGGCCTCGCAGAACACCGACTCCTCCTCGGCTAAGAACCGGTAGGCGGCCAGGATCTGCTCGTCGGTCACCGACGTGATGGAACCGCCGGACTCGCTGGCCGCCGCCGTGGCTGCGTACCAGCCGGCCGGGTTCCCGATCCGGATGGCGGTCGCGACGGTCTCGGGCTCGTCGACGACATGGCCCAGCACGATCGGCGCCGCCCCGGCGGCCTGGAAGCCGAGCATCCTCGGCAGCCTGGTCGAGCGCCCGGCCGCCTTGTACTCGCAGTAGCCGCGCCAGTACGCGGTGATGTTGCCGGCGTTGCCGACCGGGATGCAGTGGATCTCCGGCGCATCGCCCAACACGTCGACGATCTCGAAGGCGCCGGTCTTTTGACCCTCGATTCGGAACGGGTTCACCGAGTTGACGACCGTCACCGGGGCCCGTTCGGGTAGCTCCCGCACGATGTTGAGGGCCTGGTCGAAGTTGCCACGGACCTGGAGCACCCGGGCCCCGTGGACGAGGGCCTGGGCCAGCTTCCCGAGGGCGATGTGACCTTCGGGGATGAGGACCACGCACTTCAGGCCGGCCCGGCTCGCGTAGGCGGCCGCCGAGGCCGAGGTGTTCCCGGTCGAAGCGCAGACGACGGCCTCGGCCCCGACCGCCACCGCGTTCGAGATGGCGACCGTCATACCGCGGTCCTTGAACGAGCCCGTCGGGTTGGCCCCCTCGACCTTCAGATGGACGCTGGCCCCAACCCGTTCGGACAGCCGGGGCGCAGGAATGAGGGGCGTGCCTCCCTCGAGCAGCGTGACGACCGGCGCGCCGAGCGGGATCGGCAGGTGCGACCGGTACTCCTCGATGACACCCTTCCAGCCGACCATGTCAGGCCCCGGGGCTGGGGCCCGAGGCCTCGGACCCGACGACCCGAAGGACGGCCCCGATGTGATCGACCACATCGAGGCGACCGAGCTCGGCAACCGTGGCCGCCACGTCGCCCTCCTTGGCCATGTGGGTGAGAAAGATGAGCCGGGCCTCGTCGCCCAGGCCCTTTTGTTCCATCCACCGGATCGACACCCCGTGATTCCCCATGACCGCGGCCACCGAGGCGAGGACGCCGGGGCGGTCGAACACGTCCATGCTCAGATAGAAAGGCGAGGACAACTGGTCGACGGGCACGATCTCGACGGTGGCCCGCCTCGACGCCGGGGGCGTCGAGACACCCTGGCGGAGATGCCGGGCGGCCACGATGAGGTCACCGAGCACGGCGCTCGCGGCGGCGTCGCCGCCCGCGCCCTTCCCGTAGAGCATCATCTCGCCGGCGCGCTCACCCTCGATGAACACGGCGTTGAACTCGCCGCCGACCGAGGCCAACGGGTGCTCCGACGGCACGACGGCCGGGTGGACCCGCACCGAGATCGCCGAGCCCCGGCCGACGCGCTCGGCGATCGCGAGCGGTTTGATCACATACCCCAGCTGGGCCGCGTAGCGGACGTCGGCGTCCGTGACACCGGTGATGCCCTCGCAGTGGACGTCGTCGACCACCACATTGGCACCGAAGGCGAGGCTGGCCAGGATCGCCGCCTTGGCCGCGGCATCGGACCCATCGACGTCCGCCGACGGGTCGGCCTCGGCCAGGCCGAGCTGCTGTGCCTTGGCCAGGGCCTCGTCGTAGGTCGAGCCACGGGACATCTGGCTGAGCACGAAGTTTGTCGTCCCGTTGACGATGCCCATCACCCGCACGATCCGTTCGCCGGCCAGCGACTCGCGCAGGGGGCGGATCACCGGGATCGCGCTTGCGACCGCGGCCTCGTAGAGAAGGTCGACCCCACGCGCCGACGCGAGGTCTGCGAGCTGCCCGCCGACCCGGGCCAACAGGGCCTTGTTCCCGGTCACGACGGGCTTCCCGGCGTTGAGCGCCGCCTCGAGCAGCTCCCGGGCCGGATCGAGGCCACCGATCAACTCCACGACCACGTCGACGTCCTCGCGCTCGACCAGGCCCTTAGCATCCTCGGTCAAAAGCCCGGCCGGCGCGGCGCGGTCGGTCCGGGCGTTGCGCACCGCGATCCCGACGATCTCCAACCGCACACCGGCGGCGAGCTCGATCTCGGCGGCCCTCGCCGGGTCCGCCACCATCTCGACCAGCGCCGAGCCGACGGTGCCGCACCCGAGCACGGCGACACGCACCGGCGCGCCGTCCTTTCGGGTGGGGGTCACCCGATCACGCTACCGCCTCGAACCTGGGCCACCCTGAACCCCGCTGCTCGCGAGCTGGGCTTTCGTGGCGGACGCGGCCTTCAGAGGTCGAGACGGAGAAGGTCTTCTGTCGTCTCACCCCGGACGACCACCCGGGCCGTGCCATCGGCCACGAAGACGATCGGGGGCCGCGGAACCTTGTTGTAGTTGGATGCCATCGAGTAGCCGTAGGCGCCCGTGACGGCCGTCGCAAGGAAGTCCCCGACCTTCAGATCCGACGGCAGGCGCGCGTCGGCAACCAACACGTCGCCGGTCTCGCAGTGCTTGCCGACGATGCGCGAGCTGCGCGGGCGGGCGGCGTTGGTCGCTCTGGGCAAGAACGCCTCGTACCCGCTCCCGTAGAGCACCGGCCTCGGGTTGTCGCTCATTCCACCGTCGACCGAGACGTAGGTCCGGATCCCGGGTAGCTCCTTGATCGACCCGACCGTGTAGACGGTGAGGCCAGCCGTCGCGACGATGGCTCGCCCGGGTTCTGCGGTCACCCGCGTATCGGCGCCCACGCCGACCTTGTCGAGTGCCGCCCGGGTCGCATCGGCCCACTCCGTGATGGTCGGAGCGTGCTCGCCGTTCACATACGCGACTCCGAGGCCGCCACCGACGACGAGCTCTGGAAGTCCGAGTGGGGCGGCGAACATACCGATCACCTCCGCGGCCTGCTCGAACGAGTCGACATCGAAGACCTGGCTCCCGATGTGCGCGTGCACACCGACGAGTTCGACCCCGCCCATGAGTTCGAGAGCCGCCACCGCCTTGGCTGCAGCGCCCGAGGCCACCGAGAACCCAAACTTCGTGTCCTCCTGCCCCGTCCGGACGAACTCGTGGGTGTGGGCCTCCACCCCCGGGGTCACACGGACCAGAACCGACGGGCGGTGCCCGGTCGGCGAGAGGTCCTCAGTGAGTCGGCCGAGTCGCGCGATCTCATCGAACGAATCCACGACGATCCGCCCGACGCCGGCCGAAAGCCCTCGGACGAGCTCAGCGTCCGACTTGTTGTTGCCGTGCAGAACAAGGCGATCGGCGGGGACCCCGGACGCCAGCGCGACCTCGAGCTCCCCCCTGGTGGCGACGTCGAGACACAGGCCCTCCTCGTGCACGAGCCGCGCCATCGCCTTGCAAAGGAACGCCTTCGTCGCGTACGCGACGCCATCATCGAACGCCGAGCGCGCCTCGCGACAGCGCGACCGGATGTGCGCCTCGTCGTAGATGAACAGGGGCGTGCCATGCTTCTCGGCCAACGCGATGACATTGGCTCCGCCCACGCTGAGCTGCCCGGAATCGTCGACCGCCGCGTTCTCAGGTAGCAGTTGTCGCTCGAGCGGCGCGTCCGGAGACGGCTCGGACGCGCCCGCGCCCGCAGTCTTTGAGCGGCGAACGATCATGGAAAGACACGATACGGTGAACTGCTCAGCCCCAGTAGCTCAGCGGATAGAGCACCGGCCTCCGGAGCCGGTTGCGCAGGTTCGAGTCCTGCCTGGGGCGCCACAGACTGCCTGGGGCGCCACTGCTTTGGGCGCATGGCAACCGCCAGTAGCGCGACCGCCAAGCCGCGATACTCGAGTCGTTCCGACTCAACCGCCCAGCGAGTAATGCGTGGCCATCCTGGCCACGCCGGCGCGGTAATTGGACACGGCTGGCTCCCAGCCGAGCTCGGACTTCGCGAGTGCGTTCGACAACCGCATGTCTCCGACCATCATCGAACGCGCATACGGCGTGACGATGGTCATCCACCGAGGTACGACGAAAGGCTTGGGCGCACGAACGGCGCCCGCGATCGCCTGGATCATCGTGGAGAAGCTGATTGGTTCGTCATCAACGACGTTGTAGGCCCGGCCGGGCTTGCCGCGCTCGAGGGCCGCCAGCGTCGCGTCCGCTGCGTCCTCGATGTAGAGCCACGGACGAACTCCCGCCGGCTGGACGGCGGGCAACCGCCGACGTCTGAGCATCTCCACGAACCCGTCCCCTGCCGGGCCGGGGCCGTAGAAGAGGCCGTAGCGAAGCGCGATCCCTTCGAGTTCGGTCGCCCCGAGTACCTGGTCCTCATTGGCGCGCATCGCCGCCAGATGGGTCTCAAACTGACCTCGCCCCTTCGGAGCGAACGGGTCGGTCTCGGTCAGGACCCTCTCTCCCCAGCCTTCGAATCCGTAGCCGAAGAAGATCGACTGAGTCACGAACCGGCCGGCCCCGGAGCGCCTCGCGACCTCCAAGAGGTTGGAGGTCCCATCCGACCGCAGGCGATCGGTGGTGACCATGCCCCGATGCATCGTCGGCGGCTTCTTGAGTGCGGTGAGCTCGGCGATCACCGCGTCGAATTGCCGGTGGTCCAGGGCCTCCAGCAGCGCCGATCGGTCGAGCACGTCGACCCGGACGGGAGATGCGCCCGCTGCTCGCAGGGCTTCGTCTCCTGCGGCGGCACGGTGGATCCCCGTGACGACGTGGCCCGAATCGCGCAGCCGGCTGATGAGGGGCAGGCCTACCGCCCCGGACGCTCCAGCGAGCAGGACTCTCATTGCACCTACTCCCTTCCGTCCCCGTCGGTGGGCGACCCCTTGGGGTCGTCAGCGGCTCAACGCCCTACAGGTTCGCTCGCGCCGACCCCCTCCTTGATAGCTGGCTCGGACGGCCGGGACAAGACCCAGGACGACCGAACGGATTCAATCGGGGAGGGGGCTGCGATCATCGGATGGTCAGCAGTCGGAGACGGCTCGCGATGGTATCGACGGCGTACCCCGAGGAGCTCGGGGGACAGACACCTGGACGCCCGACCCGCCGGTCTTCGGGGGTGCTAAGCAGCCGGGATGACCGAGGACGAGTGGGTCCTGACCGATGCCGACGGCATCGAGGTGTTCGGCGCCCGATGGGCGCCCGCACGACCCAAGGCGGTGGTGCAGATCGCGCACGGCTGGGCCGAGCATCGGCGTCGCTACGCGCGCCTGGCCGCCGAGCTCTGCGATTCGGGGTACGCGGTGTGGGCCGACGATCATCTCGGCCACGGTGAGACGGGTGCTCGGGGTGCCGGCCTCGGGGACCTCGGCCCCCGAGGCATGGAGGGCGTGGTAGCTGCGGTGCTGGACGTCACCCGCCGCATCCGTAAGGACGACCCAGGGTTGCCGTTGTGTCTGGTCGGCCACTCCTGGGGATCGTTCATCGCCCAGCGGTTCGTGCGGGGCTGGGGCGCGGAGATCGACGCGCTGGTGCTGACGGGCACGACCCGGCGCGAGCCGGGTGCGCCCCGGCGGTCTCCTGCTCCTGAGGGCGCCGGGCGCTACGAATGGCTCAGCCGGGACGCCGACGAGGTGGCCGCGTACGACGCCGACCCCTGGTGCGGCTTCGAAAACCTCACCGTCCGCCCCGTCGACCCCGGCCGCGCCTACCTGGAGGAAGGGCGGGACGACGCGATCCCGAAACGGCTGCCCGTCCTGATCCTGAACGGCTCCGAGGACGTCGTCGGCGGCGAACAGGGAGGTCGACGACTAGCCGACGCCTACGTCGCCGCGGGGTTGGACGATGTCACTTTCATCGCCTACCCCGGCGGGCGTCACGAGGTCTTCAACGAGACCAACCGCGCCGAGGTGACGGCCGACCTCGTCTCGTGGTTGGACGGGCATCTTTCGACGGGCCCCGCTTGATCCGGGTCGGGCAACCCGAGCTTGCCGGGTCCCCGGGGGGGGGCCGTGCGAGCAACCCCAGCTACATTGCACTCGACTGCGCTGAGATCAGGGAGGGGCCATGCCCGAAGACAGGGTGGACATCCGCCAGGACGTGGTGTTCGGGACGGGTGGCGGGCGTGAGCTTCGCTGCGACGTCTACACCCCGCCGGGCGAGGAGAGGTCGCGGCCGGCGGTCCTGCTTATCCACGGCGGCGGATGGCGGCAAGGCGACAAGACCCAACTCCGCGGGTACGGGATCCTGCTCGGCCGGGCCGGATACGTCTGCGTCGTGAGCGAGTACCGGCTGGTCGGAGAGTCCGCCTGGCCGGCCCAGGTCCACGACGTGAAGGCGGCACTTCGCTGGACGCGCGCCCACGCCGAGGAGCTCGGCGTCGATCCCGAGCGCATCGCCCTCGAGGGGAACTCGGCGGGTGCCCACCTCGTGTTGTTCGCCGCCGGCACGGCGAACGTGCCCGAGTACGAGGGTGTGGGTGGGAACCCGGGGGTCAGCACCCATGTCGGAGCGGTCATCGGGATCTACCCGCCGACCAGATTCCACTTCGGCGAGCGCCAGCACGGTGCGGTCCCGATCGAGGCACTTTCGGACGACCCGACGGCCGAGCTCGCCGAGGCGGCGAGCCCCGTAACCACTGCGAGTCCGGCCTACCCGCCAACCATGCTCGTGCACGGCACCGCCGATGCGGTCGTTCCGGTGTCGGCCAGCTTCCTCCTGTATGACATCTTGACCACCCACAAGGTGCCGACGGAGTTGCACGTGTACGCGGAGCAGCCCCACGGGTTCGACGCCGACCCGCGGTTCGGTCGTCGTACGGCGGATCTCATGACGCTGTTCCTGGAGCGCTATCTGAAGGAAACCGAGGTCGCGGCCGCTCACGTGTGATCGGCGCAACACAGCCGCTCGATCGATGACGTGTGGAGCACCCAGCTCGAGTTCGTGGCCGCACGGGACGGGGTCCGGCTGCCGGCGGATCTTCAACGGGCCGGGCCGCGGCGAGATCGCTCCCGCCATCGGGAGCTGAACGACCTCACATCCGCTCGGGCGCCTCGATCCCGAGGAGCGATAGGCCGAGGCTCAGCACCCGCGCCGAAAGGTCGCAAAGGATGAGCCGGCTCGTCCGCTGGGCCTCGTCGTCGACCAGCACCCGGCAGTTCTCGTAGAAGGAAGTGAACGCCGAGGCCACGTCGAACAGGTAGCCGCACAACTTGTGGGGGCTGTACGTCGCGAGCGTGTCATCGAGCGCGACGGGGAACCATAAGAGGGCAAGCCCGAGCGCTCGTTCGTGCGGATCGCGAAGCGCCGGCGCCGCCGGCGCCGGGACCGAAACATCCCCGCGGCGGAAGATCGAACGGATCCTCGCGTGCGCGTATTGCAGATACGGGCCGGTGTTCCCTTCGAACGCCAGCATGCGGTCCCAGTCAAAGACGTAGTCGCGGCCCCGGTCGGTCGAGAGGTCGGAGTACTTGACCGCGCCGATGCCTACCATCTTCGCGACGACGTCGTCGTCGTCGGATCCCGCCTCGTTGTTGGGGTCGGCCGATCGCCTGCCGGCGATCGCAGCGCGGGCCCGGTCGACGGCCTCGTCCAACAGACCGACGAGTGTGACCGTTCCGCCCGTCCTGGTGGCCACCATTCGCCCGTCGGCACCGAGCACGCTGCCGAACGAGACGTGGATCGCCTGGGTCTCATCGGTGAGCCAGCCCGCCATGGCGGCCACGGCGAAGCACATCTGGAAGTGCTGCTTCTGGGGGGCACCGACCACGTAGAGCATCCGCTGCGCGCCGAGGTCGAGGACCCGATGTCTGATCGCGGCCAGGTCGGTGCTCGCGTATCCGTACCCGCCGTCGGACTTCTGCACGATGAGGGGAAGGGGGTCGCCGTTGCGGTTCTCGAACCCGGGAGGGAAGACGCACATCGCACCATCGTGGACCACGAGGAGCCCCTTGGCTTCGAGCTCCTCAACCACCCCGGCCAGCATGTCGTTGTAGTAGCTCTCACCGACGATGTCGTCGTCGGTGAGCTGCACGCCGAGCTTGGAGTAGACGGCGTCGAAATAGCGAACGCTCCCGGCGACCAACACCCGCCACAACCGGAGCGTCTCGTCGTCGCCTGACTGGAGGAGAACGACGCGGCGACGGCTCCGGTCAGCGAACCCGTCGTCGCTGTCGAAGGACGCACGGGCCTGCTGGTAGAAGCCGGTCAGGTCACCCGCCGACAGCTCGCTCGCCCCCTCCTCCTCCCCGAGGTCGACCAGGTGCTCGATGAGCATGCCGAACGGCGTGCCCCAGTCCCCGATGTGGTTCTCCCGCCGCACGTCGTGGCCGAGAAACGTGAGCATCCGGGCCAGGGCGTCGCCGATGACGGTGGTCCGGAGATGTCCGACGTGCATCTCCTTGGCCACGTTGGGGGCCGAGTAGTCGACGACGATCGTCTCCGGAGAGGCGACCGCCTCGATGCCGAGTCGCGGGTCGCGGGCCAGGTCCCCCAACCGCTCGGCCAAGTACCGGGTCGACAGGGTGAGGTTGATGAACCCGTTGCCGCTGACCTCCACCTCGTCGCAGAGATCGGCGATGTCGAGCTGCTCGACCACCGAGCGGGCGATCTCTGCGGGGGCCCGGCCGAGCACCTTGGCCAGCGGCAGCGCCCCGTTCGCCTGGAGGTCGGCGCGGTCCGAGGGTCGCAGCACCGGGTCGGCACCGGCGTGGACGGCGTCGAAGGCGGCCGCCAGGCGCTGTTCGATCGCGCTGCGGACGTCGGGCATGGCCCATCATTCCACCCGGACCATGGCCTCCCGAGAGACGGCGGCCGGTATGGACCCGGATCCCCCACCCCCGCGAGGAGGCAGAATGGGAAGCATGGCCACCTCTTCCGCCCACCCCGACAGTTTCGATTCCCGGTCCCGCCTGAGCGTCGGCGGCCGGGAGCTTGAGATCTTCTCGCTGCGGGCGGCGGGGCTCGGAGACCACGACGTGTCCCGACTGCCGTACTCGCTGAAGGTCCTCTTGGAGAACCTGCTCCGGCACGAAGACGGGCTCCGGGTCAGCGCGTCGGACATCGCGGGGATCGCGTCGTGGGCGACCCACGCCGGCACAGCTGGCTCCACCGAGGCGGCGCGCGAGATCGCGTTCAGCCCCGAGCGGGTGCTCATGCAGGACTTCACCGGCGTGCCGTGCGTCGTCGACCTGGCGGCCATGCGCGACGCGATCGTCGGGCTCGGCGGCGACCCGGCCAAGATCAACCCGCAGGTGCCCGTCGAGCTCATCATCGACCACTCGGTGATCGCCGAGCGTTCGGGCGAGCGCGGGGCGTTCGACGAGAACGTGGAGATCGAGTACCAGCGCAACCTCGAGCGGTACCAGCTGCTGCGGTGGGCGCAGGGCGCGTTCGAGGACTTCCGGGTGGTCCCGCCCGGAACCGGGATCTGCCACCAGGTCAATCTCGAACATCTCTCGCGCGTGGTCTTCGAGAAGGACGGCCGGGCCTATTGCGACACCCTCGTCGGCACCGATTCGCACACCACGATGGTCAACGGGCTCGGCGTGCTCGGGTGGGGTGTCGGCGGCATCGAGGCCGAGGCGGCCATGCTCGGCCAGCCGTACTCGATGCTCGTCCCCCCGGTCGTCGGCCTGCGGCTCTTCGGTCGCATGCCCGAGGGCACCACCGCGACGGACCTGGTACTGACGATCACCGCGCTCCTGCGCAAGCACGGGGTCGTCGGAAAGTTCGTCGAGTGCCACGGACCCGGCATCGCGGCGGTGCCGGTCGAGAACCGGGCGACGATCGGGAACATGTCACCCGAGTACGGGGCCACCTGCACGATGTTCCCGATCGATGAGGCCACGATCTCGTACCTGCGCTTTACAGGGCGAGACGAGGACCACCTGGCCCTCGTCGAGACCTACGCCAAGGAACAGGGCCTGTGGCACGAGGTCGACGGGGACGAGCCCGTCTACAGCGAGGCCGTCGAGCTCGACCTCTCGACCGTCGTGCCGAGCCTGGCCGGCCCGGCCCGGCCCCAGGACCGCGTGTCGCTCTCGGACGCCGCTGCGGCCTTCCGCACCGCCATCGACCGCGAGCCACGTTCGGCCAAGCTCACCACGGCCGGCCCGGACGAGAAGCAGGACGTGGACGACGGCGACGTGGTGATCGCCGCCATCACCAGCTGCACCAACACCTCCAACCCGCAGGTGATGATCGGGGCGGGCCTGTTGGCCAAGAAGGCGGTCGAACGGGGCCTGAAGGCGAAGCCGTGGGTGAAGACATCGCTCGCTCCCGGATCACGGGTCGTCATGGACTACCTCGAGCGTGCCGGGCTCGTCGAGCCGCTCGAGGCGCTCGGCTTCTACCTGGTCGGGTTCGGGTGCACGACCTGCATCGGGAACTCGGGCCCGTTGAAGCCGGGCGTCTCCGACGCGGTGCAGTCATCGGATCTTGCGGTTGCGGCCGTCCTATCGGGCAACCGCAACTTCGAGGGGCGGATCCACCCGGACGTCCGGCTGAACTACCTCGCCTCTCCCCCACTCGTGGTGGCCTACGCGCTGGCGGGCACGATGGGTCTCGACCTGTCGCGCGACCCCATCGGCACGGCCGACGACGGCACGCCGGTGTTGCTCTCCGAACTGTGGCCGAGCCAGGACGAGATCACCGAGACGATCCGCACCTCGCTCGGATCCGACATGTTCCGCACCCGCTACGCGGCGGTGTTCGACGGCGACGACCGGTGGCGGTCCATCTCGGTCGCACAGGGCCAGACCTTCGCGTGGGACGCGGACTCGACATACGCACTGCGCCCGCCGTTCCTGGACGACATGGGCAAGGGTCCGATACCGGTGACCGATATCGAGGGAGCCCGCGTGCTCGTGGTGCTCGGCGACAGCGTGACAACCGACCACATCTCCCCGGCCGGATCCATCGGCCCCTCGACGCCGGCCGGCCAATACCTGACCGAGCACGGCGTGGAGCGGGGGGACTTCAACTCGTATGGCGCCCGCCGCGGCAACCACGAGGTGATGGTGCGGGGCACATTCGCGAACGTGCGTCTGCGCAACCAGCTCGCACCGGGCACCGAGGGGGGGGTGACGCTGCACCTCCCCGACGGCGAGGAGACCACCATCTACGAGGCCGCAGAGCGGTACCAACGCGACGGGGTGCCGCTCGTCGTGCTGGCCGGCAAGGAATACGGCTCGGGCTCGAGCCGGGACTGGGCGGCCAAGGGCGCAGCGCTCTTGGGGGTGCGGGCCGTCATCGTCGAGAGCTTCGAGCGCATCCACCGCTCCAACCTCATCGGCATGGGCGTCCTGCCGTTGGAATACGCGCAGGGTGAGAACGCGGCGAGCCTCGGGCTCACGGGCCACGAGGTCCTCTCGATCGGAGGGCTCGACGAACTGAACCACGGGTCCGTCCCGAAGGAGGTGCCGGTCACCATCGAGCGTCCCGACGGGTCGACGCTCGAGTTCTCGGCCCAGGTCCGGATCGACACACCGATGGAGGCGGAGTACTACCGCCACGGCGGGATCCTGCGCTACGTCCTGCGGCAACTGGCGGGCTGAATCACCCCGTCGAGACGGAGAAGAACAACTCGGCCATCCGGCCGTCCGGCAGCCCTGCGTTCGCGGCGTTGCCCCGTGCCCAGTCGGCCATCCGTCCCGCCATGGACGGGTCGGCCGCGCCCTGGCTCTCGTGGCATGCGAGCGCCGCGACCTTGCGGTCAAGGGTGTCGGTGACGTCGACCGCGACATTGGAGCCCGGGCCGACCATCAGCCACAACGCCCGAACCGTGAAGGGCTCCAGGCCCTCGGCCAACAGCTCGGGGTGGGCGAACGGGTTCCGGGCGTCCGGGTAGACGGCGTCGACCGCCGCCTCCCCCGCGGCCAGGTGATCGGGGTGGCTCGCAAAGATGACGTCCCAGCGGCGTTCCGGCGACGGGGCAATCACAAGGTCGGGCATGAACGCACGGATCGCCCGGGTGAACTCGCGGCGAAGCTCCAGGCTCGCCGTGAGCCGGCCGTCGGGAAAACCGAGGAACCTGATGTCGCTCACCCCGACAACGGCCGCGGCCGCGGTCTGCTCCCGGCGACGGACCGCCGCCATGTCGGCGCGCGACTGGGTGCGGTCCGACCCACCGGCCTCGCCGTCGGTGGCGATGCAGTAGGCCACTTCGATGCCGGCCTTCTCGAATGCGGCCACCGTCGCCGAGCACCCGAAGTCGACGTCGTCGGGGTGCGCACAGATGACAAGCACGCGGGCGAAGGGCTGGTCGTCGTGCGACCAAACGCGGACCGGAGCGGCCGGGGGGGAGGTCACCTGGAACGGATGGTCATGCGTGAGCGGGCAGGCTCAGAGGACGCTCTCGTGGGCGGCCGGCTCCCAGGCTGCGAGGTCGGCCAGACGTGGATCGTTCGAGAACATCTCGACGAGCGGGATGCGCAGACCGAGGCGGCGCTGGATGACCTCGGCCTCCACCAGCTGGTTCCACAAGAGCAGGGTGACGGCGACACCAGTCTCGCCGGCCCGGGCGGTCCGGCCCGAACGGTGCAGGTACGCCTTGTGGTCCTCGGGCGGGTC
>PMOQ01000042.1 GCA_003161255.1 Acidimicrobiaceae bacterium | reverse complement strand
CCGACACGCCGAAGGCGATGCGGCCCAAGGGCATCGGTGCCGCGGGCGTCGGCGCGCTGGTCGGAGCCGTACTCGGGTACCACGTGACCAGCGGGCTCATAGCATTGATCACGACGATCATCGGTGCGGCGGTCGTGTCCAACCTGAGCCTGCTCGTGCTCGACATCCGGACCGAGCGGGCCGCCTCTCGGGGAACGGCCGCTCCGGTGGTGGATCTGCCGGAGACGGAGCACCTAGAGACGGAGCACCTGGAGCCGGCCCTGCACTGATCGCCCGAACGGTGCCGGGGAATCCTTGGAGGATTCCCCGGCACGCGCGCGAACGGATCGAGTGGGGCGGCCCCGAGATTCCCCCATCCGAGCGGAGCGACGCGTCCCAATAACGCGCCGAACACGCCGGTTTGCCTGTCCCAGTCTTGTGCCGGAGTGGGCGGGTTAACGCGGCATTAGCAGATGGACCCGCCACGCGACTCTCAACGCCCCCAAGAGGATCCATCTGGGCGATTGCGGCCGCCCTGAAAGCTGAAAGGAAGAGTCGCTCGGAGGCGCTCGCTTCAAAGATGGAGCGATGCATCCCCGGGCCGTTGGGCATCTCAACCGTAATCGGCAGATGCAGCCAGAGCGCCAGCAGCGTGACGCACGCGGGAGAGAAGAAGTGGCGATCGGTTGACGACGGCGTTCAGAAATTGGAGGAACGTCTGCTCCAGGGTCTCACGCGGGATGAAGTCCGTGTCCTGAACCGATCGCTTGAGACGATCATCCGGAACATGACTCCGACGGCGTGAGGTTCACCGTCCGTCACGAACTGCTCCCCGCGAACGCAAACGCCACCAACGATCCTCAAGCGGTGGGCTGACCAAACATTCGTAGCGTGGATCGGCGATCAGGACGCCGTATCTCGGGACCAAGTCCCGAGATTGCATAGCGCAAATGTCAGCTGTGCCCGGCTGATGCACCAAACTGACCAGCACATCTGGCAGCGATGCACCATGCAAAAACGATGCGCGAGTCCTATGCTCCATACTCAGCAGGGTGACGAGTCACGACGTGTCTGGTCAACCCTTGAGGGAAACTCATTCGATACAAGCCGCCAACCTGCGGCTTCGTCGTGTTCGTAACTGAACGGTCGCCCGTTCATACATCGTGGCGGGGGCAGGATTTGAACCTGNNCAGACTGCTCCACCCCGCGGCGAGACCTGAAAATTTAGCAGCCGCCGGCCATCCCCACGAAAAGGGGTGGCGGCGGGCTCGATCAGGTGCCCGGCGTGCCCGACGTCGGCGCCAGGTCGATCTGCCCGTTTTCCTTCTCGTGAACCTCGAGCGCAGCCAGGATCCGGTCGATCTCGGCAGCGTTGTTCGTCGGTGCTCTTCCCATCTTCTCCGCGTACGCCGCCGCGCCGAGGTCGCGCAACAGGCCGTCGGCGGCCTTCTTCGCCTGCATCGAGTCGAGCTTCGCTTGGCCCTTCTGGGCGGCGTCCTTGGCCGCTGCCGACGCCTGGGCCGCGCCTTCCTTCACCTTGTCGAGAAACCCCATCGGGCACCCCCGGACTCGGGCCCGCCGGAGCGAGCTGACCTACCTGAACACCCATCATCGCACGGAGCCCGCGGCCGGTCCTCCGGGGGCCTGTGTCAGCTTCGAGAGTTGGAACCGCCCACGCCGACGGCGGTCGACGTGTTCTTGGTCGTGGTCTTCGTCTTCTTCCTGGGCACCGTCGTGGTCGTGGTCGTCGTCGTCGGTGACGTCGTCGGGCTGGCCCCGGTGGGGTTGAGGAGGCTCTCGGCCTGCTGGAGCACCTGCTCCATCGCCGCGATCTCCGTCTGGTACTGGGCCAGTGAGCCGCTTGTCAGCGCGGCCTGGGCGGCCTGATAGTCCGCCTGGGCCTGCATGATCAAGGAGTTGACCTCGGACTCGGTCGCCGAGCCGATGTTCGAGGTTGGCGAGGTGGAACCACCCGGGGTGCCGGTCGGCACCTGGATCTTCAACAGCGCATTGAGCGACGCGCTCACCGTCGGCTCGATCTTGACGTCGGCCCCGAGCACGGTGATCACGTCGGTCAGCTGGGGCAGGGGGTTGGTGGTCGACTCGACGTAGAGGGGGCGCACGTAGATGACGGCGTTCCCGACCGGCAACATCAAGATGTTCCCGAGCAGGACCCCCGACCCGTGCTGGTCGAGCAGCGTGATGTCCTGGGACACCGTGCTGTTCTGCTGGATCTCGGATTCGGCGAGCGCCGGGCCGACGGACTGGCCCCCCGGGGTCACGTACACGTGCAGCTTCCCGCCGGCAACGGACTTATAGGTGCCGAAGATGAACGCGGACAGGTTCTGGCTGTTGGACCCGGTGTTGAACGGCACGTAGGCGTCCGAGATGTTGAAGGACTGCGTGGTATCCCCCGGTTCCTTCAAGACCTGGTAGACGGGAGCCATCGGGGCGATCGAGCCGCTGATCGTCTGGTCCTGCGCGTTGGTGGTGAGCGTGACCGAAAGAGCCTGCGATGGTGAACCGGCACCCGCGGTCGGCGACAGGGTCCAGGCCCCGTTGGCGTTGTAGAAGTCGTTGGGCGAAGAGATGTGGTAGCGGCCGTAGAGGGCGGCCTGCACCGAGAACATGTCCTCGGGGTAGCGAAGGTGCTGCTGGAGGCTCGCCGGCATGGACGACGCCGGGGTGAACATGCCGGGGAACGCGGATTCGTAGGTCCGCAGAATCGGGTCGTTGTCCATCGCGTAGAAGGTCATCGACCCCGAGTAGGCGTTGATGACCAGCTTCACCGAGTTGCGCACGTAGTTGTAGCTGCCCGGCAGGCCGCTGCCCTGGGGCACCAGGATCGATCCCGCGTTCTGCGAGTACGGGTAGTTGGCCGTGGTCGTGTACCCGTCCAGCACCCAGTCGATGTGACCCTGGTCGAGCACGGCGTATGGGTCGGCGTCCCAGTTGAGGAACGGGGCGGCCTCCTGGGCCATGTTCTGGATGTCGCGCACGAACATGATGCGCGAGTTGCTCGTGATCTGGCTCGAGATCAGAAGGTTGAAGTCACCGAGTCGGAGCGCGAACGCCGCCCGGCGGAGCAGCGACGTCAGCTGGACCCCCCCGGTTCCCTGGTAGTGGGGGTCACCAGATCCGATCTCGGCCTCTTTGGTGTTCGCGATCACGAAGCCGGGGTTGTTGAGGCTGAAGTAGACGTCGGGCTGGGTGACCTTGGGCAACCCACCCGACGAGTTCGGGGGGACGTTCTTCACCGCGAACACCGGATCGCCGTTCACGTTGGCCGTGTTGGCCTGGGCCAGCACGATGCCCTCGCCGTGGGTGTACTGGAGGTGCGTGTTCACCCATGTCGGCGAGGCGATGCCGGACTGGTTGACCTGCCGCACACCGACCAAGACCGGCTGGAGCTGACCCTTGATCCGGTAACGGTCGACGGCCAACCCGGTGAAGGTGTAGTAGCCGTGCACGTACTGCAGCTTCTGCACGGTCTGGAGCGAGATCTGGGGGTCGGGGTCCCACAGCCGGATGTTGGCCAGGGTCCCGAAGTTCTCGAGCACCTGATCGGCCGTGAGCGACGCCGTCGCCGGGTACTTGCTCACCGCGATGTTGTTCAACCCGTAGGCGAACCGCGTCGCTGCGATGTTGCGGGCGATGTACGGGGCTTCCTTCGAGTTCTGCGACGGGTTGACGATGGCCTGGCTGATGGCCGGGTAGATGACGCCGATCACGAGGGCGACGAACGCCCACAGCCCGACGGCCAGGATCGGGAGTGTCCACCCCTGGCGGCGGATGTTCCATACCAGCACGGCCGCCGCCGCGAGCGAGATCCAGAACAGGAGCTCGAGGGCCGGGATCCGAGCGTGGACGTCCGTGTAGCCGGCGCCCTCGACGAAGCCGTTGTTGGAGGTGACGAGCTGGTACTTGGCCAGCACGTAGCCGGCCGCCTTTGCCAGTGCGATGACCGCCAACAGCACCGACAGATGGGCCTTCACCACCGGCCGCACCCTCGGACGTCCCCGTTGGGTGCGGATGCCGCCGTTCAGGTAGTGGAACACCGCCGTGAACACCAAGATGACGATGAGCGAAACGATCAACCAGTTGACCAGGAACTCCAGGAACGGCAGCCGGAACACGTAGAACGAGATGTCCATGTGGAACTGCGGGTCGGTCTTGTGGAAGCTCTGGCCGTGGGTGAAGAGCAGCCAGTTCTGCCACTCCCCGACCGTCCCGGCCGCCGCAATGAGCGCGACCACGACCGAGAGCCCCGCGTAGATGCGGTTCGCGTACGGGCGAACGATCCGCTGGTACCGGCGGACCAGCTCGTCCTCGGGGTCACTGGCGTCGACGACCGAGCTGACCCGGTCCGACACGATCAGGTTGACCCACAAGAGCACGAAGAAGAGCCCGCCGAAGGAGGCGAACAGGCCCACCTTCACCCCGAGCAGCGTCGACCAGACCGAGCTCAGGTGGACCGAGGAGAACCAGAGGCTGTCGGTATAGATGCTGGCCAGGGAGCGCAGCGATCCGAGCAGGACGATCAGGACGATGGCGGCCGCGAGCAGCCACCAACGGCCGCGGTGCCGCGCACGCGGGACGCGAGGCGCCACGTCTTGCGGGGTGCGCACGGTTGGGGAGCCTAGGTCCCGGAGTCTGTCAAGTCTTGGTCGGCACGACGAGACAGCGGCACCCGACATGGGCCGGCGGGTGCAAATGCCCAGTTGGGAAGCGCTCACCATCGGCAACCGCCTCGGCGAGGCCGTTGTCCTCGCAGTCCGCACAGGCGTCGTCGGAGCCCGACGGGATCCAGCGCAACGGCGCCGATCCGCTGGCCGCCCGGACCCCGCTCGAGAAGGCCCCGATGACGTGGTCCCCGACCAGCCGTTCGATCCGCTCCCCCCGCCACTCCCGGTAGGCCGCGCTGACCAGCTCGGTGGCCTCTTCCTCGCTCGGCCCCGGGCCCTCGACGTCCTCTTCCAACAGCCGGCGGCGGAGCAAGGTCACGACCGTGTCCGCCAATTCCTGTGCGCCGGTCCCGACGGCCGAGCGGTTGATCTCCGTCGGGTCGGAAACTGCCCCGTCGCCGTGGCCGAGCTGCTGGTGCGCGAACGTCTCGCCTGCGTCGAACGCGTCACCGAGGAAGTCCACCGACGCCTCGACGAGACCGCGGCGTTGATCGTCTTCGGAACTGAGCAGTTCCTGGCGGTACTCGCCCGAGTCGTTCCGAAGCCGGTGGAGCAGCTGGTTCTGGTCGTCCTGCATCGCCCGCTTTAGGCGACGGGCCATCCGGGCGATGATCGGGTCGAGAAGATCGTCGCGTTCGGCGACCAGGCCGTCGGTTTCGGTGTCCGAGGACGCCACGAGGGGGATCGCAAGGCTCGCGGGGGCTCCCTCGGCGTCGCTCTCGGTCGGCTCGCCGACCGTGTCACCGGGTGGCTCCCCGGCCGTGTCGACGAGGATCGGATGCGTCGTGTCCCCGGCCGGGTCGGCGATCCGACCCTCCCGGATGCGCGCAAAGAGCTCCTCGACCTTGGACTCTTCGGGGCCCGATTCCTCGGCGACCACCGACTCACGAGTCCCCGCTATCTCGCCGCGCTCGCCGTTTGCGGCTGCGATTGCGTCGGCCTCGGCCGGTTCCAGACCTTCCACCTCTTGCGCTTCGACCTCGGCCACGCGCTCCGCGACCGCGACCGCGGCGGCGCGCGCGTCATCATCGGCCCGGGCCAGTCCCGAGACGATGTCGTCGACCGAGCCGCGCACCCCGATGACGGTGCGGGCCAATTGGTCGCGCGCGGCGCGCAATTGCTCGATCTGGATGAGGAGGACGCGGCGGCGCTGCGCCGTCTCGGTCAACATGCGGCGCCGGGTCTCCTGGGCCTGCTCGATCATCAGGCGTCCGCGCTCGCGTGCTCGATCGAGCAGCGCGTTCCCATCGGAGCGGGCCCGGTCGAGGATCGCCGCCACGTCCGCCTGCGCGCCCTCCTGGACGGCACCCGCAGCCAGCTCGGCCTGGGCGATGCGCTCGGCCGACGCCGCCTCGGCGCTGACCTGGATGTCGGTGGCCTGTTGCTGCGCGTCCCGGACGACCGCACCCGCGGTCTCCTCGGCCGCGTTGACGAGCCGGGACGCCTCGTGATGGGCGTTGCGCAGGAGCTCGGCGCTCTTCTGGCCGAGCGCAGTCGTCAATTGGTTGTCGGTGATCTCAGGGTTGGCCGAGCGCTCCTCGGCCGCCGACAACTCTTCGAGCAGCACCTCCTCGCGGGCCTCCCAAGCCGCGAGCTCGGCTGCGAGTTCCTCCAGATAGGCCGCCACCTCGGCGGCGTCGAAGCCGCGACGGTTCCTCGTGAACGTCCGTCCCGACACCTCGTTTGACCGCATGCGGGGTGAGGGGTCGCTGGACGGGTCCGGCATGGGCCAAAGCCTACGGCCTGATCACCCCAGGATGGATAGACACTCGGCCGGGAAATGACCCAAATTCGAGACTGAGGGCCCGATCCGGCCCGCGTCAGTCCGTCGGAATGGCGGCCGGCACGTCGCCGCCGAGCTTGTGGAGGACCGACAGCGCCTGGGCCAGGGTCGACACCGCATAGACATGCAGCGACGCATCGGCCTTGGACTTGGCCACGGCGAGTTCGGGGGGCGGCACCAAGAACACCGTGGCGCCGGCCCGTTCGACGGCGATCGTCTTCTGCGCGACGCCTCCGACGTCTCCGACGTTGCCGAACTCGTCGATGGTCCCGGTCGCGGCGACCGTCCGTCCGCCGGTCAGGTGCCCGCCCGACAGGGTGTTGATCAGTCCGAGGGTCATGGCGAGACCCGCCGAGGGGCCACCGATGCCGGCGGTGTCGATGGTGATGGGGAACGGGTAGGCGAAGTCCTGCGCCGTCTGGACCGACAGCCCGAGAAAGCCCGAGCTCGGCCGGATGCCGCACCCGGTGTCGGCGGCGACGCCGGGGGGCCTCTTGGCCAGTCGGAGCGTCCTTTTGACCGACGACCCGGACACGGGCACCCCGTCGGCGCTGAAGTGGTCCTGATCGACGGAAAGGGTGACCGATTGGCCCGGGCCGAGCGTGGCCAGTTGGCGGACGAAGTCGCACACGGTCGGCGTGGCCGTGCCGTTGACCGCGGTGATGACCTGGGCCACCTTCAGCACACCGGCGGCCGGCGTGTCGGAGGCCACCCCGGCGATCACGGCTCCCGAGTCGTGCTCGGTGATGTGAAAGCCCAGTCGCCGGAGCGCGGCGGTCTTCGCCGCCGCCTGGGCCTGCGCCATCTCCAGATACCCCTGAGCGGTCAGCTCCGAGGCCGGTATCCCGCCGCCCACGAGCTCGCCGGTCGGCACCACCTGGTCGTCGCTGGAGAAGAGGTCGGAGAGGTAGCTGAGCGCGGTCACCTGCTGCAGGAACACGTCGGTGAGGAGCACCGCTCCATGGATGCGGTGGGCTCGTCCATGGGGCACCTTGATGAGGGCCCCGACCGATTGCGCGTCACCGGGGGACAACACGTAGTAGTTGAGCGTGATCCGGCTTGCGATGACCACCACGACCAGCAGGACGGCCACGACGATCAGGGCCACGCGGGGCAGCCTGCGGCTGCGGCGCGGCACACGGGGTTCGGGGTAGGCCTCGGTCATACTCGTGACGGTGGTCGACGATCCTCCCATGGAACGGCGGGAGAACCGGCGCGACGGATCGCCCGCCGAGCGTCGCCGTGCGGTCGTTGCGGCCGGACACCGCGGCGATCGGGGCACCGTCGAGGCAGCCAGGTCCGACCCGGATCCCTCGGTGCGCGCCGCCCGACTCGGTGCCCTCGACCGCCTCGGGTCACTCCGGGTCGCCGATCTCGGCGAGGCGTTCCGAGATCCCGACCCGACGGTGCGGCGCCGGGCGGCGGTGCTCGGCGCCCGCTGTGGCGGCACCGGCAGTCGATCGACCCTGCCGTCGCTGCTCTCCGATCGGCTGGAAGACGGCGACCCGCTGGTCGTCGAGGCGGCCGCGTGGGCGCTGGGCGAGCGCCGGGACCGTGCGTCGGTGCCGTCGATCGCTCGGGTGGCCGCGGATCACCACGACCCGCGGTGCCGCGAGGCCGCCGTCGCGGCACTCGGTGCCATCGGGGCGCCGGACGGGCTGGCCGCGGTTCTCGGCGCGTTGGCCGACCGGCCGCCGGTGCGGCGCCGTGCCGTCGTGGCGCTGGCCGGCTTCGAAGGACCCGAGGTGGAGTCGGCGCTCGAGGGTTGCCTGGACGACGCCGACTGGCAGGTTCGCCAGGCGGCCGAGATCCTCCTCGGGCGCTGAGCCCGCGGGTCGTCAGTCCCCGGTGTCGGTGAATACGGATCGCAACTCGTCGAGGGCCTCGAGACACCGACCGGCACCGAGCACCACGCACTCCAACGGGAGGTCGACGAGGTGCACCGGGACCGCCGTCGCGTTGGCCAGCCGCTGGGCCATGCCTCGCAACAGCGCACCGCCCCCGAGCAGGTGGACCCCCTGGAACATGATGTCCTGGGCCAGTTCGGGCGGGGTTTCGGCAAGGCAGTCGGCCGCCGCACCGATGACCTGGGACACCTGGTCCTCGAGCGCCTTGCGAACCTCGAGCGGCTCGAGGCTGATCGTCTTCGGCATCCCGGTCGACACCTCTCGCCCGCGGACCATGGCCTCCCGCTCGGCCTCATAGGGGTACGCGGAGCCGATGGCGAGCTTCACCGCCTCGGCCGTCCGCTCGCCGATGGCGATTCCGTGGCGATGGCGGACATAGGACTGGATCGCCGCGTCGAAGTCGAACCCACCGCAGCGGATGGCCCGCTGGGCCACCACTCCCCCGAGCGAGATGACCGCTGTCTCGGCGGTGCCGCCGCCGACGTCGACCACCATCGAACCCATCGGCTCGTGGATGGCGAGACCGGCGCCGATGGCGGCCGCCATGGGCTGCTCGATGAGGTAGGTCGCCGACGCACCGGCGTGGCGGGCCGCCTCCCTCACCGCACGGCGCTCCACCCGGGTGATGGCCGAGGGCACGCAGATGAGGACACGGGGCCGGCTGATCCTCGAGACCCCGCACCGCTGGAGGAGGACCCGCAGCATCCGCTCGGTGATGTCGAAGTCGGTGATCGCCCCCTGGCGCAGCGGGCGGACTGCCACGATGTAGCCGGGCGTTCGGCCGATCATCTGCCACGCCTCGGAGCCGATGGCGAGCACCTCCCGGCTGCGGGTGTTGTAGGCGATCACGGTGGGCTCGTTCAAGACGATGCCCTTCCCCTTGGCGTAGACGAGGGTGTTTGCCGTGCCCAGGTCGATCGCCAGGTCACGAGGCACTTGGACCATGGTACGAGGGTCCGGGCGACCGCATCGCGGCCAAAGCCCTCAGTAACCTGGGCAGTTGTGACTTCATCGGATGGCGGCTCCTACAACCAGGAGCCCGGTGAACACGAAGAGGGTGAAGACGGTCCGAAGGACGAGCTGTCGGGCGGCAATGTCGCGCCCGGAGGCTGGGTCCCGCCCGAGCAGCGCGCCTGGAGGCACCCCTCCGAAACCGGCTCGTGGTCACCGGTTGGGCGCACCGGGGCGGGTCCGGTCGTCCACGTGCGCCCGGCGGGCAGACGGACGGCCTGGGCCACCAGCCTGGTCGGAGCCGGTGCCGTGGCGGCCCTCGTCACCGGCGGCCTGATGTTGGCGACGCACAGCCGGCCCGGCCCGATCTCGACACTCCCCCCGATCGCCCCTCCCCCCGCGTCGGCCGCGCAGTCGATCGTGCGCCTGGACGTGACCTCTGCGACCTCCAGCACCTACGGGTGCGGCATCGTCGTCGCGTCGCACGGGCTGATCGCCACGAACGCCACCCTGCTCACCGGCGCCCAGCTGATCGTCGCGACGACGGCGTCGGGCCGGCGCGAGAGCGCAACCATCATCGGTGTGGACCCGACGTCGGACGTCGGCCTGTTGAGCATCGGCACCGCACTGCCGGTTGCGCACTTCGTCGACTGGAGCGAGGTGCAACCGGGAGCGGGGGTGGTCATGCTCGCCGTCTCGTCCGTGTCGCCCGGATCGGAGACGGCGACATGGTCGAATGAAACGATCGCGTCGACCGGCGTCCCCGTGGCGTCGGGCCCGGGTGCGGGGATGGCCAGCGTGGTCGCAGCCACGTCGACGAACGCCAGCCCCGCGGGGGCGGTGTTGATGGAACCCGACGGGGCCGTGATCGGCATCCTCGACAAGTCGGGCGTCGCGTCCGCCGGNNGGGAAGATCCAGCACGGATGGCTCGGAATCAACGGCGCCGACTCGGGCCGCAAGCAACCGAAGGGCGCCCTCGTCACTGCGGTCGACCAGCGCGGAGCGTCCAACGACCGGCTGGAGCGGGGCGACGTGATCGAGTCGATCGATGGCTGGCGGGTCCGCTCGATGGCCGACCTGCGCTCCCGGCTGTATCTCCTGGCCCCCGGGGCCTGGGTGAACCTGCGGGTCGACCGGCACGACACCGTTCGAACCGTTGGCCTGGCCCTCAGCCCGTCCGCCTAAGCGGGGCTTCCCCGGGCCGCCCCTAGCATGAGGTTGTGGCAACGAACCCCGAGGACCCCGACAACCCAATTTCGGGACTGCTCGGCGACCTCTTGAAGGTGATCGGCGGCGGTGCCCGCGGCACCTCGGCCCCGTGGCTCGACGCCGCCCGGGCCCTGGCCGCCGGGGTGGCCACCGACGGCGGCACCGAGTCCAACCCCGACCCGCTGCAACGGATCAAGCTCGAGGAGCTCGCGCGGGTGGTCGAGCTCCACGTCGAGGGGACGACCGGGCTGTCCATCGGAGACGGCCACTCGTACTCGTTCGTGCCGGTCGGCCGGGGTGCATGGGCCAACCGGGCGCTCGACGGATGGCGGCCCCTGCTCGAAAGAATGGTCGGGCTCATCGAGACCGCTCCGACTCCTCCGATCGAGGCGGCGCTCGACGCCGACGAGTTCCCCGACGGGCTCCAGGCGCTGCTCGGCCAGTTTGCGTCGACGATGGGCCCGATCATGCTCGGGCTCCAATTCGGTTCTGCGGCCGGCCACCTGGCCCGCCAGGCCCTGGGCCAGTACGCGCTGATCGTCCCGTGGCCGAAGTCGAACGAGCTCTTGGTGGTGCCGGAGAACGTCGCCGCCTTCGCCGCCGACTGGAGCCTGCCCGAGGACGCCACATTGCTGTGGGTGTGCGCGCACGAGCTCACCGTCCAGCTCGTGCTCGACCGGCCGCACATCACGGCCCGCCTGAACGAGTTGTTGGAGGGGGCGGTCGCCGAGTCCATGGCCGCGCAACAGGGCATCGCGGAACGGTTGAGCGGGACCGACGTCGGACCAGAGTCGCTGCAGAACCTCATGTCGGACCCCGAAGCGCTGCTGGCCGACCTGTTGGCACCGGGCAACCGGGCGACGTCGGACCGACTCAACGCGTTGGTGGCCGCGCTGACCGGCTACATCGACCATGTGACGACCACCATCGCCCAGGCCATCACCGGATCGGCCGGACCTCTCTCGGAAGCCTGGTACCGCTACCGCGTCGCCGACTCCCGCGGCCGCCAAGCCGCCGCCGCACTGTTCGGTTTCGACGTCAGCCGGACCGAGGTCGATCGGGGGGCCTCGTTCGTCCGCGGGGTGGTCGAACGGGCGGGAGAGGACGGGCTGGCCCGTCTGCTCGCCGACGCGAGGAGCCTGCCCACCCCGGCCGAGGTGGACGCCCCGGGCCTGTGGCTCGAGCGGATCGACCTGCCCGAGGACGCGGATGGATCCGAGAGCGAGGGCCCGGCCGAATAGGCCCGCAGAGCGGTTAGGCGTTCTCCTCGGGGAAACCGAGGTCCCATTCGAGCGTCAGGTTCTCCCGCTCGGCGTCGCGCACCACCCGCTCCCGGTTCCGCCGGAACTGGGGGTCGTGCGGCGGGAGCAGCACCAGGCGGGCCATCGCCCGGTCCCGGAAGGCCTCGATCGTCGCGGGGTCACCAAAATCGGACTGGACCTCCCAGTGGGGCGCCACCGGTCCGAGATAGACGACCCGGGCGTGCCCGACCGGGGGTATGACCTCGGCCTCCTCCTCGGGTGCTACTTCCTCAGGCTCGGGCGCCACGGGTCCTCCCAACGGTGCATCAAGAACGAGGGGTCAGCGTACTGCCCGTTGCGGTGGTGTCGGCCCCGCCGTCCACCGGTCGGCTCAGCCGCCGGAGCCCTTCGTGCCGCCGTCGCGCAGGAGGGCGAGGAGCGGCTTGATCGTGTCGATGGCGATGGCGAACCCGATGTTCTGGGCCGGCGCGTTGCCCTGCGTGCTCTCCGCAACCGCGGTGTTCATGCCGATGACCTGACCGGACGAGTTGACGAGTGGCCCGCCCGAGTTTCCCGAGTTGATCGCTGCGTCGGTCTGGATGAGGCCGCTCAAGTTCTCGCTGCGTCCGGTCAGGTCGCTGGTCGCAGTCAGGGCCCTGTTCTTCGACGAGACGATGCCCTCGGTCACGCTTAGACCGCCCGCCAATGCCAGCGCGTTGCCGATCGCGAG
>PMOQ01000048.1 GCA_003161255.1 Acidimicrobiaceae bacterium | reverse complement strand
CAAGGACGTGGGCCGGTTCGCGCGGTTGGTCAAGACCATCTACCCCGGTGCGGAGATCGGCGACGTGGAGCCGGTCAGCCCGTACACCTATCAGGGGGACGCCGTGACCACGGTTGAGGCATGGTACGACACCTACCGATCGGTCACCGGAGCACCCTTCCCGTTCTTCTTCGCCGATGTCGACTTCAGTTATCCGGGATGGGCGGCCCTCGTGCAACAGCTCGCGGCCGGTTCGCGCCAGCGCGGCATCCGTTTCGGCATCATCTACGTCGGCGACACCCAGGACAACGCTAACGGCGAGTGGACGAGCCAAGTTGTGGCGCGGTTCGAGGAGTACCAACAGCAGGACCAAGGCCGGCCGAACTACGTGCTGTTCCAGTCTTGGGAACCCCGACCGACGCGGTGCCTGCCGGAAACTGACCCGACGACGTTCACCGGATTAATCGACACTTACATCACCGCGACAAAAGGTCCCCCGAGACTGATGGCGATGCACTCGCGGGCGTAGGCAACCAGATGGAGCGGTGACACGTCGATCGAGCATCTGACGAGCTGAAAAAGCTTGGCTCAGCTGCGCCGGTCTCACTCAGGAGAGGGGCGGAGCAGTCGTCTCGGTAGCTGCAGCGTTGCTCGACGCGAACACCGGCGAGACGGTAAGCGTGCCGTTGTCGCACGCCTGGAGGCTCGTGACCGGGACGGCGGCGTGCGCTGTGTCGTTCGGCAGGGTGATCTCGACTTGCGATGCCATCGAGCAGGGGCCCGTCACGTCGCTGTACCCGAGATTGAAGTACGCGCTCTCACCGGGGCTCAACGAGACCGCGGTCACTGCGATGTTCTCGAAGGACAGCGAGCCTCCCCGCAGGACCGTGGTCGGCAGGGCAACGCCGCTGGCGTCGAGTAGCAGCATCCCGGGGTAGCCCTGCATCGTGCACGAGACGGAGGTGATGTTGGTTAGGGAAAACGTGAGCTCGATGGTCCCGGCGGCTCCGCCGGATCCGGACACCCCGATCCGCAGTCCGGATGGCTGGCAGGTCGAGATGGAGACCGGTCCGGTTGTCGTGGTGGACACCTTGGCCTGGGACGTCGATGTCGAGTTGGACTGGGACGTCGATGTCGACCTCGACGACTTGGCCGGGCTGGTCGAACAGCCGGCGAGCAGCAACACAACACCGACTGCGGCCGTGATCCGGATGGCCGCCAGAGGTCGAAAACGGACGGCATGCATTGTTATGCGTGGGCGTAGTACTCGGGCGAGCCCACGAGGCCGGCGATGACCTGCTCATACCGGGCCCCGCCTGCGAGCTCGGATACCCATGACGCGAGGCCTCCCGGGTCAGCCCCGCGGTCCAGGAGGTGGACGTACTCACCTTCGACCCAGTCGGTTTCGTACTCGTTCGAATAGAGGAACCCGGCCACGAGAGCACCCGGGCTCACACCGGCGTTCAGCTGGCCAACCCAGGACGCGAGGCCTCCCGGGTCAGCCGCGCGACCCAAGAGATCCGTGTAAAGGGCGGTGACGAAGCCGCTCGGGGTGCCACCTGCGTGGGCATAGAACTCGGGCGAGTCCATGATGCCTTCGACGACCGACTGGTCGCTCCCACCGGCGTTCAGCTGGCCAACCCAGGACGCGAGGCCTCCCGGGTCAGCGGCGCGGCCCAAGAAGGCTTCGTAGTAGGACTGCACGAGACGGCTTCGGTATTCGGGGGAGGTGGCGATGTCGTAGGCCACCTGTTCATCGCTGACACCGGCGGCGAGCTGGCCCTCCCACGAGGCAAGCCCTCCCGGATCGGGCGCTCGGCCGAGGAGGTCCTCGTATACCGCGGACAAGAATGCACCGTTGCTCGGGGTGGTTACGGCCGAGCCGCAGAGCACATCGCCGTCGATGTTCGTGGTCCACTGCGTCATGGTTACCGGACCACCGGTGAAGGAGCTATCGGAGCAGGCCGCCTCGGCATCGGCAACCGTGTTCGCGCCCGGGATCCAGTTGGCAAGGCCGCCGAGCGCAGGCGTTCCCGATGAAGTGCCTCCCGTGATGATGCCCCACTGGTAGCTCGTCGAGTAGACCCCGATGCTCGTCGCGCCAGCGGCTGCCAGCGCCGCATCCATGCCCTGGAGCACCGCGACGTTCATCGCCTGCCCCGCCGAACCCTGTTGCCATAGGTTTCCGGTCTCGACGTCGAGCCACCACGGGTAGCTCGATGCGGCGCCGGACACGCCGACCGACGAGGCCGCTGATCCCAGCCACGAGAGATCGGCATTCGCCGCGTCAGCGCCGTATGTCCACGCACAGGCCGGCGAGTCGGCACCAGCGGTCACTGGGCCGCTGTTCGTCGTTACCGTCGTTGTCGTGCAATCGCCGTATCCGTAGGGAGCGGGTCCCGACGTTGGCCAGTCGGTCACCAGGGTGCCGTCATAGACGTCTCCGGGGTCGCCCGTGTTCACGTAGATCGAAGCATTCGGCTGGGGACCACTCGACGTCTCCACCGCCCAGTGCAACTCGCTGTCGGCGGTCGACGGGTACGACGGCGACGTCCCGAAGCACGGGTTTAAGGAGTTGGGTTCACCGTCGTTGACCCCGACGATGGCGAAACTCTGGCCGCTCGGGAACACTTCTCCGCACTGAGGGAAGGAGATGTCGTAGCCCGTTTCCGGGGAGGTGGTCGGCGGCGTCGCCGAAGCCGGCGCTCCGACGACGACGACGAACGAGGCGAGCACGAGCACGGTCGCCACAGCGACGCCCCAGGCTCGACGGATGGTTTGGGCGGGCGTGATAGTCGATGGCACCGACATTTCCCCCTCGAGGTGGGCGAAAGCTTGGCATCGTAGCCCGATTGCCCGAGCATCCTCGTCAACCCGACCGACCTGCTGGGTTTCGAGGTTATAGCCAGAAAGCGCTCGGGGTGTTTCTGCGAAGCCAGGACCCCGACCGCCGGTGGTCGAGGACGCATCATCGGGACGGCCGTGCACCGCCGACAGGGTCAACTCTTGGGTCCTTGCCATGCCTGCAGCTGGTCTCGCTGGTGGGCCCGGGCTCAGCGGAGAACCGCTTCCCTGCGACGGTGACCCAACTGCCAAATGGTTGCCATGCTGGTCATTCGCCATATCACGGCATTTCAAGCAGATGGAGGTCTAAATTCGGCGATGGGTCTGTCTTGGCGTGCCAGCCCTCGTGGGACAGGGTGAGGCCATCGGCCAGGGCAGCAGGACCAGCAGTGGGAATGCGGAGGACCAAGGTGACCGCAGAAAGCGCCTTTTCGAGACATCAAGGAGACCACCGTTGAAAACCATGAAGCTGTTGCACGATCCTCGGCCGATGGGCCGAGCGGGTCGGCTGGCGCTGAGCGCGAGCCTGCTCCTCCCTCTCGTCTCTTTTGGCGCGCTCGCGGCGGTGCTCACCGCCTCCCCCGCGGCAGCCGTCGCGGTAGGTCTCCCCTACAACCCGCTCACCCC
>PMOQ01000088.1:4726-4894 GCA_003161255.1 Acidimicrobiaceae bacterium | reverse complement strand
GTACCACGGGTCGGTGGCGAAGGACTCCTCGAAGACCTTGTGCATCTCCGCGGGGTCGGTCGTCTCGGTGAGCACCTGCTCGAAGAAGTCGATGTAGCTCGGGTGGAAGGCCGGGTCGAAGTCGGGCTTGGTCGGGTGCTGCATGATCAGCACCCCGCCCTCGCGCAC
>PMOQ01000088.1:0-4716 GCA_003161255.1 Acidimicrobiaceae bacterium | reverse complement strand
ACGAGGATCGGGTTCATGATCGAGTTCACGTTGTATGGGCAGATGTAGGGGAGCCCCATGGTCAAGATGTCGGTCTGGCCCTCCACCACGACGCCCTGCTGGCGCCACACGTTGGACAGCGTCTCCTCGTGGACCGCCTCGACCTCCCCGGCGTGCACCGAGGTCATGGCGTGGGGCGCCCGGATGGAGTGGAAGATCTGGCGGGCCAGCTTGCCCGGCGTCGCGTCGAGGGCGGTCGCGGTGGCGGCGTAGCTCACTCTGTCGCGCAGGTTCCACTCCCACTCGCGGCGCTGCAGGAACGCGAACTGGGAGGGGAAGGTGTCGGTGTTGAGGGTGGTCTCGATCTGGAAGACCTTGACCCCGCTGTCGGCGATGAGCTTGCCCATCCGCCAGTTGGCCGTGTGCAGCTCCGAGGACGGCGCGTCCATGAACGACTTGGAGTGCCGCATGGTCCGCGGGTTGTGGTGGTGGCGCAGGCTCTTGTAGCTGGCCAGCCCGGTGGCGACGCTCTTGTGGCCCCCGTCCATGGCCACCAGGCTGATGTTGACGTAGACGAGCAGGTCGCTCGTGGCGGCCCGCTTGTTGATCTCGACGTCCTCGCCCTCGTCGGTCTTGCCGAGGTGGATGAGGTTGTCGGGGTCCTCGGCGTCGTGTTGGGTGAGCAGCCCATGGGGGGCGAAGGCCTCGTAGATGCGGTCGCCCAGGGCGTGGCGGAGCTCGGGCTCGGTCATCCGGCGGTGCAGGGCCAGGGCGGCGACCAGCACCACGTCGTCGACGCCCGCGGTGGCCGCCATGTCGAGGACCTCCTCGATCACCATCTGGCGCACGTCGGGCGCCTGCATGGGCGGCAACGGGAGCGACACGTCGTCGAAGCAGATGGTCAGTTTCATCCCGGGCCGCAGCAGCACGCTGAGCGGTTCGGAGTCGCCGGTCGGGTGCTCCAACGCGTGGCGGATGGCCGCGACCGGGTCCTTCAACGCGTTGAGTGGCTCGGGCGCGTAGATGACCCGGCTGCCCTCAGGGAGCCGCTCCAGGGTGAAGCCCTCGCCATTCCAGAACAGGGTGGGCGGCGTGGAGCCGTCCACCTCAAGCACGAATCCCGGCCGGGCTGTCATCGGTGGCCTCCTCGGGCGGTCGCCTGCAGGTCGAAGGCGATCTTCACGGCGCCCCTTCTGCCGGCGGCGCCCGCGTGGGCGACCGCCTCTTCGAATCGATCGAGCGGATAGGTGGCCGAGACGAACCTGCCGGTGCGCATCGCGGCCACGGCGTCGATGGCCAGCGAGAACGTCGACTGTTCCTGGCCGAGCACCGTCTCGTTGCCGTACGCGTAGGCACCGACGAGGCGAACTTCGCGGTGCCAAAGGGAGGCCAGGTCGACGCTGACCCGTCCTGGCATCCCGACGAGCACGACGGTGCCGCGGGGCCGCACCATCTCGAGCGACTGGCCGATCGAGTCGGCGGAGCCGACGCAGTCGAACACCAGATCGGCGCCTCCGGTGAGCCGGACGCTCGACGCCCCGCCCATGGTCATGGACCGGCTGTGTCGGCGGACCGCTCTCGAGAGTTGATCGGGCGCCAACGCGGTGGTCGCGCCGAGATCATCGGCCAGCGTGCGCTGATTGGCGTAGCGGGCTCCGACAAGCACGGCACGGGGCAGGGGCACGATCCCTTGCGAGCTGAGATGGGTGAGCGCGGCGACGGTGGCCAGCCCGAGGGTTCCGGCGCCCAACACGGCGACGACCGGGTCTTCACCGAGGCCCGCTCGCAACACCGAGTGCAGCGCGCACGCGACCGGTTCGATGGTCACTGCGTCGGCGTCGCTCAAGCTCTCGGGCACGGCATGGAGTTGGCTCTCGTGCGCGACCAGCCCTGCGGTTGACCACCCCCCGCCGGTGTCTGAGCAGAATCCGGTCTGGATTCCCGGGGAGATGTGACCGAAGGCGACGTGCTCGCAGTCCCCGGTGTGACCGGCCGAGCACGACGGGCACGGAGGCTCTATCCCTCGCGCCGCGCAGCCGAGCACCGGCTGGATCACCACCCGATGACCAGCATCGAGGGAGGCTCCGTCGGCCGCGGTCGCGGAAGCCTCGAGCGTGCCGACCACCTCGTGGCCTGGGACGAACGGGAAGCTGACCAGGGGCTCGAAGTACCGGGAGCTCCGGCCGTCGAGGGTCGCGAGATCGGAACCGCAGATACCCGAGAGGATCGGCGAGACGCGGTGCCACCCCTCGCCGGGGAGATCGGGGGCCTCGGCGTCGACGAGCCGAAGGGGCGCCACCTTGGCGCCACGTCCCGAGCCCAGCGTCGACGCGATTCTGGATGCGGCGAAACGGGGCAGGCTCCGCTCGAACAGGAGTGCCTTCATCGGGAGTCACCCAAACCGGTGTCACCGACGAGCGACTTCACATCGAGCGATCCCAAGGGGAGGAGACGATCGGTCCCGCCCGACGCCCGCTTCCAGTGCTCGACCAGCCAGCCCCGCCGCCTGGCGATCGCGGCCAGCCGGGCGTCGGGGTTCACGGCGACCGGATAGCCGACCGCCTCCAGCATGGCCAGGTCGCTCGAGGAGTCGGCGTAGGCGACCGACTGGTCGAGCTTCAGGCCGTGCTCGTCGGCATAGCGGTCGAGCAGTAGCGCCCTGGCCTCGCCGATCGGGGGGAGCTCGGCCAGCCGTCCGGTGAACTTGCCGTCTCGCTCGGAGAGCCGGGCGCAGACCACGTCGTCGAAGAGGGGGGCCAACGGTTCCACGACCAGGTTGAGCGCGCCGGTGATCAGCAGGGTGCGGTGCCCGAGCCGCCGGTGATGGCGAACCCGGGCCAGCCCGGCCGGGAACGAGCGGGGGAGAAGGAACTCGTGGAAGAGGTCCCAGGCGTCGCTCTTGACCTCGTCGACCGGGGCGCCCTCGTAGCGGCGATAGAAGGAGCGGAGGAAGTCGCCGCGGTCGCGGCGGTCGAGGGCCAGCCACCGGGGCGCCGCTCCGACCAGGTCGGCCACGAACCCGACCCGCTTGTCGGCGTCGAGGTGGCGACTGGCCAACCAGGCATACGAGTCGACGACGTTGGACGCGATCAGCGTGTGCTCGAGATCGAAGACGGCCAGGTGGCGTTCGGGGGCCAAGACTGCCGTCCGCATCCGGGTCTCCCGGTCGGGACCGGTCTGCTTCGTGGGGGAGGTCCGGACGCGGCCCCGCTCGACCACTGAGGGGAAGTGGACCTCGGAGACGTAGTGGACCCAGTCGATGACGGCCGGGTCGAAACAGAACGTGGCCTGGTCCCCGGCATCGAGCGTCTCGAAGAGGGTGAGCAGGTGGTCGACCCGGTAGCGGGCCTCGGTCTCGGTGTAGGCGCCGTAGAGCTCGACGTATCCAAGGGCGCGTTCGGCCAGGGTCTGCTTCTCTTCCAGTGCCGCCGCCCACTCGGCCTGCTTGCGCCGAAACGGGACCATGGTCAGGCCGCGCTCGGCGGCACCCATGAGCCTGGTCGCCTGGCGGAGCTGGCGTTGCACCCGTCCGCGCCCGGGGAACGACCACGCCGGCACCGAGATCGGCTGGCCTCGTTCGTCGTAGAGCGGGTGGCGGCCGAACCAGTCCTGGGCGAGATCGACCAGGAGGCCGTATGCGAGCGGGTTCCGCACCCCCGATGCCACATGGAACACCGACGGGCGGGTTTCCTCGGGTCCCTTCGCAGCGACGGCGATGATCGCCGCAACGACCAGATCAACCGGGATGACGTCGATGATGCCCTCGGCGACGCCGGGGAACTCCCGCAGCAAGCCACGGGCATAGGAGATGATGATCGGCTCGGCCATGCGGAAACCACGGATCCACCCCGGTCTCGGCTCGGACAGGGCCGACTCGATGATCGACGGCCGGACGATGCTGAGCGGGACCGGGTTCGCTCCGCCGGGCCCGTGTTGGGACACGAGCGCCCGCTCGCCCAGCGCCTTGGTGAACGCGTAGGCGTCGGGCCAACCCAACGACTGGGCCCGGGCCGAGCCGGCGTCAACCAGCTGGCGCTTGACCCAGTCCTCGCGGAATCGCTCGGCGCGGGCGGCGAGGAGGTGCGTGCCCGAAGCCCCCTGCTCGGAATGGGCCTTCTTGGTGAATTCGCGCAACTGGTCCGGGTGTCGAGACGTGTCCTGGACGTCGTTGCGGAGCCTCCGGGAGCTCGCCACCTCGGCTTCCCAGTCGACGGCGAGGCTGAAGCGGTCCTCCGACAGCAGCTGCTCGCTCGTCTCACCCTGGTGCGCTCCCGACACATAGGCGGTCGACACCGCGATCAGATGCGACGGTCCGCCACCATCGGCGCGAGCGTTCGCGACCGCCGCCGCGACCCGGGACGGCCCGAGAAGGTTGACTTCGACCGCCTGGTCCAGCGGTGCATCGAAGCTCACCGTGGCGGCCGAGTGGATGACGATGTCGCACGAGGCCAGGGTGGCCAGACCGTCCTCGTCGAGACCTAGGCCGTCGGTCGAGACGTCGCCCGCAACCGCGTGCAGCCGCCGGGCGATCTCGTCATCGAAGCTCTCACCGAGCTCGGACCGGAGTCGCGCGAAGCAGTCGTTTCGCACGATGTCCCTGGCCACCCGCTCGCCCGGGTCACCCCGACGGCCCGGTCGAACGAGTGCGACGATCTCGGCGTCGGGGATGGTGCGCAGGATCCGCTCGATCAGGGCCGTGCCCAGGAACCCGGTTCCCCCGGTCACGAAGAAGCGGCG
>PMOQ01000106.1 GCA_003161255.1 Acidimicrobiaceae bacterium | reverse complement strand
GTTGGCTCCTTCGTCGCCCTGTCGGTCCGGGCCTCGCTCGGTCATGCCCCCTGGATCGTACGTTCATCTCGACCTCGCCGTGCCTCGCCGGGCACGGTGGCGCCAGAAGATGGCCAGCGTATCGAGCGAGATCGAGATGACGGAGCTGAGCGAGACCCGGCTGGGCAAGCGCTTCTCGATGGGTACAGGAAGCTCCACCCAGTCGTCGAACCCGAGCTCGTGAGCCACACAGAACAGCTCGAGGTCAAACACGAACCCCTCTTCGACCATGAGCGGGAGCGCGTCCCGAACGACCTCGGCCCGGACGAGCTTGACTCCCGTCTGGGTGTCGGTTACCGCAAGGCGGAACAGCACCTTGACGAGGCGCCGGTAGCCCCACGAAGAGAGCCTGCGCGACATCGGATAGTTGACCCGTGTCCCGTGGCGCTTGCTCCCGTAGACGATATCCGGACGAGCGGCTGTGGCGGCAACGAAGTCGGCCAGAACCTCTGGCGAGATGTCACCGTCGGCATCGATGAACCCGACGAACCGTCCCCGGCCCTCGGACATGCCCGCGCGCACGGCATACCCCTTGCCCCGGTTCTGGGGCAGGACGAGGGTCCGCACCGTTCCGGTCAGCACGCCTTGGAGCGCGTCGGAGCTGCCGTCGGTCGAGCCGTCGTCGACTGCGATGATCTCGAAGGTGACCCCGGTCCGTGACAGGGTCTCGGCCGATCGGCAAACGGTCTCGCGCAGAGCGGAAGCCCCAGGGTTGTAGAACGGCAGGACCACCGTGACGTCGGGTCTCGCCCCGGCCTTGACGAACCGGTCGGTCTCGGACTGCAAGTCAGACGCCACGGTGCCGTCCGGCTCGTGGAGGCCGGGAACCCATCCCCTAGGCGAGCCCATCTATTGGGCCCGGCCCGAGACCTAGCACAGCCGGGATTTGCCGAACGTCCCCAACGCTATCTATCCCGTAGGCAGTGAGGAAATCACGGTGGTCGACCCGGTCCCCGCGTTCGACGAGCCGGGGTTCAACCACGACGATGTCGGTCCCGACTCCGAATCAAGGCTCGGGCTCGAGAAGGGTGGTCCCGCGTTCAACGCATCTCCGGTGTACGAGAAATCGGTGTTCGACGCATCGGTCAGGCCAAACGATGACGGTCCTGAATCAAAGAACGGTCCGGAATCAGAGGTTGTGGTTGAGGTTGAGGTTGACGTCGTTGCCGAGTCGGAGGTCGACGTCGTTGCCCCGCCGGAGGTCGACGTCGTTGCCCCGCCGGAGGTCGACGTCGTTGCCGAGTCCGAGGTCGCGGCCAAGAAGACGACCGTCAGTTGAACAATGGGCTCCGGTTGAGCCGTGCTATGCGAATCGACCACAGTCACCTGAGCGACGAACTGGCTACCCGTCGCCGGGCCAGAACCTGGATCTCCTGACTGCGCGGACACCACCCCCCGGAAGATGTAGGCGGAAGCCTCAGGCGACCCGACCACCTCTACGAGCGTGCCTTCGAGCTCGACGGCGGTCAACCCGACCCCCGTGATCTGTGCGGTCAACCACGGGTCGGCGGCGGACAGGCACATGGCGGTGTCGACGATGATGGGTGTCGACGGGGACGGCGAGATCACCGCCGCTTCAGTCCCTGACGGGGACGACGAACCGAACGAGCTCAGCTGCGCCCTCGAATCGAAGGCCAGGTACTGGCCAGAAGTGAGGAGCGGCTGGCCAAGAGTGTTGGCAACCGACACGGCATCGTCTAGGCCGAGCGGGTTCGCGACGCTGAACCCGCTTCCTGGCGGCGTGATCCCGTCGGCCGAAGCACACGCCGACCCAGCAACCGCGGCCGCAGCCGGAGCATTACCGGAGGAACTAGAGGACCCGCCCAGTCCGGCGTTCACCCAGCTGTAGGCCGAGCCCGCGGACGTAGGGGCGGCGGCTTGCTGCGCCGGAGGCGCCGGAGGCAGAGACTGCGGAGAAGCGGGGAGGATGTCCGCTGCCTGTACCACATGGATCGGTGTCGATGCTCCGGCGTTTGCGGAGACATCGGAGGGCGCAAGAGCCACGGCGGAAGCAGAGACCGTCGCCGCGGTTGCCGCCAGTCCGAAGACCAACGTGCCACGCGGAACGTTCGACACGATGGCCATCGCGGTCTGGCCGATCTGGGTGATCGTCAGCTGCGAGGCCACGCGTTCGATGAACGAGGACACGCCGCCCCCGGACCCACCGAACGACGCCGGGGCAGACGTTGGACCGCCCAAGCTGAATAGGTGTCGCCAGCTCCGCGGGCCAACAGACGCGAGCTTCGACGCCTTCCCTGCGCGAAAGACCCTCCGGATGAACGGCAGCGAGATCAGGGACCCTGCCGCCGACTCGATGCCGGTCAACCTGCGACGAAGCGACGCGCGGGCCCGGTGCACGCGGGCACGGGCATTCTCGATCGAGATGTTCTCGGCCACCGCCAGGTCGCTGTAGGGCATGCCGTCGAGCTCGTGGCGCACGAAGGCGGCGTGCAGCGAGGCGGGGAGCTCGTGAAACGCGGCCTCCACGGAGGCCATGGTGGCCGGGTCACTGACTTCGTCTGCCACGTCGCCTTGGTAGCGAGCCTCTCCCGAAGGGATCCGGGCGAGGCGAAGGTCGCGGGTGATGCTCGCCCGCTGGTCGGAGCAGACGTTGGAGAGGATCCGGTTGAGCCATGCGCCGAGCCGGTACTCGCCGGTCAGGCCGAACTTGGAGACGTTGCGCAGTGCCCGCTCGAACGTCTCCTGAACGGCGTCTTCGACCTGGCCCCCAGGGCCGAGCATGCGCCGGGCCCGGGCCACAAGCACCTCATAGTGGTCGTCGACGATGATCGAGAACGCATCGGTGTCGCCGCGCAGGTGCGCTCCCACGAGCATTCGGTCGCGGTCCCCAGCGGATTCCTCAGCGGACGGATAGGCGTCGGGAGGCAGGGAGGATCGTTCTTGGAGGGTCACGACCGTGCCTCAAATGGAGGTCGCACCCACGCGGTGGGTGGCCAACCAAGCGCTCGAACCATTCCTCTCCTCCAGAGACCCCGCCCGGGGTTCGAGATCGGCTCCGGCCTCAACCACCGGTCCCCCGCCTCGCTCCTGGCGAGCGTAGCGGCTGGCGCCGCAAATTGCAGAAATCCGGGGAAATCTGCTCGGCGGCCGTTCGGCCAACTCCCAGGTACCAGGGCTGTAACCAAGGTACAAGGTACCCGACGACGTACCGGACAACTCCGCCGGGCGCGAGCCACGGCAGCCGACAGCGCTCGGCACGTCCGCCCAGGCCATCGACACCGAGGTGCTCAAGCCGGACGTGGCAGCCCGGGTAGCCGCGACCGGCTTGGCTCATGGGTCCTCGAAGCACCTCGGGAATCAGCGCGGCGAAACGGAACGTCGGCCGAAGGGCGGGCGAGGACGAAGAGCATTCGAGCGATAGTCATCGTTGTTACGGGTCCACTTGTGGCGGGAGCTCTCCGAGGGACCGTCCACGCCCGCTGTGCCGCCTTTCTTCGAGCGACCGGCGCCATGCCGTTCTTGGTCCCCGCAGATCGTTGCCACCGAAGCCGAGGGTCTCGTCAGCCGCCTCGTTGGAGAGGCTGAAGCGACCTTCTACGGGGACTCAGGAAGAGCCATTGTCGGTTCTCACCTTGGAACCGGCCCATCTGGGTCATGTGACTGACCTCGTCGACGCCTACGCAGATCTTCGTCTTGGCACAGTCCACACCGCGGGCCCGGGCGTGGTCCGGATGCCAGCCGGTGAGCTCACGAAGCTGGTCGAGGATCGCTGCCTTCTCGGCCCTGGTGCCCGATCGATGCGGCGCTGCCATCTTGTTCGTGACCGCCTTGCGCACGCCCATCGAAAGCTCCATCGTTCTGGCCTAGTCCGGGGCCTCCCAGGCGGAGGGTTTAGGTGAAGCAACGAACAGGGGGGGTACGCGGAGGTTTCTGATCACGCGCCTCTATACCTTACCTTTAGGCTTTCCCTTACCCTTAGCCTGACCTTTAGCCTCACCCTCAACCGCTGATTCACGATCGTGTCGCCGGTCCATCCCGCGGTGCCCCACGCTGCTAATGGATGTTCCGGGATCGTGGAGGTTCCCTTCTTTGGGAGGAGGGACAGTGCCCAAGGGACCCGATCCTCCCCGGATGTGGGGTGAGCGCGCTGTTCGGATGTTCATCGAGCACCGACCAACTACCCGTCGGAGGGCAGAATGACTTCGGGTTCGCTACCAAGCTCGGCATGACCGCTGAGCTTGCCGTTGAGTTCTCACCACCTCATGTCGCTCTCTTGAGCGATCGATAGCGGTCCTCGGTGGTCGACGAGTCCCTTTGGGCCGTCCTGGCTCGGCCTGTGAGTGTTTCGGTGGGATGGCCCGAGTGCCGATCGCTGCACGAAGTCGGCGAAACCCCGCCGCGCGCGCTGGGGTGAGTTGTTCGGGATCGCGGGTCGCTCCCCAGGGGGCCGAGGATCAACGACCCGACCGCGGGCAAGCCGTAGCTGGGTGTAGGTGGCATACAAGCCAGGTCCAACGGTCCGCTGCTCAGGTTTGCACAGCGACGCCGTGATCCACCCCGGGGGTGGACGCGGCCGACCGGATGTGTGCTCGCTGTCCAAGCGACGTCGGTAGGCGCGCCAGCACCGCTCCAGGTTGGGGCTCACCTCGGCCCGACCACCACAGCCACAGCGTCTTCTTCGTCCGCACCCTCGGCTTGGGTGCTGCTCGACGTCCACGCGGATGACCGTCGCTTCACGCTCGGCGGTGCACGTTGGCCGGCCCACCGCCCGCGCCGGGTCAGCCGGGGCGCAGCCTGTCCGTGCCAGACATCGGTGATCGTGTCGTTGACGGGCATGGTGGACGAAGCTGGCCGATGGCTCGGGCCAGATAGCGGGCTTCGAACACTTGAGCGATCCCGTGTCGTGATGGACGTCCTCCCGTAGGCGGCAGTCGGTTGGGGCGCGGTGGAGGGTCTGCCCTCGTTGATGCGACCTCGAGCCAGGGCCTTGCAGAGGCGGCCGTGGATGCGCCGGACTCCGGCTCAAGACTCAAAGAGGGGATCGAGCCCGCCGGTGACGTCTCGAAGAGACGGAACAGATGATCGATACGCTTCTCGAACCCACTCCCCCATCCGCCGTGCCGAGCTTCACATTCTCATCGACGAGGGGCGCACGAGCCATAGCGACAACTGGCAATGGACCAGGGGTCGGTGGAATACAGAGCATCGATATGATGCACCTAACGACGGCTCAAGCCCTTGGGTGAACGAGTTCAACACTTACAAAGACGAACGGACACCAACGAAATGCTCCAACACTTCGGGGCCAACGGTGTGCGAGCGCAGTCTGACCATCCGGCAACTTGATCCTGGCGGTACGTAGACAAATGTCAAAATCGCACCATCCGACACTTGAAGAGCGCCCTAAGTCGCTTAGCCACTGCGGCCTTGACCCCCAGAAGATGATCGAAGCCGTACTGCAGGCGAAGCCCGGGGACGAACCCGAGATAGCGGTGACACGTCCGCGTCGTCAGCGCCAGTGAGCCAGGTCGGAAGGGCGGAACGGCTTCGTCGGGCGTCTTTTGCCTTTTCGCGAACATTGCGACGGATTGCTCGGCGAGTACTTGGCCTACCGCCGGATTGGTACGCAGTGCAGCGCTTGGGGCAGTTCCAAGATCCTGAGAGCACGTGGCAGCCGACAGGCCGTTTCGCTGAGCTGTTTGCCAATCACCACGGGCGTGTGGCTCACAAGTGGATCCACTACTTCGAGATCTACGACCGGCTTTTCGAACGGTTCATCGATGGTGTCGCCATGTCCGATGGGAGACGACGCCCCCTTCATTTCTTAGAGATCGGCGTCGCTCAGGGCGGGTCGCTGGAACTATGGCGCGAGAACTTCGGTCCTGATGCCGTGATCTTCGGGATCGATATCGATCCGAACTGTGCCAACTTGGATCGCGACGACCTACAGGTCCGGATCGGGTCACAGGCCGACCCGGAATTCCTCCAGTCGGTCGTCGCCGAGATGGGGGGAGTCGACGTGGTGCTCGACGATGGGAGCCACGTAGCGCAGCACCAGAGGGTGAGCTTCGACACGTTGTTTCCCCTACTCAGCGCAAACGGTCTATACGTGGTGGAGGATACTCACACCGCGTACTTCTTCGACTTTGGCGGAGGTCTCCGGCGGCCCGGCACGATCATCGAGGTGGCCAAGGGCATGGTGGATGGGCTCAACAAGTGGTACTTCCGAGCACCGGTGGGTCGCCGAGCCAAGTTGGCATGGACGGACATCGTCTCCGTTCAATTCTTCGACTCCATCGTCGCGTTCGAGAAGGGGTCCCGCCGTCGACCTGAGGTTCGGATGACCGTGGCGGCCACCGACGCAAGATAACGCGGTGGGTTCTTCGCCAAAGCTCCTGGCTCGAACCCGCAAGAACGCGACCTTGGGGGCGCCGCGCCAGCTGAGCGGGCGGCGTTTTGCGCTTCGGCTACCTCGAGGACTGCCAACTCCTACGGGACGGTCACCCCCTCGGCCATCCAGATCGTGGAGACCTCCTCCAGGGGAGATCGCGCTCTTCGGAGATCTTGGCGGATCACTTTGCTGAGCACCGAGCGCACCGGACGGCTGCTCCCCACCAGGACTGACGATGGTCCTGGCGCCCGGGTACTCGGCGAGCTCGGTGATGATCGGACTCGTTCCGGTCCCAAGTCTCCCAAGAACCACGCTGGCACCTCGCCGATCACCAACGCTCCAAACGCAGCCAGGTCGTGCTCGCTCGCGTTGCGCGCCACCGTCGGTGAAGCGACACGACCGGTGGGTCCTCTGCTCGATCACCACCTCATCGGGAGCACGCCGCTTCGACCACCAGCCCCGAACGGGAACAAGATCCATCACCAGGTCCTCCGCCAACCGGTCGACCGCCTCGTCGGCTTCCCGCACGCCTGCCTCGAGGATGGGCCCCTCTGCCACGGGGTCGTTGTGCGGCGATCTATGTGATCAGGTTGCTTGGTTTCGGGCCGTGGGGTGTCTGCGCCGCCGCGCGCTCGCTAGCAAGCGCCCGGCACGCCGAAGAGGCGCGGTCAACCGCCAACTCGTCGACCCACGGATGTCCGCGTACTCGGCCCGAGCGTCGCCGAGGAGCGTGTTCAGCGCGGCCGCCAGAGCTTGTGTGCCAGCAAGGCGGGTCTCCAGATCTGAACGCTCGCGAGCTGCCAGGAGGAGCTGGGCGACGAAGCCTCGACCAAGCAGATATGGAGCCCTGTCAAGTTTGGAGATGACAGATGCCTGCGCAGCCTGCCACTCGTGATCCGCGTGGGCGGTCTTCGAGCTCTCGCCGACACGCCACCGACGGTAAAGAGCGCCGACCACCGGCGCGTTGGCGACCCCGCACATCGACGCCGCGCGCATAAGCAAGTCCCAGTCCTCGTACACCGGCAGGGACTCGTCCCATCCTTGGCCAAGGTCGGTGACCAGCGAGCGGGGGACGGCGAATCCGCTCGGAGGCGTTTGGTTCTCCCCGAGATGCTCCAGCAAATCGAAATGCATTGGATAGGGACAGCGGGGACGATCGACGGGCTCGTAGCCGGCTTCGCCGTCCCATGCGCCGGGCAGCTCCTTCACCCACTGCTCGGCCACGCCGATGCGCACGACCATGCCCGGGTGGCCCTCTGCGAGCCCGCGCAGCTCGCCGACCCAGTTGCCGAGGGCGACGTCGTCGTCGTCTAGGACCACCAGGTACCGTCCTGCCGCCTCTGCGGCACCGACGTTGAGCGGGTGCGACCGGCCGCCCCCGCAGACCTCCACCACCCGGACGCGCCCCGAGAACGCAGGATGGAACTCGCCGATCGTCTCTTCAATGCGTGTCCGCTCCGGCGCGTCCACGTCGTGGCAGAGCACCAGCACCTCGAAGTCCGCGCAGTCCTGAGCGGCCAGCGACAGCAGCGTCTCGACAAAGGTGTGCGGTCGTTTGCCCTGCGTCCGGACGAGCACCGACAGGAACGGTCCTGGCTCTGAAGGCGGGGGCGCCGGGGGCGTTCGGAATGCGGGGGAGGGGCCCGGCAGGTACGCCCGCACGAACTGGTTGACGAACGCGCTCGGCGACGCCGCGGCACGCACTTCGCGCAGGAATTGCCCAAGCGAGCTCGCGGCCTCGAGCGCCACGGTACCGACCGGGAAATGCTGATCGCTCTGGCTCATCTCGAAGTCCTTGCGGGCGATCTCGAACCAGCCGGCCGTCCCCATCGCCTCGTCGAGCCCCGCGTCCGAGAAGAAGCGGACGTGGGTGCGGTCGAGAAGACCCGTCGGCGTCATGTCGAATCGCCCGAGGAGCAGCTTGATGGCCAGGTCCACGTGGGTCACATTCGGGATGCTCACGACGAGCGGCGCCCTCCCGTGTTCGCATGCGAAACGATGGAGCGCTCCGAGCACCTCGTCGGCGTTGGGCAGGTGCTCGAGCGAATCAAGCATCAAGATGGCGGCCACCGGACGGCCACCCAGAGACCCCGAGACGTCGGCCAACAGGTCCTCGGGCCGGCCGAGGTCCCCGACGAGCACCTCCATCCCCCGGCCCACCAAGTCCTTGACGCCGGCGGCTTCGGAGTCGACACCGAGGTACTCCAGGCCCAGCTCCCGGACGGGTTCGGCGACGGCACCGAACCCGCACCCGAGGTCGACGACCACCCCTCCCGAGGCCGCCACGTGCTCGGACACCAGTGCCATCGCGTGCGCGTAAGGGGTTCCCTCGCCATAGGCGAAGTGATACCGGAGCGGGTCGTCAGTCACCGTAGCTGAACCGGTGCTCGGCGAAGTTGTCCGCCACGAACTCGGCCACCGTGCCGTCGGGGTCGAGCGGCTCCGGCAGCTGGCCGAGGCGTTGTCGCTCGCGCAGCTCGCGGGCGATGCTCTGGAGTGGCGCGTCTCCGGAGGTCTCGAATGCCGCAAGGTTGCGCTCGGCGAGATCAGGACGGGAGTAGCGCCAGGGCAGCAGCACGGCGGCCTCCGCGGCGTAACGGCGCTCCGCATCGGACACCTCGAGTACGCCATCGGGTGTGAGCCGCTTGTCGTGGAACACCCGGCCGGTCGGGCGATGCACGATCCGCCAGCCGGCCAGCCGTGCACGCCACGAGAAGTCCACGTCATCGCCGTAGAGGAAGAACAGGTCCGGGTCGAAGCCCCCGGTGGCACGCACCACCTCGGCCCGTGCGAGGAAGCAGGCCCCGCAGGCCCAGCCGGTGTCCCCCAATTCGAGATGGTGCGCCTTGGGGTGCTCGACCGGGATCTGGCGGCCTTCGACGATGCCGATCGAGGGGTCGGCCAACGAGGCCGTCAGCTCGATCACGAGGCGGGGCGAGGCATAGGTATCGGGGTTGAGGACCAGCACCAGATCCTCCGACAGGTCGCCGAAGAGGCGGTTGTTGCCGCCCGCGGAGCCGAGGTTCGCACCGAAGTGCTCGTAGCTCACCGCGTCGAAGGGGGCGCCGACGAGCGAGTCCTCGAGCATGGCCCGGTCGCTCAGGATGGGCTGAGGAGACGAGTCACCGATGGCGAGCACGGCTCTTCCGACCGCGCCTCGGCGGCGGGCGAGCGCGGATGCCGTCGCGATGGATTGCAGGCAGCGCTCGATCGCCCCCTGGCTGTTGCGGTACAACACGAGCTGCACCCGTAGCGAAGGCGGGCCGACCGAGCTTGCCGGGTCGGCACCCGACGGGCCTGCCTCCCGGGGGGTCGTGTCATCCCCGGCACCGGCCATGGGCGCAGGATAGTAAACATTCGGTGGGCGGCGAGCCGGGGAAGGCCTGGTCCGGGGGTCGCGCGAACCGCGGTCGGGACGACAAACATCGTCGGGAAGCCGGCCGGAAAGCGGCTCGCTGGCCTGGACCCCTTTCGGGCCCCGCAACGCGTGCAATATCGCTGCGCCGAGCCAGCCAGTCGGTGCCATGCCCGGTTCGACAAGCCCCTCGCGCCGCGACGTGACGGCGAGTGCGTGGGTTGACGTGGCCACCGACCAGGGCTCGCCCGGCGTCGACGGCATCCGGGTCGCCGAATTGTCGAGGCCGGAGGCGCGTGCAGTCGCACGTCACCACCCGGACGGATCGATCCGTTCAAGTAACGTTCGTCGGTGACCACCGACGAGCAGAACGCAGCCGTGGACGGTCTGCTCGCGCGAGTCCGGACCATCGTGGCGGAGACGGGTGTCGGACCGGACGACGATGAGCTTCTGGCCGCCTTTCGTGAGCTCGGGGACCCCGACGACCGGCCGGGCCCGACGAACCAGATGAGGGCGCGCATCACCGCTCTGCCGGGTGTGGTGGCCGAGCGGCTCCCCTACTCTGCGGCGTCGCGAGTGCCGGGCGGGACCCTGGTGCACAGGGCCATCGCGAGGGCCACTCGACGCCAGGACGAGGCCTTGCTCGAGGAGATCCGGGGCCTCGCCAACCAGACCAAGAACCGGCTGCTGGAGTTGGCCGACGCGGCTCCGCCCTCACTCACGCGCTCGGTCGAGCAAGCGACGAGTCAGATTGAGGCGGTCGCTGACACTGTCGCGACCATCGAGGGGCGTCTCGTGGCGATGCTGAGCCGGATCGAGGCGCTGGAAGCGCGGCTCGATCGCCCCGAGCACCCGTCGTAGGCGGAGGCTCGATGCATCGCACACCCAGATGAGCTGGCTCGACGGACGCTCGATCCACCAGGTGATGGTCACGGCTGCGCCTGGTGATGCCATCACCAACTCGGTCATGGAGATCCGGTCGTTACTCCGCACATACGGCAAGTCCGAGGTGTTCGCGTGCAACATCCACAGCGAGCTGCTCGGCGACGTGCTGTCGATCTCGGACTACGACCGTCATGCTCCGGCCGAGGAGCAGCCCCTGACGCTCGTCCACTTGTCCATGGGGGACGACCACCTGCTCCCGTTCGTCTCGCGCCTTGCCGGGGCGCTGATCGTCTCGTATCACAACATCACTCCATCGAGTTACTTCGCCCCATGGGACGCGTCGACGGCGCGCCTCCTCGAGTTGGGGCGGAGGTCCCTCGAGGCATTGCGCGATCGAACCGTATTGGCGCTCGCCGACTCGTCGTTCAACGCCGCCGACCTCCACGACGCCGGGTACTCGCCGGTTCGGGTGGGAGGCCTCATTCTGGGAGTCGAGCGGCTGCTCGAACTCGAGCCGGCCAGGCTGAATGCTCCGGTCGACGGCCCAACAATCCTCTCTGTCGGCCAGATCTACCCGCACAAGCGACCCGACCTGATCCTCGCCGCGTTCCATGAGCTGGTGGCGCGCCATCGCCCAGGCGCCCATCTCGTCTTGGCCGGATCGTCTCGCCTGCCCGGCTACGCCGACGCCATCTCCCGCTACGTGGATCGACTCGGGCTCGCTTCCAAGGTGACCGTGACCGGCCACATCCCCGAGGCGGAGCTGGTGGCGTGGTACCGGCGCGCCGACCTCTTCGTGGTCGCCAGCGCGCACGAGGGGTTCTGCGTGCCGCTGATAGAGGCCATGCAGTTCGACATCCCGATCGTGGCCCGCGCCAACGGCGCAATACCCGAAACCCTCGGTGGCGCCGGAGTTCTCGTGCCCGGAGACACGGGGCCGAGCACGCTGGCGGCCGTCATGGCGGCGGTGCTCGACGACGATCCGGCACGGGACGCGCTTCGAGCGCGGGGTCGCGAGCGGCGAAGCGCTTTCACCGCTGAGGCGTGCCGGCGCCGATTCCTCGAAGCCCTCGACGACCTCGCGCCATGAGACCGAGCGTGACGTGAGCGATCACGGCTCCCCGGCCGAACCTCGGGGCTCGCTCAGTACCGAATTGGCGGGGCGGCCCACAGCGCCTCGGTGAGCGCCGCCGCTGCGGCGGAGAACGAGGACCTACCTGCGTGCTCGAGCGCGCAGCGCGACAGCGTCTGGCGTCGTTCCCGGTCCGACAACACGGTTCGTAGGAGGCCTGCGATCTCGTGTGCGCTCGTGCCGGCACGGACCTGGACGGTTGCTCGTGGGGGCAACTCGGCGTGGGCGCCGATGGCCGTGACCATCGTCGGGATGCCGGCGGCGAGGCAGTCGGCCACAGCCGCCGATGCTTCCCCGTTCACAACCGCTCGAAGCTGCACCGAGACCGCCGTCTTGGCGAGCTCGTCGCGGTAGTCGGCATCGTCAACCCGGTCTGTCCAGGAAACGGCGTCGGTGACCCCGAGGCTGTTCGCCAACCGTTCGAGGAGGTCCGCCATTCCTCCCCCGAGTGGTCCCACGAAACGAAGCGTGGCTTCGGGCACTGTCTTGCGCAGGACCGCCAGGGCTTCGAGAAGAAGTACCGGCTGCTTCTCGGGCTCGACCATCCCGAACGACGAGATTCGAGCCGCTATCGGCTCGCGGGGGCCGGTCCAGGGGGAGGGACACCCGAACGGGACCACCGACACAGGTATGCCTGTGTCGTGCAGCTCCAGGCGGGCCAGGCGCGCCGCCAGCCGCGAGTGGACGCAGACAGAGTGTGCTCCGGGGATCGCCGCACCAAGAAGCAGACCGTTCGCGTCCTCGAGCCGGCGGCGCACCTCTGCGAAGGAATCGGCGACCGGCGCTCGGTCTTCCAAGGCACGGATGTCGCGTCCCAACTCGGGTCCGTGGCGGTCCTCAACAATCCGTGATAGCTGGTGGCGATCCGAAGAAGCGACCGCCCGCAGACAGTGGAATGCGGTCATGCGAACGTCGTGGACGAGCACGACGCCACCGTGGGCCCGGCACAGCTCGGGTACGTGCAAATGGTGTTGGCTATTGCCCAGGCACACCAGCATCCGCTCGGCGCCGGTGAGCCGCTGAGCCCACTGCCAAGCGTCGACTCTGAAGACGCGCACCTCGTCTGAGACGGTGATCGGTTCTGGGTCGTCGTGGGCCACGACGACCGACACGTCCCAGTGCTCCGTGAGATGGGGGATGAGACGCGCGGTGTAGTCGGCGATCCCGCTCCACGCCGGCGGAAGGGGGCTGACGACGACCAGGCCCGGTCGTCTCACGGACGTCGGCGGGCAGCGAGGTGATAGGCGTCCTGCGCGGGTCGTGCGGACTGCTCCCACGTGTAACGGAGACCGTCGATGATCCCGTCGGATCGCCGGCGGTCCGCGAAAGCGGGATCGTCGAGGACCCGGCGTAGCTTGCACTCGATGTCTGCAACATCGTTGGGGTCGAACCGGCCAGCGGGGTCGTGCACGATCTCGCGAAGCGGGCCGACGTCGCTGACAAGGGTGGAGGCTCCGCAGCGCATTGCCTCGATCACCGGTAAGCCCAACCCCTCATAGAGCGATGGGTACACCATCGTATGGCAGGACTGGTACAGAAGCACCATGGTGTCGTAGTCGACGAACGAGGTGAGGACCACCCGATCGCCGACACCGAGTTCGGCGGCCGCGGCTCGTAGCGGCGCCAGTTGCTCGGGTTCCGCCTGTGAACACGTGAGGACAAGCTGGTGGCACTCCCGCAGCCGGGCAGGCAAGGAGGCGTAGGCCCGAATCAACGAGCGCAGATTTTTTCGTGGATCGACGTTGCCGATCGACAAGATGAAATCGGGCTCGATGCCCAGTCGCTCGGGCAGCAGCATGTGTGCTCCGGCCCGCCCGGTCGGATAGGGGGAGAACCGCTCGGAGACCCGGCCGGGCACGACGAAGATTTGGTCTTGATCGACGCCCAGGAGACGGTTCACGTCCGCCTCGGTTGTGCGTGAAATTGCCATCACGGCGTCCGCTTGCTGCGCCATCTGGTAGCGGCTCTCCAAGAGATATCGGTACACCCCCTGGAAATAATCTTGCGGGAACAGGGACGGGATCATGTCGTAGACGGTCACGACCAAACCGACTGCGGGGTCCTGGGCCCACGTTGGCCAGATCCGGGTCAGCTCCAAGGCCTCGAAGATCGACAGGGCATGGAACACCAGCCGCTCTTGCTTCCCTACCGGTGGACGCTCCTCTGAGAAAAGAACAGGGACGTCCTCAGCAAGCAGTTGGACCACCGAAGGAATTGGAAGCCGACGGTCGATGCTGACTGCGGCGACGAGCTCGGGGTGGTGGCTCACCAGCGCTTCGACAAACGAGTTTGACCATCGCCCGATCCCGCGGATGGCGTTGGCGGGCATCTGCGCCCCTTGAAGTCCGAGGACCACCCTCGGCTGTGGAAGGGAGCTCATCCCTCCGTGTCGTCACCAACCCGATCCAGCTTCTCCAGTCGGGTGTTGATCTCGTTGATCGAGCGAGTGAGGAAGCTCACCGCCTCGAGCTGCGCCGCCGACGATGCCTCAACCGTGGCGCGCAATTCGGTCAGCCCGGTCTCGGTCCTCACGACCACCCGATAGACGCTCTTCACCGGGTTCACGGCGGTCGCGAGCCGCCGCAGGAAACGCCGGGCTCGCTTCGACCGCGACATATTGGGACCATAGCATTGCGCCTATTGAGTCCGAGGATGACGACCGGCCACCAACGCATGGTCGATCGCCGCAACGTCAGTGCTGCCCTGTCGGTCGCTCCGTGGAAGTTCCGGCGCGCTCAGGTGGACGCTTCGTCGACGTAGGCATGCACCATGGCCCCGAACATCTCGACGGGTGGGATCGTTGGTCCCGATGCGGGAGCCGACGACCGAGATAGGAGGCGACGGATGGTCGAGCGACTGAGGACGCGGGTCGGCTTCGCCGCGGGAGCATCGTCGGGCCCGACGATGACTTCGACGCGCGCAAACCCCGCGGCCAAGCACAGGGATTCGAGAGCAGAGACGGATGGGACGAACCAGTTCCCGAAGTCGGCTCCCAGCTCGTTGCCGGGTTGAAACTGTAGGAGGCGTTGGTCGTTCATCCCCGGGACGTTGAGCCCTACGGTCGAGATGGCCGCGACGCGACGGGTCACTTGGCGAAGCCGTTGGAGGCAGGTCAGTGGTTCCGGCATGTGGTACAGGACGCCCAGGTAAAGAACGACATCGAACTGTCCGAGCGAGTCGAGGTCGACCGTGGTGAAGTCCGCCACGACCGATTCGACGCGGCTATCGAGGACGCGGCGCGCGAAATCGAAGGGTCGACGTCCCGGCAGGGAGTCATCCCAGAAGTCGGTGGCGTCTCGTCCATGGTCGGGCAGCACCCCTCGCTCGGCACATTCGTTCCAGTACTTCTCGCGGGCTACCCAGTCCACGCCCCACACGTAGTGGTCGAGGGCCACCACACGGCTGGCTCCCTCGCGCTCGGCGAGGAACGAATAGCCGCCATCCCAGGCACCGATGTCGAGAACGGTCTGGTCCTTGAACGAAGGGAATTCATGCTTCTCCCACGTGACGGTGGTGCTTCCCTTTGTGACGACACCAGGACCGAGCGGCACGTGGTGATACCAGCTGTAGTTGGCGGCTTGGTCGGCGAGCTCCTGGGTATTCGGCATGGACGTCATCTTCGCAGATCGCCCGGGCTCTTAGGCGCTCGACGCTCAGCGTCCAGCTCGGCCCAGGCGCTTCATGCCCCGAAGGACCCAGCGCAGCGCTCGGATGGAGCCGGGGACATGGCCAAGAGCCGAGGTCAACTTGTCCGCCAGCCGGACACTGACGCGGTGACGGAACGCCACCACCGCTGCCACCGCTTCGTCGCGCTCGCGTTCAACCGTGCGCAGCGCGGCTGCGAGCGCCTGCCGATCACCCTCGATCTCACCGGCGCGAGTCGACCAGGTCGAAACTTGCTCCGCGAGTTCCACGATGAGCTCCTCGCGTTCGAGCCGAATGCCCTCGAGCGCACCGACATACTCCTCTATGTTCTCGAGCTCGAGCCGCAAGAACCGCACTTTGTCGACGTCCGACACGGGCGTCGCGGCGCCCGGGCGAGCGTTCGCTCGATCCGCCGCTGCGGTCGACGGCGTGCGCACAGCGAGCGGACGCTGCGCTGCTCGCTCGATCGAGCTTCGAAGAGCAGCCACGTCGTCGGGCCCGCGAGCGTCATACTCCGACAGCTCAGCCGACCATCGCGCCACGAAGCGTTTTGCGTTTCTCGAGAGCATGAACTCCTGGTAGAAGCCGCTGGAGGAGGACCCACGGTGGTGGCGCACCCTTGAGCTCGGATCACAGAACACGCCCTCTCCGTTCCGCCTGATTTTGAAGCACAGGTCCACGTCCTCGAAGTAGGCCGGGTAGTATTCCTCGTCGAACCCACCCACGGCATCCCAAGTGGACCGCCTCACCAGCAGCGAGCACGCGCTGGAGTAATCCACTTGCCGCGTCCCGTCTAGGGGGTCGACCTTCTCCAACACCGATGCCGACACGGCGGTGATCCCACCGTCTCGCCAGACGATCGAACCGGCCTCGGCGAGCTTGCCGTCCGGAGTGAGCATGGCGCTGCCCACCGCCCCGGCTTCCTGGGTGGCGTCGGCCGTTCTCACGAGCGCCTCCAGCCACCCGGGCTCCACCTCGGTGTCGTCGTTCAGGAACACGATGTACTCGCCACGGGCGAGCGCCGCCGCTCGATTGCAGGCGCCTGCGAACCCGAGGTTCACCGGTGACGAGACGACTCGAGCACCGACCACGACCCGCTCGACGTCCGCCAGAAGGGTCTCGCTCGCTGCGTTAAAGGCGACGATTACCTCGTAGGCGACTTCTGAGACGTTTCGGGCGATCGATCGCAGGCAGGTGATCAGTAGCGGCGCGGCGCGCCACGCCGTGATGACGATCGAAGCACGGGGACGCTCCGATGAGCGCAACGCGACGCGCTCAGACGCCTGGGCTTCGGTCATCGGTCACTGGCTGGCCGCAGAACGTGTCGTTCGTTCAGGGGCCGCGCTTCCGAGCACTCGAAGCCCGACGTCACGGGCCACAGTCCGAACCGCTGTCAGCAAATTGCATGGTGTTGTAACTGGCACCCCAGCTCTGCATCGTAGTTTCGTACGACTGGGCCGGGCACCCCGCCGTAAACGCGCTGTAACCGTCAACGTTGGCGCCAGGGGTGAAGCTGTCCCCATTGCCGGGATAGTTGCCCAAAATCGGCGCGATTGCCACGAATACGGGCAGGCGAAGAGAGGAGATCGAGAAGGCGGAGTACTCGTACTGGTCGACGTACAGCGCAGGGGTCAACGAGCTGTCAACACTCAAGATGCCGGCCGACCACCCTTGGATCCAGCTGGCCCAGTCCGAGGAGTTACCCGGGTATTCGTTCGGTTCGCCGTTTGGGTATCCCTCGGGGTCCAGGATCACGAAAGCGGGTTTTACCCTCGAGCTCACGCTGTCGAGGTAGGCGGCGACATACTGCCCAGCGGAGTAGCCATCCGAGTGCCAGGTGTCATTCGCGACGGGCGCGCTGACGGTCCAGAACGAGAGCCAAGTCACCGGATGGTTCGCGGCGGAGATCGCCTTCGCCGCGGCAAGGTCAGGCGACGACAACAGCCCGCTCGTGTACGGACTTGATGTCGTGCCGAGGCCCCCGGTCTCCCCGATCTCGGACCACCCCTGGTTCACGGCGGCGGAGATCGACTGGAGCGACGACGGGCCGTAGACACCCACACCCCGGATCAGCGAGGGCGGCCCTAGGGGCGGATCGATGCTCACGTCGGGCAGGCTCGGAGCATCGGCGGCCAACGTTTGGCCCGCCGTGTTCAGATAGACCTGGAGGCGCAGGTCGCTGTGACCGCCGTTGACCACGTCGAGCACGGTCGAGTACTGCTGCCACGACGCCCCCACCGTGGCCTGGGTTTGCCCCACCTCGGTGGCCGAGCCGCCCAGTGCCCAGATCACCACGGAGACCGAGATCGGTCCACCGGTGACCGAGCGCAAGAACACCGACGCCGTGTAGGAGTGCCCGGCGACGGGATTCGTGGCGATGTCCTCGTAGAACGAGCTCGAGGCCGCGCCTCCAGTCGTCGTCTGGAGCCAGGTCCGCCCGGTGACCGCCCCCGACCCGCTCGCAATGCTCGAGGTGGCCCCCGGCGACACCGTCCAGGGGCCGGTGCCGGGCTGGTCGAAGCCGGCGTCTGCAACCCCGGTGTCTTCGATCGTCGCCCCGGCGATGTCGAGGTTGGTCCCAGCACCTAGGTAGATCTGCAGTCGCAGGTCATTGTGGCCGGGTTTGGCCACGTCAAAGTCGGTGTAGTAGCGGGTCCAGGCGGAAGAGGAAACCGTGATCTGGGTCTGGCCCACTTCATTGGCCGAGCCGCCCAACCCCCAGAGCACAAGAGCCACGGTGATCGGAGTGGACGACGGCGAACGCAAGATTACCGACGCCTGGTAGCTGTGGCCCTCCACGGGGGTGGTGGATACATCCTGGTACACACTCGGGCTCGAGGAGCTCCCGCTGTTCGTCTCGAGGTAGTACCGGCCCGCGGGAGCGCTCGGAGAGCCATAGATGACCCAGTTCTGGCCCGCGTCGACGCGCCACGGGCCGAGGCCCTGCGCGAAGCCGGCGTCTGACACCCCGGCGTCTTGGAGCGTCGCCCCGGCAACATCGAGGTTGGTCCCGGCGCCTAGGTAGATCTGCAATCGCAAGTCGGTGTGGCCGGGCTTGGCCACGTCGATGTCGGTGTAGTAGCGGGTCCAAGTGGAAGAGGAAACCGTGATCTGGGTCTGGCCCACCTCAGTGACCGAGCCGCCCAACCCCCAGAGCACAAGCGCCACGGTGATCGGAGTGGACGACGGCGAGCGAAGTAGGACCGAGCCCTCGTAGCTCTGGCCGACCGTCGGCACCGCCCCCACGTCCTGGTACACACTCGGGCTCGAGGAGCTCCCGCTGTTCGTCTCGAGGTAGTGGTCGTCCACCGGTGCCGCAGAGGACTGGTAGACAGCCCAGTTCTGACCGGGCGCGGCGTACCACGGCCGGAGGCCCGGCTGCTCGAAGCTCGGGTCCGAGAGGAGGTTTGGGTTCGACAACGTGCTGGACTGTTTTGCCGCCGCGGCGGCGGAGCGCGGGTGCACATTCCCTACAACCACCACCGCCGAGAGCACACCGCTCAACGCGAATGCGGCCATGGCCAAACGCGCGCTGCGTCGAGTTGGAAGCACCGATTTCATGGCTGACATGGCGAGGCGCATGAGTTCACCGATAGACCGTGGGACCTCGCGCTCCACAGGTTCGAGCGGCGAGGAACGCAGAACCCACCCTGGAAAAGGGACGACTCAGGTACGGTACCAGGCACCACTCGCGGGTTCGGTGATGCTCAGCAGCTCTCCTCGGGTGCAATGCTCACCCGCGCAATGCTCACCCGTCGGTGCAAGTGCGTCTGTTCGATGATGAGGTGCACCGGTACGTCGCAACGTGCAATCGCGCTGCTCTTGGCCAATGCTCGAGGCGGTTGTGCGGCAGCTACAACACGTTGGAGTTCGTCACCGGGTACTGTCCGCCGTGACAACGGGCGACGAAAACGTGAGCCGTTAGGTCCGGTGAGGACGCAACGGCATCGTGACCACCTGGGCGGCGTACCCCAGTCCCCCCCCGTAGCCGATCAGCAGCGCCAGATCGCCACCCCGGGCCCTCCCCTCGGCGAGAAGCCGGTGGGTGGCCAGAGGAATGCTGGCCGCCGAGGTGTTGCCGGCCTGGATGATGTCGTCGGCCACCACCACCGAGTCGGGCAGATCGAGGGCCCGGACGATCGCCTCGGTCATGCGGTGGTTGGCCTGGTGCGGCACGAGGACGTCGATGTCGGCGAGGGACACCCCGGCGGCCTTGCATGCTGCCTCGGCCACCGGAGGCATCTGCTCGACCACCCACTTGAACACCCGGCGCCCCTGCATGCTGATCGACGGGGCCCCGAGCCCCGGATCGTTTCGAAACTGGGTCCAGTCGGGGCTGAGCGTCAGGGCTTCGCCCCGCTCCCCGTCGCTCCCCCACACGACCGGTCCGACTCCCTCGTGCTCGGACCGCCCGACGACGAATGCTCCGGCACCGTCGGCGAAAAGGAACGAGGTTCCCCGGTCCGAGGGATCGAGGAGGTCGCTCATGCGCTCGGCTCCGACCACCAACACCAGTTCGGCCGTCCCTCCTCGCACCAGGTCGCGCGCGAGACCGAGGCCGTAACAGAACCCCGCGCAGGTCGCGTTCAGCTGGAGGGCCGGGGCGTCGGTCCCCAGGCGGGCCGCCACCCGTGTCGCCAGCGGCCACAACGGCTGGCCGTCGCTGCAGGTGGCAACGATCACCATGCCCAGTGAGGCCCCTTCGAACCCGGCCGCCTGCAGCGCCTCGGCAGCGGCCGAGCTCGCCATCAGCTCCAGGGTCTCGTCATCGTCCGCCCATCCCCGGCTGACAATGCCGCTCCGGGTGCGGATCCACTCGTCCGAGGAGTCGATCCGGCCACAGATCTCCTGGTTGGACACGCTCCGTCGGGGCCGATAGGCCCCGACGCCCAACACGGCGGCAAAATGCTGCGAGAGGCCGGTCACGGTTGGACCGCCAGCTCCCAGGACCTGACGTCGTACTCGATGACGCTCACCATGCCTCCCCAAGTCGCTCAGCGCGACCTAGGCCAAGTTAGCTGGATCGCCGCTCGAGTCACGGCGTGGACCGCCAGCGGTCTCAGGCGTCGATCCCGAACCGCCCGGTCAAGGTGCCCGAGGCGAGCGCGTGGCCTCGGATCAAAAAGCGGAACTTCGCATACGTGGTCGTCTCATCCACCCCGAGCGACTCGGTGTCAAGGGCGTAAACGGAGAACAGATAATGGTGCGGCTCGTCACCGGCCGGAGGCGCCATTCCCCCGTACGCGCTCTCGCCCCAGTCGGTGAACCCGGTGACTCCTGCCGCCTCGGTCCCGGCTTCGAGGGCGTGCGTCGACGGCGGGAGGTCGAACAGCACCCAGTGGGTGAAACCGACCGAGGTTGGTGCATCGGGGTCATAGCAGGTGACCGCGTAGCTTTTGGTCCCCTCCGGCCCGTCGCTCCAAGACAGGTCGGGGCTGACATTGCCCCCGCCGACCATGCTGTGAGCCGCCGACATGGGGATCGTCCCCCCTTCGGCGAACAGTGTGCTCCGAACCTCGAGCGTGTCCTCGGCCATGGGTGCCCTCTCCTCATGACGTGGTCATCGGTGATGAACGTCGATCGCTTGCCTGACCGAACGTAACCCCCGGGAGTCGTGCTGTCACGGCCGGGGCGGCCGGAGCGGTCGGTCTATTCCTTATCTATTCCTTTCCCTATCTATTGGGATCGATGTTTATTGGGATCTATCGGGCATCATTGGTCTGCCGAGCTGGGTGTGGGCCCGGCGGACGACGGCGCGATCTCGGGTGCCTACCATGTCGGGCGATGGGGACCGGCCGGTGATCCTGCGAAGCCCTTATCCAGACGTCGAGATTCCCGAGCTCTCGGTGACCGAGTACGTGATCGGCTCGGCCGCCGCTCGAGGAGATGCGACCGCGATCATCGACGGGATCACCGGTGAGCGAACCACCTACGCCGAGCTGAGCAAGCGGGTCGCCGCAGCGGCCCGGGCCATCGCTCGGCTGGGCGTGGGGCAAGGTGACGTCGTCGCGCTGATGAGCCGCAACCAGCCCGCCTACATCATCGCCTTTCACGGCGCGATCGCCGCCGGTGGGTCGCTCACCCCGCTCAACCCGGTCCTGACCGCCCGCGAGGCCACCGATCAGGTCCGTGACTCGGGCGCCAAGGTCGTGATCGTCGATGATGGGACGGTCGAGAAGGGCCAAGAGGTCGCCCGAGCGGTCGGCGCGGCGCTGGTGGTCCTCGATCGATCCTGGCCCGGATCCAACGACGGTGGCGGGCTGCCACCGGGTTCGTCGGGATTCGACCCCGCCACCGCGCTGGCGGCGCTCCCCTATTCGAGCGGCACCACCGGCCGCGCCAAGGGGGTCATGCTCACGCATCGGAACCTGGTCGCGAATCTGGCCCAACTCGCTCCGATGTGGCCGTACGGGCCCGACGACGTGGTGTGCGCGGTGCTGCCGATGTTCCACATCTACGGCATGAACGTCATCATGAACCTGGCCCTGGCCAGCGGTTCGACGATCGTCACGCTCCCTCGTTTCGACGTGGAGGGATACCTGGCCACAATCGAGCGCCACCGGGTGACCCGGATGCACCTGGCCCCGCCGATGATCCTCCAGCTGGTGTCCAGCGCCGAGGTCGACCGGTTCGACCATTCCTCGGTGCGCTGGGCGGTGTCGGGCGCTGCCCCCCTGGACGCCGAGCTGGCGGCCCGCTTCGAGAGGCGCTTCGGCGTGCCGGTCGCGCAGGGCTATGGCATGACCGAGGCCAGCCCGGGGACCCACCTGATACCCGAGCGAGACCAGGCCGACGCCCCGATCGGCTCGATCGGCTGGCTGATGCCCAACACCGAGGGACGTCTCGTCTCCCCCGAAACCGGCCAGGACTCCGACCAACAGGGGGAGGTCTGGGTGAGGGGCCCCCAGGTCATGGCCGGCTACCTCAACAACCCGACCGCCACCGCCGAGACGCTGACCACGGACGGGTGGCTCAAGACCGGTGACGTGGCCCGGCTCGGCGGCGGCGCGTTCTTCATCGTCGACCGGGTGAAGGAGCTCATCAAGTACAAGGGCTACCAGGTCGCCCCGGCCGAGCTCGAGGGACTGCTGCTGACCCACCCCGGCGTGCTCGATGCCGCGGTCGTGCCGATGCCCCATGACGCCGGTGGCGAGGCACCCAAGGCGTTCGTCGTGGCCACCGGGGAGCTCGATACCGACGAACTGATGTCGTGGGTCGCCGAGCGGGTGGCTCCGTACAAGCGCATCCGGGCGATCGAGTTCATCGACGAGATCCCGAAATCACCGTCGGGCAAGATCCTCCGGCGCGTCCTGCGGGACCGAGGCGACGCCAAGGCGACCCCATGAGCACGCGGGCGACGCAGGTGGCCGAGCTGGTGGCGATCGACGTCCACGCCGTCGTGCACTCCTCGGTGCACGACCGCCCGGGCGAGCGCATGCAGGCCGGGGACGTGCGCATCCGCCTGAGGTGACGGACCCCGGCCTTCTTGGAATCGGCAACCGGTCGGGCGCGTGGCTCGACTCGGCGCCCTATGGGCCGCCATCGAGGGCCGGGGCCGACCCGACTATGGGTTCAGCGCGCCGCCGTTCGAAGAGGCCGTGGTGGTCGCCTGCGCCTCGTCCGGCAGGAGGGACCGCAACCCGTTGAGCAGGCCGCCGATCTCCATCGGGACGACGATCTTCGTCGACGGTGAGGTCCCGACCTGCTTGAGGGTGTCGAGATACTGGAGCAACAGCGTGTTCTCGTCAAGGGTCCGGGCCACCTCCAGGATCTTCTCGAGGCCGCCCGAGAACCCCTGGGCCTTCAAGATCGCGGCCTGGCGCTCTCCCTCGGCGGCCAGGATGGTCGCCTTCTGGGTGCCCTCGGCGAGGGTGATCGCGGCCTGGCGCTGGCCCTCGGAGGCCAAGATGGCGGCCGCCTTCTGGCCCTCCGCCTCGGTGACCTGGGCTCGCCGGGTCCGCTCGGCCGACATCTGGCGGGTCATCGCCTCGAGCACGCCCGGCGGCGGATTGATCTCGCGCACCTCGACGCTCGTCACCTTGACCCCCCACCGCTCGGTGACCTCGTCGAGGCGCACCCGGAGCAGTGCGTTCATGTTCTCCCGCTTGGACAGGACGTCGTCGAGCGGCATGTCGCCGACGACGCTTCGCAGCGTGGTGGCGGCGACGTTGAGGGCGGCACCGGCGAAGTTCTGCACGACCAAGACCGACATCTGCGGGTCCATGACCTTGTAGAAGATGATGAAGTCGATCGAGATCGGCGCGTTGTCGCTCGTGATGGCGGTCTGGGAAGGGATCTCCAGATACCGCTCCCGCAGGTCGACCCAGTTGGTCCGGTCGATCACCGGGTTGATGAAGATCAGGCCCGGACCCTTCGTCCCGATCGCCCGGCCCAACCGGAACAGGACGATCCGCTGGTACTCCCTGACGATCCGCACCGACGTCGCCGCCAGCACGAGGCCGAAGAAGCCGACGATCCCAATGATGATGCCGACGATCATTGCTCTCCCTCTTGCTCGCCGGCGCCGTGGTGGCGCCGAAGTGCGTTCAACAGATGCGGATGGCTCTCGCCCTCGGCGACCTCCGCGTCCTCGGACCAGACGGTCAGGCGAACCCCGGCCTCGATCACCTGGACCCGGTTGCCGGCGGCAACGGTGCCATTCGCCGACGTGGCGGACCAGTTCTCGCCTCGAACCCTGACGATGCCTTCGGGGACGAGATCGGTCACGGCGACGCCCTCTGCACCCACCAGGCTCGTGTGAGCTGGGCCCGTGAGAGAGTCCTGGACCTTCATCCCCCGCCACGCGATGGTTCCCAGGCCGCCCGAGATGGCTACGTCGGCACCGAAGAGGACCCAGAGCAGCGGGGCCGACTGTCCGGTGGTCGCCATGACCAACAACCAGATCGCGGCGGCGAGCCCGAGGCCGGCACCAACGAGATGGCCATGAGGGCCAACGTGGAAGCCGAGGACCGAGGAGACCACCACCAGTCCGAGCAATACGCCCACACCAACCCACATGGCGACTCCTTCTCAATCCCTTCCCAAACCTTAGCCCCGTGCGCAGCAATTCGACCTTCGGGCCAGCACATCTGGCTGGGTCGACCGGGGGTCTCGACCGGGTGCGACGGCCGCCAGTGGCCCTTCGGATGGGCGAGGTGGTTCGGATTGGCGTCGATCTTGAGAACCACTCTCGGCGCTCGCCCGCGGCGAACCCGGGTGACGATGCTTGCCTCGGTCGCGTCATTCCAGCTAGACATGTCCGCACTGTGACCGACGCTGAGCCGTCCCCGACGGCGCGTCAACCACGGACGGCGCGATTCCCGCTTTCGTCGCGTGCCAGCCGGCGCATTACGCCGGCGCTCTTGATCGCCGCTTTGCTTGGCCCAACGTTGGTCGTGGCCACCCAGGCGTCCGCCGGAGCGGCGACGTCGAGCCTGCAGGCCGAGGCGGCCCAGCTGAGCCAGCAGCTGATCCAAGAGCAGCTCCAGGTCGACACGCTCGAGCACCAGTACGAGGTCGACTCGGACCTGGTCCAGGCGGACACCACCCAGATCGCGGCGATCCAGCAGCGGGTCACCAAGGATCAGCTGAAGGTCCACGCTCAGCACACCCGGCTATCGCAGGAGGCGGTGTCGAGCTACGTGAACGCAGGCTCGCTCAGTCTCAACCAGACCATGGCGCTGTTCAGCGGCGGCCGCGAATCGGTGGCCAACCGGAGCGAGTACGAGAGCGTCGCCATCGGCAACACCGGCGAGACGCTGGCGCTGCTCCACACCGACCAGGTCCAGCTCCAGGCCAGCAGGTCGATCCTCCAGGTCCGGACCCAAGCGGACAAGGCGGCGGAGGCCGACGCCGCCAATGCCACGGCGAACGCCCAGGCCACGGCCAACGAGCTGGCGGCAAAGGAAGCGCTCGTGAAGGGGCAACTGGCCGCTGCGATTGCTGCGGATCGCGCGCAGATCGCCGCGACCGCCGTCGCGTCGCGTGCGCCGGTCGGTGAAGCGGCGACCGCCGTCGCGTCGCGTGCGCCGGTCGGTGGAGCCCTGACCGACCCGACGCTTCCCCCGTTTCTCGCCTGCGTACGCCAGAAGGAGTCGGGGGGCGATTACCAGGCCGTATCACCGGACGGGCTCTACATGGGGGCGTTCCAGTTCGCTCAGGGCACGTGGAACGAAGCGGCCCAGCTCGCCGGTCTCCCCCAGCTCATCGGGGTGCCCCCCAACGACGCCTCGGTGGCAGATCAGGACACGCTCGCGATCGCTCTCTACAACGCCGACGGGGGCCAACCCTGGACGGGCGACTGCGGGGCCTGACAACCCAGTCGATCCGACGCCGATCGACGGCCGCGACTGACACGTTTCCGGGCAAAGATTGATCCGGAGACGAAACCGAATCCGACGTATCTCGCAAAAGGAACCCCGGTCACCGGGACCGCAGAGTATCGACACCGCACATCGGTCGATCCAAGACCCCCGCAGGCACGCCATCTCGGGGCTGGGCGCTCGGTCGGGCAATACGATGGGTGCCGAGTCGACGGGCTCTGAATTGGCCGAGGCGTGGCCACCGCAGCGTCGAGACAACGGTTGGGATCGAATCGATGACCACAGGCCTAGAGGGAAGAAGCCTCCTGAAGGACACAGATCTGACCGCGGACGAGTTCCTGACCGTACTGGACCTGGCGGAGCAGCTTCGCCAGGAAAAGCAATCGGACAAGGAGGAACGTCGCCTCGTTGGCCGCAACATCGCCCTCATCTTCGAAAAGACGTCGACACGGACCAGAACGGCGTTCGAGGTCGCGGCTCACGATCAGGGTGCCCACACGACCTACCTCGGCCCGGGAGAGACCCAGATCGGTGAGAAGGAGTCGATCCGGGACACCGCCCGCGTGCTCGGGCGAATCTTCGACGGGATCGAGTACCGGGGCGGGGCGCAAAGCAACGTCGATGAGCTGGGTGCCCACAGCGGCGTGCCGGTGTGGAACGGACTCACCGATCGGTGGCACCCCACCCAGACCCTGGCCGACATCCTCACGATGCGCGACCACTGCACGGGGGCGCTCGAATCGGTCTCGGTCTGTTATCTCGGCGACGCCCGCAACAACATGGCCAACTCCCTGCTCGTCACCGGGGCGATGCTCGGGCTCGACGTCCGGGTCGCGGCGCCGGACAGCCTTTGGCCCGACCCCGACATCCGCTCGATAGCGGACCAGCTGGCGTCGTCATCGGGAGCCCGGCTCACCATCACCGAGGACACCCGCGACGCGGTGTCCGGCGTCGACTTCCTCTACACCGACGTCTGGCTCTCCATGGGAGAACCGGCCGAGGCCTGGGACGAGCGGATCGACCTGCTGCTGCCCTACCAGGTCAACGCGCAGATACTGGAGGCGACCGGCAACCCGGCCGTGAAGTTCCTGCACTGCCTCCCGGCGTTCCACGACATCGGAACCGGCGTCGCCCGGCGGATCCACGCCACGAGGGGGCTTTCCGCACTCGAGGTCACAAATGACGTGTTCGAGTCCCCCGCCTCGATCGTGTTCGACCAGGCCGAGAACCGGATGCATACGATCAAGGCGTTGATGGTGGCCACGCTGACCGAGTGAGTGCACGGCGTCAGTGTCACCGCGCCACCAGCACGCCCACGAGCACGAGGTAGCCGCACACCACCACAGACCCGCTGATCCTCCCGAGGCCCCGGCCCAGATAGGCGAGGACAAGCGAGACCGCCGTCAATCCGGCGTACCACGACGCCACCAGCAGTCCGGCCCCGCCGTAGTGGACCAACCCGACGAAGACACCCGGGACCAGCAGCCCGAGCAGCACGTTCAGCGAATTGCTGTTGAGAGCCTCGCTCAAGACGGCGGAACCACGGCCCCGCCCTGCCAGGTAGACCGCCGCCACGGCATTGGGCAGGCTCGTCACCGCACCGAGGACCACTCCCCCGATCACGATTGCCGAAACCCGGTAGTGGGTCCCGAGATCGGTCGCGGAACGCTCCATCACCACCGATGCGCCGATCACCACGGCCAGGGCCAGCACAGCGAGCGCGGCGTCGGCAGCGTCGCCTCGGCGCGGATGGATCGCCGCAGCGAGGTCGCTCTCCTCGTCTTGAACCGCCCGTTCCAACCGGTCGGTGAACGACGACGGCACCGGCCAACGAGCCAGCGTGCTCGGGCTGACGGCAGAGACGGCGACATACGGCACGAAGACCGCCAACGAGAGCCCGAGGGCGGTGCCCGCCCCGAGGGTTCCGGACGCTGCCCCGACGCTGACCAGCGCGATCGCCCCGGCCACCACGCCCGAGAAGACGACGACGTCGCGGTGGAGCCGGATCCGGCCGGCCGTGAGCGCTCCGAGTCCGAGCAGCGCGGCCAGGTTGAAGACGTTGGAACCGAGGACGACGCCGATCCCGACCTCTCGCTGCCCGCGTAGCAACCCGGTGATGGCGGTGGTGATCTCGGGGCCATCGGCGGCCAGAGCGGCGATCAGACCGAGCGTCGCCTCGCGGAACCCCAGGCGGGCGGCCACCCGTTCCAGGCGGATGACCAATATCACGCTCGCGCCCAGGCTGACCAGCGTGGCCAGCGGAAAGAGCGTCCAGGCGACCGGTATCGACATCAGGGGCGCCCCGTCGCGAACCACCGCGTCGCTCGTCCCGGCATCCGTTGACTCACGTCGGCACCTCCCCATGAAGGGGTCCTGCCGACCAGGCTTCCCGGCGCTCCGATGTGGATGGTACCCGCCCGAGATCGATGCCCGATTGTGCTGCGGCCGGGCCCAGCGTGCTCAGGAGGTTTCGTCGGCCTCCCCGGTACCCGGTTGGGCCGACTTCGTTCGTCCGAGGTACGCGGTCCCGACTATCAAGGCGATGACAAGGAGAGGGACAGAGATGACGGCGGCAAGGCGATGGTGCCGAAGCTCGAATGCGACGGCGACGACGACGAGCGTCGCCGGGAAAAGCACCGGCGAGTCGCCGAACAGGAAGTCGAACCAGAAGTGGCCGAAGGCGCGGAGCCAACGCGCGATCGCGGCCATCACCCTTCCCCGGTCGAGAGCGATGCCGTGACCGGCACGACCGTCTTCATGAACGCCACCGCCCCCAACGTGACCAGGAGGAAGACGCCGACGAGGACGGGGATCGCGAGGTCTCCACCGGGCCACCTGATCCCGACGCCTTCGCCCATCCAGAACAAGCCGAGACTGGTGAGCATGATCCCGACGCCGCCCTTAATGACGTTCTCGGGCACCTCGGAGAGTTGTCGGGCGACGAGCAGTCCGACGATCGTGACGACGACGAGCGCCGCACCCGCCGCCGCCGCCGCGAGACCAAGGCGATGCTGGCTGCCTCCGAGGCTGATCACGATGATCGCCACCTCGATCCCCTCTAAGAAGACACCCTTGAAGGCCACGGCAAAGGCGACGCCGTCCCGCCGGGCCGGGGCCGTCGCCCCGCCACCGAGCCCCGAGACCGTCTCGGCAAAGATCACGTCCTCGTCGTGAGCCGCCTTGTGGCCACTCCCCCGGAGAACGGCCTTCCTGAGCCAGCCCTCTCCCATCACGAGCAGCAGCGTCCCGACGACCACCCGGAGCGCCGACAGCGGGACATAGCGGACGATCGGGACACCGACCGCTCCGACGATGACCACGAGGACCGCGACCGCGGCCGCTGCGCCCTCGATCGCCGATCGCCAGCCCCGGGTCACGCCGGCCGCTACGACGATGGTGAGCGCCTCCACCATCTCGACGGCGCTGGCGGCGAACACCGCCGCCAACAGGGTGTATGTCGATGCGCTCACCGAGCGATTCCCGTCCACCCACCTCGACGGCCAACGGTGCTTCGTGTGCCCACGGGGGCAACGATATGCGCACCGGTCCGCTCCTCTTTGATTGGAGCGACGAACGCTCGAGCGAACGGCTCGACGGGCTGCACGCTCTTGGCTTCTCGGCGACCGCCTCGCCTGATCGAGGGTCGGCGAACCCCGACGCGAGACCACCCAGGGCAAGGACGTTCCGTCCGGAGAGTGCCTCGATCGCCACCTCCGGCCGTCAACTAACGGTGGTCACTGAAAGTGGTCGGCCTAGGGCTCCAGGGCCGTCGAGACCTGCGCGGCGGCCGGTTCGGGAACCGGCTCAATGGCCGCGACATCGGCGAGCGCAGTGGCCGTCGCGAGCGCACGGCGGTCGATCTTGGCCAGGCTCGCGTACCCGAGCAGGCCGGCCAGGACCGCGGCCAGCCCGCCGACAACGAGCGACCATCGGGCGCCGAAGCTCTGACCGATCCACCCCACGATCGGGCCGCCGATCGGGGTCGATCCGAGCCACGCTACGGACCACAGCGCCATGACCCGGCCGCGCATCGGCGGCACCGCAGCCAGTTGCAGGGTCGTCTTGGCCAGCGCGTTGAAGCTGATGCTGCCGTAGCCGACGAGCAGCAAGAGGGCGTACTCGGTGGGCAGGTTGGGGGCCACCGAGGCGGCCAGGATGGCGAGGCCCCATCCGATCGAGGACCGGCCCAGCCCGACGGCGCTCAGCCGGTTTCGGCGGGCCGTCACCAGGCCGCCGACCACGGCGCCGGCGCCCATGCAGGCCAGCATCGTGCCGTAGGTGGCGGCGGAGCCGCGGAAGGTGAAGCGGGCCATGAGCGGCAGGGAGACCTGGAACTCCCAGGACAGGGTGCCCACCAACGTGATCATCAGGAGCGGCACCAGCAGCTCGGGCGTCCGCCTGACGTAGCGCAGGCCGTCGCGCACTTGGCCGGGCTGACGGGGCGGGCGGTCCACCGGGTACAGCTCGTGGCCCCGCATCAGCATGAGGCTGATCACGGCCGCCCCGAACGAGACCCCGTTGGCGAGGAAGCACGGCGCGATCCCGACCGTCGCGATCAGCGCGCCGGCCGCTGCGGGGCCCATGACCCGGGCCATGTTGATGGTGACCGAGTTGAGGGTGATGGCGTTACCCAGCTCCTTGTCCGAGACCATCTCGGCGATGAAGCTCTGCCGGGTCGGGTTGTCGAAGACGTTGACGCAGCCGAGCGCCAGCGCGATCACCGCCAACATCCACAGCTCGATCTGGTGGGTAGCCACCAGCGCGGCCAGCACCAGGGCCAGGAGGCCGGAGAGGACCTGGGTCACATAGAGGATCCGCCGCTTGTCGAGCCGATCGGCGATGAGGCCACCCCAGGGCGAGAACAGCATCATCGGCAGGAACCGCGCCGCGGTGATGAGACCGAGGTCGGTGCCGCTGTGGGTCAGGCGAAGCACCAGCCAGCCCTGGGCGACGGTCTGCATCCAGGTGCCCGACGTCGAGATGATCTGCCCGATGAAGAACAGGCGGTAGTTCCGGACGTGCAACGACGCGAACGTCGAGGATCGGCCCGAGCTCGTCGGGCGGCGGCGGCTCATTGCCGCCATTTTGTCACCGTCCCCTCGCCGCGATCGGTGGCTCCGACCGGCGGCCCGGCCTGGCGGGACCGCCCCGAGCCTTGTGCGAGCCCGGGGCACCGAGCAGGATCGTGGCAGGGCCACCAAGGAGTCGCCGCTTTGAAGGAGTTCAACGGGCGGGTCGCCGCCATCACGGGGGCCGGGTCGGGCATCGGGCGGGCGCTGGCCAGGGAGCTGGCCGACCGGGGGTGTCACCTGGCCTTGTCCGATGTCGACCCGGATGGTCTGGCCGAGACCGTTGCTCGGTGCGAGGGCGCCGGCGTCAAGGTCACCTCGAGGATGGTCGACGTGGCCGATCGGGCAGCGGTGTTCGCGTGGGCGGACCAGGCGGCCGAGGAGCACGGTCGGATCAACCTGATCTTCAATAACGCCGGCGTGGCGGTTGTGGCGACCGTCGAGGCGCACTCCTTTGCGGACTTCGAGTGGCTGATGAGCATCAACTTCTGGGGCGTCGTCCACGGCACCAAGGCCTTCCTCCCGCACCTCCGGGCGTCCGGCGAGGGCCACGTCGTCAACATGTCGAGCGTCTTCGGCCTGATCAGCGTCCCCTCCCAGGCCGCCTACAACTCGGCCAAGTTCGCCGTGCGCGGCTTCACCGACGCGCTGCGGATGGAGCTCGAGATCGAGGGGGCCCCGGTGTCGGCCACGACCATCCATCCCGGTGGGATCAAGACCAACATCGTCCGCAATGCACGGATCGACGAGGGATCAGGCGCGCTCGGCGATGCATCGAACGTTCGGGCCACCTTTGACCGGGTCGCGCTCACCAGCCCCGAGAAGGCGGCCCGCCAGATCCTGGCTGCGGTGGCGAACGACCGCCGGCGGGCCCTCATCGGCCCCGACGCCAAGGTCATCGACCTCCTGGCACGGCTGCCCGGCGGGCTGTATCAGCGGGCGTTGGTACGAGGAGCTCGGCAGGGCACCCGGTCACTAAAGAATCGCTGAGCTCACCAGCGAGTTCTTTGAGCGAAGCCGGCGCCCTGGCCGCCCGCGGCTAGCGCTCGGGCTGGCCTCCGACCGATCGACGCATGGCGCCATGAAGCGCGTTCGGGGTCACCACGCCCAGATAGCGCCCGTCCTCGACCACCGGCACCCATCGCAGATCGCGTTCGAGCATCTTCGCAAACGCCGTTCTGAGCGACGTGCCGAGGGGGATGGCAACGTCGAACGGGCGAAGGTTGTCCGCCACGGTCCCCGAGCTCGCCGGGTCGAGGTCGACCCAACCGTGCAGGGCCCCGGCCGCGTCCAGAACCACGGCCCATCTGGTGTCGGCCCCCGCCACGGCGCGGCGGGCCTCGAGCATCGTCATCTCGGTGTCCACCGAAGGTGGTAGCGAGAGGTCCTGGCGTTCTACCGGGGTGACCGAAAGCACACGGACGGCGCGGTCGCTGCCGATGAACTCGGCGACGAACGCCGACGCGGGACGACCGAGGATCCCGGCGGGAGTGTCGTATTGCTCGAGGACCCCGCCCTTGGACAGCACCGCGATCTTGTCGCCGAGCCGCGCCGCCTCGTCGATGTCGTGGGTCACGAACACGATCGTCTTGTGAAGCTCGGACTGAAGCTCCAACAGCTGGTGCTGGAGCCGCTCGCGGGTGACCGGGTCAACCGCTCCGAACGGCTCGTCCATCAGCATCACCGGCGGGTCGCCGCCGAGGGCGCGCGCGACGCCGACTCGCTGGCGTTCGCCACCCGAGAGCTCGTGGGGGTACCGACGGGCATAGCGGGTCGGGTCGAGGCCAACCAGCTCGAGCAGTTCGGTGATCCGGGCCTGGACCCTGGTGGCCTCCCAGCCGAGCAGCCTCGGCACGACGGCGACGTTGTCCCCCACCCTCCGGTGCGGGAAGAGCCCACCCTGTTGGATGACGTATCCGATGCCCCGCCGCAGCTCGACCGGGTCCATCTCGAGCACGTTGCGGCCATCGATCAGGATCCGCCCATCCGAGGGCTCGATCAACCGGTTGATCATCCGGAGCGTGGTGGTCTTGCCGCATCCCGACGGCCCGACCAGCACACAGAGCTCGCCGTCGCAGATCTCGAGGCTCAGCGACTCGACCGCGACCTCACCGTCTCCGTAGCGCTTGGTCACCGCGTCCAGCGTGATCATGCCCGGGCAACGATACCCACCGGGTCCACCGTCAACCCGCGTCGTCTCGCCCGGCCACCGATAGCGTGCACAGGATGCTGGCCACGGGCAGGCCCTTCTTCAGCTGGAGCTGGGTGCAACAGAACTGGGGCCAGATCGTGGCCGACCTCGACCAGCACATCGAGCTCACCCTCATCGCCGTCGGCATCGGTCTCGTCATCTCGGTCCCCTTGGCCGTCGTCGCGTGGCGCTACCGGAGGTGGCGCAGCCCTGTGACCACGGCCACGAGCGTGCTCTACGTCATCCCGTCGCTGGCCCTGTTCGTGATCCTCGGCCCCGTCACGGGGTACTTCACGATCACCACGGCCGAGATCGCGCTGGTCAGCTACACACTGCTGATCCTGGTGCGCAACACGCTGGCCGGCCTGGAATCGGTCCCCGACGACGCACGGGAGGCGGCCCGGGCGATGGGCTACACGCCCGGGCGCTCCCTGGTGCGGGTCGAGCTCCCGCTCGCGCTCCCCTACCTTTTCGCGGGGATCCGGGTAGCCACCGTCACCGTGATCGGCCTCGTCTCGGTCAGCGCGCTGATCGGGCTGGGCGGGCTCGGGCAGCTGTTCGTCACCGGGCTGCAGGGGTCCGACGACGGCCCCTTTTACACGCCGATCCTCGTCGGCCTGGTGCTCTCCGTCGTGCTGGCCGCCGTCGCCGACCTCCTGCTGGTCCTAGCCGAGCGGCTCGTCGTCCCGTGGAGCCGGGCCGGGTCGCCGGGTCCGACCCGCGGCGGCCGCGTGCGAACGGGGGCGGCGGCCTGACATGCACTTCTTGAACGCGGTCTTCCACTGGTTCACAACCGCCAGCAACTGGGAGGGCGCAAACGGCATCCCCGAGCTGCTCTGGCAGACCGCCAAGCTGTCGATCGCGGTCGTCGCGAGCGCGACCATCATCGGTGGCGGGCTCGGCGCGCTGGCCGGCCACACCGGCCGAGGCTCCATCGCGGCGGTCAACGCCGCCAACGCGGCCCGGGCGATCCCGACGCTGGCGCTCCTCACCCTGCTCGCGATCGTGCCGAGCATCTCGATCCGGTACGGCGGCTTCCTCGCCGCATACCTGGCGCTGGTCGTGCTGGCCATCCCGCCGATCCTCACCAACACCTACGTCGGGATGCGCGAAGTCGACGCCGACGTGCGCGAGGCGGCATCGGCCATGGGCATGACCGGGTGGCAGGTGTTCAAGCGGGCCGAGCTGCCCCTCGCGCTCCCCTTCATCGGCGCCGGGATCCGGACATCGGCGATCGAGGTGGTGGCGACGTCCACGCTCGCTGCGTACGTGAGCTACTCGGACCTCGGGACCTATGTGCTGTCGGGATTGGCCTCGCAGGACAACGTCGAGGCGTTCAGTGGGTCGATCCTGGTGGCTCTGTTGGCGGGGCTGGTCGCCGTCGTGCTCGGGCGGGTGCAGCGGGCCCTGACCCCGGCTCCGCTGCGGGCCGGTGGCGGCGCTGGCACGAGTGCCCGTGTGCGGGCCGCCGTATGACGGCGGTTTGGACCGGCTTCAGGTGGGTAGAGACGATGACGGAACGGTGACGATCATGGCGAGGCGGTTATGATCCTTGGTCGGCCTGTGCCCTCGAGGGCTATAGTTGAGTAATTAGATCGGGATTTGTACAATCGGCCCGGGCCCGACAACGGACCCGGCCAGCCATCAGGAAGGACCACCATGGGTCTCAAGCGAATCGTGCTCGGAGCGATCGCATTCGCCACGGCAGCGATGATTGCCCTACCGGCCGCATCGGTCGCCGGGGCGGCCGGCTCCAAGACGATCGTGATCGGGTCGGTCAACTTCCCAGAGGACACGATCGTGGCCAACGCCTACGCCGACGTGCTCTCCCACGCGGGCTACTCGGTGCAGGTGAAGGCGAACCTCGGGACCCGGTCAGTGGTCGAGCCGGCCCTCGCCCACGGCCAGCTCGACATCGAGCCCGACTACGCCGGGACCCTGCTGCTCTTCCTCAACGCGAACGACACCAAGGCCGCCAACCAGATCGGCAGCGACGTCGCCGACCTGAAGAAGCTGCTCTCACCCTCGGGCGCGACGGTGCTCAACCCGGCCCCGGCGATCGACACCAACGTCTTCGTGGTGACCAAGGCCACGGCCCAGAAGTACCACCTCTCCACGGTGTCGAGCCTGAAGAGCGTCGCCAGCCAGCTCATTTTGGGCGGCCCCCAGGAGTGCCCGACCCGGCCGACCTGCCTCGAGGGGCTCGAATCCGTCTACGGGCTCCACTTCGCGAGCTTCAAGGCGCTCGACGAGGCCGGCCCGATCAGCGTCGCCGCCCTGAAGAGCGGTGAGGTCCAGGTAGTCGAATTGTTCTCTAGTGACGGCAACGTCGTCCAGAACGGGTTCGTCGCCTTGACCGACGACAAGCATCTCCAGCCGGCCGACCACGTGATCCCGGTGATCCGCAAGTCGGTCGACACACCCAAGGTGGCGGCGCTCATCAACAAGCTCTCGGCGAAGCTGACGACCGACCAGCTCTCGAAGCTCAATATCGAGGTGAACGGCGGGGCGTCGCCGGCCACGGTGGCTCAGGAGTGGGTCAAGGCCGAGGGTCTGGTCTAACCGGGAGACCGGCGGCCTTCCAGGCCGCGAATCCCCCGGCGAGATCGCTGACCAGCGCCACTCCGATCCGAACCAAACCCTCGACGGCGAAGCTCGAGGCGTAGCCCTCCTGGCAGAACACGACGAGCTCGCGCCCCGGCGGGCCCGCGTCGGGGTGCCGGTGCGGCCCGAACGGGTCGAGCCGCCACTCGAGGACGTTGCGCTCGATGACGAGCGCGCCGGGGATCACGCCTTCGTGCTTCCGCTTCTCGACCGGCCGAATGTCGATCAGCAGGCCGCCGTCGCTCTGGATCCGCGAAGCCTCTTCGGGTCCGACCCGCCGGATCCGCGTCCGGACCTCCGCCAGGACCGGGTCGACTGCGCCGCTCGCATCCCCGCTCACGGAGCCCATGTCGGATCGGCGCGGTACTCGGTGTGATCAGGGACGAGGCCCCCCGCTCGGAGTGTGAAGAACGTCATCTTCTCCATGGGCGGAGAGTAGACGTGCACACTCGTCGCGACATCCGGGCCCGGGTTCACCACGTCGTGCACGTGCCGGGGCCCAAAGCTCGTGCCCTGACCGGCGCCGATCGACCGCCGCTCGTGGGTGTTGGCGGCCGAAACCGTGCCTTCGTCGAGCGAGCCGCTCACCACGTACAAGGCACCCGACGAACCCCCGTGGTCGTGGAGCTGCAGCAAGCCATCGGACGGCCAGTGGATGACCCACACCTCGAAGTGGTCGGAGAGTTCCAGCAGCTCATAGTCCCGCGCGTCGAGCGCTCCGTGACCCCGTTCCGACCACGGGGTCACACACGACGACCCGAAAAGCCGGCCCAGGCTCAACAGCGAGTCCTCGTCCAGTCGGATCGTGGCGGGAGCCGCCTTGGGCGACGCCGGTCGGGCATATGGATGCACTGGCGCCGGGCCGTGCAATCCGGACCCCGCCGGGTGTTGGCTCGTCTGGCGTTCTCCGGTGAGGCTCATCCGTCGTCCTTAGCGTAATACTATAAAACCGATCGTTTTAGTCAAGTATAGCCCTTCGAAGGTGCAGCACTTCGAGGGCTGACCGCTCTCCCCGGTGGACTGGCCCCCGGCCCGGTTCGGTGCCACGTTGAGGCGAGGAACGAACACGAACGAGGTGCCGACGTTTCGGCACACTGGAGGGACACGCATGGCCCGCCAAGAGATCCACGTCCAGGCGCCGTCGACGGCGCCGCCCGAGGCCATCTATCGAATCGTCGCCGACGGGGCCCGGTGGCCGAGCTGCACCCCGCTCGGGTCGTTCGAACTTGAGAAGCCGGGGGCCGGTGCGACCGAGGGCCCGGGCGCCATCCGGGTCTTCAAGACGGGCCCGGTCAAGAGCCGCGAACAGATCATCGAGACGGTCGACGGCCATCGGCTCAGCTACGTGGCCCTCTCCGGGCTGCCGTTGCGCGACTACCGGGCCTCCATCGACCTCGAGGCGGTCGGCAGCGGGACGATGCTGCACTGGCGTGCGTCCTTCGACGCCAAGGTGCCCGGAACCGGATGGTTCTACCGCTGGTACATGACGCGGTTCCTCCAGCGCGCCGCGACCGGCATCGCCTCGGCTGCCGCGGCGGTCTGAAACCTTCCATCGGATCGATCTCGGCCCCAGGTCTAGCGTGGCCGTCATGACCGACGCCGCCCGCCCGCTCCGCATCCCCCCGCTCCCCCCGGCCGATCGGGACGAGAAGGCCAACGAGCTCCTGGCCCCCATCGCCGTCAACGGGCGGGTCCTCAACATCTTCGCGACCTTCGTCAGACACCCCCGCCTGTTCAACCGGTGGTCGAAGTTCGGCGGCACCTTGCTCCAACGCGGGGAACTCTCCCATCGCGGTCGTGAGCTGCTCATCCTCCGCACGGCGTTGCACTGCCACGCCCACTACGAATGGGGCCAGCATGTGCGGATCGCCGGCGCGGCCGGGCTGAGCGAAGAGGAGATCGCCCGGATCGCCGAGGGGCCCGATGCTGCTGGGTGGGCGCCGCTCGACGCGGCCCTGCTCCGGGCGGCCGACGAGCTGCACGACGACGCGTACATCGCCGATCCCACGTGGAAGGTGCTGGCCGCGCACCTGGACGAGCGCCAGCTGATCGAGGTGTGCATGGTCGTCGGCCAGTACCACCTGGTTGCATTCACGCTGAACTCGCTCGGGGTCGAGCTCGAGAGCGACGCGGCCCCGTTCCCCGGGTGAGCGCACGGCTGGACGGTCGGCGCGTCCTGGTGGTCGGCGCTGGGACGCAGCGCTCGGAAGACCCCGAGGCGCCGCCCGGAAACGGAAGAGCGATCTCGGTGCTCGCGGCGCGTGCCGGGGCGACCCTCGCGTTGGCGGACCGCGACGAGTCGTCGGTCCGCGAGACGGCGCGCCTCGTCGAGGACGAGGGGGCCACGGCGGGGGTGCTGATCGGGGACGTGACCGACGAGGCGGCGTGCGAGACCATCGTCGGCAGCGCGGTGAGCCAGATGGGCGGGCTCGACGGGCTGGTTCTCAACATCGGGATCGGCGCGGGCGGGCGGCTTGCGGGGACCTCGGCCGATCAGTGGGACCTGGTGTTCTCGGTGAACGTCCGCTCGCACTTCTTGTTGGCCAAGGCAGCGCTGCCCCACATGAGCGACGGCTCGATCGTGTTCATCTCGTCCGTGGCCGGCCTGAAGCCGGGTAGCTCGATCCCTGCCTACGACAGCTCGAAGGCGGCCATCGCCGGGCTGTGCCGCCACGTCGCACTCGAGGGGTCACGCCAGGGCGTCCGGGCCAACGTCATCGCCCCCGGGCTCATCGACACGCCGCTCGGCCGCCGGGCGTCGGAGGGGCGGCCGAGCCGGGAGAGGACGAACGTCCCCCTCGGTCGGCAGGGAACGGCATGGGAGGTCGCCGCCCCGGTGGTGTTCTTGTTGTCCGACGAGGCCAGCTATCTCACCGGCCAGGTCATCGCGGTCGACGGAGGGCTGTCGACGCTCCGGTAACCGAGCGGGGCGATTCGCTCCGGTCTCGAACGCTCTACCGAGTGTCAGGTGCGTCGCGTCATCGTTCGCAACGATCGGTCGATTCGCTCGGAGCGATACGGCGCGATGCGGCGCGTTTCGCCGCGAAATTCCGAAAAACAGTGAACCCTGCGCGGCCGTTCCCCGTAACGCACGTAGCGACACAAATGGGACCCGACGCGCCAGCTCCGGCATCCCGTCGGGCCTCGAGACCCGGTCACGCCTAGGCACCCTTCATAGGCACGGCTGACCGGACCCGGCCGGCCTACCCGGCCAGGCTCTGATCGAGCCGGGCCGTCAGGAAGTCACGCTCGGCGGGGGTCGGTGCAAGGGCCAGCGCCTCTCGATACGCCTCCGCCGCCTCTTCCCGCCGGTCGAGCCGACGGAGGAGGTCGGCCCGGGTCGCCGGGAGCAGGTGGTAGCCGGCGAGCGCCCCCGTCTCTTGGAGCCGTTCGACCAGGCGGAGCCCGACGGCGGGTCCGTCGGCCATGGCCACCGCCACCGCCCGGTTGAGCTCGACCACCGGGGAGGGGACCACCCGGGCCAGCTCGCCGTAGAGGCCGGCGATCCTCGGCCAGTCGGTTGCCTCGGCGGTCCTCGCCCCAGCGTGGCACGCCGCAATGGCCGCCTGGAGCTCGTAGGGACCGGCGGGCTCTCGAGCGGGGAACGACTGGACGAGGCCGAGACCCTCGGCGATCGCGAAGCGGTCCCAGGCCGTGCGGTCCTGGTCCTCCAGCAGAACGAGCGCGCCGGCCGCGTCCAGCCGGGTGGCCCGACGGGAGTGCTGGAGGAGCATGAGGGACAGCAGCCCGACGGCCTCTCGCTCCCCGTTGGTCAGCTGCACGAGAAGGCGGCCCAGGCGGATCGCCTCGTCGCACAGGTCGTGGCGGACAAGGGCGCCCGAGCTGGCCGAATACCCCTCGTTGAACAAGAGGTACAGCACCCCGAGCACCGCCGAGGTCCGCTCCGCGAGCGCATCGGACGGAGGCACCCGGTACGGGATGCCGGCTTCGCGGATCTTTCGCTTTGCCCGGACCAGGCGCTGGGCCATCGCCGCCTCCGGAACCAGGAACGCTCGCGCGATCTCGCCGGTCGTCAGGCCGGCCAGGGTCCGCAGGGTCAGCGCCACCTGGGCTTCCACGGATAGCGCGGGGTGGCAGCAGGTGTACATCAGCCGCAGGCGGTCGTCCCCGATCGGAGCGCCGTCGATTGGCGACGTGGGTTCGGCCTGTTCCATCGCGGCGAGTGTCCCCTCGGTCGCCTCTCGCTCCTTCGTCGCGCCAGCCGCGGCGCGGCGGAGCTGGTCGATCGCGCGGTTGCGGGCGGTGGTGGTCAGCCACGCGCCGGGGTTGCGCGGGACACCTTCGCGGCCCCAATGCTCGAGAGCTTTCACGAAGGCGTCCTGCGCGCACTCCTCGGCCAGGTCCCAGTCGCGCGTCACGCCGATCAGAGTGGCGACCACCCGCCCCCACTCGTCTCGGAACGCCGCCCCGACAGCGGCTTCGACCCCGGGTCTTACATCTCCCAGATCGGCCTCACTTCGATCGAGCCATCGCGAGCTCCGGGGATCTTTCCGGCGATCTCGATCGCCTCGTCCAGATCCTTGCAGTCGACGACAAAGTAGCCCCCGATCTGCTCTTTCGTTTCCGCGAAGGGCCCATCAACCGTCACGACCTTGCCGTCACGCACACGAACGGTCGTCGCATCGGCGACCGGCCGCAGGCGCTCCCCGCCCTGGAGCACGTTGCGTCCCCCCATCTCGCCCATGAACGTCTCGTACTCTGCGGAGTTGGCCGCTTTGACGTCGTCGGGCGTCTTCTCCCAGGCCACCTCGTCGTTGCAGATCAACATGATGTAGCGCATTTCGGTCCTCCCTCAAGGTTTCGGTGTCACAGGGACGACGAACGAGATTGGCTCGATCGACAGGATTTTGGATATTTCGCCGACACAGCGATCGAGGCCGGCCGAAGACGCATCAGGGCTGAGGACCGCGGGCCGCTTGGGGGTCCATCTCCTCGAGCGTTTCGAGGAGCAGGTTCGATACTGCCCAGCTCCGGTACCACTTGTGGTCGGCCGGGACCACGTACCACGGGGCGATGTCGGTCGAGGTCTTCTCGAACATCTCGTCGAACGCCCCGACGTAGTCCTGCCAAAGCTCGCGGTCGGCGAAGTCGGACTCGGCGACCTTCCAGGCCTTCTCGGGGTCGGCCAGCCGCTGGTCGAGGCGCTTGCGCTGCTCGGTCTTCGAGATGTGCAAGAACACCTTCACGATGGTCGTGCCCGCGTCGTGCATCACCGACTCGAATGCGTTGATGTGCGCGTAGCGGGGCTGCCAGACCTCCGGTGGCACGCTGCCGTGGACACGGACGGTCAGCACGTCCTCGTAGTGGGACCGATTGAAGATCGCGATCTCACCGACGGCCGGGCTGTGCGGGTGGACACGCCAGAGGAAGTCGTGGGCCAGCTCCTCCCGGCTCGGCTCCCTGAACGAGACCACCCGCATCCCCAGTGGGTTGAGGCCGCGGAACACCCGGGAGATGGTGCCGTCCTTGCCCGAGGTGTCGATGCCCTGGAGGACGACCAGCAGCGAACGCCGGCCCTCCGCCCACAGGCGCCTCTGGAGGTCGAGCAACGGAGCTTGCAGCTCCGCCATCGCCGCCTCGGTGGCCGCCCTGTCGCCCGGGGCGTGCTCGAGCGAGTCGGGGTTCCGACGCGCCAGGGTTTCCTTGGCCAGCGGGGCGACCGACCATTCCCCACGCAGGTTCGTCCCCATCGAAGTCCTACGCCGCCGGGAGCTTGGCCATGGCGTCCTTCAAGAGGGCCATCAGCTCCTCGTCCTGAGCCTGCAGGTGCTTCTGGATCTCCATGGCTTCGCTCAGGATCGCCTCCGCGTCCTTGAAGGTGTTCTCGGCCCGCTTGTCCGAGGACGCGGCGGCGATGTTCTGTCCGACGATGATGATCGACAAGAGAACCAGCTGGAGGAACGTCTGCGCAATCCAGGCGATGATCCCCTCCCCGCCAGGCTTGAGTGCCGCCGGAAGGCCGACCAACGCGATGGCCGCGAACACGTACGCGCACCACATGGTCCCGACGCCGTCGGTGATCTTGACGGCCAGCCACGCGTTGAACCTCGTCGTGGCCTTCTCTGAGTAGACGTCCTTCGTCTTGACCGGCCGGTCCTTATGCTCCAGGCGCTCGAGCGTGTGGGGATGGGGTGTGTGGACGTACTGCGACATGGCCGCTCCTCGGTTCGGGACCTGACTGGCGGGCGTCCAGGAGGACGCCGGGCAGTGGTCGTGCTGGCGCGCCGAAGGTTAGTGAGGGGAGTCTCCGACCGGCGTGGCACCCGACGGCTACGACCCCGAGCCGTCGCCACCCGAGCCGGCTTCACCGGTTGCCCGCACCGAGCCGACGTCGTTTGGGCCGTCGTCAGCCGCGGGAGGCCGGATGGGCATCCTGACCCGGGCCACCACCACGTCGGTCCGCGTCCGGAGCGCCGCCGACAGGACCACATCGATCTGGTTGTGCAACAGACGGTGGCGGAGGTGCTCGGGCGCCACCACCGGGATGAGCACGACGATCTGCTGGTCGCTCTCCTCACGGGCATGGTCGATGAAGGCGACGATCGGGTCGACCACCGACGAGTACTCGGTGTGCAGAACCCGCAGCGGGACGCCGGGGTCCCACTCCCCCCACTGATCGTGCAGCCGTTGCGCGGCGCGTTCCCCGTCGTCGCCGCCATCGATGACGACCGAGATCGCCACCACCTCGTCACCGAGTGAGAGGGCCTCGGAGATGGCGCACTCGGTGAGGAACGAGACGCTCGAGATCGGCACGATGACGAGGGTCGGCTTTCGCTCCGGCTTGCCGGGCACACTGCCCACGCCGAGTTGCAACCCTGCCCGGTCGTAATAGATGTGGATGCGCCAGAAGAGGAGCACGAAGGTGGGCACGGCCACGACGACCACCCACGCCCCGTCGACGAACTTCGAGATGAGGAAGATCACCGTCGCGAGCGCGGTGGTCAGCGCGCCGAAGCCGTTCACGGCGGCCCGGTAGTGCCACCCGGCGGGTCGTTGCCGCCACCAATGGACGACCAACCCGGACTGGGAGAGGGTGAACCCGGTGAACACCCCGATCGCGAACAGCGGGATCAGCTCGTTGGTGTTGCCGCCGACCGCGATGAGCAGTGCCGCCGAGAGCCCGGCCAGCACCACGATGCCGTTCGCGAACACCTGGCGGTCGCCGCGCAGAGCGAACAGGTGGGGCAGGTAGTTGTCCCGCGCGAGCAGGCTGGCCAGTATCGGGAGGCCCCCGAACGAGGTGTTGGCGGCCAGCGCCAGCACGACCGTGATGGTCAGCGACACGACGTAGTAGGCCCAGTGGCGGCCGACGGCCATGCCCATGATCTGGCTGAGCACGGTCTGATTGCTCCGCGGGCCGATGTGCCAGCGCCGGGCCAGCACGGCCAGTCCGACCAGCATCACCCCGAGGATCCCCCCGAGCATCACCTCGGTGCGCTTGGCCCGGACCACCCGGGGCTCCTTGAACAGCGGGACCCCGTTCGCGATCGCCTCGACCCCGGTGAGCGCGCTGCACCCGGCGGAAAAGGCCTTCAGCACGAGCAGGACGCCGACGGTCTGGAGCCCATGGGTGGCCAGCAGGGAGCGGCCCGGCTGGCGGACGTGCACGGCCAGCGGGTGGATCAGGCCAACCGCGATGATCGCGAGCAGGCCGACGATGAACACCATCGTCGGGAGGAGGAACGCCCGGGCCGTCTCCCCGAGGCCGCGCAGGTTGAGCACGGTGATGAAGGCGAGGATCCCGAGGCAGATCGGGACGGTCGCCGACGAGATGCTGGGGAACGCCGACACCAGAGCCCCGACTCCGGCGGCGATCGAGACGGCGACGGTCAGCGTGTAGTCGACGATCAGCGATGCGCCGGCGACCAGGCTCGCCCCGTGGCCGAGGTTGGCCCGTGACACCGCGTAGGCGCCGCCTCCACCCGGATAGGCGTCGATCACCTGTCGGTACGAGAAGACCAGGATGGCCAGCAGAACCACGATCGCGATCGTGATCGGCAAGATCACGTGCAACGCCCCCGCGCCGGCGACCGCCAGCACCACGATGATCGCCTCGGGGCCGTAGGCGACCGAGGTCAAGGCATCGAGTGAGAGCGCCGACAGCCCCTCGACCGGGGTGATGTGCTCCTTGGCCGTCTCGCTGGTCCGCAGGGGTCGCCCGATGAGCACGCTCAAGACGGATCGTCCTGCGGCTCTCGGACGCTCGGTCGGGTCCGCCACACCGGCATCGTAGGAGCAAGCCGGGCCGGTCACCCGGGTGGAGGGGGCGACGGGACGTCAACGCATCGGCCGGGCGATCACATCTCAGGGGGCAGACTGAGGTCTCTCGAGGGATGGAGGTTCCAACGATGGTCGGAGAGCTGGTCGATCCACGACGGAGCGAGCCCCCGTTCATCGGGGGCGAACGCGAGATGCTGGAGAACTGGCTCGATTGGCACCGCACCACACTGCTGCTCAAGTGCGAGGGTCTGGAAGAGGAGGTGCTGAAGCGCCGCGCCGTGCCGACGTCCCTCTTGTCGTTGCACGGACTGATCCGCCACATGGCCGAGGTCGAGCAGGGGTGGTTCCAACGGGTCTTCCTTCGCCAGCCCGACCTGGGCTACATCTGGGCCGATGATGACGTTGAAGACAAGGAGATCGCCCCGCTCGACGACGCCGAATGGGTGGCGGACCTCACCGCATGGGAGACCGCCTGCGAAGAGAGCCGGGCCGCCGCGGCTGGACGCGACCTGGATGACACCGGTCTGAAGAATGGGCAAGAGGTGTCGCTCCGCTGGATCTACGTGCACATGATCGAGGAGTACGCGCGCCACAACGGCCACGCCGACCTGCTCCGCGAGCTTCTCGACGGGAGGGTGGGCTGGTAGCGGCAGGCGTCACTTACCCTCCCCGTCGGCGAACAGGTTGTTCAATAGCGCGAGGTTGTCGTTCCAGTCGCTCGCCGCGTCGAGCGAAAGGTCGGCATCGTCGGGAGACTCCCAGGTGGCCCGCGACGGCACGACGCCAACCCAGTCGAGCTCGTGCCAGTTGGGTATGAGCCGTTGTCGTCCCTCCACCCGAGAGCGGTGCACGGACGGATCGGAGCACTGCGTCGCGATCACCACCATCGAGGCGTCCTCGTCGTGTGCGATCTCTCGGCACGTGCGGAGCTCGTCGGCCCGGGCCACGCCGTCGAGAATCACCGATCGACCGGCTCGGAGCTGCGATCGGGCCAGGGCATGCAGGGTCGACCACCCGACGGCGCGGTGCCCCATGGGCATGCGATCGAGCGCCGACTGCACCTCTGGGTACGGACGGAGGGCGCTCATGGCCCAATCGTGGGCGAGCACCGGAGCCCCGATCCGGTCGGCAATGGCTTCGGCCACCGTCGATTTCCCGGTGCCCGGGAGCCCGGTGACCAGCACGAGCCGAGGCTTTGGCACGTCCCACCGCTTCGGGTCGCGGTTCATCGCTCCACAATGCCCGATCCGAGCGGCCCTGGTCAGGGCGCTGCGACGCGGGGTCCTCACGACACCACCACGCTCGGACGAGGAAGGGGAGAACCCACTTTCGCGGTGCCGATTGTTACGCTCGTTCCGTCATGACCGAACGCGGCCGGAGAGGGCGCGCTCCGAACCCCCCAGGTCAGGGTAGGAACGCCAACTCTCCCAACGAGGGCGGGCTGCGTGCTCTCGGAGAAATGATGGGCCAGGATCCCGCCCGCGCAAGGGGCCGGAGGCCTGCCGGACGGCATGCGGCCGGGACGCACGCGGCACGGAGGACACGCGGACAGCGTCTCCGCAGAACCCTGTTGGTGAGCCTGGTCGTGCTGTTGATCGTGATCGTCGGCGGGGCGGGCTACGTCTACTACCTGACCCACGATCTCAATCGCACCAACGTTGGCGGGCTGAGCAACTCGCTAACCACCGGAAAAGAGGCCGGCACCGAGAACATCTTGATGGCCGGCTCCACGTCGCGCTGCGCGTTGAAGGTGCAGAACGCGGCGTACGGCCTGTGCTCGCAGGGCGTCAACGGCGTCAACAGCGATGTCATCATGATCCTCCACGTCGACCCGGCACATCACCGGCTGGCGCTCCTGTCGATCCCGCGCGACCTGTTCATCCCGAATGCCCGAAGCGACGGGCCGAACAAGGTCGATGCGGCGCTCTATCAGGGCATGAGCCAGCTGGTGGCGGCCATCGAAGAGGATTTCGGGATCCCCATCCAACACGCGGTCTCGCTCAACTTCGACCAGTTCGCGAACGTCGTGGACGCGCTGAACGGCATCAACATGTCGTTCCCGATGTCGGTCTTCGACCAGGAGTCGGGACTGAACGTCCGGGCGGCAGCATGCGTGCATCTGAACGGGACCCAGGCCCTCGAGGTCGTCCGGGCCCGCCACCTCCAATACGACGCACCTGGCACCGCGAGCGCCGACGCCTTCTACTGGCCCCAGGAGGGGCTGAGCGACCTCGCCCGCATCCGTCGCGACCACGAGTTCCTCCGGGTGTTGGCGTCGGCGGCGGCAACCCACGGGCTCGGCAACCCCATCAGCGACCTGGACCTCATCAACTCGGTGAAGGGTGACGTGACCTTCGACCAGTCGTGGTCGGTCCGCGACATGGTCAGCCTGGTTCTCGACTTCCACTCGACCAACATCAACTCGGTCCCCCAGCTCACGCTGCCCGTGGCGCTCGTGACCGACCCGAACGGCGGCTCGTCGGGAGACCTCATTTACCAGGGCGGGAACTACAACCAGGTCGAATTCCCCTCACAGGTCCAGGACGAGGCGGCAATCGATGGGGTCCTCGGAATCGGTCCGAACATCGATCCGATGACGGGCGATCCCCTGCCCGCGGCGTCGGCGGTGAGCGTCTCGGTTGTGAACGGCAGCGGGGCGACCAACCAGGCCACCGCCACCTCCAGCGCGCTGGCCGCCCTCGGCTTCAACATGGTCGGATTGGGCGATGCGCCGGCCACCGGCGATATCGCCGAGACCGTGGTCTATTACGGGTCCCGCTCCCCCGCCGTCGAGGCGGCCGCCCAGAAGGTCGCCCGTTCCATGTCCGGCTCGGTCATCCTGGCCTTCGACCCGAGCCAGGTCACAAACGGCGCCGAGGTGACCGTGCTCACCGGGACCCAGTTCGCCGTGAACCCACCGGCCAGCGCGTCGGTCACGACGACGACAACGATCCCCGCGAGCTCTGCGATAGCGGCCCCGTCCGCGCCATCCAGCAACCTCCAGCCCTGGGACCCTCGTGCGTGCGCTCCCGGCGCCACACCGACCGCTCCGGTACCGAACGAGACGTAGCGCACACGGAGCCGTCGGTCCGTCGGGAGGCGCCGGGAGCACGATCAACCCAGGGCTTTGGGAACGCCGGTCTTCTGGGGCGCCACGAGAGGGGGCCCGAAGAAGCCTCGGCCGGCGTCGTGGGCAGCACGCCGGTACGACGACTCGGGCATGGGTCGTGGTCGTGGCAGCGCCCACGGGGGGGCCGTGCTAGCCACATTGCCCCGGTTTCCTTGTGACCGCACACTTTGGTCATGGAGGAAGCCGCCGTCGACGGTTCGGACAGCCGGGACATCGAGGAGCACGAGGCGATCGTGGTCGGTGCAGGCTCCGCCGGGCTCTCTGCGGCAACCGCGCTCGAAAAACGGGGCTTCGAGACCCTCACGCTTGAGAGTTCGGATCGGATTGGGGCGAGTTGGCGGTCACGCTACGAGGAGCTTCGGCTGAATTCATGGCGCGCGATGTCGAACCTCCAGGGCTATCGGATGCCACTGAGCGCCGGGCGACATCCGACACGAGACGACTTTGTGGCCTATCTCGAGCGATACACGGCGCACCATCAGCTGCATGTTCGCTTCAACACGAGCCTGACCGGAGTCGAGCGCGTCGACGATCTCTGGCGTTTGGAGACATCGACCCACCCGTACCTGGCCCGCTACCTCGTCATCGCCACCGGTTGGGACGTGGTGGCCGTTGTGCCCGACTGGCCGGGAAAGGAAGGCTTCACTCACGAGCTGATCCACTCGTCCGAGTTCCGAGGGGCCAGGGCGTACCGGGGTCGTGATGTGCTGATCGTCGGCGCCGGCAACTCCGGCATCGACATTGCCGGGCACCTCATCGCTGGTGGGGCGAACGTGACGGTGTCGATGCGCACGCCGCCCAATCTTTCGCACGCCGACTTCCTCGGCATCCCCGGCCAACCGTTGCTGGTGCTCATCGCGGACCATCTGCCGATGCGGTTGGCCGACTTCAACTTTTCGATGGTCCAACGGCTGGCCTTCGGAGACCTCGCTCGCTTCGGGATACCGCGGGCACCGGAGGGGCCATATGCCAACTTCCATCATCACTTTCGCAATCCGGCCGTCGATACCGGGTTTGTGGGCGCGCTCAAACATGGAAGGACGCACGTCGTCGCAGAGATAGAGAGACTCGACGGATCCGAGGTCGTCCTCGTCGACGGTACGCGGCTTCGACCCGACGTCGTCATCTGCGCGACCGGGTTCCGTCGAGGGCTTGAGCCGCTGGTCGGTCATCTGGGTGTGCTCCGGCCCGACGGGGTTCCTTTTGCGTACGAAGGTGCTCCCGAACATCCCGCGGCACCACGGCTCTATTTCGCCGGCATGTGGGGCCAGTTCAGTGGGCAGATCCGTCTGGGGCCCATACACGCCCGGCGGATCGCACGCGCTGCGGCTCGGCACAGGGCCGGCCAATCGGTCGGACCCGGCTCCTCCCCATCTCAAGGCGTGCGCGCCGAGCGGTAGCCCCGGCCACCACGCACACCATCCCCTGAGGAGCTGCTATGTCCAAAGAGAGGTCGATAACCGTATCGGTCGACATCCCGGCGCCACCCGAGCGCGTATGGGATCTCGCGTCGGATGTGACCCGTTACGCGGACTGGGTTGAGAACACCCTCGAGGTGTACTTCGACGGCACCGTTCAGATGGGCACGACGTACGAAGAGCGGACTCGCATCGCCGGTCCATGGAAGGTGCTGACCCGATGGCGCGTCACGGAATTCGAACGCCCGCGGCGCCAAGTCCACGAAGGCGAAGGCGTCGTCGCGGCGACGGGAATGGCGGTAGTCATCGACCTCACGCCGGACGGGCAGAGCACGCATATGGCCCTCACCATCCGCTACACGCCTCGCTTTGGGCCAGTCGGTGCGGTCATCGACCGGGCAATCGCCGGACAGATGACGCGAGCGCAGGAACGATCGGTGAAGGCGTTCGCCGTCCTGGTCGCCCGGGAGTCGACGACTACCTGATTCGCATCGTCGCCGGGCAATGCTCCGGTCGATTACTCGACCAGGAAGCCGCCCGACTGGTGGTGCCACAGGCGCCCGTACATGCCGAGGCCCCCGTTGCGAAGGAGCTCGCGGTGGGTCCCCTCTTCGACGATCCGGCCCTGATCGAACACCACGATGCGGTCCATCTTGGCGATGGTGGATAGGCGGTGGGCGATGACGAGTGCCGTTGAGCGCTCCATGAGCTGCCAGAGCGCCTCCTGCACGAGGTGCTCGGACTCCGAGTCGAGCGCCGAGGTGGCTTCGTCCAGGACCAGGATGGGGGCGTTCTTCGCCATCGCCTGGGCGATGGCGACCCGCTGGCGCTGCCCCCCGGAGAGCTTGAGACCGCGCTCGCCGACGACGGTGTCGTACCTGTCCGGGAGACCGTAGACGAACTCCTCGACATGGGCGGCCTTGCCCACGGCGTGCACGATGTCGTAGTCGACGACTGGCACGGCACCGTCGCCTCCCGAGCCGTTGGCGTCGACGCCGATGCCGTAGCAGATGTTCTCGGCGATGGTCCGGTGCAGGAGCTGGGGGTCCTGGGGTACGTAGGAGACGTGGCTCCGCAGGGAGGCCAGGGTGACCTCCCTGATGTCCTGCCCATCGACCAGGATCTGTCCGGCGTCCACGTCCATGAATCGCAGCAGGAGCTTGGACAGTGTCGACTTCCCGGACCCTGAGGGCCCGACCAACGCGACGTGCTCGCCCGGCTTCACCGCCAGCGTCAGATCTTGAAAGAGCTTGTAGTTGGATCGGTAGCCGAAGGAGACCCGGTTGAACTCCACCCTTCCGGTCGACACGCGGACGTCTCGGGCGTTCGGGCAGTTGGTGATCTCGATCTCCTCGCCGGCGATGGCGGTGAACTTGGCCGCCCGCCCGAGCGAACGGGCGAGCGACCGCAGGTGCTCGAAGGACTGCTGCAGGCTCAACGCGACCTGGGCCGAGTAGTAGAGGATCAGGTAGAGCGCCGCCGTCGACGACCAGTGGTGGACCGCCATGGTCGTTCCCGCGATCAACGCGAGCAGGGTCCCGACCACGATTGAGGTCTCCAGCTGCAGCTGGGTACGCATGAAGATGGATCGGGCCCGCAGGTCGGCATTGACCGATTGCTGCATCAGGTCCTCCACGCGGAATCGCTCCCGGGGCTCGGCCGCGGCGGTGCGGACCGCCATCAGGTTCGTGACGGTGTCCGCGACGACCCCGGTCGCCTTCGAGTGATGGTTCTCGAACTCCTGGGAGGCCTCCCGGACCAGTGGGAGCCGCTTGTACAAGACGTAGACGAACCCGGCCACCATGACGAGAAGGGCCAAGGCGGCCGGCCACGCCACCACCGAGAGCACCGCGATCGCGGACAGGACGACCACCGCCACGGGGAGCAACCCCCACGACGCGACATCGACCATCTCCACGAAGGCCCACGAGAAGTTGCCGAGCGACGAGATGACCTCGCCCGCAGGGTGGTCCATGTGCCAGCGGTAGCTCAGTCGGAGCAGGTGCTCGTAGCCGTTGTTGAGGCCCTTGGCGAAGGCCCGGACGCACGCTCCCCACTCGAACCAGCCCGCGACCCCCCACATCGCCATGGCGATCAGGCCGGCGACGCCGTACGCGAGCAGCAGCGGGCCAAAGCGGTGCCATTCACTGGTCACCGTGTGGAGGGGCAGCGAGGCGACCCGGCTGAGGATCGACGCAAAGATGAGCGGACACACGATGTCGGCCACGATGACGGCCAGGACCATGACCACCCACGACGTGATCAGCTGGCGTTTCTGGCCTTCGATCTGTTCCCAACAGAATGCGATCGTGTCGCCCGCCGATGCGGACGGGAAATCTGAGAGTTCAGCCACGGGGGCTTCCTTGTGCATTGATCCCGGCCGGGCAATTGGGGGGACACCCCACAGACCGGTCGGCCGGATTGACGGATTGAAGAGTGCTGCTGGCGACATCAGTGATGCCGGCAACTGGGGAAGGTGAGACGCGATGTCGGTCGAACGGGTCGACCGGGCCCTACCCCCCGGAGGAGACCTCGAGACTCAGAGGTTGGGCTTCCGACCGGGGTCGCGGGTCCCGATGACCGGAGACACCATGCCAGTGTTCACACTGGCCTCAAACGCTGTCATCGTCGGTGTCCGCATCATTCGGTCGCAATCGCTCTTGGACCCACCCGGGTGTCCGGTCAAATCGTACCGCATGCCTCCGGCCCGAGATCACCTCTCGAAGCGTGGTCCAGCTCTCGTTGCTCCGGTCGCGGCGGGCCGTCCGAGAACCCGGCGATGCGTCGTTAGCGTCTAGGGCGTGGCCGAGGCGATCGATGATGAAGGACGCACAACCGCGAAGCTGATCGAGGCGCAGGACAGGGCGGTCGTCCTGTTCGACGAGGTGAGGCGCCGCTGCCTCATCGCCCCCGGCGTTCGTGAGGTCGAGGCGAGCGATGCGATTCGGGACCTCGCCGCGACGATGTTCGGGATGGAGAATCACTGGCACAAGCGGATCGTGCGTGCCGGGCCGAACACCCTCGAGCCATACCGGGAAGACCCCCCGGACCGAGTCATCGTCGCCGATGACATCGTGTTCTGTGACTTCGGACCCATCTTCGAGGACTGGGAGGCCGACCTGGGCCGGACCTTCGTCATCGGCGACGACCCGATCAAGCTGCGGTTGTGCGAGTCGTTGCCACCCGTTTGGGACGCCGGCCGAGCCTTCTTCGACGGCCACCCAGACGTCACCGGAGAGCAGCTGTTCGCACACGTCTGCGAGTTGAGTGACCAGGCCGGTTGGGAGTTCGGCGGCACCATCGCCGGCCACCTGATCGGCCAGTTCCCGCACGACAAGATCGACGGCGACATGATCGAGTACTACGTCACCCCCGGTTCGAGTAAACCGATGCGCCGAACGGACCGATCCGGCCGCACGTGCCATTGGATCCTCGAGGTTCACCTCGTCGATCGCAGCCGCCAGATTGGTGGGTTCTACGAGCAGTTGCTCGACCTCGGCCCCGGTGCGGACGCCCGACCTCAGTCGTGAGACCGGCCGAGGACGGCCAGCCATCGGTCGATGTGTCAGCGAGGCATTCCACCTGGGCATGCCGGCTTCGATTCGAGGCGCATGGGGGTCGCAATGCCTGAACTCACGATGACCATCGGCGGAGACGGCGCGATCACTACTGGCCGTTTCGGGGTCCTGTACCGCTCCAAGACCTGACGGGGCGCGACCGGCTCGCTCACGCCTTGAAGCGCGCCGCCTCCCCCGAGCCACCGGTGGCGTTGCCCTCCCCGTAGGAGTGGGCGCCGGTGCCGGCGAGGCGGCCTCCGTCCACGATCAGGTACTCGTCGCGAATGGGGCGACCCTCGAAGAAGCACTCCAGGATCTCCCGGGCCCCGGCGGCATACCGCGCCTGCGCCGACAGCGAGGTGCCCGATATATGGGGGGTCATCCCGTGATGGGGCATCGACCGCCACGGATGGTCGGCCGGTGGAGGCTGGGGGAACCAGACGTCACCGGCGTAGCCGGCCAGTTGCCCGCTCTCGAGGGCCCGGGCGATGGCGTCCCGGTCGCAGATCTTCCCTCGAGCCGTGTTCACGATGTACGCGCCGCGCTTCATGGTCGAGAGCAGGGCCTCGTTGAACAGCCCCTCGGTCTCGGGGTACAGCGGGGCGTTGATGGTCACCACGTCGAGAAGCGGGACCATCTGGGCGGTCGTCTCGTGGAAGGTCAGGCCGAGATCCTCTTCGACCTCCGCGCTCAGCCGGTGGCGATCCGTGTAGTGCAGCTCGACGTCGAAGGGCTTCAGCCGCCGGAGGACGGCGGAGCCGATTCGCCCCGCGGCCACCGTCCCGACCTTCATCCCCTCGAGGTCGTAGGACCGCTCGACGCAGTCGGCGATGTTCCAACCTCCCCGCACCACCCAGCCGTAGGACGGGATGTAGTTGCGGACCAGCGCCAGGATCATCATCACGACGTGCTCGGCGACACTGATCGAGTTGGAGAAGGTGACCTCGGTCACCGTGATGCCGCGCTCGATCGCCGCCTGCAGGTCGACGTGGTCGGACCCGATGCCGGCCGTGATGGCCATCTTGAGGTTCTTGGCCTTGGCGATCCGCTCCGCGGTGAGATACGCGGGCCAGAACGGCTGCGAGATCACGATGTCGGCGTCGACCAGCTCCCGATCGAACTGCGAGTCGGCTCCGTCCTTGTCCGATGTGACGACGAAGGTGTGCCCACCCGCTTCGAGGAATCCACGGAGGCCGAGCCCGCCCGAGACGCTGCCGAGGAGATCGCCCGGCGTGAAGTCGATGGCCGACGGAGTGGGCGCGTTCTGGCCCCCCGGATACGACGTGATCGCCGGCACGTCGTCCCGGGCATAGGTCGTCGGGTAGCCACCGACGGGGTCGTTGTAGAGCACGCACAAGACCTTCGCCATGTCTGCCTCCGGGTTCCTCGGTGGACGCGCGCCGTTCGGTCTGCCCAGGGCACTCTATTTCGGAGTGATCACGATCGAAAAGCGCTGCCTACGCCTGATAGGTGCGTCGATACCGGGGCATCAGGGCGTTGATACGCCGGGGATGGGTGGCTCGGGTGAGCGAGGTGGCAGACCTAGGGTTTTGCCTTGCCCGGACCACATTCGTGAGGACCGAATCCCGGAATCGGGTGGCAGGTTTGCTCGTTGCTGTAGCGATCGCGGCGGTCACCCTCGCCGGTTGCGGTAGCTCCGCCGTCGGTCCGGTCGCGTCGTTACCTCCCTCGGTCAAGCCAACCCACGTTCTCCCGAGGACGCCGACCACGGCGCCGGCGGTGACGACAACATCGGCGCCGGCCACGTTTCACGCAACCCCACCAAGCGTTGGGGTGTTCGGACCGGTCACCGCGATCGGGGACTCGGTCATGCTGGACGCCGTCCCCGACCTCCAGCTGGACATCCCCGGGATAACCGTCAACGCGGCGGTGAGCCGACAGTTCGTGGCCGGTGAGGCCCTGCTGGCCCAGTTGAAGGCGGACGGCCAGCTCGGGAACACCGTCGTGGTCGGCTTGGGCAGCAACGGGCCCGTCACGTCCGCCGACTTCGACAACATGATGAGCATCCTGGCGCACGTGCCCCGGGTGGTCTTTGTCACGGTGCACGTCGACCGACCCTGGCAGGACGAGGTGAACCAGGTGCTGTACACCGGCGTGATGGCGTACCCGAACGCGGTGATTGCCGACTGGGCGACCCTGGCGGCAAGCAACCCCGAATGGTTCGGCTCAGATGGCACGCATCTCGGGATCGGCGGGATAGGTGCCCAGGCGTTGGCAAAACTCATCACCACCGCTTGCGAGAACATCGACACCGTCGCCCCGGCCTGATCCGCACCACGGCCGACTCTGCACGGCCGACGCCGCCCGTCAGTCGCCGACCTCGAGGGTCAAGAGGTCGGTCGCCAGCACGATCTTGCCGTCGAAGTGCGCCAGAGCCTGGTCGATCCATTCCTGTTCGGTGCCTGGGGCCGGTGGAGGGACGAGATGCGTGAGCAGCAGTGTGCCCACCCCATTTCGGGCCGCGGTCTCGGCTGCATCCGGGACTGCGGAGTGGTAGTCGAGCACGTCGGTCAGCCGCGGCAGGCCCAGGGGCTCGATCAGGTCGCGGCGGACCACGGTGTGGACGAGCACGTCGGCTCCGTCGCACAGCTCGTCGAGACCGGCGCACGGCACGGTGTCGCCGGCGATCACGACCGATCGCTCACCCTCATCGACCCGATACCCGACGGTCGGACGAACCGGAGCGTGATCGGTCGGCCGTGCGGTCACCAGAACCGCCCCCTCCTGGAGGATGACCCCGTGGTCCACCTCGGTCACATCTGCGACCGGACGCCAGTTGAGGTCGTCGTGGTGGGTGATGCGGTAGCCGATGTCGGGCTCCAGCATCGCCTCCATGGCCCGCACCACTTCGGCGGTCCCGACGGGGCCGTAGATGGGTAAGGGGTTGGGTTGAAGCGACATGACCCAACGCATCGTGTAGATGTCGTTGAGGTCGGTGATGTGGTCGCTGTGGAGGTGCGTGAGCAGCAACGCTCGTAGCGCTGGGGCACCAGAGCCAACGGCGCCAGCCCGCATGAGCACGCCGCGGCCACAATCGAAGAGCAGGTCACCCGCCGACGTGCGGACCAACGTCGATGGTCCAGCTCGATCAGGATGTGGGAGCGGATTTCCGCTGCCCAGGATGATCACCTGCATGGGGCCCCCTCCCATCGGCCTCGCGCTGGGGCACCATAGACGACACGAGCCAAACGTCCCCGGACGTGCCGGCAGGAGTCACCCGTACATCTGGGTCAAAAATCGGTGGCAACATGTCTGAGCAAATCCCGATCCGATTCGGAGGGCGCACCTTGCCGATCAACCGAAGAATCTTTGCCGCTCTGGCCGTGGTTGTCGTGCTACCGCTGACCGTGGCCGCGCAAATGCCGGCCGGGGCGAGCACGCTAGCGTCGCCCAAGTCTCTGGCGAAGGACCTTCTGCCGTCTTCATACGCGAAGAAGGCCGGCTTCACCAAGGTGGCGGCAAAGGCCAGCACGACCTCCAAGACGGGCCAGAAGTCCTGCCCCAACGCCGCACGGGAGGTGTTTGAGAGCGCTTCGGGCCAAACCGCTCTGTTGTCAGAAGTGGTGGCCTGCACCACCAGCAAGGCCGCGGCTGCGCTTCTGAGCGGAACGCCGTCAGGGACTTCGGGGACCCCTCCGAAGCAATTGGGTTCTTCGGCCATCGAGCGAAGCGGCGGCTCGAACAACTACCTCATCTATTGGGTGCGGGGCAACATCGCGGAGGTGGTGGGCCTCAACACCAACGTGCCGGCGAGTAGTACCTCGTCCACCACCACCACGGGCGCCGCGGTGCCGATCACCCCAGCCCAGCAGAAGGTCCTGTCGAGCGCGGCCGTGGAGCAGAACAAACTGGTCGGATGATCGGCTAGTACGGCATGCGCCCCGATCCGCGTCGCCGCTCCCCCTTGAGTCGCTCGGTGCCGTCAGCGGTCCGAATCCTGCTTGCGTCCGTCGGTCCGACCCTGCGCGAGCAACGGGAGATTGTGGAGCGCTGAAACAGGAGAGCGCCTCTCCGAAGAGGCGCTCCGTGTAGGGCTGGTGGACGCAGGAGCGTTGACCGTTGGCACACTGAGCGCCGTTGCCCTTGTCCACCCGATGGAGGGTGCAGCAGTCGCGCTTGAGTCGATCCAGCTTGGCCCGCCCCGTAGGCTCGAATCGTGACTGTGGAGAAGGTGGCCCTTGTGACCGGGGCGAGTCGGGGAATTGGCGCGGCGCTGGCGCGGGCGCTCGCCAAGGAGGGATATGCCGTGGCGTGCGCTGCCCGATCCACCCGAGACCACCCGCAGCCGACGTCGGGTACCCTCGACGATGTCGTCGACCGCATCCGCGACGGCGGCGGCCGGGCGGTCGGTATCCCCGTGGATCTCGCGGACCGGACCCAGGTGGCGAAAATGATCCAGACGACCGTGGCCGAGCTCGGTCGTCTGGATGTCCTCGTGAACAACGCGGCCGCCGGAGGCATCGGAGGGCTCGAAATCGCCCTCGACGTGCATGACCACATCATGGCGGTCAACCTCGACGCGCCTTTCGTGGCGTCCCGACACGCGGTGCCCCACCTCCGGACCGCGGGCGGGGGCCGCATACTGAACGTCTCGTCCCTCGTCGCCCTCCGGGCGCTCCCGGTCACCATCACCTCGACCTCCTACGGGATCGCCAAGATCGGCGTGGAGCGCATGACGGTTGACCTGGCCCGGCAGCTCGCGCCCGACCACATCGCGATGAACTGCTTCCGCGTCGACGCACCGGTCGGATCGGAAGGCGCACGCGCCCACATGCCGCAAGCCGACTTCCGGGACTGGGAGCCCCCCGAGGTGGCCGCCGAAGGTCTCCTCTGGATGCTCCACCAGCCCGTCTCCTATACGGGGCGGCTGGAGAGCATGACGCACCTGTCCCGGAGGGAGGGCGTCATGAACACTGTCGCGGGCCGAAGTGACCGGCTGCCCCCGACGACGTTCCCCTGAATGGCTTCAAGACCGAGGCACCCTCGGCGCCGCCGCCCTCACACCATCGGCCTGGATCACCGTGGCGCGGCGAAGCTCACAGGCCCGCTCCAACAGCGACCGCGCTCGCGAACGGAGTCGGCAAAGTGTTCCACTAGGGACGATCAGTTGAGCTGGCGAAGCTCGGCTCGGTAGCGCTTGGCATTCTCGGCGTAGGCATCGGCTCCGCGCCGGATTGCCGCCGCCGACGATGCTCCCAACTTGATAGTCGCGGGTATGCCGATGGCGAGTGCCCCGGCAGGGACCTCTGTGCCGTTGATGACCACGGCACTGGCGCCAACCGTGGCGCCGGTGCGGATCGTGGCTCGATGTAGGACCACGCTGTTCGACCCGATCAGACACGAGTCTTCGATCTCGCAACCCTCCAGATGAACCAGGTGCCCGACTACGCATCCCGCGCCAACGACGGTCGCCAGTTCCGGTGTCGCATGAACGACTGACCCGTCCTGGATCGAGGTGCGCGCCCCGACGATCACAGTCCCGAAGTCCCCGCGGAGGACGGCGCCGGGCCATACCGAGGCCTCGGGTCCCAATCGAACGTCGCCGATGATTGTCGCGTCGGGATGGACGAATGCGTCAGGGTGGATGTTTGGCACACGGTCGCCCAGTGCATAAATCGGCATCCGACCATCTTAGGAGTGGGTTTTCGGAGGGTTCCCCACGCACCAGTCAGGGTTCTTTTGTCGTCGATGCGGGCTCCTCACTGTGATTCGCAGGTCCCCTCTCCATTCTCGGCCCATTGCGGGTGGCACGGAAACCTGTACCACGTGCACCACAGTCTTCGATTCAAACCAGCGCACGTACTTCCTTCGCAGCGATCTCATCGGTCATAGATCCCAATCGGTGCCGCAATTCGAGGGCGGCGTTAATGGCAGCAGTGAAGCGAGCAGCCTCTCTTTGCTCTGGCTCCATCTGGCCAAGCCATTCGGCCACATCCGACCATCGCCAAAGGCGGCTTCGTTCTCGACTACGGGAGATCGGGGACGGGAAACCACCACGTCCGCGTCGACCTGCGATCAGCAATCGAACGCTCTCCCTGGTGCGATCTAGTCGATCAGCGATGTCGGTCATCGTGACGATGTCGTCCGGCTCTACCCGCACAACCCGAAGCGGAGCAACGGACTCGACCTGGTGGATCGCACTCGTCACCGCTTCGGCGAACGTTGAGGCCTCACGGATGAATTCGCCGTATCCGATGCCGTCACTGACGCCGAAGGTTGCATCATCACAGCCAACCTCGAAGAGGGCGGCCGCAACGCTCTCATCGGCGAGATCGCCGTCGACTACCAAGGTTAATTCGTACTCAGTCACCATCTTCCTCTTTTCTTTCGCAGCCGTAGACCGCTCGACGGATCTGCTTCGCGTGGTTGGCTGGCACTCTCGGCGTCGACCAGATCCATACGAGGCAGTCGTGGCCTTCGCGCCGGCACGTCGCCTTCCCCCAGGGATGGCCAGGACGAGGTGATTCGACCAGCCACCTGTGAGCCTCGGCGAAGTCCAGCCGAGGTCTATCCGTTACGTTGACAACCTACAACACCTGTTGCCAACTGTCAACACACGGGTAGCGGCCTGTCGGTGCCGAGAATCCCGTCCGTGTCCGCTGACCTGGATCTCTATTGACCTAACGGCATCGCTGCACGGATGGCCGCCTAGCGCTCGATGTGCTCGAGATCGACCGGTCAGGTCAACAGCTCCTGAATGTCGGCCGCGGTCATCGTACCGGATTCGAAGTCGCCGGAGTCCATGACGCTGGCGACCAGAGCACCCTTTTTCGCCTTGAGGGCCATGACCTTCTCCTCCAAGGTGTCCTTGGCCACCAAGCGGTAGACCATGACCTTCTTCGCCTGGCCAATCCGATGGATGCGGTCCACGGCCTGAGCCTCGATGGCAGGGTTCCACCACGGGTCGAGGATGATGCAATAGTCAGCCTCGGTCAGGTTGAGCCCGAACCCACCGGCTTTCAAGCTGATGAGGAACACGGGAGCCGTACCTGTCCGAAAGCCTGAGATGACGTCATCGCGTTTGCGCGTCCTCCCATCCAGGTAGCAGTACTCGATCCCTGAGTGGAGAATTCGCTCTCGGGCCAAGTTGAGGAAGCGGGTGAACTGGCTGAATACCAACACCCGGTGCCCGTCGGCCACGATGTCATCGAGCATTTTCATGAGAGCGTCGAGCTTGGTTGAAGGAACCTTGGCGTGCTTGGAGTCGACCAACGACATGTCGAGGCTTGCCTGGCGCAGCAGTGTGAGCGACCGGAAGATCTCGAATCGGTTCCTCTGCATGTCTCCCAACAGTCCGAGGACCTTCTGACGCTCCCGTTGCAGGTAGGTCTGGTAAAGCCTCTTGTGCTTCGAATTGAGTTCGAGCTCGAGGACCTGTTCCTGCTTCTGCGGTAGGTCCCGGACGACCTGGTCCTTGGTCCGGCGCAGGATCAGCGGACGGACACGCCGGCGCAGCTGCGCCAGACGCTCGGCGTCCCCCTTCTTCTCGATCGGCGTCCGGTAGTGATCCGTGAAGCGGTCGGGATTGGTGAAGAGCCCTGGTGCTGTGATCGACAGCAACGACCACAGTTCCATCAAATTGTTCTCGATCGGCGTCCCCGTCATGGCCACCTTGAACGGAGCGGGCAGCATCTTGGCCCGCTGGTATGCCTTCGAGGTCCGGTTCTTCGCAAACTGGGCCTCGTCGAGGAACAGCCCGGCCCAATCGAGCGCGGCGTAGTCGTCGTACTCGATGCGGAAGAGGGCATAGGAGGTGATGACGAGGTCGACGTCGGCGGCGATCGCTCGGAGAGCGACGCCCCGGCGAGCCTCGGTCTCGGTGACCATGACCGGGCGGAGCTCCGGAGCGAACCGGCGGCACTCGGACGCCCAGTTCCCGACGACGCTCGTCGGGACCACCACCAAGTACGGGGACCGGGCGAGCCCATGTTCTTTGGTGTGGCACATCAGCGCCAGCGCCTGGATGGTCTTCCCGAGCCCCATGTCATCGGCCAGCACGCCGCCGAGCCGGTGCTCGTACAGGTAGGCCAACCAGTTGAAGCCGGTCAGCTGATAGGGCCGGAGGGTGGCATCGAGGCCGTCGGGCACGGCGTGCTCGATCCGGTTGCTGGCCTCGCTGAGCGCTCGCACCGAGGCCTCCCAGTCGCGGGCCTGAGCACTGACCACCCCAAGGCGTTGCAGGTCCTCCCAGAGGCTGGCCTGAAATCGGCTGAGGCGGATGCTGTCGCCGGACACCTCGCCCAGTGAGCGCGCCTCTGCGATGAGCTCAGCGAGCTGACGCAGCTCGTCGCGGTCGAGCGAGAAGTACGTCCCTGATGGAAGGATGAGATGCGACCGTCCCTCAGCCAGGGCCACGAAGAGGTCGGCGAACGGGACATCCTCGCCGTCCACGCTGACCGTGACCGACAGGTCGAACCAGTCCCTCTCGCTCGACTCCGAACCTCCGAGACGCACGGTCGGTGCCTCGAGGACCTCTCGATACTCAAGGGCCGTGCCGTCCTGCTTGATCTCCACGCCGTCGACGTCCAGCAGGGCTGGGAGAAGCTCGGAGACGAACATCACGGCCGACATTCCTTCGAGGCAGACCTCCTGGGCGAGGCGTTCACCGAGGAGCGTGGTCTCGAGCAACTCGGGGACGGAGCCGACCACCCTCATCACCGCATCGACGATGGCGTTCTCGGCGGCCTGGTCGCCGGTGCCCTTTGACGCGGCCCAGAGCGGCTCTCTCCACTCGAGTCCCGCGGCCCCTCGAGCCCACCTCAGCTCGACCCGATGGGCATCGAATTGCTTGACGGTAAGCACCAGGGTGGGCTGGGGCAGCTCGGGAAGATCGACGGATTGGTCGCTCGAGCGCACATCGACCCGGCGCACCAACTTCGGATAGAAGTCGCGCAGGAACCGCTCCTCGTCGCGTCGTGGCACTCCCACCGGTTCGGATCGAAGGAAGGCACGAAGGCCGACGTCCACCGGTGCAGCAAGCGAGGCCAGGGCGAGATGAGCGGTGCCGCCCGGCGCACCGCGGTGATCGCCCCACCATGCGATGCCGTGGGCCGACTCTCCGATCAAGAGGGACGACGCCAGAGGCACGTCCTCGTCGTCGATCCGGACATGAGGTCGGAGCTCGAGACCCGAGTCGACACGGGTCACGTCGATGGTGACCCGCGCTGGCCGTGCTCGAAGGTCGACTGGCACGGCATGGCGCCCGAATCCGAGCAGCGGCAGCCGGAGGTCTCGGGCCTCGATGAGCAGGTCCCAGAGCCGCCGGCTGTTGATCGTCTGAAGCCAGACCGCATCGGGCGTTGCGCTGTAGTAGTACCCACGGGTGGACAACCGGCTCAACGCCAAGAGCTCGGTGAGAATCATCAGGTGTCCAGCCGTTCGGCCGCGCACCGATCGCCCGTAGGTGAAGTAGTCGAGCCTCGACCACGAGATTCCGGTCCTAACCCAGTTGTCGGTGTGGTTCCGGACGACCGGTCGAACCCGGATCCCCGACGTCGGTGCGCTCGATCGCGACGTGCTCGGAGGCGAGGTCATGACCAGCTCGAACTGGAGCCCGATCTCAGCTGGCTCTGACTCGAAAGCACCCGACTCGGTTCCACCAACCACTGCATGCAGGGGGGCCTCCCAGCTGGGCGCCTTCTTGACCGGCTGGACACCAGGCCATCGATCGGTGCCGGCCGGAAGCCCTTTGGCTGGCCTCGCGCCGCCGACGATTCGAACGACAGGCTCCTCGCCAGTGGCTACAGGGTCAAGATCCGATGGCGCGCACTGCGGGGCGGCGGCAATGAGCAGCGCAACGGCGTGCTTGCAGTTGATCTCGACCGGGCAGCTGCAGGCGGCATCGATCGCGACAATGCGGTCCGACGGCGATCGGGTCACGACGATCGAGACCGCATACGGAGATCGGTCCCCGCCCTGGACCTCGCCAAACAGGCGTGTGCCGTCGTTCGTCCACTGACTGCTTCGCACCGCCCCCTGGCGGGCATAGGCCCGTCCCCGGCTGAAGGTCGTCGGCCCGACGAATCTGGTCACGATCTCCTCTTCGACCGGCGTGAGCACCCTTTCCCACCTCTCTGGGTCCGCCCAGTGACGGTACCGTGCACGCCTGCGCCGCCGAGAAGGGCGCCGGCGTGCACCGCTCCGACCCACCGACCCTGATTGTGGCAGTGGAGCTAAGTCCACCTCGATACAAACGCCCAGCAGGACTCTCTCCACATACCGCAGCACACGAGGGGATTCGCCGCTAGCTGACCTTGGCCTTGCTTACCGACCAGTCTTTGGCTCCCTCCTCAGCCGGCTTTGCGGCGCGGCGGCACCTCGGTGGCGAGGAGCTGGTGAACCCGCTGGTGAGAGATGCCCAAGATGGCGGCGGCGTCGCGCATGCTGATCCCTCGGCTGGTGAGTGTCGCGGCGGCTTTCCGGGTTCGCTCGAGGGCGAGGCGGTCAGCGCTGCGGGCTTGCTCGCGTGCTTGGCGTGCCTGCTCGACGGTCCTGTCGGCGGACTTGGGCAGCACTGGTCGGGGGACGAGCTCGATCTGGTCTTCCTCGATCTGGAACCACAAGGCGGCGGCTTCGCGCATGCGGGCGAGGGCTTGTTCAACGGTCTTGCCCCAGGTGTGGACTCGTGGCTCCTCCTCGAGCTCGACGGTCCAGCGCCCGTCCTTCTCCCGCTCCAGGCGGGCGGTGTAAGTCTTCATGTTCTCCTCCACGTTGGTCATTGGGTGAGCCACTTCGGGCCGAGGCAGGCTTCGAGGTCCCGCTCGATGGAGCGGAGCGTGCCGGCGGGGATGTCGCCGGTGTGGAGCGGGATCACGGTCTGGCAGTTGCCGCATCGCCAGATCTGGTGTGATCCTCGTTGGCGCACCGGCCTGCAGCCGAGTTCACGGAGTCTGCGGATCAACGTCCGAGCGATCACCTCCTCAGTCTATATATATAGACGGAGTAGCGTCTAGTCAGCTAGACGTTCCAGCCTGGTCGGTGGAGTGGGCATAGCGTTCCGCGGTTTCTGGAGCGGACGACGGGATTCGAACCCGCGACCCTCACCTTGGCAAGGTGATGCTCTACCACTGAGCCACGTCCGCGTGTGGGGCCCAGATTACCCCGGGCCTTCGGCGAGCTGGTTCAACGACCAGAATGCCCGAAGCCGCCTTCGCCCCGTTCGGAGTCCGGCAGCGAATCTCGATCGACGAGTGTGAACTCGGCCTGCTCGACCGCCTGAATGACCAACTGGGCGATCCGGTCGCCTCTCTTCACCTGATAGTCCTCGGCGGCGTCGGTGTTCACGAGGAGCACCGACAGCTCACCTCGATAGCCGGGGTCGACCAGGCCCGGGGTGTTGAGGCACGTCACCCCATGGCGGAGCGCCAGACCGCTCCGGGGTAGGACGAAGCCGCCGAATCCGAGAGGAAGGGCCAGGACCACGCCGGTCGGCACGAGAGCCCGCCCGCCACCTGCCGGCAGGTGGACGTCCTCCCGAGCAAAGAGATCGGCGCCTGCGTCGCCCGGGCGAGCGTAGGCAGGGATCGGGAGATCGGGGTCGAGCTGGTGGAGCGGGACGTCGACCACGCCAAGAAGCTACAGGGGCCTCATCCAGCCAAAGGGACCAGATCGTTGCGGCACCGCGGCTCAGGCGGTGCGATCCTGATGGGCGTGACCGAGCGCTCCCCCACCCGCAACCCGATGTTCCAATACGACGAGACGCTCGCCAACCTGGTCTTCGACTACTGCCGGCGGCGCCTGTCGCTCGAACCCGTCCCGCTCGACCTCGGCGGACAGGCCCCGTGGCTCTCCAAGGATCTCGTGGCCGGGCTGATCGGGCCACAGCCGACCGACCCCGAGAAGATCCTCTCGGTGTTCTCGCAACACCTGGCCCCGGCCATCGTCTCGGCGGACAGCCCCCGTTTCTTGTCCTTCATCCCGGCGGTGCCGACGAAGGCATCGCTCCTGTTCGACATGATCGTCTCGTGCTCGTGCTTGCAGGGCACGTCGTGGCTGGAGGCCGCCGGCGCGGTGCTGGCCGAGAACCAGGCCCTGCGAGTGCTGGCCGACCTGGCCGGTCTTCCGGCGTCGGCGGGAGGATGCTTCGTCTCGGGCGGTTCGATGGGCAACCTGTCGGCGCTGGTCGTGGCGCGTGACACCGCCCCGAGCCGCCTGGGTGGCGTCAAGCCGTACCGGCCAAGGGTCGTCGTCAGCGACGAGACCCACTCGTCGGTGGCCAAAGCACTGAACATCATCGGGGTGGAACCGTTGATCGTTCCGCACCGAGACCACCGGCTGACCGGGGCCGCCATCGACCACGCACTCGAAGAAGCCGGCGCCGCCGAGTCGGTCGTGGCGGTCGTGGCAACGGCCGGCACCACGAACGCGGGGCTCGTCGACGACCTGGCGACGATCTCGCAGGTCACCCGGCGTCGGGACATCTGGCTCCACGTCGACGGTGCCTATGGCGGCGCGGCCCTCTTCGCACCGTCGGTCCGGGACCGGTTCGCCGGCATCGAGGAGGCGGACTCGTTGGTCATCGACCCGCACAAGTGGCTGTACGCACCGTTCGACTGCGCGGCGCTCTTGTACCGGGACCCCGCGGTGGCCCGACCCGTCCACTCACAGCAGGCCGAGTACCTCGACGTGTTCCACGACACCGAGGAGTTCAACCCGAGCGACTACGCCTATCACCTGACCCGTCGGGCCCGGGGGTTGCCACTGTGGTTCTCCCTCGCCGTCTACGGCACCGACGCCTACCGCGACGCCGTCGAGCAGGTGCTCACGACCGCCCGGCTGAGCGCGGCGCTCATCGAGGAGACCGAGCATGTCGAGCTGGTCCGCCAGCCCGAGCTGTCGGTGGTCCTGTTCAGCCGGCCCGGATGGGAGCGGGCCGACTACGACAAGTGGTCGGTCCAGCTCCTGAACGACCAGATCGGCTTCGTGACGCCGACCAGCTGGGAGGGCCGGCCCGTCGGCCGGTTCGCGTTCCTGCACCCCGACACCAGCCTCGAGATGGTGGGCGAGATCCTGGCCACACTGGCCTAACCCGGCTGCGGACCTCGGCCCTCGAGCAACGGGTCGCCAGGCCGGCGAATCGACTCCCCGGCCGAGTAGTGCCTGCGCCAGGCCAGACCGCTCAGGGTCTCGAGCACCACCCGGTTGGCGAGGTACGCGGTCACCTCGGCGTGGTCGTAGGGCGGGGACACCTCGACGACGTCGAGGCCGACGATCGGCAGCTCCATCGCGGCGCGGCGGACCGCGTCGAGCAGTTGGCGGCTCGAGAGGCCGCCGGGCTCCGGGGTCCCGGTCCCGGGCGCCGACCCCGGGTCGACCACGTCGACGTCGATGGACAAGAAGACCCCCTTGCAGCCGTCGGAGGCGGTCCGGAAGGCCTCGGTGAGGCACTCGCCGAGGCCGCGCTCGACCAGCTCGGTCATCTCGTAGCTCCGCATGCGCTGCTCGGCCATCCAGTCGAGCGTCTCGGGCTCGGGCCAGTAGCCGCGCAGCCCGATCTGTAGGAACCTGTCGCCGCGGGTCGCTCCGGACTCGATGAGCCTGCGCATCGGCGTTCCGTGCCCGTAGAGGGAGCCGAACTGGGTGTCGCCGGTGTCGGCGTGGGCGTCGAAGTGGATGACCGACACCTCGCCCCACCCGATCGCCCGTGCGACCCCGGTCACGTCGGGCAGGGCGATCGTGTGGTCGCCGCCGAGGACGACGGGCACCGCCCCCCCAGCCGCGACCGTCTCGACCGCCTCCTCCAGCCGGGCCAGGGCGACCTCCATGTTCCCGGGCGGCATCTCGACGTCGCCCACGTCGACCACGCCGAGCTCGATGAGCGGGTCCACGCCGAGGGCGAGGTGGGGCCGGCGCCCGTCGTGGGGCAGGTAGTCGGTCGTGCGGATGGCCTGGGGCCCGAACCGGCACCCGGCGCGGTGCGAGGTCCCGCCGTCGAAGGGCGCCCCGATCACGACCGCCCCGGCCCCGACGAAGCTCTGCCGGTCACCGAGATCGGCGGCCGGCACGCCGACGAAGGTGGCCGGGGGGCCGTACATGTTGGGTGGACTCATCGGGCCCAGTCTGCCCCGAAGCCCTGGGTGCCACCCGGAGGGCTTCGGAGCGCGAAACGGGTTCAACGGGGGCCGGCGGACCCGCCCCGGTAGCATCGCCGGGCGTGCTGGCCTGGATGGATCTCGAGATGACCGGCCTCGAGCCGAGCCGAGACGTGATCGTGGAGATCGCGGTGCTCGTCACCGACGACGAGCTCCAGGTGGTGGCAGAGGGCCCCGACCTCGTCGTCTCGGCCACCGACGAGCAGCTGGGTCTCATGGACGACTTCGTCCGGGACATGCACACCCGTTCGGGGCTGCTCGAAGCGATCCGGGGCTCGACGACGACGCTCGAGGCGGCCGGCCGGGAGGTGCTGGCGTTCTTGAAGGAGCACATCCCCGAGCAGCGCAGCGTCCCGCTCGCCGGAAACTCCATCGGGACCGATCGCCGGTTCCTGGCCGCCTATCTGCCCGAGATCGAGGACTGGCTGCACTACCGCTGCGTCGACGTGTCCACGATCAAGGAGTTGTGCCGACGCTGGTACCCCGACGTGCTGACCAACGCGCCGGGCAAGCGGACCACGCACCGGGCCATGGACGACATCAAGGAGAGCGTCGCCGAGCTTGCCTACTACCGGGCCGCGATCTTCCGGCCCGCCGCCGATTCACCCGAGGGGACGCCGTGAGCGACGCGACGATGTCCATCGAGGAGGCCAACGCTGTCCTGACGGCGCCCGGTGGCTTCTTCGAGATCGAGTCGAAGGAGATCCGCGGGGTCATCGTGCGAACGTGGAAGAGCGCGCCGGCGTCGCTCCGGGACGTGTTCGAGATGTCGCGCACCCACGGGGACGCCGGGTTCTTGGTGTACGAGGACGAGACGCTGAGCTTCGCCGAGCACTACCGCGCCGCGGCCACCCTGGCCCACCGGCTCATCGAGCGGTTCGGAATCGAGAAGGGAGACCGGGTCGCGATTGCGATGCGGAACCTCCCCGAGTGGGTGATCGCGTTCTGGGCCGGCGCGATCGCAGGCGCCGTCGTGGTCCCGATCAACGCCTGGTGGACCGCCGAGGAGCTCTGCTACGGGCTGTCGGACTCGGGGTCAAAGGTCGCCTTCTGCGACACCGAGCGGGCGACGAGGATCGCCCGGTCCGCCGTGGGCCTCGACCAGCTCAAGGGGTTGGTCATCGTCGACGAGGACCGTTCGGCATCGGGGCCGGTTCTCGGCGCGCTCACCGTGGGCGACCACGTCGACGTTATGGCGTTCAACACGTTGTTGGGCCAGGTGGATCCGGCGGCCAGCCCGCCGGCGGTCGACCTCGAGCCCGAGGACGACGCCACGATCTTCTACACGTCCGGGACGACGGGCCGCCCCAAGGGGGCCGTCGGCACGCAACGGAACTCCTGCACCAATCTGATGAACCTCTTCTTTGTGGGCGCCCGGGGGATGACCCGAGCGAGGCCGCAGCCAGCGGGCGAGGGCCCCGCACCGGCCCAACGGAGCAGTCTGTTGTCAGTCCCGCTGTTCCACGCGACCGGCTGCCTGTCGACCCTCATGCCGACCACCGCGACCGGCGGGAAGATCGTGATGATGCACCACTTCGACGCGGAGCGGGCCCTCCAACTCATCGAACGCGAACGGCTGTCGGGCTTCGGTGGCGTCCCGACCATCGTCATGCAGGTCCTCGACCATCCGAACTTCGACAAGTACGACACCTCGTCGATCCAGTCCGTCTCCTACGGCGGCGCGCCGGCCCCGCCCGATCTCGTCCGCCGGATCAAGGAGCGCTTTCCGGTCGGCGAGCCCGGCAACGGGTACGGCCTCACCGAAACGTCGTCGCTCGTCACCGCCAACAGCGGGGCCGACTACGTGCGCAAGCCGACCAGCGTCGGACCGACCGTGCCGGTATGCGAGCTCGCCGTCGTCCCCGAGGAGTACCCGGGGTCGTCACCGGGGTCCGAGCTCCCGGCCGGGCCCGACGTGATCGGCGAGCTGTGGATCCGGGGGCCCAACGTCGTCCGCTGCTACTGGAACCGGCCAGACGAGACCGCGCTCGTCATCACCGACGGCTGGCTCCACACGGGCGACGTGGCCAGGATCGACGAGGAGGGTTTCGTGCACATCGTCGACCGGGCCAAGGACGTCGTCATCCGGGGCGGGGAGAACGTCTACTGCGTGGAGGTGGAGAACGCCCTCCACGAGCACCCGGCTGTCGCCGAGTGCGCAGTGTTCGGGGTGCCGCACCCGACGCTCGTCGAAGAGGTGGGAGCGGCGGTCGTGCTGCGACCGGGGGCCAAGATCGGCGCCGACGAGCTGAGCGCACACCTGCGCCAGCACATCGCCTCGTTCATGGTGCCGCGGCGGTTCTGGTTCCGCGACGAGCCGCTCCCCCGGAATCCGGCGGGCAAGGCGTTGAAGCGCGAGCTGCGGGCGCAACTGCTCGCGCACGAACCCGGCTCGACCTCGTAGGGCGCCCGGTGGCGCCGGCCCCTCAGCGGTTGGGCTGGGGGGTGACCCGAAGGTACGGCTTGAGCGCCTTGAAGCCCTTCGGGAACTTGGTCTTGGCGTCCTCGTCGGACACCGCGGGGACGATGATCACGTCCTGGCCGTCCTTCCAGTTGACCGGCGTCGCGACCTGGTAGCCGGCGGTCAGCTGCAGGGAGTCGAGGACCCGGATGATCTCGTCGACGTTGCGGCCGGTGGAGGCCGGGTAGGTCAAGGTGAGCTTGACCTTCTTGTCCGGGCCGATGATGAACACCGAACGGACCGTCATCGTGTCGCTGGCGTTCGGGTGGATCATGTCGTAGAGGTCGGCCACCCGGCGGTCCTCGTCGCCGATCAACGGGAAGTTGAGCGCCGAACCCTGGGTCTCCTCGATGTCGCCGGCCCAGCCCTTGTGGGACTCGACGCCGTCGACCGAGAGCCCGATCAGCTTGGCGTTGCGCTTGTCGAACTCGGCCTTGGCCTTGGAGAAGGCCCCGAGCTCGGTGGTGCAGACCGGGGTGAAGTCCTTCGGGTGGGAGAACAGCACTCCCCAGCTGTCGCCCAGCCACTCGTGGAAGTTGATCGTTCCCTCGGTGGTGTCTGCGGTGAAATCGGGGGCGGTGTCGCCCAATCGGATTGCCATGGTTAGAGGGCCTCCTCGTCGCTGGCCGGGGGTCGTCAAACTTCCCCTCGTGCCGGACCTTGGTGTCGTCGATGACCACCTTATAGGTGGTCCGACCAATTGTCGACTCAGCAAGTCAAGATTTGGGCGAACCGCCGTGCCGCGTCGGCCCTGGCCCGACCCCATGACCGAGGCGCCCGCCCGGTCATGCCAAAATCCCCCGTTGTGCCGCCCGACGCCGACCGACCCGACGCGCCCCCCGACCCGGCCGAAACGGTCCGCGTCGAGCGCCGGGGACCGGTGACCATCGTCACCATCGACCGGCCCGAGGTCCGCAACGCCGTCGACAGCACGACGGCCGCCGCCCTCCGGGAGGCCTTCGAGGCCTTCGACGCGGATCCGGACGCCGCCGTGGCCATCCTCACGGGGACCGGGCGCAACTTCTGCTCCGGTGCCGACCTGAAGGCGGCCGCCGCCGGCGACCGCCGCCCCGTCCACGACGTCGGTCCCGGGCCGATGGGGCCGACCAGGATGACGCTCGGCAAGCCGGTCATCGCGGCGGTCGAGGGCTACGCCGTCGCGGGCGGCCTCGAGCTCGCCGTCTGGTGCGACCTCCGGGTGGCCGCCGAGGACGCGGTCTTCGGGGTCTTCTGCCGCCGTTTCGGGGTCCCCCTCGTCGACCTCGGCACCGTCCGCCTCCCCCGTCTGATCGGCGCGAGCCGGGCCATGGACATGATCCTCACGGGCCGGCCGGTGGCCGGGCCCGAGGCGCTCGCCATCGGGTTGGCCAACCGCGTGTGCGCGCCCGGCTCGGCACTCGAGACCGCCATAGCCCTCGGCAACGATCTCGCCGCGCTCCCGCAGGGCTGCATGCGCAGCGATCGTCACTCGGCCATGGAGCAGTGGGGTCTCACCGAGGACGACGCGGCGATCGTCGAGGCGCGCCTCGGACGCGAGGTGCTCCGGAGCGGCGAGGCCAGGGTCGGTTTCGAGCGGTTCACATCGGGCGAAGGACGTGGCGGGGTCGCCCTGTGAGCTTGGCCGGTCCAGGAGACGAGAGCACCGAGCCCGCGACCGTCGCCGCGTTCGACTTCGACGGCACCGTCACCCGGGGCGCGAGCACCGTCTCGTTCCTCATTGCCGTCCGCGGGCTCATCCCGGTCGCAATCGCGCTGGCCCGCACGTTTCCGAAGCTCGTGCGGGCGGCGATCCTCTCCGGTTCGGCGGCCGACGACTACAAGGAACAGCTCTTCGTCCGACTGCTGCGCAACACGCCCGACTTGGACCTCTCCCGCAAGGGCCGGGCCTTTGCGGCCGACCACCTGAGGTTGCGCCTCCGACCGGAGGTCCGCCGCCGAATCGAGTGGCACCAAAAGCGCGGCCACCGGGTCGTTCTGGTCTCGGCGTCGGTGGAGCACTACATCGCGCCGGCCGGGGAGATCCTGGGCGTGGACGGGGTGCTCGCCACCCGACTGGCCGTCGACGCGGCCGGCATCGTCTCGGGCCGTTTCGACGGCAAGAACTGCCGCGGTGCCGAGAAGTACGCCAGGGTGATCGGCTGGATGCGGTCCAACGACCTGTCCGGACCGGGCCGCCCCCAGGCCGTGTTGTGGGCATACGGCAACAGCCGCGGCGATGCGTGGCTGCTCGATGCGGCCGATCACGCCGTCGACGCAGGGCGCCTCGGGCGGTTCGGCGCGCTCCGCAAGTTCCCGACCCTGGCGTCGCTCGACGCGCCGCGGGCCCGGCCGAACCACCCGTAGGCGGCGCTGCGGGCCCGACTACGGGTGGATCAACCACGCGGCGGTGTCGGTCGGCAGGTTCGGGCCGTCCAGCTGGCCGCTCGCGATCAGGACCGCCGCGCCCCGTTCCAGCGCCACTGCGTCGGCTCCGAAGTTGACGACGCAAGCGAAGGACCCCCCTCGATCGAAGGCCAGAACGCCCGGGCCCGTCTCGGGCCAGACGATGTCGTGGCCGCGGCCGACCAGGTGCGAGCGGCGGAGCCCGATGGCACGTCGATACAGGCTCAGCATCGACTCCGGGTCGTTCGACTGCGCGGACACGGCGAGACGGGCCCAGCCGGCCGGCTGGGGTAGCCACGGCTCGGCGGCGCCAAACCCGAGGCTCGGGCCATCGTCGCTCCACGGGAGCGGCACCCGGCACCCGTCCCGGCCGCGGGTGGTCCGCCCGGAGCGACGCCAGATCGGGTCCTGAAGTGCCTCATCTGGAAGGTCCTCCACCTCGGCCAGCCCGAGCTCGTCGCCCTGGTACAGGTAGGTGCTGCCCGGCAACGCCAGCGTGAGCAGGGCCGCCGCCCGGGCCCGGCGCAGTCCGACCACGAGGTCGACGCGCGGCCCCTCCCCCGCCGCGGCGCCCGCCGCCCGCCCGTAACGGGTCACGGCCCGCTCCGTGTCGTGGTTGGACAGGACCCAGGTCGGCCCGGCTCCCACCGCCGCCACCATCGAGACGTGCCGGTCGATGACCGACCGCATCGCGTCCGGCGCCCACGCGGTCACGAGGAACTCGAAGTTGAACGCGTTGTGCAATTCGTCGGGCCGCACATAACGGGCCAGACCGCCGCGGCGCACCCGCCATGCCTCGGCCACGAACATCTTTTCCCCGTGCCGGGGATCGCGGTACGAGTCGGCGATCCGGCGCCACCGCCGGAAGGTCTCGTGGATCTCGTCCCGGTCCCAGTACGGATGGTCGGCCAGGCGATCGTCCTCGTCGCCCGCCCCGGTCGGCCGGTCGTTGGCCGGGTCGACCAGGTCCGGGAGCGCCGGGTCCTTGGCCATGGCGTTCGCGACGTCGATCCGGAACCCGTCCACGCCGAGGTCGAACCAGAAACGGAGCACGCCGTCGAAGGCTTCCGCGACCAACGGGTTGGCCCAGTTGAGGTCGGGCTGCTCGGGCGCGAAGAGGTGCAGAAACCACTGCGACGCGTCCCCGTCGCCGGCCACTCGTTCCCAGGCCGGGCCCCCGAAGACCGATGGCCAGTCGTTGGGTGGCCGGTCGCCGCCCGGCCCGCTGCCGGGCCGGAACCAGTACCACTCGCGCTCGGGTGATCCCTCTCCCGACTCGAGTGCCCGGGTGAACCACGGGTGTCGGTCCGAGGTGTGGTTGGGCACGAGGTCGACGATCAGCCGCATGCCGAGGTCGTGCACCTCCGCTATCAGCGCCTCGGCCTGGGCGAGGTCACCGAAGACCGGGGCGATATCGCAGTAATCGGCGACGTCGTAGCCCCCGTCGGCGAACGGCGAGGGGTACCACGGCGTGACCCAGATCGAGTCGACGCCGAGATCGGACAGGTAGCCGAGCCGGGAGCGGATGCCCTCGATGTCGCCGATTCCGTCGCCGTCGCCGTCGGCGAAGCTGCGGATGTAGACCTGGTAGACGACGGCGTCGCGCCACCACTCGGCCCCGCCACGCTCGCCCGTCACCACCCGCCCGAGCCCGCCGTCAGGCGCCGACGACCGACCCGGCCGACGATCCCCCGAACTCCTCGCGCACCACGCGCTTCAACAATTTGCCCGTCGGCAGGCGAGGCAGGGAGGCCGTGAACCGGTACTGGCGCGGGCACTTGAAGCCGGCCAGCTGGGACCGGCACAGCGCGTCGAGCTCCGCCGCCAGCGCGTCCTCGTCGGCGTCGGGGTCGGTCGGCTGGACGACCGCCATCACCGACTCCCCCATCTCCTCGTCGGGGGCACCGATCACCGCGACGTCGGCCACGCCGAGGTGCATCACGAGCACGTCCTCGATCTCCTGAGGGTAGATGTTGACGCCGCCCGAGATGATCATGTGCGAGATGCGGTCGGTGAGGTACAGGTAGCCCTCGGCGTCGAGGTACCCGACGTCGCCGAGGGTGTTCCAACCATGCTCGTTGAAGGCAGCCTTCGTCTTCTCCTCGTCATGGTGGTACCGGAACCGAACCCCGCTCTCGAACCAGATCTGACCCACCTCGCCGGTCGGCTGCTCGGTTCCGTCCTCGTCGGTGATGTGCACGGTCGCCCCGAGGGCCCGCCCGACCGTCCCGGGGTGGGCCAGCCACTCGTCGGGCCCGACGGCGCAGAACCCGCCGCCCTCGCTGCCGGCGTAGTACTCGTAGATGATCGGGCCGAACCAGTCGAGCATCTGGCGCTTGATCTCAACCGGGCACGGCGCGGCCGCGTGGATGACGGTGCGCAGGCTGGACAGGTCGTAGCGCCCCCGAATCTCGGGGTCGAGTCGCAGCATCCGGATGAAGTGGGTCGGGACGAACTGCACATGGGTGACCCGGTGCTTCTCGATCGCGGCAAGCACCCCTTCGGCGTCGAAACGCTCCATGACCACGACGGTCCCGCCGGCCCCCTGGGTCGCGAGCGACCACGCGATCGGCGCGGCGTGGTACAGCGGCGCCGGGCACAGATAGACCATGCCCGGCGCGAACCCGTACAGCGCCTGCGTGAGCGTGTCGAGCCCGGTCGGCGTCCCGAAGGGCACGGGACTCATGTTCGGCAGGATCCCCTTGGGTCGACCGGTCGTGCCGGAGGAATAGAACATGAAGGCCCCGGCCGTCTCCTCGTCGAGCGGCGTGTCCGGTTGCGACGCGATCGCAGCGTCGTAGTCCTCGAACCCCTCGACCGCTCCGTCCACGACCAGGCGCGTCGTCACAGCGTCGAGTCGTTGGCCCAACTCGCGGGCGAGCGAGTCGAGGCGGTTGGTCGTCACGAGGGCGGTGGCCCCGCAGTCCTCCACGATGTACCCGGCCTCGCCGGGACCGAGGTGCCAGTTGACGGGCGTGATGAACAGGCCCGCCCGGCGGGCCGCCCAGCACACCTCGAAGTAGCGGAGGTTGTTGTCGAGCAGGGCCGCCATATGGTCGCCGCGCTCGAGGCCGCGGTCGCGCAGCAGGTGGGCGAGCCGCCGTGAGCCGGCCTCGAGCTCGGCGAACGACAGTCGTTCGCCGGACGAGGCCATGACCACTGCGTCGGTGCTCGGGTCGGCGGCGGAGCAGATGTCGGCCATGTCAGCGCAGCAGCGGGTCTCTCGGCAGCTCGAGGATGCGCTCGCCGATCTGGTTGCGGGTGATCTCCGACGTCCCGCCGGCGATCGAGAGCGCCCGGCTCGCGAGGCCGAGCATCGCCGCCGTCGAACCGGGACCCTCGGTGAAGGCGGCGTCGGCGCCGGACAGCGCGGCGAGGATGGCGGCCAGCTCCAGGTTCTGCTCGGCCAACAGGAGCTTCGTGACGTTGCCCTCGGGGCCCGGGCCGGCGCGGGACACCGCCCGCTGCGCGCTGCGGAGGTTGAGCAGCTTCATCGAGTGCTGCACGCTCAGATAGCGGCCCACCCGCGCCGCGCCGCCCGAGAGTCGGTCCGCGTTGGCCGTGAGGGGCCCGAGGACGTCGGGACCGCTCGGGCCGCCACCGGCGCCGCTCCCGATGCTCACGCGCTCGTTGCCGAGCGTGGCCCGGGCGACCGTCCATCCCGCGTTCGGTGCGCCGACGACGTCGGTGTCCGGGATGAACACGTCGGAGAAGAACACCTCGTTGAAGCCGGAGGCACCGGTGATCTGGCGGAGCGGGCGAACCTCCACGCCCGGCGCGTGCATGTCGATCACGACGGTGGTGATGCCGGCGTGCTTGGGGGCGTCGGGGTCCGAGCGGACGGTGGCAAGACCCATGTGGGCCACCTGGGCCCCGCTCGTCCAGACCTTCTGGCCGTTGATGACGAGCCCGCCCGCCACCTCGGTGGCCTTGGTCTTGATGCCGGCGGCATCCGAGCCGGCGTCGGGTTCGCTGAACAGCTGGCACCAGACGAGCTCGCCGGTCAGCGTCGGGCGCACCCACCGCTCGATCTGGTCGTCGGTCCCATGCTGGATCAGGGTGAGGATCACCCATCCCGTGATCCCGAACTGGGGTCGGGTGATGCCGGCCGCGGCGAACTCCTCGTCGATGACGAGCTGCTCGACCGCGTTGGCGGCGCGTCCCCACGGCCGGGGCCAGTGCGGCATGACGTAGCCGGTCTCGATCAGCCGGTTCCTCTGCTCGGTGCCGGCCAGTGCTGCGATCGACGCGGCGTCGCGCCCGATCTCGGCGCGGATCGCCTCGGCCTCGGGCGGCAGGTCGAGGTCGGCCTTTCGGCGAACCCCGCGTGCCGTCAACGCGGTGACATCCTCGGCCGCCGCGACGGCATCGATGACCGCCGCGATCGCCATCGCCCGGCGCAGCAACAGGTGGGCGTCGTGCTCCCAGGTGAAGCCGATGCCGCCGTGGACCTGGATGTTGAGTTGGGCGTTCTCGACGGCCGCAGGCACCGACAGTGCGGCGGCGATGGCGGCCGACAGGAGGAACTGGTCCCCACCCTCCTCGGCCGCCCGCGCGGCGTCCCAGGTGGTGGAGGCGGCCAGCTCGGCCGCGACGAGCATGTTGGCGCAGTGGTGCTTGATCGCCTGGAACATCCCGATCGGCCGCCCGAACTGCTGGCGCTCCTTCGCGTACTGCGTCGCCGACTCGGTGGCCGCCCGGGCAACGCCCGAGGCCTCGGCGGCGAACAGCGTGCGGGCGAGGGCGAGGGCCAATCCGGACGCACCGGCGATCACCTCGCCCGGGGCGGCGTCCACGCTGACCCGGGCGCTCGGCCTCGACGGGTCGACATTGTGCGGGCTCAGGATGGAGACCCCGGGAGCGGAGGCCTCGAGCAGGACGAGATCGTCGCCGGCCCGGAGCACCAGCAGGTCGACAACCGCGCCGCCGAGGACCACGCCGGCATCGCCGCCCGCCTTGCCCCCGCTGACCGTGAGCTCGCCGGCCAGGCCGACCGCGGCCGTCACCGAGCCGTCGGTCAGGCCGGGCAGCCACCGCGCCCGCTGTTCGGGGGTCCCGACCCGGGCCAACACCGCCGATGCGATCACGGTCGGCACAAACGGTCCCGGTGCCACCTGCCGGGCCAGTTCCTCGACCACGACGACCAACTCGGGCAGTCCGAACCCGGAGCCACCGAACTCCTCGGGCACATGCAGGCCCAGCCAGCCGATCTTGGCCATCTCGTCCCAGAACGTCGGGCGGCGGTCGTGCTCGCCCTCGAGCATGGTGCGGGCCTCTTGTAGGACCTTGCGGTCCGCGGCGAACGCCGCAGCGGTACGTGCAAGCTCTCGGTGGTCTTCGGAAATAGCGATCGACATCGGAGGGCTCCCCCATTGAGCCGCCGGGCGGCTCTCGAGGACCCAACGTATCGGGACCGGCCCCGCTCGACCATCGCGCAGGGCCGAACCGACTGACCGCCGACGCGCCGAGAACTGCGCTCGGTCGACGGGGATCCCACTTGGTGACAGGCGGTAGCGTTGCGCCGTGACTGATCGCGTGCTCGTCAGCATCGAGGGGGGTGTGGCCGACGTCCGCCTCAACCGCCCGGAAAAGCTCAACGCCCTCGACACGGCGATGTTCAAGGCCATCGCCGAGGCGGGCGAACAGCTCAAGTCCGAGTCGAGGGTGCGTGCTGTCGTGCTTTCGGGTGAGGGACGGGGGTTCTGTGCCGGCCTCGACTTCGGCGGCTTCCAGTCCATGAAGGAGAGTCGGGGGCCCGGAACCGCAGAGGGTGGGGTCAGCGACCTGGGGCAAACCGATGGGCGCGTGACCCACCTAGGCCAGCAGGTGGCGTGGGTGTGGACCGAGCTGGAAGTGCCCGTCATCGCCGCCATCCACGGACCCTGCCTCGGCGGTGGCCTGCAGATCGCGCTCGGCGCCGACATCCGAATCGTCGCTCCCGACGCCTCGTTGTCGGTGCTCGAAATCCGTTGGGGCCTGGTTCCCGACATGGCAGCGAGCCTGATGCTTCCCGGCCTCATGGGTCTCGACGTGGCCAAGCAGCTCATGTGGACCGGTCGCACCGTGACGGGAGATGAGGCGGTTCGCCTTGGCCTTGCCACCTCGTCCGCCGACGATCCGCGGGCCGCTGCCCTCGAGCTGGCCGCCGAACTGGCCGCCAAAAGCCCCCATGCCATCCGAGCGGGGAAGCGTCTTTTGACCGGGCTGGCCGGACGCAGCACCGCCGAACAGCTGGCCCTCGAACGCCGGGAGATCGGCGCCCTCATTGGCCGACCCAACCAGGTCGAAGCCGTCAGCGCGTTCTTTGAGAAACGACCGCCGGTCTACAGCGATCCCACGACGAAATAGGCGGCATCAGGACCTCGGAAACGGCACGAGCGAGTGCCAGCTGTCCGTCGGGAACGGGATGTCCACGCCGCTGCGGTGATCCTTTTCGCGGGAGACCGAGCAAGGGCCGAAAGTCCCCACCCCTCGCCTTGGCCGTCCAGCAGCGAGCGCTCGGGCGAGGCGTCCCAGTGACGCTTTGTAAGATGTCAGGTGTTACAATGCGCCGTATGCCTTCATCGGTCGTTCACGCAAAGGTCTCAAACCGAGGTCAGACCAGCCTTCCCGCCGAACTACGGCATCGCTGGGGTATCGAGGCTGGCGGCGATGTCGCCTTCGTCGACCTCGGGGACGCGGCGCTGATACTGCCGGGCGGAACGGATCAGGCCAAGGCCGAGCTGAAGCGCGTCCTGGCCCAGCGCTACGACGCAGGACTTGCGGCCATCGCCGATCCCGACCTCGCCGATCAGTAGTGGATGTCGTCCTCGATGATCGACTGCTGATCGAAGAACTGCTGGTTGGCCTCGATCGGCGCGGCGCGCAGCTACACACGACGTCGTATTGGTACTACCGGGCCTGCCACGCCGCGGTCGCTGGAGCCGGCGGCCACCTCTCCGGACCGTTCCGAGATCTGCCCCACGCCGAGCAGCAACGAGCCATCACCTCGATGCTGCAGCTTCCCGAGGAGATTGGGCTGCCTCGACCGCGGGACGTCGTTCCGATCATGGTGAGCGTGGCCGGCCGCCATCCCGGGCTCAACGTGGTCAATCTCGAGGCGGTCGCCACGGCACGCTGGCTTGGTGCGACCCTCTGGCTCTCACCCGAGGGGGCATCGGGAATGCTGCCGGATGTCCTCGGCGCAGAAGAGCTGACCTGGGAGACGATCACGCCGAGCTGAACTCCGCCTCCCTGGAGCAACAACATCGTCGACTTCAAGTAGGGACCTTGTGCTGAGCCCAAGTCTGAAACTAGAGCGCGTCGCCACCGACTTCGTGAAGACATGACTGACGACGTCTCGGCGCCATGGTGCTAGCCGTCACCCTGGGCGGTGTGCTCTTGAGTGTCTACTCAATGGGCAACAGCCCGCATGTTGGCATCGTGGGGGACTCGATCACCTACGACTCGGAAGCGGCGATTACCAACACCCTCAGCCCGACCTACGACGTAGACGTCAACGGAGCACCGGGCTATACCATCGGCGATCAACTGCCGGCCATCGAGGCGATGAAGAACTACGGCTCGCCGCCGCCACGGGATTGGATCTTCAACCTCGGAACCGACGACGCCATCCAAGCCGGCTACGGCCACGCCACCGGTTGGGAGACCGGCCTCGCCCTCGCACTGCAGCTAATGAACTACAACTCGTCCTGTGTGATTCTCGTCGCCGTCGGTCTCAACGCCGACAGCTTCGACGGCGGCTCGGGAACGGTAGCAGTTCAGATCAACGCGGCGCTCCAACAGGCCGCGGCAGCGAACCCCGCCAAGGTCAAGATCATCGACTGGGCCTCGCTGGTAGCGCAGAACCCGGACTGGCTACAGCCTGACGGCATCCATCCGAACGCCCTCGGACAGCAGGAGCTGGCCAACTGGTACCGGGTGGCGCTCCAGAGCTGTCCGTAATGCGGGAAGATAGATAGCTACAACCAGGACGTACTCAGGAGCACTCATGCTCAAGGACAACCTCTCGTTGCGCCGGGCCGTGGGACGCTCCCGGGTTCACGCGACCCGTGCCACTGGGACCGTGACCTGCGGGAGGGGATCGTTCAACGGCTTTGTGCGGGGTGCTGGCCTGCTATCTGCCGTTGTCATCCTCGGGACCACGTTCGGACTGCCGCTGGCGGCGGGTGCTTCGACACCCGGACCGGCGTCTCAGGACGGCCCCGGCGCGCCAGTGATCACGCCGGTGAGCGAGACCGTGGCGGCGGGTGCGACCGCCTCGTTCCACGCGTCGGGGTCCGGCTTCGCAGTTTATTGGTCGTACTCCACGAACGGCGGGGCCACTTGGACCTCCATACCTTCGGCGACCTCGACGACTTATTCCTTCACCGCGTCGGCCTCGCAAAACGGATATAAGTACGAGGCAACGTTCTTGGGCTTTAGCAGCAACACGACAACGAACGCGGCCACCTTGACCGTGACAACGACAGCGACGAGCGCACCGGTGATCACCACCGAGCCGATGAGCCAGACCGTGGCATCGGGTAACCCCGCCTCGTTCAGCGCGGCGGCGTCCGGCTCGCCGACGCCGACGGTCGAGTGGTCGTACTCGACGAACGGCGGGACCACTTGGACCGCCATACCTTCGGCGACCTCGACGACCTACTCGATCCCGGCAGCGTCCACCTCGCAAAACGGGTACGAGTACGAGGCGGTGTTCACCAACTCGGTCGCTCCCAGCGGCGTGGCCACGAACTCGGCCACCTTGACGGTGACCACCACCGCGCCACTTGCAGAGCAAGAGGCCGTGGCGAGTTACCAGGCCCTCCAAGAGAACCTCTATACGCCTTCGGTGGGGCTCTACCTAGGGTTGCCGTCATATACCTGCGGCTCCTACTCGTGTCTCTGGCCGTTCACGAACGCGATGGCCGCCACCGAGTACTTATACGCGAGCCCGGGTGGCTCGAGCTACGCCCCAGATGTCGCAGCGAGGCTAAATGGACTCGTTGCCTACGTGGATCCCCGCGAGGTCAGTCCGAATGGCGCCGCCCAACCCCGAGCGTTCGAATCGGCGGTCGCCCCGCCAGAGGGACCCGGGGGTAGCACCTACTACGACGACAACGCCTGGGTGGCCCTCGACCTCCTCGATGCGTACCGGCTCACTGGGAACTCGAACGACCTCGCGTTGGCCCAAGACACGTTCAACTTCGTCGTGACCGGTTGGGACACCAGTCAGACCGATGGCTGTCCGGGCGGGGTGTTTTGGGAGGACGTCGCAGGGAGCCCGCGCACCACGACGGCGAACGGCGGGAATGCCGACGTCGGCTTGGAGCTCTACCAGCTGACCCATGACTCCGCCGACCTGTCATGGGCCGAACGGATGTACCAATGGGAAAACACGTGTCTTGAATCACCGAGTGGTCTCTACTACGACCACGTGAACCCCGGTGGAAGCCTGAACACCGTCATGTGGAGCTACAACCAAGGCACGATGGTCGGTGCCGGAGCGCTCCTCTACCAAATCACGGGAAACTCGAGCTACCTGACTGCGGCCCAGCGGACCGCAGGTGCCGCGGTGTCGTACTTCGGGACGGGGACAACCCTGCAAAACCAGGGTCCGGCGTTCAATGCCATCTACTTTCGCGACCTGTTCGTGCTCAACCAGATCCAACCCAACAGCGCGTACAGCACGGAGGCCCAAACCTACGCCACCTTCATGTGGACGCAGCGCGACACATCAACCGGGCTCTTCCTCCAGAACGGACAGACCTACGGCGTGAACACGACTGCACCGATGGTCGAGATCTATTCCCTGCTCGCGGGGAGCACCGCGCGGCCATAGCCGCGCCCGCACCAGACACCACGACGGATCCCGATCGCGGGCCGGGGCCGTCGGGCCAGGACGTCGCCGCTGGCCCCCAGTGTCGCCGCCCCGCTCTGTGCCCTCCGCTCCCCGAGTCCCCGCTTTTGGCGTTGCCGTCCTGCGTTTCCCCCTCTCACCTCTACCTGGGAAAAGCTGGGAAAAGCCCACAAAGTGGGCGCTACAGAATTCGAACCTGCCACCTCAGACGTGTGAAGGCTGGGGCCGGAGGGGCCCGAAAGTACACTCCCGCCGTGCGCATCGACCAGGTTCTCCCATCCCTGGCCAGCCGCGATGCGATCGGCGTGCACACCCTCGCCCTCACCGACGCGCTGCGCGCGGCCGGGTTCGACTCGGACATCTACTACGGGAACTGCACGCCCGACGTGGCGGGCCGGGGCCGGCCCATCACCGAGCTCGGCCGGACCGGCAAGGATCGGTGGCTGCTCTACCACGCCTCCATCGGGAGCGACGTGTTCGACATCGTGGCGGCTCGGACCGAACCGAAGCTGGTCAACTACCACAACATCACGCCCGCCGAGCTGATCGACGGGTGGGCCAACGAGGTCACCTACGAGGTCGCGCTGGGCCGGGCCCAGCTCGGGCGGCTGGCCCCCGAGAGCCGGTTCGCCGTCGCCGACTCCGCGTTCAACGAGTCCGAGCTGATCGAGGCGGGCTACAAGGGCACCGCCGTCGTGCCCCTGCTCGTCGACATGACCTCGACCGGGGCCGAGCCCGACAGGGCCATCGCGCGGCGGCTGGCCGAGGCCAAGTCGGGCGGCGGTGCCGACCTGCTCTACGTCGGGAAGATCTCGCCCCACAAGGCCCCCCACGACCTGGTGAAGATGCTGGCCGTCTACCGGCGCCTCTACGACCCCCTGGCCCGGTTGCATCTGGTCGGCTCCCCGCTCGGCGAGCGATACGGGCCCGCCCTCGAGTCCTTCATCGGGCGGCTCGAGCTCACCGATGCGGTCGAGCTGGTGGGGTCGCTCGAACCGGCCGGCCTGGAGGCCTACTTCGAGGCGGCCGACGCCTATGTCAGCGCATCTGACCACGAGGGCTTCTGCGTCCCGGTGGTCGAGGCCATGGGCCATGGCGTCCCGGTCGTCGCCTTCGGCGCCGCGGCGGTGCCCGAGACCGTCGGCGACGCCGGCATCGTGCTCACGTCCAAGGAGCCGCTCCGCTTCGCCGCCGCGCTGGCCCGGGTGCTCTCCGACGAGGACCTCCGGTGCGCTCTGGCCGAGGCGGCGGCCCGCCGGGTCACCGACTTCGACCTCGGGCGATCCAAGGCCCGCTTCGTCGAGCTGCTCAAGACGGCCACCGCCGCCTGAGCCCCGGGCTCAGACCCGGGCCGACGCCCCGCGCTCGACCACCGACTCCAAGAACCGCGCGTAGCGGGCCGTCAGCGCCGGCCACTGGTAGTGCTCCTGCGCGTAGGCGCGGCCGCTCGCTCCGAGGCGGCGGCGAAGCTCGGCGTCCGCGTTGAGCCGGTCGATCACCACCTCGAACTGGCGGTACGAGCCGAACCACAGGCCGCCACCCGAATGCGCGCAGTGGTCGCGGGTGGCCTCGCACCGCGCGTTCACCACCACCGGCACGGCCTGCTCCCAGGCCTCCATGATGGCGAGCGAGAACGACTCCATCGCCGACGGCGACACCGCCGCCGTCGCATCGCGCAACAGGTCCCACTTGGTCGGCTCGTCGACCTCGCCGGTCACGACGATGTCGGGATGCGCTTCGATGGTCGAGCGCACCCGGCCGACCAGCGCCAGCGCGAGCGGGCCGGGTCGGTGCTCCTTGTAGCGCCGGAAGAACGTGTCGAGCATGGCCGAGCCCTTGCGGTCGTCGACGCGGCCCACGCAAATCAGGTACGGGCGGTCGCCGAGCCCGAGCAGGTCGCCACCCCTCCGGCCGCCCTCGACGGGGTCGCCGAGCCCGATCCCGAGGACGATCTGGGCCTTCTCCGCGACCGGGTAGATGCGCTGGACCAGCCGCCGCTCGGCGGCGGTGTAGTAGCACAGCGCGTCGGACCGCGCGAAGGCGTCCCCGATGGCCGGGAAGTACAGCGCCGGCTCGTCATGGGCCGCCGGGTGCAGGACCGTCGGCATCCGGGCCGAGCGGATGCCGGCCACCGTCGATAGGAACAGGTACGGCGAGAACACGGCGACGTCGGCGACGCCGTGTCGGAGAGCGTCGATGAGCTCGGGCACGTCGGGCCCGTTGAGGTCGAGCCAGTGCGTGGACTGGTCCCAGGTGACATGGCGTGGTGAACGGCGCAGCTTGCCGTCGAACCCGAAGAACTCCTTCGGGCGCTCTCTCGCCACCGGGAAGCGGGTGAGGGTGACCCCGTTCATGTCGGTCTCCCCGGGTGCCAGGTCGTTCTCCCAGGCCCGGTCGTCGAGCGCGCAGGTGGAGTAGGCGGCCACCTCGAACCCGGGCTCTGCTGCCAGGTGCTCGGCCAGCAACCGGGACGCCGACTCGGCGCCCCCCATGATCTCGGGGCCGTAGCGGGGCGTGACGAAGACGACCTTCATCGGGTGGAGCGGGCGTCCTCCCGACCCCGGTCGGACACCGCTATCACGAGATAGTCCAGTGCGTCCGGCCCGTCGATGACATCGACGTCGAACCCGGCCTGCCCGAGCAGCGTCGCCCAGGTCCGGGAGCGCAGCGGCCGGCCCGACGCGAGGTCCGCCTCGAGGGGCGCGTCGTCGGATCTCCAGCCGAGCTCGGACAGCGAGTGGATGATGAGGCGCCCGGACGAGGCGACCGTGTGGCCGGCCAGCTCGACAACCGCGTCGCGTTCGGCGGCCGTCATGCCGTCGACCACGCCGGTGAGCACCAGGCCGCCCAGACCCTCCGGGGCCACTGCCCTCAGGTGGTCGAGCACCGGCTCCTCGCGCACGTCGAGGCCCTCGACCTCGGCCCGGTCGATCCGGGCCTCGCGCGGGTCGACCCCGTACGCGTCGAGGTCCGCCGCGGCCATTCGACGGACCAGCCAGCCGTCGCCGGCCGCGGCGTGCAGGATGCGGCCGGGCTGGCCGGCCAAGGATTCGAGCACCCGGTCGACCCACCACGCCCCCGGGCCGTGGGCCCACTGCGTCTCGAGCACCGGCGCTGCCCGCACCCGCTGGGCGTCGAACTCGACCTGGAGGGCCCGGACCCGGTCGTCGAGGACCCGGAGCGTGCGGCTGGTCGCCGTCGCGAACTGGTTGATCTGGTGGACGACCCAACCCATGTACCAGAGGCTGGCCCGCCGGATCGACTGCTTGACCAGCGCGCCGCCGGGCTTGGACGAGTCGACCGGGACCACCGGATCGATGAAGCTCGACGCCTCGACGACGCCGAGCGCCTCTTCGAGGCTCCCGTCGGGCCCGGCCATCGGCGAGTACCTCAAGAACAACTCGTCGAGCTCTCGCTCGACGCGGAGCGGAAGGTCACCCGAACGTCGCCGCCGCACGACCTCCTCGTCGATCTCGCCCATCACCTTGGCCAGGTAGTCGTGGGCGACCGCGACATCCTCCGCGCCCTGCTCTGCGGCGTCTGCCGCTTCGGGGCCTCGGCCGCTCACCGGTCCGGAACGAGGGTGACGGCGACGGGGAGGTTGATCAGCCCGACGTTCTTGGTCGGGTTCATGACCTCGAGCTTCGCCGCCGACTCCTTCCAGTCATAGAGCCGGCCCCCCGCCCGGTGCTCCACGCCTGCCGACACGTGGTAGACGCCGTCGAGGAACGGGAAGGTAGCCCATTGGAACGAGACCGTGCCGGTCCCCGACGCGATCTCGAGCGGCGCCCCGAGGTCGCCCGACTCCGTGCGGAGCAGCACCTTGGACAGGTCGTCGCGGATCTCGACGACGAACGATGCCGTCGTGATCGAGGCCGCCGAGTACTGCAGCGAGATGGTGAGCCGCTCGCCGGTGATGAGATACGGCCGCTCGCCCGTGCCCGGGTGCTCCACCGTCACCTCCGTGATCCGGATCGGGTGCGAGCTGTCGGTCGTGGACACGGCGATCGGTCCGACCTCGTCGGCCGGCGCGGCCTCGTCGTCCCCGTGCCCGAGGGCGAGGATGTCGCCGGCCTCGAGCAGGTGCTCACGGAAGATGCGGACCGCCTCCCCGGGCGCGCCGTGGCCGACCATGCGGCCGTCGCTCAACACGACCGCCTGGTCGCAGATCGCGCGGACCTGGTCGGGTGAGTGGGAGACGAAGATGATGGTCCGGCCCTGGTTCTGGAACTCCTTCAACCGGTCGAGGCACTTGCGTTGGAAGCGTTCGTCACCGACGGCCAGGACCTCGTCGATCACGAGCACATCGGGGTCGACATTGACTGCGACGGCGAACCCGAGCCGGACGTACATGCCCGACGAGTAGAACTTCACCTGGTTGTCGATGAACTGATCGAGCTCGGCGAAGGCCACGACGTCGTCGAAGACCTTGTCGATGTCGCTCTTGGCCAGGCCGAGGAGCGACCCGTTGAGATAGATGTTCTGGCGCCCGGTGAGGTCGGGCTGGAAGCCGGCACCCAACTCGAGCAGGCCGGCCAGCTTGCCCCGGACCACGACCTGGCCCTCCGTCGGCTGGAGCACGCCGCACACGCATTTGAGCAGGGTGGACTTGCCCGAGCCGTTCCGGCCGAGGATGCCAACCGTCTGGCCCTCCTCCACCTCGAAGCCGACGTCGCGCAGGGCCCACAGCTCGGTATACGGGGTCCGGCCCGCGTGGATCACCCGCTCCTTCAGCGACGTGTACTTCTGGTGGTAGAGGCGGAAGCGCTTGGAAACGTCCTGGATCTCGACGGCGATGTTGCCCACCTACAGCTCCTCGGCGAAGTTCCCGGCCAGCCGACCGAACACCACCATGGCAACGTAGAGGAAGATCAGCGAGACCCCGAGCACGATCGCGTCCAGCTCCACGTAGGTCATCGACCCCCAGGTGGGCAGAAGCTGGGTCGGGGTGTGGCCGGCCGTCGTGAGGGGCACGAGGCCGGTCTTCGCGTACAGCACCCGCTCGAAGGTGAGCACGATCGGCACCATCGGGTTCAAGAAGTAGATCCAGATGAGCGGGATGCCCAAGATGTGGTGGGTGCTGAGCTTGGGCTCGACGATGTGCGCGAACGAGTAGACGATCGGGCAGGCCCAGAACCACGCGGAGCCGACCACCACCTCGGTCAGGTGCTGGATGTCACGGAGGTACACGTTGACCGCGGACAGGAAAATGGCCATGGCCGAGCACAAGACGAGCAGCGGCACCAGCGCCACCGGGATGAGCCACAGCTCGCCGAAGGCGGGCCGCCAGTGCAGGGCCACCAGGAAGATGACCATGACGCAAGCCTGGAAGAAGAAGAAGACCGATGCGGAGCCGACCGACGCCAGGGCCAGGATCTCCCTCGGGAACGACACCTTCTTGACCAGCCCGGCGTTGTTGACGATGGCTCCCGTGGCCGCCAGCACCGAGGTCTGGAAGAGGTTCCAGGCCAGCAGGCCCGAGAACAGCAGGATCACGAACTCGGGGTAGCCGTTCTTTAACGCGACGCCGAACACGATCGCATAGACCAACAGCGCCATGGCGGGCGCGAGCAGCGACCACACGAGGCCGAGGATTGAGTTCTTGTACTTCACGCGGATCTCGGTCGAGACCAGGTTGATCAGGAGTTGGCGGGACCTCCAGATCTCGGCGACCCGCCTCGGCACGCTGATGTGCGAAGCGACGACACGCGTGGCTTTGGCTCGCCCGGCAACTCCGCTCGCGGCCGGAGCCTCGAGCGCCACCCTCAGGTACCGCCGACCGTGGTGGGAGACCGATCGATCACCTGATCGATGAACCCGTAGTCGCGCGCCTCTTCGGCGGTGAACCAGCGATCGCGGTCCGAGTCGGCCTCGATCCGCTCGATCGGCTGTCCGGTGTGCTGGGAGATCCGCTCGGCCATCATCCGCTTCAGGTAGACGATCTGCTCGGCCTGGATGGCGATGTCGGCCGCCTGGCCCTGCATCGACCCCGAGGGCTGGTGCATGAGGATCCGGGAGTGCGGCAGCGCAAAGCGCTTGCCGTGGGCGCCGGCACAGAGGAGGAACTGGCCCATCGAAGCGGCGAGGCCGAGGCAGATCGTGGCGACGTCGCAGCGCACGTACTGCATGGTGTCGTAGATGGCCAGGCCGTCGGTGACCGATCCCCCGGGCGAGTTGATGTAGATCGAGATGTCGCGCTCGTGGTCCTCGGCCTCCAAGAGGATGAGCTGGGCACAGATCGAGTTGGCCATGGCCTGGTCGACCGTGCTCCCGAGGAAGATGATGCGTTCCTTCAAGAGCCGCTGGAAGATCTCCGAGCCGGGGTCGAAAGACGGACCCGCGGCAGCCAGAAGGGGCTGAACCGGGTGGTTGGGCATGCGCATGAGGCTACCCGGCCGCGATGTGCTCGAAGTCCCATCCCCGGTGCCACGGCCCGCGGTCGTCACGGTCATACCGACGGTGCCCCCATAGAATCTGCCCGCGCCCTCGGGTGCTGGCGGGTGTGGCGGAACTGGTAGACGCGCCGGGTTTAGGTCCCGGTCCCCTCATGGGGATGGAGGTTCGACTCCTCTCGCCCGCACGAACCGGGTGATCGCGGCGCGCCTAGTTGGGCAGGAAGTTCTTGAGCAGCCGGTTGACCTCGTCGGGCGCCTCCAACTGCATCCAGTGTCCGGGACCCTCGAGGCGCTCATACCGCCATGTTCCCGCGACCTGGGTCGCCGACCGGGTCATCTGCCCCTCGGTCAAGGCGGGGTCCCCGCTGCTCCACACCCCCATCGTCGGGGCCTGGACCGGCGGGAGGGCGACCGGCTCTTCGACGTAGGACGAGGCCGGGACGTTGGCCCGGTACCAGTTGAGACCCGGGGTCAGCGAGCCGTCGGCCTCGAGATCGGCGATGATCCCGTCGGCGTCGGGATAGTGCCCCCACTCCTTGAAGTTGGCCCAGCCGTTTTCGGACAGCCAGCGCTCGGCGATGCCCTCGAACTGGAACAGGAGCATGTACCACGACTTCTCGTGCTGCTCGAGGCCGTCGGAGCGAAAGGTGGTCGGGTGGCCAACCGACAGCACGGCGAGATGGTCGACCCGCTCGGGGGCGACGGCCGCCAGCACCCACGCGACCGCGGCGCCCCAGTCGTGGCCGACCACGTGGGCCCGGTCCACCCCGGCGTCGTCGAGCACGGCGCCGACGTCGGCCACCAGATACAAGATGTTGTACTGCTCGATGTCGGTCGGTTTGTCCGAGGCCCCGTAGCCGCGCATGTCCGGGACGATCACCTTGAAGCCGGCGTCGGCCAACGCGCTCACCTGATGGCGCCACAACTTCCCCGAGTCGGGGAAGCCGTGGATGAGCACCACCGGCCGGCCCTCGCCGGTGACCTCGTACTCGATCCCTACCCCACCGTTGTCGACACGCACGTTCGTCTCCGTTCTCGGGCCACCACGCTCAAGCGGTGGCCATGGCGACCAGCTCGTCCCTGCTCGGCCCGATCGGCGGCTCGTCGCGCCAACCCGCGCCGAGCTCGATGACCCGCTCGAGCAGGCCGGGACGGGCCAGCACGTTCTCGGGTAGCTCCAACACCGAGGCGATGTCGACGAACCCGCGCAGGACGTCGGGATCCTTCCCGCTCGCAGCACTCATCGCCTTGGTGATCGCGAACGCGGGGTCCTCGGGCTCGTACGTCGTGCCGGCGGCGATGGCGGCCATCTCGGCCAGGCGGTGGCGGTCGAAGGCGAGCGTCGCCTGGAACCAGGGCTCGACGGTGGCCGCGGTGGCGACACCGAAGGCCTCTGAGAGCTCGGCGGGTCGATCCGGCCCGACCTCGCGCAGCGTGTCGCGCAGGGCCAGCGAGTGGAGCATCCCGATCGACGCGCCGCGCCCGACCGAGGGATTGGTGCAGGCCCAGGCGTCTGCAGCCGCGAGCAACCCGGTCACGACCGGCGTGTCGCCGGGCCTGAGATCGCGGTGACGGTCCTCGATCTTGGTGATGCTGACCACCCGATCCTCGATGGGGTCGGCGTCGATCCAGTGGGCCACCGTCGGGAGCGACCGCACGACCTCGGTCCAACGCTCGGTGTCCCGCAGGCCGAGGATGGGCCGGTCGCCGGAGCGGGCGATGAGGGTGACCGACCAGGTGCCGTTGTCGGCCGGGAGGTTCAACGACGAGATCGACCCGTACTCCTGCAACCCCGGGCCGAGGGCAACGGGCAGGTTGCCGTCGCGCGAGCGAAAGTGCCGACCGAGATAGATGAAACCGCTGTCGTCAACCTCTTCATCGGGCCGACGGGCGCCGATCGCCTCCAGCCAGGTCGGGAGAGCCGAGCGGCGGCCGCTGCAGTCGATGACCAGGTCGGCCCGGAGCTCCTCACCCGCTGTCGTGCGCACCCCCGAGACGTGGGGCACGCCGTCGATCGCCTCCCGGCCGGTGAGCAGGCCTTCGACGACCACGCCGCGTCGCACCGCCAGACCCGCCGTTTCGTCGGCGACCGAGGCCACCGTCCGCTCGACCACGGCGCGGCGGCCCGACAACATCGAGTAACGCTCGTCGCCGTCGCGATGCCCACCGGTAACGAAGTCGGGCGCGTCGGCGATCGGGTTGAATCGCACCGCGCCGTCGCGGACCAGCGCCGCGGCAACGTCGGGGAGCTCGGCCTCGACGATCTCGCGGTACCGGGAGAGGAAGAGATGGGCCAGGCGGAACTGGTTGACCCCTGTTCGATCCCAGCTGGCCCATGCCTCTTCGGGTGACCCGGGCGGCGGTTGGCTGTCCCGTTCGAGGATCGTGACCTGGTGGTCGTCGCGGGCGAGCAACATGGAAAGGCCCATCCCGACGACGCCACCCCCGACTACCAGGACCTCGGCCATCTCGCTCTCCTTTCATTCGGCGTTCGGGCCACGCCGGGACGGGTCAACTCTTGGGCCGCCAGCCCCGGAAGCGCAAGCCGAAGTCGTTGGTCTCGACCTCCACCCCCGCCAAGCCGGCCCGGGTCAGCCGGTCCCCGAGCGTCGCGGGGNNCCCCGCCGGGTCGAAGCACCCGGGCCGCCTCGGCGAAGACCGCGTCCTGGGCCTCGGGGTTCGGCAGGTGGTGGAGCATGGTGAAGGAGAGCACGGCCGAGAAGGTCGCATCTTGTTGGGGCAGCGCGGTGGCGTCCCCGTTGATGGCCTCGAAGGTCGGGCCGGCGAGCCGCTCGGCCAGGGACGCGGCCAGCCCCTCGTCCAGGTCCACCGCGGTCAGGCGCGGGACCATGGTCACGAGCACCTCGGTCGTCCGCCCGGGGCCCGGGCCGACCTCGAGGACGTTGTCACCGAGCTCCAGGTCGTCGAGCACCCACGGGATGATGAACCGGCTGACCGTCTCGGCCCACTCGGCACTCGAACACAGCTCCAGGTGCGGTTGGTTCACGAGCTCTCTCCTTCGGCGAAGACGCGGGAGGATAGTTGGCGAACCCTGCCGGTCGCGGCGGAGCCGGCCCAGCGGCCGGCTCCCCGTCTTGCGCTCGATGGCGCTGTGCAATTGTCAGCCGACCGGACGATCGGTCCCTCGTCGCATGGTGTCGGGACCGGGTTGCTCGGTGAACGTACGGATCGTGCGATCTCTCGCTCGCGGCCGAAGTACAGACGGCAGGTTCGACCGCCGGTCGGTTCGAATGCCCCGTCGACTCAGCCGACGGGGCGGAACCTCCCCGGTGGAAGACGCTCCTCGTTCGAGCTCGTGTGCATCGCAAGCTCCCTTCTCACGAGTCGAGTCCAACGGACCCGGCGTTGCCCCCATTGTCCACCCGCCGGCCCGTCTTGGGAAGGGCCCACCTCGTTATCGCGCGCAAAGACCCCTGACCAGGGACCTCAGTCGGCTCGGTCGCAGAGCATCGCCGCCAATGCCCGGAACGCCCGCCCGCGGTGGGAGAACACGTGCTTGTCGGCCGGCCCCATCTCGGCGAATGTCCGTCCGTCCCCCTCGTTCGGGACGAACACCGGGTCGTAGCCGAAGCCGTCGGTGCCTCTCGCTTCGGGGGCGATGGTGCCCTCGACGACCCCCTCGGCCCAGATCTCGGTCCGGTCGGGGAATGACACGAACGCGACGGCGATGAACCGGGCCCCGCGATCGGGCGCCGGGATCCCGTGCAGCTCGACCAGCAGCTTGACCACGTTGTCGGCATACGTCGCGTCGTCGCCGGCGTAGCGGGCCGTGTAGACGCCCGGCGCACCGCCCAGGGCGTCGACCTCGAGGCCGGTGTCGTCGGAGACGGCCGCCCGGCCCGTGGCCTCCGAGATCGCGCGCGCCTTCAGTCGCGCGTTGTCGAGCAGGGTGCCCCCGGTCTCCTCGACATCGGGCACCTCGGCCGGTCGGGGCGACAGCGCGACCCCCTCGGCGCCGAGGATCGCGACGATCTCAGCCGCCTTGTCCGGGTTCGCCGTCGCGAGGACCAGCTCGAGCCCGGACGGTCGGCCCGTCACCTCGGGGCGGGCGGCTCGGCCAGGACGGCCCGTTGGGCCTCGACCAGCTCGCCGATGCCGTGCTCGGCCAGGGCCAGCAGCTCGTCGAGCTCGGCCCGGCTGAACGCGACCTTCTCGGCGGTGCCCTGCACCTCCACGAAACGTCCCGAACCGGTCATGACCACGTTCATGTCGACGTCGGCTCGGGAGTCCTCGGCGTAGGGGAGGTCGAGCATGGGCACCGCGTCGATCACGCCGACCGACACCGCGGCGACCTCGTCGCCCAGCGGGTGCACAGAGAGCACCCGGGCCTGCTTCAGGCGGGAGAACGCGTCGTGGAGCGCGACGTAGGCGCCACAGATCGACGCGGTGCGGGTGCCGCCATCGGCCTGGAGCACGTCGCAGTCGACCGTGATCTGGTTCTCCCCCATCGCCACCAGATCGCACACCGACCGGAGCGACCGTGCGATCAGGCGCTGGATCTCCTGTGTCCGACCGGACTGGCGGCCCCGGGCGGCCTCTCGGTCGACGCGCTCGGGGGTCGAGCCGGGAAGCATCGAGTACTCGGCGGTGACCCATCCACGCCCGGTCCCGCGCATCCACGGCGGAACCCGCTCTTCGAGCGACGCCGTGCAGAGCACCTTGGTCCGGCCCATGGTCACGAGCACCGAGCCGGGCGCGAACTCGGTGTAGTCGCGCACGAAGGAGACCGGACGAAGCTGGTTCAACTCGCGCCCGTCCTCTCGCAGGGCCCGGGGATCCCCTTGCTTTGCCACGTGTCAACCTTCTTTCATCGGGCGGCGCCCGAACGATCGGACGCGGTCACCACTCGAGCGTCAGCCCGGGGGCGGCCTGGTACACGGGTCGTCCGAAGGCTTCCGCGGCCTCCCCCGCCAGCGCGTCGGGGTCAACGGTAGGCCAGCGGTGCGTGACGACGAGGTCCCCGACCCCGGCCGCAGCGGCCATCGTCCCGGCCTGCCGGCCGCTCAGGTGTTGCAGCTCCCCCTCGCGCTCCTTCGTGTACGTGGCCTCACAGAGGAACAGCCCGATGTCGTCGCCGAGCTCCTCCACCGACCAGTCGGTCCCGGTGTCGGCCGAGTAGGCGAACGGCTTGTCGCCCTCGGCGGCGTCGGACTTCTCGATCCGCACCGCCAGGGTCGGCGGGCCGTGGTCGGTGGCGACAAAGCTGCACACCATGTCGTGCACCGATATCCGGAAGGACGGCTGGACCTCCCGCCAGTCGAGCGAACGGTCGCCGGCGGCCTGGGAGCGCTCCCGGAGCCCCGGTGGCGCGAGGACGAGGGTCGGTTCCGCGGTCCCCTGGAACCGGGCCCACACCGCGAATGACTCGAGGTCCATCCAGTGGTCGGGGTGCTCGTGGGAGAGCACGATCGCGTCGATCGTCCCGGGGAAACAGACCTCCTGGAGCCGGGCGAACGTGCCCGGTCCGGCGTCGAGCCACACCGTAGCGGTGGCGGTCTTCACCAGATACCCGCTCGTGGCGCCCCCGGGACCCGGATAGCTCCCGTCGCAACCGAGGACGGTCAGTGTTCCGCTGGGCACGTGGCTAGAAGTAGATGATCTTCTCGGCGCGCTTGGTCACGACATCGATGTCGTCGGTCCACGCGCCGGTCGAGAGGTATTTCCACCCGTCGTCGGCCGAGATGATCACCACGACCGCGCTCTGGCCGGCTGGGATCTGGTTGGCGCACCGGATCGCGCCGGCCAAGGCTGCGCCGGTCGAGATCCCGACGAACAACCCGGCTTCTGCAAGCAGCCTCCGCGTCGCCTCGAGCGACTCGCGGGCACGGACCACGGTCTTGCGGTTGAGGAGGGCGGCGCCACCCAGCTCCTCGAAGATCGGCGGCACATACCCCTCGTCGAAGTTCCGCAGCCCGTCGACGTTCTCCCCCGCCGGTGGCTCGACGGCCCAGATCTCGATGGCCGGGTTCTGGTCCTTCAGGTAGCGCCCCACGCCGAGAAGCGTTCCCGAGGTGCCCAGACCAGAGACAAAGTGGGTGATCTCGGGGCAATCCCGCCAGATCTCGGGACCGGTCGAGCGGTAGTGGCCGGCCGGGTTGGCCTCGTTGCCGTATTGATAGAGCATGTGCCACTCGGGGTGCTCCTCGGCGATGCGCAGCGCCATCTTGACCGCACCGTTGGATCCCTCCTCGCCGGGTGACTCGATGATGTCGGCGCCCCAGATCTCGAGCAGCTGGCGCCGCTCGATCGACACGCTGTTCGGGAGCACGACCTTCAGGTGGTAGCCCTTCATCCGGCACACCAGCGCGAGTCCGATGCCGGTGTTCCCCGACGACGGCTCCAAGAGAACCTGGTCCGGTTGGCCGGGCTTCAAGATCCCGTCCGCCTCGGCCTGCTCGACCATCGCCAGCGCCGCCCGGTCCTTGACCGAGCCGCCCGGGTTCCGGCCCTCCAGCTTCACCACGAACCGGACGTCGGGGTTGGGGCTCAGCTGGCTCACCTCGACCATCGGCGTGTTGCCGATGAGGTCGAGAACGCTCTTTGCGACGTCCATGGAGCCGCTCAGCCGCCCGCGACCGCCGGCAGGATCGAGACCTCGTCGCCGTCCTTCACCGGGGTATCGAGCGCGGAAAGGTAGCGGACGTCGTCGTCGTTGACGTAGATGTTCACAAACTTGTGTAGGGACCCGTCGGCGTTCAGGACCTGTTCGGTCATGCCCGGGTGCGCCGAGACGAGCGACTGGATCACCTCGCCGACAGTGGATCCGTCCATCGACACCGACGAGCGACCCCCGGCCTGGGAACGCAGGACGGTCGGCAAGCGAACCTCGACTGGCACGGCACCTCCCTTTCGAACGGCCGCCTGGGCCTGTCCGCGCGAATGTTGACCTATGTGGTTGGGATTCTACCGGGGGGCCGGTCGTCCCGGCACAGCTTGTCGATATGGCCATTCGATGGACCGAGGCCACCAGGCGGAATTCTCCATGGGACGAATCAACCGTTGTGCTTACGATGGTCCCAAACACGGAGATAGAGCCAGATATCGCCTCGGGTCGCTACGAACTCAGTCCGAGAGGGCTGTCGACGGCCAGCTTCGAAAGGCGAAAACTCCAGAGAGCGAGGACGCCATGCCATACCAATTCAGTGACGAGGGTTTGGCTATGCAGGAAACGGTCAAGCGCTTTATGGATGATCACATCTACCCGAACGAGGAGGAATACCTGACGCAGGTCGAGGAACTGGGTCCCGACGGCTACCCGCCGATCCTCGACAAGCTCAAAGGCGCCGCGCTGCAACGAGGTCTGTGGAATCTGTTCCTTCCGCATCTGGAGCCCGATCATCCAGGCACTCGTCTCTCGAACCTTGATTATGCGCCCGTCTCCGAGTTGCTCGGTCGGGTTTCGTTCGCGTCCGAGACACTCAACTGTTCGGCACCCGACACCGGCAACATGGAGATCCTGCACCTTTACGGTTCTGAACGAGTCAAGGAGCGCTGGCTCACACCGTTGTTAGAAGGAGAGATTCGCAGCGCCTTCTCCATGACCGAGCCCGATTCAGCGTCCTCGGACGCGACCAACATCGGCCTCACCATTCGACCCGATGGCGACAGCTACGTGCTCAACGGCCGCAAGTGGTTCAGTTCAGGGGCACGCTCGGAGCGGTGCCAGGTGCTCATCGTCATGGGCAAGACCGATCCGGACGGACCCCAGCACCGTCAGCAGTCGATGATCGTCGTACCCAAAGACACCCCAGGCGTGTCACTCGGCGCGGACCCCCACGTGTTTGGCTACAGCGATCGGGGCGGCCATCCAGAGGTCATCTACCAAGAAGTGCGGGTGCCGGCCGACAATCTTCTCGGCAATGAGGGTGACGGGTTCGCCATTGCCCAGGCTCGGCTCGGCCCGGGACGCATCCATCACTGCATGCGTTCGATCGGCGTTGCCGAGCGCGCTCTCGAGCTCATGGTGACTCGGGCACTCGAACGGCATGCGTTCGGCAGCAGTCTCGCCCACAAGGGGGTTGTACAGGACTGGATCGCCGAGTCTCGGATCGAGATCGACATGGCGCGCCAATATGTGCTGCACACCGCTCACCTGATGGACACGGTCGGCAACAAGTCCGCGGCAACCGACATTGCCGGGATCAAGGTTGCGATCCCCAATGTCGTGGTGCGGGTCATCGATCGGGCTATCCAGACCCACGGGGCCGCCGGCGTCACCCAGTTCTTCCCGCTTGCCCACATGTACGCCCACATCCGGTCCCTTCGAATCGCCGACGGCCCCGACGAAGTTCACAAGATGACGATCGCACGTCGTGAGATCCGCAAGCACCACCCGGCCTTCCGGTTCGACATGCCGCTCGACACCCGATGAGCGGCGGCCGCGATCGTGATCCAACCCTGCGCTGCCCCTAGGGGATGGGGCCGGTTCAAACTTGTTCCTCCGGCTGTCTGTCTTCTCGGCTTGAGAACCCTCGATCGAGGGACGAATCGGGTTCAAGGAGCCAGTACCGCACGGGGTGTCGGTCAGTCGGTGTTGCGGATGTGCCTAGCGAAGAAGGCCTCGACCGAGTCACGCTCGTGGAACGGCATCTGAATGTGGCCGCCCGGGTTCACGTGCATCGTCTTGTCGTCCGACCCGAGGGCATCGAACAGGGCCAGCCCATGCTCACGCTCCATGAGCTCGTCGTCCCACTGGAACAAGAACAGCACCGGGATCTTGATGGAGGCGGCCAGCTCGGCCAGGCGTTCGGAGCCCGGGCGGTTCCCCACCCCGGCCAAGCCGAACACCGCCGCCGAGATGCGGGGATCCGAGGCCACATAGGGCAAGCCGATGGCGGTGCCCATGGACACGCCCCAGTAGCCGAACGGCCCGAACGAGAATCCGGGGGTCGCCGCGACCGCATCAAGGGTGGCCCGCCACTCACCGACCGCGCCTCGATTGCGATCGGCCATCGCCTTCAGCTGCTCGGGCGTCATATTGGCCATCCGCTGGCGCATCTCGTTCGGCGCAACCGACTCTTCCGGGGCGGTCCGCCGGTCGCCGTGGTCGGGGGCGTCGATCGCAACGGCCCCGAAACCGAGATGCCGGACCAGGCGTCGCGCCAACGACAGCACCCCCGGGGTGCGCTTGTGCTGGGTGCCCCCGTGGCCAATCAGGATGGTCGGCCAATGGTCCTTGCCCTCCGGGCTCCAGGCGATCCCGGGAACGTTCTCACCGCCGGCGGCGACTTCGAAGGACCGTTCAGTGACGCCCTGGTCGGTGGTTTCGTTCGTCCAGCTCAGCGGTGCCATCGCCCGTCCCCCGTCTCGATCCCAAGTGTGGATCGGGCCATTCTGTCCGGGGAAACCCCGGTCGTGCAGATCCGCGGTTCGGGCTAGCTGGCCTTGGCCCAATGGGTCCGGATGACGACCGATTCCTCTTCGACCTGGCCGTCGACGATCCGATAGCTTCGGACCACCGGCTGGATGTCCCGCAGCGACACGATCACGTAGTGCCACGCCGGATCGGGGGCCTGGTTGATGTCGGTCGGCGACGGATAGGCGTCGGTGTGGGTGTGCGAATGGAAGACCCCGAGGATCTGATGACCACGGGATTCGGCATCCCGGTCGGCCCGGAGATGGGCCAGCGGGTCGACCGTGTAGAGGCGAGCCGAATGGGCGACGTTCTGGGCCGGGTACCACGCGACGACCTCGTCCAGGGTGGGGCTGCCCGCGATCAGGCCGCAGGCTTCTTCGGGAAGTCCGCGCAGGCAGTGCGCGACCATCGCCATATGGACGTCGGCCGACATGCGCAGCATTGAAACATGAGCGTAATGATCGTGCGTGACCCCGGCGGGGACCCTGGCCCCCGGCGGGTGACCGGTAGCCTCCAAGCGTGGCACGAGCCAAGAAAACGGTGGCCAAGCGCCTCGCGGCGAAGCAGACCGCGACCCTCGACCGGGTCGTGGCGACCAACCGCCGGGCCAGACACGACTACGACCTGATCGACCTGTTCGAGTGCGGGATCGTGCTCCAGGGCAGCGAGGTGAAGTCGCTCCGGACCGGCCGGGCCCAGCTCAACGACGCCTACGCGCGGGTGTCCGAGGGTGAGGTGTGGATGTACGGGGTCCACATTCCGCCCTGGCAGTACTCAACCGGCTTCGGTGGCCACGACCCCGACCGGCGGCGCAAGCTGCTCTTGCATCGGGGCGAGATCGACGAGCTGCTCGGGAAGACCCAGCAGCAGCCGCTGACCCTCATCCCGGTGAAGCTGTACTTCAAGGAGGGCAAGGCCAAGGTGGAGCTGGCGCTCGCCCGGGGCCGCCGCCTTTATGACAAGCGTCGCGTGCTGGCGGCCCGCGACGCCGAGCGTGAGGCCGCCCGGATGGCCCGGCACGGCGCCCACTGGGTCGAGTCTTGAGCCGACGTTCAGATCAGCGCATCGGTGGCCGCGTCGGGGGACCCACCGAAGAACCGGTCGAGGACCGACTGTGACGGCGGCCACGCGAAACTC
>PMOQ01000079.1:5990-11102 GCA_003161255.1 Acidimicrobiaceae bacterium | reverse complement strand
ACCACTAATCGGTGGCGGAGCCGTCGTACCGGGCTGTCATAGGTGTAGCGAAACTGCTGTTCCAGGAGATAGAGCTCCTCTGCTCCTGCAGAAGCCTCAGCGAGCATCCATGACCTCGTCGGCCCACACCGCCATGAGCTTAAGCTCGGCGTCGCCCCAAGTGGTGACCATCGCTGCGTCAAGGGCGTCTCGTCCCCGTGCGATCACTACTCGCCCGATACGACGCTCATTGTTGCGGGGATCGAAGGTCCACCAACGGCCATCGAGCCATGCCTCGAACCACGAGCAGAAGTCCATGGGCAGGCTGGGCGCGGTCACGGCGATGTCGGGCAGGTATCCGGAGACGTACCGGGTTGGGACATTGAGAGCCCGACACAGGGTGATGCCGAGTTGTGTGAGGTCGCGACACACGCCCCTGCGCGACTGCCAGACGTCGTAGGCAGTGGTAATGGCAGTACTGGTACCCACCTCGTAATGGATCTGATCGTGGACCCAGTCGCATACCGCCTGGACGCGGGGCCACCCGGGCTCAACGGGCTCGAACAACTCCCAGGCTGGGCCGTAGAGCGTGTCAGGCCAGCAAAACCGGCTTGGGAGGAGGTACACAAAGGCCTCATCAGGTAGATCCTCCAAGGCAACTGCCCCTGCTCCCTCATTCGCCTCATCGGGAGTGGAGGCCACCTCAACCGTGGCGTCATAACGCATGACCGAACGTCCCGGCGGCAAGTTGACGCGGTCGCATGCGTTGCCGTAGGCGTCGAAATAGGTGCGAGTCGGTCCCGGAGGCTCCCAGGTTTCGGCGACGATCAGGTATGCACCATCAGGGTGTGGCCGAATCTGTCACAACGAAGGCGTCACCTCGGCTGCCTCGAATTGGAACTGGCATCCGACGCGAACAAGCATCCAATGATGCCTGGTCCGCGCTGAAGAACGAGTCGCTTCTGGTGCATGTCGATTGTGTGAACTTTCCATTGACTAGGACTGTCGCGTGTCCATCTCGTCAGTCCAGATTCCCACTCGATCGCCAAAACGACGTCCACAGGGGACCGGAAAAGGGCTCGACCCCGAGCGCTATCGTCAACAGCACACTCTCTCGCTCGGGCCCAGTGGCTGTTACCCGGCGGCTCGCTCCTCATCGTCGCAAATGGGTCAGACCTGTTGCAGGTGATGAGCACTCGAGTGGTCGACGAGCAAGGCTGCAGCGCTGTCGGCGAGCATCTCAAGTGGCTCTATTTCATCTCCAGTAAGTCGGAGTGGTCTCGAGTGAGCGAAGATCAACGTCCCACGTCTTTGACGGCGCGCCCAGAGGGGGAGAACAGCCACCGCCCGGGCTCCACTGTTGCGGAGAGACTCGGTTCCGACGAACCCTCGTCCCGAAGTGGCCCCGGCCGTGTAACAGGATCGAATGTCGCCGACGAGGGCTGACATGGCCTCGAGCTCTTCGGTCGACAGGCTCTGAAGTTGGGCTGCCAGACGTCCGGCCGATTCCACCTTCAGCCCGCCAGACGTGTGCAGGATGAGACACGCCGAATCCATGCCAGAAGCCTCCAGCAGGTAGCCCAGCAGCTTGTCGCGCATTCGCATGCCACCGGTCAGTCCTGAGATGGACATCGACGCCCGTGCCGCGCGTTGCCAAGCAGTGTCCTCATTGCGATTACCTATTGCTCTCAGGCGATCAGAGAGAACGCTCGCGTAATCCACGAGGTTCTCGAGCAGATGGATCGGCAGTGGGCTCAGTGACTCTACGTTGAGAGCACCGACCGCCTTCCCCTCGATAATCACCGGAACGCAGACCTCGGCCACACCAGGGATCGCTTCCAGGTAGTCAGGGTGGCTGGCTACATCGTTGACTGCGATCGGCTGGCCGCCCTTCCACGTCTTCCCCGTGATCCCAACCGAACCAGGCATACCGTCGAGGACCTGCCACAGGCCACGCTGAGCGACACATCGAAGCCGTCCCTGCGACTCGAGGTACAGGCTTGGTAGGAGCTGACCTTTCCGGAACAGGTGCTCGACGACCACCGAGCAAGCCCCATTCCGGTCGGTTGTCTTCGCCAATGCATCGCGTAGGCGCTCGAGGCTCTGCGTCTCCTTGCGAGTCGTCCACGGACCGGGCTCCCTACTGGTTTCAGCCGACACGCGCGGCCAAGGCTCCCCAGGCTTAGCCAGCAGGTACCCCTGGACCAGGTGCACCTCGGCTTCTCGAAGTGTGTCCAACTCGGCCTGGGTTTCCACCCCTTCTGCGATGACGCTTGTCCCAACCTCGGAAGCAAAGGCGACCACGGCCCGGATAAGTGCCAGACGGCTGCGATCTCGGTCCACCTCGCGGACAAGCTCTCGATCGAGCTTCAAGAAGTCTGGCTTCAGTTCGATCACGTGGCGCAAGCTCGAGTAGCCCGCACCCGTGTCGTCGACAGCGAGCCGAACGCCTCGGGATAGCCACGGGGCGAGATGCTTTCGAAGCTCTTCATAGTCCGCGACCGCTTCTTGTTCCGTGACTTCGATGACCAACCTGGAGGGAAGGGAGTCGAGGAGGCAGAGCGCTCTGGGGTCTGTGAGCGTCGACGGGCTGACATTCACAAAAAGCATGCGATCCGATGGTGGGTCACCCAGGGCTGCTGCTGCGACAAGACACGCGAGCTCAAGCTCTCCCCGCAGTCCGAGCTCCTCCGCGCGCTCCAGCCACCAGTTTGGCGGCTGGAGCGGTTCAATCGGCATGCGTGCTAGAGCCTCGTACCCGAGGATCACGCCGTCTGAGGTTCGTACGACAGGTTGAACTACGGAACGAAGCCGGCCTGACTCGCATAGTCGCTTGATGCTCGTCTTCATTGCGGGCATGACGGTCAGTTCCATAGGAGTAGCTGCGAAATTTGGTGCGTAAGCAGGGTAACGCCGTCAATGAGGTGATCGTCGGATCCTGAGAGGCCTCGGTGCGCTGCCGATGAGATCAGCGCGAGTTCCACATTGTGAAGGCCCTTCGTCAGGTCAAAGGCGCTAGACACGCTTGCGGCTACAGACCCAGTGAAGAGGCTCGGCCCCCGGCGTAGTCAGCTCGTCTGCCCTTGTTGCCGGTCTCCGTGCCACCTGGTCGATCATCAGGAGGCGAGACCGGCCATCGAGAACTTCATGCGCACGTAACCCCCCGGAGAACGAGCCGAAACCAGCGCCTGAGAAGCTGAGGGTCGGAAGGGGTTCCGTGCGTGTACTGGTCCGACTGGTGCTCGATGATCGTCCAGGCGCTCTCTCACGTGCGGGAGCTGCGATCGCCGAAGCCGGAGGCGACATCGTGGCCATGGACGTGGTCGATCGGGACCAGTCGACCGTCACCGACGATTTCGTCGTCGAGTTGAACCCTGGGGACTCGGGCGATCTGGGAACCTTGGCGAATCGACTCAGCGAGGTGCCGGGTGTCGTCGTCGAATGCGTACGGCCGACCCCCCAAGCACAGCTTCACCGCGAGCTAGAGCTGATCACGACGCTTGCCGTCGATCCGAAACCGAGCCTCGACCGCCTCGACTTGCTGGCCCGACTCGTCCCCGCGATCATCCGCTGTGATTGGGCGGTCGTCGTTTCGTCCGCCGGAGCAGCGGTCGGGATCACCCATTCCAGCGTCAGCGGACCCCGGATCCGCTGGGCGAGCCTGCCCTGGCTGCCATTGCGTGAGGCGACGACCATCGATCCCGATGAGCAGTGGGTTCCCTCGGCTTGGCACGGTCCAAAACTGGCGTTAGCGGCGGCGCCGATCGACCCTCGGACCAGTGTGCTGGCTTGCCGGAGCGAGGGACCTGAGTTCCGGCCTCCAGAAGTCGTGCAACTGGGCCAACTCGGCGCACTCGCGGGACGGCTCTTGCCGGCGGATACCGCTGCCGGCACCGGCAGTTCCACTGGTCGGCGCCGCCAGGTCCCATCGCGTGCAAGGGGCTGAGGTCACTCGGAGAGGCTCGGGTCGTTAGACGCCGTCCCTTCCCTAAGTCTCGGCGCCCTTCGTGCGCGTCGCCGGCTGGCTGGCTCTCGTGCTCGCTCGCCCCGTGCCCCTGCGCCCTCCCGTGTCAGCGTTTCTATCGTCGCCCCTCTGCTCTTCCCCCTCTCTCCCCCGTCACCGACGTGGGCGCTGAGGGACTCGAACATCGAACCGATCCACACCGCGTTTGACGTCCAGTCGGGCACTTGCCTGGGCTTCGCGGATATTCAGGCTCGCGCCTGGCTAACGGATTCGCTGGTCAGCAGTAGACGAACAGTGCCTGCAGGTCACGTGGTTTACCTGCCCGAGGAGTCGAGGGTCACGCCGATGTCGAGTCCGCCTTCGGCTCGAGGGCGTGCGGTGATCTTGGCATGGTGGGCGTGGGCGATGGCGTGGACGATGGCGAGGCCGAGGCCGTGTCCGTCGGTGTGCCCAACGCGCTGGCTGCCTGCCCGTTGGAACGGCTCAAAGAGTCGGTCGATCTCGCTGGGCGGGATAGTCGGGCCGGTGTTGCTGACGGTGATGGTTGCTCGTCCTGGGGTCGAGATGGTGGCGACCTCGATTCTCCCGCCGGTGGTGTTGTGGCGCAGCGCATTGTCGATGAGGTTTGCCACCAGGAGTTCGATGAGTTTGGGATCGCCGGTTGCGGGGGCGGCGACGAGGGTGGATTCGATAGTGATTCCTGTGCGCTCGGCCTCATGTCTACGTCCGGTCAGAACGGTCTCAGTGATGTGAGCGAGATCGAACGGCCCCCACTGTTCGACGCCGCGCTCGCTGGTGGCCAGGGTGAGGAGGGCCTGGATGAGTCGTTGTTGGTGTTCGCCGAGCGTGAGAGCCTCTTGGCAGACCGACCGCATGGTGTCGGTGTCGGGGTTCGGGTCAGCGAGGGCGACTTCGAGGAGGGTCTGAAGGCCTGCGAGCGGGGTGCGCAGTTCGTGGGAGGCGTTGGCCACGAAATGACGCTGCGCCTCGAACGAGGCTTCGAGGCGCCCGAAGAGGTCATCGAGGGTCCGCCCGAGCTCGGTGAGTTCGTCTTGTGGGCCCTCCAGGCCGAGACGGCGGTGGAGGTTGGTGGCAGAGATCTCGCGTGCGGCAGCGTTCATAGTGCGGAGCGGGCGAAGGAATCGGCCGGCGATCCACCACGCCATTCC
>PMOQ01000079.1:0-5904 GCA_003161255.1 Acidimicrobiaceae bacterium | reverse complement strand
ACGGCGACGACCAGCAGGCCGAGCAGTCCTGCGTAGAGGACCGTGAGCTGCACGCGGAGCGGGGGTCTGCGCAGGCGGGACCTGGCTGGGGTCATGCTGATGGCGGTCATCGTGTATCTCCTATCCGGTAGCCGCCCTCGCGGACGGTGTGGATGATTGGGGGGTCGCCGAGCTTGGTTCGCAGCCGGTGCATGGTGTGCTTAACGGCGCTGCTGAAGGGGTCGGCGGCCTCGTCCCATACCCGTTCGAGCAGCTCCTCGGCCGAGAGGACCAGGCCGGGCGAGGCGAGGAGGCATTCGAGCAGGGCGAACTCCTTGGGGCTGAGGTCGAGGCGCTGCCCGGCTCGGGACGCCACTCGGCGGGCTGGGTCGAGGGTGATGTCCTCGTAGGCGAGGGTGGGGGGTACTGGCGAGGTGGCTCGGCGGGCAAGGGCCCGGACTCGGGCGACCAGCTCGGCGAACGCGAACGGCTTGGGGAGGTAGTCGTCCGCGCCCAAACCGAGACCTTCGACGCGGTCTTTGACCGTATCNNGGCGGTGAGCATCAGGACCCGAACATCTGAGCGGTCGGCGACGATCTGCCGGCAGATGTCGTCGCCGTGGACGCCAGGCAGATCCCGGTCCAACACGACGACGTCGTAGCGAGTGATCGCGAGGTGGCCGAGGGCGTCGGTCCCGTCAAGGACGACGTCGACGGCCATGCCCTCGCGGCGCAGTCCGGTCCCGATCGAGCGGGCTAGGACCTCGAAGTCCTCGACCACCAGGACTCTCACTGGCGGCAACCGTTCATGGTGTGGGTAGTGCAGCCTTGCGGGCTGCCGGCTCGACGTGCCATGTGCTCAAGCATGCCGGGTGGTCGGTCGCAACCAGGTATCAGCGGCTGCGGGGCGTAATGCGTCCTCGCACGATAGGGATGCTATGCACGCCTGACCTGATTTGTTGTCCGAGGCTGTGAGCGCATCAGCCGCGCTCGGTGGCGGTCGATGAGGCGCTAACGCAAGCACCCAGCCCGTGGACGAAGCCCAGACTACGAGTTAGCTCCCTACCAAAGTGCTCCGATCTTCGATCGGCGAGCTCTCCGGTTTTGGGTCAGCATTCACACATGGACGCTATCGACGAGACACTCCGCCTCGGAGACCAGCTGCGGGCCATCGCGCTCATGGGGCTCGGCTACAGCGAAGGCAAACCCTACGACGCTGACCGCTACAAGCAGGTCATGGGCGTGGCCGCCGAGCTGTTCTCTCTCGTCGACACCCGGTCGGCGCTCGAGATCCGACAGAGCGTCTTCCACCAGCTCACCCACGTCACGCCGCTCAAAGACCACAGCCTGTTGCAGCCCGGAATGCCTCAGGTATTTCGACCGGACCACCAAGACTGCCGGCATTGATGCCCGCCTGGGTGACTTCCTCGACGATTCCGTCAACCAGGATGGCCAACTCACGTCCGGTGGAACATCAGCACCCCGTGGTTGGCAACGAGTACGGCAGGAACGCCCGGGGCGATCGAGGTACGAATGTTGGCCACTGCTTGCTCGGACCCGCGCCGTCCGTAATCGGCCACCGGCACCCCAGTCGGCAGGCCAAACATGGCCAGAGTTTCGACTCAGTTCACGCGAACAGCGGACCTCTTAGCCTAGGCAGAAACCCCTACCCGAGAACGTCGCGTTCTGCATACACGCACCTTCAAGACTCGGCGAAACCGGGCGCTGCACGTTACGATGCGAGCCGAAGGGTGAAACCGCCGTCTCCGCGAGCACGGGGAGCACAACTGAAGCCAGCGCCGTTTGCCTATGTCGCGCCCTCCTCATTGGAGGAGGCCTTGACCCTTCTCGCCGAGTACGGGGACGACGCGAAGTTGCTCGCAGGCGGGCAGAGTCTTGTGCCGATGCTCGCTCTGCGTCTTGCCTACCCGTCGGCACTGATCGACCTATCAGCGGTGGACGGACTCGACTACATCCGTCGCGACAATGCCCACGTCGCGATCGGCGCCATGACCCGGGAGCGGGCGGCCGAGCGCTCCGACGTAGTGCGCGAGAGCGTCCCCCTGCTGGCCGAGGCCATGCCGCTGATCGGCCACATCGCCATCCGAAACCGGGGAACGATCGGCGGGAGCGCAGCCCACTCCGACCCGTCCGCCGAGATCCCGGCGGTCGCTGTCGCGCTCGACGCCGAGATGGTGGCGCGGAGCATCGCCCGCGGCCAACGCACGATCTCGGCGGCCGACTTCTTCCAGGGCTTCTTCACCACCTCGCTCGAGGCCGACGAGGCGCTGGTCGAGCTCCGGTTCCCGGTGGCCCAGCCCGGCACTGGCGTCGCATTCGAGGAGGCCACCCGGCGCCACGGTGACTTCGCCATGGTCGGAGCGGCAGCGGCGGTGCGCACCGAAGGGGGCCGGATCGCTGACGGCCGGGTGGTCCTCATCGGCGTCTCCGACACGCCGGTCCGACATGCCGAGGCCGAGGCGGTGCTGGCCGGGGCCGAGCCGACCACGGAGGCCTTCGAGGCGTCCGGTGCCCTGGCCGCCGACTCGGTGACGCCACCGTCGGATCTTCACGGCACCAGCGCCTACCGCAAGCAGCTAGTACGGGTGCTTGTGCGCCGGGCGCTGGCCAAGGCGGCCCATCGGTCACTGGAGGCACGATGAGCGACAAGATGGACGTACAACTGCGGGTCAACGGGGCGCCGTACACGGCCAACGTCGAGCCGCGCAAGACGCTGGCCGACGTGCTGCGCGATGACCTGGGCCTCACCGGCACCCATATCGGCTGCGAACACGGCGTGTGCGGCGCGTGCACGGTGGTGATGGACGGCGAGGCTGTCCGCTCGTGCCTGATGTTCGCGGTGCAGGCCCGCGGCAGCGAGATCACCACGATCGAGGGTCTGGCCAATGGGGACGAGTTGAACCCGCTCCAGCAGGCCATGTGGGAGAGCCACGGGTTCCAGTGCGGGTTCTGCACGCCGGGATTCCTCATGCAGATCACGGCCCTGCTTGCGGAGAACCCCAGCCCCGGCGAGGCCGAGATCCGCGAGGCGTTGTCCGGCAACATCTGCCGTTGCACCGGTTATCAGTCCATCGTCGATGGCGTGCTGCGGGCGGCAGGTCAGCCGCCGACCCTCAGCTCGGCCCACTAGGAACAGCCATGGTCCAGCAGGTCGCCCAGCGCTACACCGGCTCTCGCATCAAGCGCTCCGAGGATCGTCGGATCCTCACCGGCGGGGGCACCTACGTCGACGACATCAATCTGCCGAACATGGTGCACGCGGCCTTCATGCGGAGTCCGTTCGCGCACGCCCGGATCGTCAGCATCGACACCAGCGCCGCGCTCGAGGCACCGGGCGTGCTGGCCGTCTACACCGGCGCGGAGATGGAGGCCCTGCTCACGCCGGGTCCATACGGCATCGGCGTGATGTTCGGGATGACCACGCCTGTCCATACGTGCCTGGCCACCGACAAGGTACGACTGGTCGGCGACCTGGTGGCCCTCGTCGTCGCCGAGTCCCGGTACCGGGCCGAAGACGCCGCCGAGATGATCGACGTCGAATACGACGACCTGCCGTCGGTGACCACGTACGAGCAGGCCCTCGACCCGTCGAACCCGCCCATCTTCGAGGACCTGGGCTCGAACGTCTTCGCCCACAACGACGCACTCAACTATGGCGACGTCGACGGCGCCTTCGCCCGGGCCGACCACGTGCTTGCGGCGACGATTAGCCAGCACCGCCACCAGAACGTGCCGATGGAGACCCGTGGCTGCGTGGCCAGCTACGACGCCGAGACCGATCACATGCTCATGTGGTCGGCCAACCAGAGCGTCCACATGCACCGGATGACCCTCTCGGGCCGGCTCGCCATGGCCCCCGAGAGCGTCCGCATCCGCACCGCCGATGTGGGCGGGTCGTTCGGCCTGAAGATGGGCGGCTCGCGCGAGGATGTGGCGGTCGCCGCGGCGTCGCGGGCCCTCGGTCGGCCGGTGAAGTACATCGAGGACCGCTACGAACACCTCAGCGCGTCGGGGCACGCCCGGGAGGAGTCCTTCGATGTCGAGGTGGCCTTCACCGACGAGGGGGACATCCTCGGCCTCAAGGTGAAGATGGTGTGCGACTCGGGCGCCTACCCGGGCATGGCCGGGATGCTGCCCGCGATGGTGGGATCGATGTTCCCGAGCGCGTACAAGATCAGCGCCCTGCGGTTTGAGTCCACCATCGTCGTCACCAACAAGGCGTCCTACGTCGCCTACCGCGGACCGTGGGCCAGCGAGACCTTCGTGCGGGAGCGGATCATCGACCTGGTGGCCCACGAACTGGGAAAGGAGCCGCTCGAGATTCGCCTGCGCAACGTGGTGACCCGGGGCGAGGAGCCGACGGCCATGGTCACCGGCCGGAGCCTGGACGGCGTCACCGTCCGGGAGTCACTAGAGCGCGTCCAGGAGCTGGTCGACCTGGCCGACTTCCGGCGCCGCCAGGAGGCGGCCCGGGCCGAGGGTCGGTATCTCGGCATCGGCATGGCGTCGTACATCGAGGGCGCGCCCGGCCCGAAGATACAGGGCCGGCCCCTCGGCAACGAGCAGATGCGCATGGAACTCGACGAAGACGGGAAGGTGGTGGTCATCACCGCCCAGATGCCGCACGGGCAGAGCCACGAGACGACGTTCGCCCAGATCGCCGCCGACGAGTTCGGGGTGCCCTTCGAGGATGTGCGGGTCGTCTTCGGGGACAGCGACGTCGTGCCGTTCGGCTTCACCGGGGGAAGCCGCGCCGCCACCATGGCCGGCGGGGCGACGCTGCACACCGCCCGCGCCCTGCGCAAGAAGGTGCTGGAGACGGCGTCGCACCTGCTCGAGGCGAGCGCGGACGACCTGCGCATCGAGAATGGCGCCGTCTTGGTGGTGGGCGTGCCCGCCAGCGCCATGAGCCTCGCCGACGTGGCCACGGCGGTGCGGGAACCGGGCCGGCTGCCCGAAGGTGTGGACGTCGAATTGAAGGTGGAATACGCCTACGACGGCGGGGAAGGCGGCTGGTCCGGTGGAACGCACTGCGCCATCGTGGAGGTGGACGCCGAGACCGGTCTGGTCGAGTTCGAGCGGTATGTCGTCGTCGAGGACTGTGGTGCGATGATCAATCCGGCCGTCGTCGACGGCCAGATACGAGGTGGGATCGCCCAGGGTATCGGCGCGGTGCTGCTGGAGCGCTCCGCCTACGACGACCGGGGCAACTTTCTGGCCGCGACCTTCATGGACTACCTGATGCCGACGACGATGGACATCCCCCCCATCGAGATCTCCCACCTCGAGACGGTCCCGCTCGACCCCGACGTCAACTTCCGCGGGGTGGGAGAGGGCGGCATGATCGTCGCGCCGGCCACCGTCTGCAACGCTATCGAAGACGCCCTGGCCCCGTTCAGCGTTCGCATCTACCACCAGCACCTGCCACCGGCGACGCTGCTCGAGCTGGCCGGCGTCATCGCGCCCGAGTAGCCCGCCCGACGCCGACGCCGACGGCTAGGTCGGCTGCGGAGGACTGCTAGTGGCTGACGGCGTAACAGCCGCGGGTTTGAGATGGCAATGCTTACAGCGGCCCCGCTCAATATCCGGTTCGGAGCGGTCAGAGCCGGCACAAGTCGTCACCAGCGCCCCGATTATGCGCTACCTGAACAGGCACTGACTCGGATACAGATCGCCGATGCGGGATGGTGCCGTCACGTCATTCTGCGCCCGCGAGCCGGCGGTCTGGGACAATTTTGGGTCGGCGATTCCCTTATGTAACGGGACACACCAAGGGGGAGAATGCGCGTGAGGAGTGATCTCCCAGCCCATCGCGAAGGATGAGCGGAGACTTTGGTGTCGTTAGCTCTGGCCGGGCGCTTTGCGGGTCGCCCAGTGATGTACCTAGTGTGGTGACACGTAAATA
>PMOQ01000105.1:269-14897 GCA_003161255.1 Acidimicrobiaceae bacterium | reverse complement strand
GCGCTCATCCGGCCCGGGCCCATCCAGGGCGGCTCGGTCCACCCCTATCTCCGCCGCCGCAACAAGGAGGAGGAGATCACCTACCTGCACCCCCTCCTGGAGCACTGCCTCAAAAAGACGCTCGGGGTCCCGGTCTTCCAGGAGCAGCTGATGCAGATGGCCATCGACGTCGCCGGGTTCTCCCCGGCCGAGGCCGACCGGCTCCGCCAGGCCATGGGGTCCAAGCGCTCGGCCGAGCGCATGGAGCAGCTGCGGGAGCGCTTCTACGCCGGCATGGCCGAGCAGGGGATCACCGGCGCGGTCGCCGACGAGATCTTCGGGAAGATGGCCGCCTTCTCGAGCTTCGGGTTCCCCGAGTCCCACGCGGTGTCCTTCGCCTACCTCGTCTACTCGTCGGCCTGGCTGAAGCTGTACCACCCGGCCGCGTTCACCGCGGCGCTGCTCAACTCCCAGCCGATGGGGTTCTGGTCGCCCCGGACCCTGGTCGCCGACGCGCGCCGCCACGGGGTCGAGGTGCGCCGGGCCGAGGTGAACGCGAGCGGGGTGGAGGCGGGGCTCGAGGGGACCGGCGACCCGGAGCACCCGGCCGTCCGGCTCGGGCTCGTGGGCGTGCGGACCCTCGGGGAGGCCGCGGCCACGAGGGTGGTGGCCGGGCAGCCCTACCGCGACCTGGAGGACCTGGCCCGGCGGGCCGAGCTGACCGAGCCCCAGCTGGAGGCCTTGGCTACCGCCGGGGCCATGGCCAGCCTGGACGGGGGCGACCGCCGGGCGGCCCTCTGGGCGGCCGGCCCGCTGGCCCAGCTCGACCGGGGCCGGCTGGAGGGGATCGTGGTGGGCGCCGAGGCCCCCCCGCTGCCGGCCATGGACCGGGTCGAAGAGACGGTGGCCGACCTGTGGGCGACCGGGCTGTCGGTCGACTCCTCGCTCACCGAGCTCGTCCGCGGCGAGCTCGACCGCCTGGGCGTGGTGACGGCGGCCGAGCTGCGCACCGTCGTCGACGGGACCCGGGTGAGCGTGGCCGGCGTGGTGACGCACCGCCAGCGGCCCGAGACGGCGCGGGGGATCACCTTCGTCAACCTGGAGGACGAGACCGGCCTCGTGAACGTGATCTGCTCGGTCGGGGTGTGGGCGCGCCACCGCCGGGTCGCCCAGGCCGCGTCGGCCCTCTTGATCCGGGGGACCGTCGAGTCCTCCCACGGCGTGGTCAACGTGATGGCCGAACGGATCCGGCCCCTCCCGCTCGCCGCGCCGAGCACGTCGCGCGACTTCTGCTAGACGTGAGCTAGCCCAGCGGTTCGATCAGCTCCGGCGCGTCGTTCTTCGGGCTGTTCACGAGGTCGGACACCTCGGCTAGCACCAGGCGGCCGTCGGGCACGGCGCGGAGCAGCGCACCGGCGGCGGCCGGCTCCAGGGCCTCGGGGGCCAGCCAGCGCGCCCAGTCGCTGGGTTCGACGATGACCGGCATCCGGTCGTGCACCGAGGAGAGCTGCGGGTTGGCGATCGTCGTGATGATCGACACGGTCCGCAGCACCTCGTCGTCGGGCCCGTGCCAGACCTCCCAGATCCCCCCCAATGCCATGACCGACCCGTCGGGTGCCCGAGCGAAGAACGGCCGGCCGCGGGCCTTCTTCGGCCCGGGTTCCTGGCGCCACTCGAAGAAGCCGTTGGCCGGGACGAGGCACCGCCGGCGCTCGAAGGCCTGGCGGAACGATGGTGCGCTCCCGACGGTCTCCGCCCGTGCGTTGATCAGGCGGTTCCCGATCGAGGGGTCCTTGGCCCAGCTCGGCACGAGGCCCCACTTGAGCGTGCCCAGCCGTCGCGTCCCGCCGTCACGCGAGCACACGACGGCCAGGATCTGCTGGGATGGCGCCACGTTCCAGCGGGCCTCGGGCTCACCGGCCGCGACCTCGTCGACCCCGAAGGTCCGGGCCACCCGCTCGGACGGCTCGTAGAGGGAGAACCGGCCGCACATGGCCGCTCCTCAGTCCAGCTGCGCGAAGGCCTTCGCGATGGGCTCGAGCATCGTGGCGCTGTGCGGCGTCGGCAGCGGGACGATGGCCAGATCGAGGCCGAGCTCGGCCATCTGCGCGGCCTGCTCCACCGCCGGAGCCGGGTCACCGTCGGGCCCGGGCCGCACGTGGCTCGAGATCATGATCTCGCTCGGGTCGCGGCCGATGTCGGCGCAGTGGCCGTGGAGGATGTCGAGCTTGCGTTTGAAGTCCTCGACGGTGCCGCCGACGAAGTTCCAGTGCTGCGCGAACCGGGCGGCCGTCTTGAGGGTGCGCTTCTCGCCGCTGCCGCCGATGCAGATCGGCACGTGGGGAAGCTGGGGCCCCTTGGGCTCGCAGCGGGCGTCGGTGAGCGAGAAGTAGCGGCCGTGGAAGGTGGTCTTCTCGTCGGACAGGAGCCCGACCAGCACCTCGCACGCCTCCTCGAAGCGGTCGCTCCGCTGCTTCGGCGTGCCGAGGTCGATGCCGTAGGCGCCCGACTCCTCCACGTTCCAGCCGGCCCCGATCCCGAGGTCGAGGCGGCCGTCCGAGATGATGTCCAGGGTCGCGGCCATGTTGGCGAGGACCGCCGGGTGCCGGTAGTGGATGCCGGTGACGAGGACGCCCACCCGCACGCGCGAGGTGGCCTGGGCCAGCGCAGCGAGCGTGGTCCATCCCTCGAGGCACGGCCCGGTCGAGTCCCCGTGGATCGGGTAGAAGTGGTCGAACGTCCATCCCGACTCGAAGGCGTCGATCTCGTCCCCGGCCCGCCAAACGTCGAGCATGTCGGACCAGGTCGTGTTCTGGGGTGCTGTCTTGAAGGCGAGGCGCATGGCCCGACATTACGGCGTCGCGAGCCGGCCCGGTTTGGCGGCCACGAGCGCCAGCCGGGCGGCTTAGAGGCAGAGGGTCGGCGTGGTCCCCGACGCAGCGGCGCTCGTCGCGGTGCCGCCGGGCGCGTTCGCCTGGATCTCGTAGGTGTACGTCGCCCCGAGCCCCGACACCGACGTGTCGGCATAGCTGGTCGTCGTCGCCGACACCTGGGTCACCGTGGCGTAGCCGCCGCCGCTCTTGCGCAGGACCGTGTAGGAGGTGACGAACGAGCTGGGGCTGGCCGTCCACGACACCGTCAGCTCGGGGCCGACGATGATGACCTGGCATCCGCCTTTCACCGTGAGCCCCGTGGGAGGGCTCGGTCGAGGTGGCGTGGTGGTGGTGGTTGTCGTCGTTGTCGTGGTCGTTGTCGTCGTCGTTGTCCCCGGGCCGCCGGGAGTGCCGCTCGAGCCGCCTGCGCTCGACCCCGAGCCCCCGCCGGAACCGCTGCCCGACTTGCCGCCCGTTCCCGACTTGCCGCCCGTTCCCGACTTGCCGCCCGTTCCCGACTTGCCGACGGTGGTCGTGGCGGTGCTCTGGGAGGAGCCCGGCACGGTGGTCGTCGACCCGTTGGTCGGCTCCTTCGCGGTGCCGCTACCGGCGGCGTTCGAAGAGCCCCCGGTCCCAGATGGGGTTCTACTCGAGCTCGTTCCCGAACCCGCGCCGCTCCCGCTGGTCCCGGATTGGCCGTGCACGGGCGCCGCGGTGATCACGGTCGGGGCGCTCGCCTGTGCCGCCGAGCTCAGGGGGCTGAGCGCGGTGAGGCCGAGCACGCCGACGCCGGCGGCCACCCCGGCCAGGACCGAGTGCCCGGCAATGGTCCCGATCCGGGATGCCGCGCCGAGCGCCTTGCCGAACGACAGCGATCCGAACCAGGAGACCGGTGCCGCCAACCGGAGCCGCCAGACCGAGACGGCCAGGAACGCCCGGACCACGTCGGGGTCGAACTGACTGCCCGCGCATGCGGCCAGCTCTTGGCGCGCTTTCTCCGGGGCCATCGGCCGCTTGTATGAGCGCATCGACGTCATCACGTCATACGAGTCGGCGACGGCGACGATGCGGCCGCCGAAAGAGATCTGCCGGCCTGCGATCCCGTACGGGTACCCGCGCCCGTCGTAGCGCTCGTGGTGCTCGGCGATCGTGTTCGCCCACGGGCCGAGCCAGCCCGCGATCGGCGCGGTCAGGCGGGCCCCCTCGAGCGGGTGGCGGCGGATGATCTCCCACTCCTCGGCCGAGAGCCTCTCGGTCTTGTTCAAGATGTCCGGGTGCACGGCGAGCTTGCCGATGTCGTGCAGCAACGAGGACCAGCGGAGCCGGTCGCGGTGGACCTCGGGCAGGTGCAGCTCCTCGGCGATCATGTCGGTCAGCGCACGGACCCGCTCGGCGTGCCCGCGGGTCGTCCGGTCGTGCGAGCTCAGGCTCGCCGCGAGGGTCACGATCTTCTCGGCGGCCACCGTTGGTTCGTCGGCGAGCCCGCGGGTGCGGGCCTGTTCCACCCGTCGATGCAGGTCGCGCACGCTCCCGGCGCGTCGGGCGACCGCCAACCGCCGGGGCGCCCGCCCGGGGAAGGCCATGCCCATCTTCAAGAGGACGGCGAGCGGGAGGGCCCGGCGCGCCAACCGCTCGGTCGCGAAGAACACGATCGTGCAGACGGCCAGTGTGCCGAGCCACCAGAGACCGAAACCGATGACGGTGCCCGGTGCCGAGACGAACAGCTGCACGGCAAGGACCGCGCCCACCGAGCAGGCCACCGGGAACACCGCCACCGACAGGCCCAGCACGGCGGCGAGGACCCGCCTGTCCTTCCAGCGATCACCCTGGTGCGCTGGGCGCATCGGTTCCCTTCGTCCGCATCGAGGTTGCCTCCGCCGAGCGACGGACCGGGTCTCGAGCCGGGTGGAGCGCTCCGGCGCACCCGAAAATTACGGGGTGCCGATCTCGAGCTGGTGCATGGGTGAATATCTCTAGACAAGCATATAGCTAGTCAGCTATGATTGACGCATGCCGAGCGTGGCGGCGATCGAGGTGCTCGCGGAGCCGAACCGGCGCCGGATCCTGGACCTGCTCCGCGGCGGGGAACGACCGGTGGGGGAGCTGGTCGCCCAGATGACGTTGACCCAACCGGCGGTGTCCAAGCACCTCCGGGTGCTGAAGGACGCCGGCCTTGTCGACGTGCGGGCGCAGGCCCAGCGGCGCCTCTACCGGATCCGCCCCGAGCCGTTGGCCGAGCTCGACGCCTGGCTGGCCCCGTATCGGACGCTGTGGAGCAAGCGGCTCGACGACCTGGAACGACACCTAACAGAGAAGGACAACAAGGAGCGGTGATGCACGACCCCACCCTGGTCACGACCGGAGCCCGCCCGAAGGTCCGGTTCGACCGCCATCTGCCCTCTCCGCCGGCGGTGGTCTGGCGGGCCCTGACCGACCGCGAGGAGCTGAACGGCTGGTTCCCGTGCGACGTCGTCACCGACGAGTGGAAGGTCGGTGCGGCGCTGAAATTCGTATTCCGAAACGGTGAGTGGCATGACCTGACCGGGACGGTGCTCGAATGCGACGAGCCGAGAACGCTCGAATTCACGTGGGCGGACGAGACGCTTCGGTTCGAGCTCACCGAGGAGGACGGGGGAACGCTTCTGGTGTTCACCGACGAGCTCGACCCGGGAATCGCGGCCCGCAACGCCGCCGGGTGGGTCGTGTGCCTGGAGCGTCTCGAGGGCCGCACGTCGCCCGAGGACCGCTGGCAGGGCCTGTTCGAGCGCTACGCCGAGGAGTTCGCGCCGAGCCTCGGCGCCCAGGAGGGCCCGCCCGAACGTCCCTAGGACCGGCGCGCATGGGCGCGTCCGCGCCATCCCGGCCCACGTCTAGTGTCCGGGCAAACGCCACCTCTGGTGGCCGGGACGCGAGGGGGCGTGCAGTGGGCGGCGGTCGGAGAATTTCGCGTCGGCAGTTCTTGGCCGGCGGGGTCGGGATCGCCGGGGCCGGCCTCATCGAGGCGGCCCTGCCGTCGGTCGCGGCGGCGGCCCGGCCAAGCCAAACGGAGGGTCTGACTCGTGGCTAAAGCCGCCGGGTTGATCACCGACGCCTTCGAGAGGGTGGGGGGCATGGTGCACGGCGCCATCGAAGGACTGACCGACGAGGAACTGTCGTTTCGCGTCGATGACGGAGCGAACCCCATTGTCTGGCTGATCTGGCATCTGACCAGGGTCCAGGACGACCACGTCGCAGCAGTCGCGGGAACCGAGCAGGTGTGGACATCGGGCGGTTGGGCGGACCGCTTCGCGTTGCCGTTGGCGGTCACCGAGACCGGCTACGGGCACCGTGCCGAACAGGTGGCTGCGGTCAGAGCCGACGTGGAGAACCTGCTCGGCTACTACGACGCGGTCGAGGAAGTGACGCTCGAGTACGTGCGCGGGTTGTCCGACGACGATCTTGACCGGATCGTCGACGAACGCTGGACGCCCCCCGTGACCCTCGGAGCCCGGCTGGTGAGCGTGATCATCGACGACGTCGCACACGCCGAACAGGCCGCGTACGTGCGCGGCATCGTCGAGCGGCGCTGACCCCTCCGGTCGTTGTCCGCAGCGCAGGCGACCGACGCCGCGCCCGCCGCTCCGCCTGCACGTTCCTCTGACCCCCGAAAGCCGGGTCAGCGGCGCCCGGTCGGCGGTTCCCCCCGGTCACACTGGGGACAGGGGAAGCGGCGTGCCCACACGCGAGGCCCGGCCTGACTCCTCGAGCACCCACGGACGCGGCTGGAACGGCGCCCGGTGGCGGACGTGCCGGGTGTGACCGCAGGAGAGATCGTCGGCCGGCCCGCCGGTCGCGCTGTGGTACACCTCCGATGGTGAAGGTCGCGGTCCTCGATGACTACCTCGACACCGTCCGCACCCTCGACGCTTTCACGAGGTTGGACGGCCACGAGGTGACGATCTGGACCGACCACGTCCAGGACGTGGACGTCCTCTCGGACCGCCTGGCCGAGGCCGAAGCGCTGATCCTCATCCGCGAACGGACCCAGATCCGAGCGGAGCTGCTGAATCGGTTGACGAACCTCGCGCTCATCAGTCAACGAAGCGTGTATCCGCACATCGACGTCGAGGCGTGCACCGAACGCGGTGTTCTGGTGTGCTCGAACCTCCACTCGGGTTCCCCGTCGTACGCGACGGCCGAGCTGACCTGGGGCCTCATCCTCTCGGCGATGCGCCAGATCCCCGAACAGGTGGCCGGCATGAAGGCCGGGCGGTGGCAGAGCGCGATCGGCCGGACGTTGCGGGGCAAGACGCTCGGCATCTACAGCTACGGCAGGTTGGGCAAGGCGGTGGCCGGCTACGGGGCCGCGTTCGGCATGGATGTCGTCGTCTGGGGCCGCGACGACTCGACGGCCCGGGCCCGCGCCGACGGGTATCGGGTCGCGGCGAGCCGCGAGGAGTTCTTCGGATCCTCCGACGTGGTCTCCCTGCACCTCCGACTCGTCGACGCGACCCGGGGCATCGTCACGCCCGAAGACCTGGCATTGATGGGGCCGACGGCGCTCCTCGTGAACACCAGTCGGGCCGGCCTGATCGACCCGGGGGTGCTGGAGTCGGCGCTCCGGGCGGGTCGCCCGGGGATGGCGGCCGTCGACGTCTACGAGCACGAACCGGTGCTCGGCGATGATCCGCTCATCGGCATGGACAACGTCATCTGCACGCCGCATATCGGGTATGTGACCCGCGACGAGTGGGAGCTCCAGTTCAACGACATCTTCGATCAGGTCAACGCGTTCGCGGACGGCGCGCCGATCAACGTGGTGAACCCCGAAGCGCTGGAGGCCAAGGGGCCCCGGTCCGTCTGATCCGGCGTGGTCCCTGCTCGAACCGGCGACGTCCCGGTTGGCGGTCAGGCTAAACCCGGTCAGCGACCCGTCCGACCGTCCAGGAGCTCGCGGGTGATGTCCATGTGACCGAGGTGGCGCGCCATCTCCTCGATGAGATGGAACACGACCCAGCGGAGCGTCGTCGGTCGGATGGGCCCCGAGGACGCCAGGTCGAACGAGTCGGCGAGGTCGAGGACGCAGTCCGCTGCGGCCGTCTCGGTCCGATAAAAGGCGATCACATCGTCGGTGGACCAGCCGTCGGGCAGCTCGAACATCCTGGTGCGCCACGACATGTCCATCTCTTCACCCGCGAAGATCGCCCGGAACCACAGGCGCTCCGCGTAACCGAGGTGGACGACGATCACGCCGAGCGAGTTCGCATCCGGTGCCGGCTTCCACCGAAGCTGGTCATCGTCGAGGCCCTCGAGCTTGAAGATCGCGCCCTCGCGCAGGTGGACGAGCCACCCACGCGCCATCGCCATCTCGTCTGCGGGCTCTGATTCCTCGGGCCGCCGGACCGTGAGCTCGGGACGCGCGCCCTGTTGGGCCGCCCCGGCCTTCGATGAGTCGCTCATGGGGCCAGGTTGCCGGTGTCGAGCCCGGCCGTCAATGCGGGTGCGACACCTCAGTGTCCGAGGAGCCGGTCAACCTGTGCGGCCAGTCGGGAGGGTTTCCCAGTGCGCGACTCGGCACCGTCGGCGACTCTCGTCGCCCACAGTGCGGCGTTGATCCCGAACCACCGGAGCGGTTCGGGCTCCCAGCGCCGGGAGCGATGACCGACCCAGGGCAGGCCCACGATGTCGGTGTCCCGGCCGAGGATGAGGTCGGCCAGGGTCCGCCCGGCCAGATTGGTCGTGGCGACACCATCGCCGACATACCCGCCGGCCCACGCAATGCCGGATCCCCGGTCGATCCCGACAGAGGAGAACCAGTCGCGTGGAACGCCGAGCGGGCCGCCCCAAGAATGGGTGATGGCGGCCCCGGCCAGCCTCGGGAACAGCTCCACCAGCGTGTCGCGGAGGGCCAGGTGCACCGCCGGGACCCGGTCGAACCCGGCTTCGATCGCTGACGAGAAGTGGTACGGGGCGCCGCGCCCGCCGAACGCCAGTCGGTCGTCGGCCGTGCGCTGCCCGTAGATGATGAGGTGGCGGTGGTCCGAGAAGGTCTCGCGACGGGTCAGGCCGGCCTCGGCCCAGAACGGCTCGGGCAGCGGCTCGGTCGCGATCATGAGGGAGTAGATCGGAGCGAGCGCCCGGCCTTCACCGCGCAGCGACGAGGTCCAACCCTCCGTGGCCCGCACGACCACGTCGGCCCGCACCGTCGCGTTGGGCGTTCGCACGAGCGGGCGGGTCGATCCCCGGCCGGCCTCGATCGCGGTTGCCGGGGTGTGCTCATAGAGCGAGGCGCCGCGCCGCTCGACGGCGTCGGCAAGCCCGCGCACCAGCCGCGCCGGATCGAGGGCGGCGCAGTGGGGGGTGAACGTCGCGCCGAGCAGCCCCGTCGCGCCGAGCCGCGCCTCGGCCTCGGCCCGGTCCAACCACCGCAGGTCTTCCTCGCCGAAGCCGAGCGTGCGCGCCTCGGCGACCGACTCCTGGGCCCGCGTGACCTGGGCACCGTTCCTCGCCGCCACGACCGTGCCTCCCTTCGCGAGCCGGCAGTCGATCCCCTCTGCGGCCGCCGACGTCGCAACCTCGTCGACCGTCGCCTGCATGGCCCGGCGCATGGCGCGAGCCGCGTCGGCGCCGTGGTCGCGGGAGATCCTGGCGTCGGACGCCGCGAAGAGGGCCGAGCACCAGCCGCCGTTGCGGCCCGACGCGCCGAAGCCGGCCACCTCGGATTCCAGCAGCGCCACCCGCACGCCGGGGTCGGCGGCCAGCAGCGATTGGGCGGTCCAGAGTCCGGTCAGCCCCGCGCCGACGATCGCGACGTCAACGTCGACATCTGCGTCGAGCGGTGGCCGCTCGACAAGCGGGCCCGGCAGGCCGTCCCACCAGAGCGACAGCGCCCGGTAACGGGCCTCGGCTGCCGAGGCCCCGCCCGCGCTCACCGATCTCCTGCGTGTGTCTTGTGCTGCCGGTTAGATCCGCCGCCACGCCTCGGACAAGACCGTGTGCAGCGTGTCGACCATGAAGTCGATCTCGGTCTGGCCACAGATCAGCGGGGGAGAGAGCTGCACGACCGGGTCCCCGCGGTCGTCGGCCCGGCAGATCAGGCCGGCCTCGAACAGCGCCCCCGACAGGTAGCCGCGGAGCAGCCGCTCGCTCTCGTCGTCCTCGAAGGACTCCCGGGTCGCCTTGTCCTTGACCAACTCGATCCCGTAGAAGAAGCCGGCACCGCGAACCTCCCCGACGATGGGCAGCTCCTCCAGGGTCGCCAACCCGGCCCGGAACGAGGCCTCGGTCCGACGCACGTGGCCGAGGATGTCGTCGTGCTCGAACACGTCCAGATTGGCCATGGCCACCGCACAGCTGACCGGGTGACCGGCGAAGGTGAAGCCGTGGGTGAAGCTGCGGTCACCATGAAGGAACGGCTCGACGAGCCGGTCGCTCGCGATCATCGCCCCCAGGGGCGCGTACCCGCTCGTCAGTCCCTTGGCGACGGTGATGATGTCGGGCTGGTAGCCGTAGCGGTGGGAGCCGAACCACTCCCCGAGCCGTCCGAACGCACAGATCACCTCGTCGGAGACGAGAAGGACGCCGTGGGTGTCGCAGATCTCGCGCACCCGGGCGAAGTATCCCGGCGGCGGCGGGAAGCAGCCTCCGGCGTTCTGCACCGGCTCGAGGTACACCGCGGCAATGGTGTCGGGGCCCTCGCGCTCGATGGCCCGCCCGATCTCGTCGGCGGCCCAGCGCCCGAAGGCCTCGTGGTCGTCGCCGTGCTCGGGGGCCCGGTAGAAGTTGGTGTTGGGGACCTTGATGGTCCCCGGCACGAGCGGCTCGAACGGGGTCTTCAGCGCCGGGATGCCGGTGATGGACAGCGCCCCCATCGTGGTGCCGTGATACGCGATGTCCCGGCTGATCACCTTCGTCCGCATCGGCTGTCCGGTGAGGCGGAAGTACTGGCGGGCCAGCTTCCACGCCGACTCGACGGCCTCCGAACCACCCGACGTGAAGAAGATCCGGTTGAGGTCCCCCGGGGTGAGCGACGCGATCCGCTCGGCGAGCTCGACCGCGCGGGGGTGCGCATAGGTCCACAGGGGGAAATAGGCGAGCTCGGACGACTGCTTCGCCGCCGCCTCCCCGAGCTCGGTGCGGCCGTGGCCGATCTGGCTGGTGAACAGGCCGGCCAGTCCGTCGAGGTACCGCTTGCCGTGCTGGTCCCACACGTACGCTCCCTCGCCGCGCACCATGATCGGCACCTCGTGGTTGGCGTCGTAGGACCCCAACCGCGTGAAGTGCATCCACAGATGCCGCTGCGCCCTCGCGCTGAGCGTGCTGTCGCCGACGTTTCCGGGTCCTAAGTCACTCATCTGGTCCCCCAGGTGTAGGTCTGTTTGGCCAACTTGAGATACATGAACGTCTCGGTGGAGCGGACGCCCGGGACCGAGCGGATCGAGTCGTTCAAGATGTGCAGCAACCGCTCGTCGTCTTCGCACACGACCTCGACGAGGAGGTCGAAGGAGCCCGCGCACATGACCACGTAGTCGACCTCGGGGAGCGGGACGATCTTCGCCGCCACGTCCCGGACGTCGCCCTCGACGCTGATCCCGATCAGGGCCTGGCGTCGGAAGCCGAGCTGGAGCGGGTCGGTCACCGCAACGATCTGGATCACGCCGCTCGCCCGGAGCTGCTGGACCCGGCGCCGGACCGCCGCCTCGGAAAGGCCGACCTCGCTGGCGATCTGCGCGTAGGCGCGACGGCCGTCGCGCTGCAGCGACTCGATGATGGCCCGGTTGGTGTGGTCCAACAGGTTGCCCTCACCGGGGATCACCCAGGAATCCTCGACGGGGCCTTCCGCCGGATCCACGCCGTTCATCTGGGCTTTCTCACGAACGTTCGCGGCTGTTCCCACCACCACCATCTCCCTAATCGGGTCGTCTCTCATGCGACGGATTTAGTCATGTTACTCCTCCAATTTGCGCGAGAACGGTGCCGAATCTGGACGTGACACTGGAATCCCTTTGTAGCGGGGAAAATCTTCTGCGATATTGGGGGCCGGAACGGTGGGCCGGGACGGTTCCCCACCGGCGAGGTCGGGGGAGTGGCTCTGCGAGAACTGCGCAACTTCGTAGGCGGTGAGCACGTCGATGTGGCCAGTGGCGCGAGCGCGCCGGTCATCGACCCGAGCACCGGCGACGTGATCGCTCGGGCCCCCCTCTCCGGGGAAGCCGACGTCGACCGGGCTCTGCAGGTGGCCGAGGAAGCTTTCGGCTCCTGGAAGCGGTCGACGCCGTCCGAACGGAGCATGGCCCTGCTCCGCGCCGCCGACGCGATCGAGGCGCGTGCCGACGAACTGGTCCGGGCGGAGTGTGAGAACACCGGCAAGCCGTTCGGCCTCACGATGTCCGAAGAGATCCCACCGATGGTCGACCAGATCCGGTTCTTCGCCGGCGCCGCCCGCCTCCTCGAAGGACGGGCCGCGGCCGAGTACATGGCCGGGCACACCTCCTATGTCCGGCGCGAGCCGATCGGGGTGTGCGCCGCCGTGACCCCCTGGAACTACCCGATGATGATGGCCGTCTGGAAGTGGGCGCCCGCGCTTGCCGCCGGCAACACGATGGTGCTCAAGCCGTCCGACACGACACCGGTGAGCACCCTGTTGCTCGCCGGGATCCTGGGTGAGCACTTCCCTCCCGGCGTCTTCAACGTCGTCTGCGGCGACCGGGACACCGGTCGGGCCCTCGTGTCGCACCCGATCCCGGCGATGGTCTCGATCACCGGCAGCGTGCGCGCCGGCATGGAGGTCGCCGCTTCCGCTGCCTCGGACCTGAAGCGGGTCCACCTGGAACTGGGCGGCAAGGCGCCGGTCATCGTTTTCGACGACGCCGACATGGAGGCGACCGCACGGGGCATCGCCGGCGCGGCGTACTTCAACGCGGGCCAGGACTGCACCGCCGCCACCCGGGTGCTGGCCACCCCGGGCGTCTACGGGGACCTGGTCGACGCGCTGGTGGCGCAGGCCGAGGGGACGACGGTCGGCCCGTACCCCCAGGACGACGCCGACTACGGCCCGCTCAACAGCGAGAACCAGCTCGCACGGGTGCGCGGGTTCGTCGAGCGAACGCCGTCGCACGCCACGGTCGCGACCGGCGGGGCACAGGTCGGCGACCGTGGCTATTGCTTCGCTCCGACCGTCGTGGCGGGGCTCCACCAGGACGACGAGATGATCCAGCAGGAGATCTTCGGCCCGGTGATCACCGTGCAGCGCTTCGACGACGAGGCGCAGGCGCTGGAGTGGGCCAATGGGGTCCAGTACGGGCTGGCCTCGTCGGTGTGGACCCGCGACCACGGCCGGGCGATGCGGATGGCCCGGGACCTCGACTTCGGGTGTGTCTGGATCAACACCCACATCCCNNCTGGTCGCCGAGATGCCGCACGGCGGGTTCAAGCACTCCGGCTACGGGAAGGACCTGTCGGTCTACGGGTTCGAGGACTACACGCGGGTCAAGCACGTCATGAGCAACATCGAAGGCTGAGCGGCCCACCAAAGAGGTCCCGTCGGGGCCGCTGCGACATGAGGGAGGGGGACCATGAGCGCGATCACCGCAATCGTGGCAACCGACGCCCAACGGGCGGAAAAGGGGCTGAAGCAGGGGGCTCTCGGGCTCATCTCGAGCACGGTCGTCGGCGTCGCCTCGACGGCCCCCGCCTACAGCCTGGCTGCGACCCTTGGGTTCGTGGTCGTGCTGATCGGGGTGAAGGCCCCGATCGTGACGTTGCTGGCGTTCGTGCCGATGCTGCTCGTCTCGTTCGCCTACAACGAGCTGAACAAGGCCGACCCCGACTGCGGCACCACGTTCACCTGGGCGACCCGAGCGTTCGGTCCGAAGACCGGGTTCATGGGCGGATGGGGGATCGTCGGCGCCGACATCTTGGTGATGGCGAGCCTCGCCCAGATAGCGGGGCAGTACATCTTCTTGTTGTTCAACACCAAGAGCATCGGCGGTCACGCGTCGAGCGGCTGGGTGCTGTTCGTCGGGATCCTGTGGATCGTCGCGATGACGGCGATCTGTTACGTCGGGATCGAGATCTCGGCGAACTTCCAGAAGGCGCTACTCGGGATCGAGATCGCGATGCTTGCCATCCTTTCGGTCGTGGCCCTGGTCAAGGTGGCCAACGGGTCGGCGCCGATCGGACACCTCCATCCCGCCTGGTCCTGGTTCAACCCCTTGGGCGGATCTTTCAAGGATCTGGTCGAGGGGCTCACCCTGATGTTGTTCATCTATTGGGGCTGGGACACCGCGGTGTCGGTCAATGAGGAGACCGAGAACAAGTCGGTCACGCCCGGGAAGGCCGCGGTCATCTCGACCGTCATCCTGCTCGGTGTCTACGAGCTGGTCGTGCTGTCCGCACAGTCCTACGCGGGGTTGGGCACAAAGGGGATCGGTCTCGGCAACCCGGCCCACCAGGGCGACGTGCTGTCGGTGCTCGGGGGTTCGATCTTCGGCTCGTCGGGCTTGGGCAGCTTCCTCACCCACCTGCTGTTGCTCATGGTCTTGAGCTCGGCCGCCGCGTCGACGCAGACGACCATCCTCCCGACCGCCCGGACCACGCTGTCGATGGCGGTCTACAAGGCGATCCCGTCGGCCTTCGCCAAGATCCACAAGAGGTACCTGACCCCGACGGTGTCGACCGTGGCCATGGGCGGCCTGTCGATCATCTTCTACGTCGTGATGAACTACGCCTCGAAGGGCAACGTGATCGTCGACTCGGTCACCGCGCTCGGCGTGATGATCGCCTTCTACTACGGGCT
>PMOQ01000105.1:0-167 GCA_003161255.1 Acidimicrobiaceae bacterium | reverse complement strand
GGCGGCGCGTTCTTGCTGGCCGTCGGGACTCTCCTTATCGGCGTCGTGCTCATGTTTGTGTACCGTGCGGTTGCCCCGCCGTTCTTCCGTGGTGCGGTGTTGAACCGCGACACGCTGACCCTCGTGCCCGAGGACGTGGGCGCACCGGTCGGCCTGTTCGGCATCGA
>PMOQ01000103.1:235-11702 GCA_003161255.1 Acidimicrobiaceae bacterium | reverse complement strand
AACATGTCGGGCAGGTAGCCGATGTCCATCGCACCCCCGAACGCGGCGGCTCGGGACATGCCCATCTCGAGGTTACGGACGATGGTCTCCCCTGAGACCAAGAACTCGTCCATGAGGACGTACCACGGGCCGACGGTGAGCCGACCCGAGGAGGCGAGCTCGCGGACCCGATCGGTGGCTTCGGGCCGGATCTCGAGGTAGTCGTCGAGGGCCGCCATCTGGCCGTCGAGGAGGAACCATCCATAGGAGGGATCCGATTCGAGGAGCTCGACCAGGGAGTCGAGGGTGTCGACCAGCTTGAGTCGGAAGATCTCGAATGATTCGTACCACTCTCTGTCCCAGTGGGTGTGGGGTATGACGGCGACGTTCCGGGTGGGCACCGGGCAAGGTTATGGGAACCGGCGGCGGTCCGGTCATTCGCGGACACCCGATGGTGGCCCGCACCGGGTCGCTGCTCGTGCCTGGCCGGGGCAGGAGTCCCGATGGTGGCCGTTGCCCGTCCCGCGGCGCTGGCAAGCTCGGCCCATGGACGTCACCGACCAGGTCCACCTTCTCGCCGACCAACTCCGGGCCATCGCGCTGCTTGGCCTTGCGTACAGCGATGACAAGCCGTACGACGCCGACCGCTACGAACAGATCCTTGGCGTGGCCGCCGAGCTGTTCGCCCTGGCTGACACCCGGTCCGGAACCGAGGTTCGCCAGACGGTCTTTCACGAGCTGACCCATGTCACGCCGCTCTGCGGGGCCGAGGCTGCGGTGTTCGACCAAGACGGGCGACTCTTGCTGATCCGACGAGCCGACGACGGATTGTGGGCCCTGCCCGGGGGGATGATCAACTCTGGAGAGACCCCAGCTCAAGCGGCGGTCCGAGAGGCCCTTGAGGAGACGGGGTTGACCGTGGAACCCACGGCCTTGGTTGGTGTCTATGACTCCCGCTTCTCCGCGAGCGCCTTCCCTCTGCAGCTGTACCACTTTGTCGTCGCGTGCGCCGTTGTCGACGCCAGCACCCGTGCCCCGACGACGCCATGGGAGGTCACCGACCACACCTGGGCGTCAGAGTCCGACCGACTCGAGCTTTCGCCTGGTCATCACATCCGGGTTCCCGGCGCGTTCGCATGGCACCGGGGGGAGGTCCCTGCCCACCTCGACCTTGTCGATTCGGTCGGCGGCGGCCGGTAGGGGAACCCCACTAGGCCCGAACCAGGTGGACCACCCGGCCCCTCCGGCTCCAACCCAAGGAGGGTGCGACCGACCGGGACCGCCGGGTCGGCTATCGCCTTCGATACGGTGAAGGCGTGCGCATTGCGTTGGGGACCGACGAGCGGACTCCGCTGATCGGCGCACTCCTCTCTTCCTTGACCGAGCGAGGTCACGACGTCTCGGTGGTGGCCGACGGGACCCCGTGGCCCGAAGCAGGGTCGTCGGTCGGTCGAGCCGTGGCGGACGGCGCAGCCCAAGTCGGCGTCGTCTGCTGCACCACTGGGACCGGGGTCTCGATGGCGGCGAACAAGGTGCCAGGAGTGCGCGCCGCCCTCTGTACGGATGCCGACACGGCCAGAGGGGCCCGGCGGTGGAACGATGCCAACGTGCTCGCGTTCGGCCTCCGGCTCACCACCGAGACGCTCGCCATCGAGATGGTCGACGCCTTCTTGGGAACCGAGTTCGATCCAACGGAGGCCGACCTGGTGGCTTCCCTGGAGCACCCCCCGGGGACAAGCGGGGAACGTTGAGCACGGCACCGGGAAGCGGGCCCAAGGTCACGGTGGCGCGGGCCTCGACGAAGTCCCGTCCGCTCAGCGCCCGGCCGACCCTCGATCAAGAGCGACTGTTGTGGAAGGACGGCCACGAGTGGGTGGGCGGTCTCGACGAGGTCGGTCGCGGTGCGTGGGCCGGGCCGGTCAGCGTGGGCGTCGCCGTGCTCCCGGCTCACATCACTCGGCGCACCATGCCTCTCTGGCTGCGCGACTCCAAGCTTCTCCATGAGGTCCGTCGCGAGGCGATCTTCGAAGAGGTCGCCGCTTGGTGCGCCTACTGGGCCGTGGGTCACGCGACGGCGGCCGAGTGCGACCTGTGGGGAATGACTGCTGCGCTCCGGCTGGCCGCCTTTCGCGCGCTCGCCGGGCTGGAGGTGATTCCGGGAGCTCTGGTCATCGACGGCCCCTACGACCTGCTGAAGCAGCCGCCGACCCAGTTGCAGCTGCTCCGCGACGACGGCCCGAGCCCGTACGGACCCGAGCTGCCCGACGTGGCCGCCCCCGGCACCATCGTCCCCGTGGTGGATGGGGATGCTCGCTGTGCCGCCGTGTCGGCCGCCTCGGTCCTGGCCAAGGTCGTTCGGGACCGGCTCATGCGCGACGAGGCGCAGCACTACCCCGCCTACCAATTCGACGAGAACAAGGGGTACCCCTCGAGCGCCCACAAGCGCGCCTTGCGTGGCTACGGGCTCTCTGCCATCCACCGCAGCAGCTGGGCCTTCGTCAGCGGCATTCCCTGGAACGGAGGGTCGACGCCGACCCGTCTCGTGGGGACTTCGGACCCCCTACCCCTAACATGAGGGGGCCATGGTTTACATCCTGGCTCTGGGGGCCGCTTTCGCGAATGCGTTGACGAGCATCTTCCAACGCATGGCGGTGGAGGATGCTCCGGCGCGCACCACGCTGCGCCTCAGCCTGATCACCTATGCCCTTCGCCGCGGCGTCTGGATAGCCGGGTTCTTCGTGATGATCCTCGCGTTCATCATGCAGGCGATCGCGCTGCATTTTGGCCGGCTCACCCAGGTTCAGCCGATTCTCACGACCGAGCTCCTTTTCTTGGTGTTCCTCCTCGGATCGTCGTTCGGGTTCCGCATCGGCTGGCGCGAGTGGATCGGCACGGCGGCCGTCGCGGGAGGCCTGGCCGGATTCCTGATTTTCGCTTCGCCGGGTGGCGGCAACGTTGTGCCCACCACCTCGGAGTGGCTCGAGGTGGGGTTGGCCTGTTTGTTCTTCGCGACCGTCGCGGTGCTGTTGGCGCTCCGGGGTTCGAGGTGGCGCCGTGCCGCCATGTTCGGCTCGGCGAGCGCGATCGGCTTCGCGTTCACCGCCTCGTTGACCAAAGTCGTATCGACCTACGCGGCGCACGACTGGGTGTCGATTTTTCGCCACTGGGAGACCTACGCCCTCGCGGGCTGCGGAGCCCTGTCGCTCTTCCTCGCCCAGAACGCCTTCCACGCCGGCCCGATTGCGGCGTCACAGTCGACACTCGTCATGGTCGACCCTCTCGCGAGCATCCTGATCGGGGTCAGCCTGTTCGGGGACCAACTCCGGACGTCGGGGGCGTGGGGCCCGCTCGAGGCGATCTCGCTTCTGGTGTTGTTCGCCGGCGCGTTCTTCTTGTGCCGGTCGCCTCTCGTGCGCGGGGTGAAGGGAGTCGAACGCGATGACGAGGAGCTTCTCTCGTTGCGGTGGCGCGCCCATCGAGCGGCCCAAGACACCGGGACCGCAGTCATCCCGCCGATCGCCGGAGGCTGAGCGAGCGAGGTTGGCCGGTCAGTGCGAAATGGCCAGCGCTCCGAGCGACGCCGCCATGGTGACCGGCGCAACGGCGAGGCCGACATAGGAAAATCGTCGGAACGAGGGCGTCCATCCCGCCGATCGCGACGTCTGGAACCACAGGACCCCGGCCAACGACCCCGAGAGGGCGAGGTTGGGTCCGAGGTTGAGCCCGACGAGGAGTGCCGGTCTCTTGCAACACGATGAGGTTGGTGAGATTGGAACCGGGCAGGAGCAGCGACCCGGCATTGGCCATGCACACCACCAAGTAGAGGAACGGTTCGGGATCCCGGTGTTGGCGCCGCGCCGCCGCCAACACCACCGGCGTGAGGAAGGTGACCGAGGTGTCGAGGTTGAGCGTGACCGTGACCACCGCGACCAACCCGGCCGTGCACAACAGAAGTGACGCCCCGCTCCGTCCGACCCGGGCGACGGCGGCACCCCCGGCGTCGAAGAGCCCTTCGTCACGGGCGACGATGCCGATCAGCAGCAGCCCGGTGACGAGGACAAACGGCGGCCAGTCCTGGGACGCCGCGGCACGGGCACCACGATGGTCCAACGCTCCGCACGCCACGGCCGCCGGAACACCGATTGCCAGGGCCAGCCAACCGAGTCGGGTGAGGGGGCTGGGCGAGTTGGGCTGGGCAATTGCAACGTCGGCCGCGATGTCGCCACCCTACGTCGGTGCAGCGCGGGTCCAGCCCGAGCGAGTGGGTCAGCCCTCGCCGGAGGTCGGAGCGTCCACGGCCTCTGGCTCAACCGCCCGGGCGACGGCGGCGCGTACGAAGTCGGCGAACGCGTCGGGATGTGTGAGGTGGGCTCCGTGCCCGGACCCCGGGATCGTGATCTGTTCAGCGCCCGGGACGTGTTCGGCCAGCCACGCCACGTTCTTGATGTGGAATTCGTCGGTGGCGCCGCCACGACCGAACACCACGGGGACCGTGAGCTTGGTGACGTCGAACAGGGCGTCACCGCTCAAGGACGCCAGGTCCGCCACCAACGCCGGGCCATCGGCCAGCCGGTCGGCGCGGGCCGCCGGCTCGAGCCGATCCCACGCTGCGTCCCCGACCCGACCGCGGAAGAATGTCTCGACCGCGGCGTCCGGGTCTTGGCTCATTCCCCAGGGACGCTCGGGGCGGCCCTCGACCGGAATCCAGCGCATGGGCGGTTCGAACGCCGCTACCGAGGCGAAACGAGCCGACTGCGCCATTGCGGCCCCGAGGGCCACGACGCCACCGAGGCTGTGGCCGACGACGACCGCCGGCCTCCCGATCTCCTCCAGCACCCCGAGCAGGTCCTCGATGTGCCCCTCGACGCCGACCACGGAGCCGTCGCCCCGCGAGTCTTGGTAACCGCGTCGGTCATAGGTGACGACCCGGAGGTCTTCGAGCCTCCGGCTCGACCGGCGGAAGCTGTTGCCGCGGTCGAGGGTCCCGTGAACGAGCACCACCACCGGGCCCTCGGTGGGGGAGTCGTCGCTGTCCAGGTAGCCCGACCCGGCCGGTCGGTCGACGACGAACAGTCCGGGCGGGTAGCTCACGCGCGAGAACATAACCGTTCCGCCTGCCGCGGGCGGCCAACCGACCACATACTCCCTGGTGCACGGGCTGACGCCCCGCCACCGGTAGGGTGGAAGCATGGTTGACGCGAGTGGTTCCGAGCGCGTCGCGCAGGACCGTGTGAACGGCGGGGTGGCCCGGACAACCGGGTCGTTCGGGCCCAACGCGTGGCTCGTTGACGACATGTACGAGCGGTTCGCCGCCGACCCCGGGTCGGTGAGCGAGAGCTGGCAGGAGTTCTTCGCGGACTATCGCCCTGCGCCCGTCCCCGCACCGGCGCCTCCCCTGGCCCGCCCGCCCGACGCTCCGCCCGCCCCGGCGTCGGGCGAGACCGAGAACGGCCGATCGGCCGGGTCGAATGGGACGCCCCACCCCGTCGTGCCGATGCGAGTGACCGAAACCGACGCCGCCGAGGCGGTGCCGCTCCGCGGTGCCGCGTCGAGGATCGCCCTCAACATGGAGGCGAGCCTCGGGGTCCCGACCGCCACCAGCGTGCGGACCATCCCGGCGAAGCTGCTCGAGATCAACAGGCAGATCCTGAACAACCAGCTCGCCCGCACCTCGGGGGCCAAGGTGAGCTTTACCCACCTCATCGGGTACGCCGTGGTTCGCGCGCTCGTCGAGGTGCCCGCACTCAACGCGTCCTTTGTCCCTGACGTCGACGGCAAGGGCACACCCGGCATCATTCGCCATCGCCACGTCGGACTCGGGCTCGCGGTCGACGTCTCGAAATCGGACGGCTCGAGGACCCTATTGGTGCCGTGTGTGAGGGACGCCGACACCCTCGACTTCCGATCGTTCGTCCTTGCCTATGAGGAGCTCATCCGCAAGGTCCACAGCAACCGAATCACCCCCGACGACTTCGCGGGGACAACTGTGTCGCTGACCAATCCCGGGACACTCGGGACCGGGCAGTCGGTGCCCCGGCTCATGCCCGGCCAGGGGGCCATCATCGGGGTCGGCGCTTTGGGCTACCCCCCGGGGTTCGAGGCGGCCGACCCTCAGGTCGTCGCCGAACTCGGACTGGGCAAGGTCGTGACCGTCACCTCCACCTACGACCATCGGATCATCCAGGGCGCCGAGTCCGGCATGTTCCTCGGCAAGGTGCTCGACTTCCTCGAGGGCAAGGACCGCTTCTACGACGCCGTCTTCGAGTCGATGGGGATCCCGTACGAGCCGGCCCGGTGGCGGACGGACACGAGCGCGGGGTTCGACGCCGGCGACGCGTCGCACCAGCGGTTGGTGAAGCAGGTCCACGTCCAGACCCTGATCAACATGTACCGGGTCCGGGGGCACCTCATCGCCCACCTCGACCCGCTCGAGGTCGAGCCGTCNNCGCTTCGTCGCCGACGGCCTGGCCGGCCGGGACGTCACCACGTTGGACGAGATCATGCACCTGCTGCGCGATGCCTACTGCCGGACGCTGGGCGTCGAGTACATGCACATCCAGGACCCCGAGCAGAAGCGGTGGATCCAGCAGCATGTCGAGGGGGTCTCCCAGACCCTGGAGATCGACGAGCAGCGCCACATCCTCGATCGCCTGAACGCCGCCGAGGCCTTCGAGCGCTTTCTTCACACGCGCTACGTCGGCCAGAAGCGCTTCGGGTTGGAAGGGGCCGAGTCGGCGATCGTGCTCCTCGACACCGTGCTCAACGAGGCCGCGGCCGCCGGCTGCTCGGAGGTCGTGCTCGGCATGGCCCATCGGGGCCGGCTGAACGTGCTGGCCAACCTGGTCGGGAAGTCCTACGGGGAGATCTTCGAGGAGTTCGAGGGCAACCTCGATCCCGAGTCCGTGCAGGGGTCCGGAGACGTGAAGTACCACAAGGGCGCGGTCGGCAAGTTCACCTCACGCTCCGGTGTGGCGCTCCCGATCTCGATGGCATCGAACCCCTCCCACCTCGAGGCGGTCGACCCGGTTGTCGAGGGCATGGCCCGGGCCAAGCAAGACCGGCTGGTCGCCCACAAGACGGACGGGACGTCGGACACGTCGGATCCCGACGACGACTTCCCGGTGCTGGCGCTGCTCGTCCACGGCGACGCGGCGTTCGCCGGACAGGGGGTGGTGGCCGAGACCCTCAACCTGTCGGGCCTCAGTGGCTATCGGACCGGCGGCACCGTGCACGTGGTCATCAACAACCAGCTCGGCTTCACCACGGCCCCCCAGGCCGCCCGCACCTCGGTGTACCCGACCGACGTGGCCAAGATGGTCCAGGCGCCGATCCTGCACGTGAACGGTGACGACCCGGAGGCCTGTGTGCGCGCGGCGCGCCTGGCGTTCGGGTTCCGGCAGGCGTTCCACAAGGACGTGGTCATCGATCTTGTCTGCTACCGGCGCCACGGCCACAACGAAGGCGACGACCCGAGCTACACCCAGCCCCTCATGTACAAGCGGATCGACGCCAAGCGATCGGTCCGAAAGCTCTACACCGAGGCCCTCGTCCGCCGGGGTGACATCACGCTTGAGGAGGCCGAGCGGGCGCTCGACGACTTCAACGCCAAGCTCCAGTCGGCCCTCGACGAGGTGCGGGCCATCCCGCCCCGGCCACCCGAGCTCGTCGTGGTGGAGACACCGCACTCGCCGGCCCCGGTCGCGACGGGCGTACCGGTCGAGCTGCTCCGTTCGCTCTCCCAACTCGTCCGGACGGTGCCGGAAGGCTTCACCCTCCACCCGAAGCTCGAGCGCCAGTTCACCCAGCGCGACGAGCTCGTGGCCGACGGGACCGTCGACTGGGCGCTGGCCGAGGCGCTGGCCCTGGGCAGCCTGCTGGCGGAGGGCATCGACGTCCGGCTGACCGGCCAGGACACCCGGCGGGGCACGTTCTCTCAGCGCCACGCGGTCCTGGTGGACTACGCGACCGGCAGCGAGTACGTGCCGCTGGCCCACGTCGACGCGTGGCGAGCTCCGGGTGCCAAGCCCCGGGGTGGGCGCTTCACCGTCCTCGACTCGTTGCTCTCCGAGTACGCAGCGGTCGGCTTCGAGTACGGCTATTCGGTCGAGTCCCCCGGGACGTTGGTGGCCTGGGAGGCCCAGTTCGGGGACTTCGTGAACGGCGCCGAGATCATCATCGACAACTTCCTCGTGGCCGCGGAGGACAAATGGGGACAGCGGGCCGGCCTGACCCTCCTGCTCCCGCACGGGTACGAGGGCCAGGGCCCCGAGCACTCCTCGGCCCGGATAGAGCGGTTCCTCGGGCTGTGTGCCCGGGGCAATCTGCGCGTGACCGTTCCGTCGAGCGCCGCGCAGTACTTCCACCTCCTGCGAGCCCAGGTCCTTGGGTCGCCGACCTGCCCGCTGATCGTGATCACGCCCAAGTCCCTCCTGCGCTCGCCGGTCTCACGCTCACCCCTCGAGGCCCTGGGTGAGGGGAGCTTCGCCGAGGTGCTCGACGACCCCCAGGTGGTCGACCGGCTGGCCATCCAGCGGGTCGTGTTCGCGAGCGGCAAGGTCGCGTTCGAGGCCCTGGAGCGCCGTGAGGCCCGCCGGGCCCCAGACGGCCCTCCAGGCAACCCCCCGGCCGACGCGATCGCGGTGGTGCGGGTCGAGCAGCTCTACCCGTGGCCCGACGACGCCGTCAGCGACGTGCTCGAGCGCTACCCGAACGCGTCCGAGGTGGTGTGGCTCCAGGAGGAGCCCGAGAACATGGGAGCCTGGTCGTTCGTGCACGGGCGCCTCCACCGCCACCTCCGAGACCGCTATCGCCTGGTGCACGTGAGCAGGGCCGAGTCGGCCAGCCCGGCCACCGGCAGCTCTGCCCAGCACCAGCTCGAGCAGGCCGACCTCCTGGACCGGGCAATCGGCTGAAGCCTGCCCGGCGCCACCGGGTGCCGCCGGATGGTTGACTGAAGCCTGAGATGACCGTCAAGCACCACGTCGTCGTGGACGGCTCCAACCTGGCCACAGAGGGCCGCACGGTCCCCAGCCTGGCCCAGCTGGACGAGGCCGTCCGTGCCTACCTGGCCGAGGACCCGGGCGCCGAGATCGTGGTCGTCGTCGACGCCTCGTTCAGCCACCGGATCGATCTCTCCGAACGAAGCCAGCTCGAGGCGGCCGAGCTGCACGGGGAGGTCGTGGCGCCCCCGGCGGGTGCCATCGGGAGGGGCGACGCCTTCGTGCTCCGGATCGCCGAGCGCACCGGGGCGGTTGTGTTGTCGAACGACTCGTTCCAGGAGTTCCATGAGGAGCACCCGTGGCTCTTCGACGACGGGCGCCTTGTGGGCGGCAAGCCGGTTCCGGGCGTCGGCTGGATCTTCACCCCACGCCGGCCGGTGCGAGGGCCGCGCAGCCGCAAGGCAACCCGGGACACGGACGCGGATGCCGAAGCCGGGGACGATCGCCTGTCGGCGCCCCGGAAGGCGGCCGAGGTGGCAAAGGCGCTGCAGAAGGCCGCCAAGGTACCGGCGGACGGGCGGGTGAAGGCGGCCGCGAAGGTCCCCGAACAGAAGGCGGCCAAGAAGAAGCAGGCGAAGGCGGCCACCCCGAAGGCCAATGCGCCCAAGAAGGCAGCCAAGACCGCGGCAAAGGTGCAGGGGGCCAAGCTCGGAAAGGCCTCGGGGAAGACCGACGGAGGAAAACGAGCCAAGGGGGGCTCCGAGGCCGCCGCCAAGAAGTCATCCGGAAAGAACGACAAGACCGACAAGACCAGCAAGGACAAGCGGTCCGTCAAGACCGAGAAGGCCGGCCGAAAGCCGGTGAAGGCGGCCAAGAAGCCACAGGGCACGAGAGGGTCGCCCCGCCAAGTCGGACTCCGGGCCGCGATCAGCCAGGCCACGGCAGAGGTGATTGCCCCTTCGGTGACGGCGGCCCAGCACAACCACGCCGCCGAGACCGCCGGCAAGGGCAAGCGGCGCCGACGGGTCGAACCACCGCCGGCCGTGAACGAACCGCTCGCGTTCATCACGTTCGTGGCCGCTCATCCACTCGGATCGACCTTCGATGGCGTGGTGGCCTCGTTCACATCGCACGGCGCAATGGTCGACGTGGCATTGTCCGACGACGGGGTCCTGCACTGTTACGCGCCGGTGGCCGGCCTCGGAGCACCGCCGCCGCGGGCGGCAAGAGAGGTCCTGACACGCGGTGAGCACCGGGAATTCTCGCTGGTCAGCCTGGACCCGTCCCGTCGCATGGCCGAGCTCGCGCTGCCCGAGCTGGCGTCGGTATTCCTCGGTGCGCGCACGGCGAGGCCCAAGGCGGCCGGGTGACGGCCCGCGACTAACCTCCCCCGCGAATGGAACCCCGCGACGTCCTTCCCCATCGCGAGCCGTTCCTCTTCGTGAGCGAGATCGTCTCCGTGGTGCCCGGTCGTCAAGCGGTGGGGCGTTGGCACCTCTCGGGGGACGAGCCGTTCTTTGCCGGCCACTTCCCCGGCCGGCCAACGCTTCCGGGGGTGCTCATGGTGGAGGCGCTGGCCCAACTGGGCGGCATCGCCGTGTTGTCGGACGAGCGATATTCGAACAAGCTCCCGCTGTTCGGGGGGGTCGACAAGGCTCGATTCCGTCGCCAGGTCGTCCCTGGTGACACCCTCGAGCTCGAGGTCACGGTCGGCCGCCTCTCGTCGCGTGCCGGCACGGGCCACGGCCGTGCCCACGTCGGGGGAGAGACGGCGTGCGAGGCCGACCTCCTCTTCGTTCTCGTCGACCCGGGACCCGACGCATGAAGCTGGCCACCTGGAACGTCAACTCGCTCACGGCCCGGATGCCGCGGGTCCTCGGGTGGATCGACGAGCACCAGCCCGACATCTTGTGCCTGCAGGAGACGAAGCAGGCCGAGGCGGCCTTTCCGGCGGCCGAATTCGCCGACCTCGGCTACGAGTCCGCCCACCACGGCGACGGCCGCTGGAACGGCGTGGCGTTGCTGAGCCGGGTCGGCCTGGAGGACCCCACCCGCGGTTTTGGCACCCCGGAGGACCAGTACGGGTGTCGCATCGTGGCCGGCACCTGCGGGGGCGTCCGCGTGCACTCGGTGTACGTGCCCAACGGCCGGACCATCGACAACGAGCAATACGGGTTCAAGCTGGCCTGGTTGGCCAGGCTGGCGTCGCTCCTCGGTGACACCTGCGATCCGGGAGCCGACGTCGCTGTCTGCGGCGACTTCAACATCGCCCCCGACGACCGCGACGTCTGGGATCCGGCGGCGTTCGTGGACGCGACCCACGTCAGTGGTCCGGAACGTCTGGCCCTTCAGGTGCTGCTCGACTGGGGTCTCGAAGACGTCTACCGACGCCACCACGCCGATGGTGGCGTGTTCTCGTGGTGGGACTACCGAGCCGGGGACTTCCACCAGGGTCGTGGGATGCGCATCGACCTGGTGCTGGTGACACGGTCGTTGGCCGAGCGATCGACCGCAGTAGCGATCGATCGCAACGCCCGCAAGGGCCAGAA
>PMOQ01000103.1:0-145 GCA_003161255.1 Acidimicrobiaceae bacterium | reverse complement strand
GCCGCTTCGACCGCACCCAGCCACCGGGAGCGTCGTCTCGGCCGTCGGCCGCCGCTCTCACCCGCCTCGCGGGCCCAGCTACACCAGAGTTCGTCCTCCGCCCTCGTCATGGCCACATACAGGAGCCTGCGCTCCTCCTCGAGCG
>PMOQ01000092.1 GCA_003161255.1 Acidimicrobiaceae bacterium | reverse complement strand
TGTTCCGCACATGGGCCGACATACGAGGTCACCGCCGGGGGAGGTGAGCGAACCTGTCGCCGCACGTTCGCGGCTGACTGCCGCCTATCATCCGCATCGCGGCCGTTAGACGGTGGCCCGTGCCACACTGGCCTCGCTGGCGATGCTCTCCATCGACAGCCGGGCATACCCGAACTCAGCCAGTTGGCGGAGTGCCACCTCGATGATGGCCTGGCTCGCCCACTCGTCTCTCGGCCACCCCAGGCGCTCGGGACGTCTGGGGGGCGTCGGCGTCAGCCGCGGTATTCACGGTGCCACCACCTCAAGCGGCGCGGGTACCTGATCAGAGGCGTAGCTGGGCACGAAGTCGGCCTGACGGATGAAGGCGTAGGCGCAGAGCGAGCCCACGGCCGCCACGACCATCCCGATGATCATGAGGTGGTCGAGTGTGCTGGCGAAGCCCACTCGGTAGGCGCTGAGTAGGGCGGCACGCGCCGACGCCGACGGAATTGTGGCGGCAACGTCGCGGACCCCGCCACCGGCCAGGGCCCCATTCAAGCTGCTCCCGCCGCGGACCAGGACCTCCTGGCCGGCCCGGCTGGCACCGAGAGCCACCACGGTCTTGTGCTGGATCTGGCTTTGAAACACCGCCCCCAATCCGGCGATCCCGGTCGCGATGCCCACCTGGCGGAAAGTGCTGTTGGCCCCCGAAGCCATGCCGCTGCGCTGGGGCGGTACAACGCTGATCGCCGCCGACGCCAGAACCGGGTTGACCATCCCGATCCCAATTCCCGCCACGATGAATCCAGGCAAGAGCACCGTCCAGCCCGAGGAAGCGTGGATGCCGGACATGAGTAGGCAGCCCAGCGCGACCAACAAGAGCCCGGTGCCGAGCAGGTAGCGGGACTTGACCCGAACGGTGAGTCTGCCGGCGATGGGAGCCACCAAGAACGTGAGCATCGTGATCGGAAGAAAACGGACCCCGGCCGCCAGCGGCCCGTAGCCGAGGTCGTCTTGGATGAACAGCGTCATGTACAAGAACATGGCGAAGATCGACGCCGACAGGGTGAAGGCCACGACGGAGACGCCCACCACGGCTGGGCGGCGAAAAAGATCGAGATCCAGCATCGGCTCGGACTGACGCCACTCGGCGACGACGAACACCACTAGCAGGACAGCCGAACCGACCAGCAGGCTCACAATCAGTTTGCTGCCCCAGCCTTCGTCGTTTCCTCGCACTAGAGCGAAGACCAGCATGACGAGTGCGACCGAGAAGCTGACGAAGCCGATCCAGTCGATTCGCCGATCATTGGGATCTTTCGATTCCTGTACCTGGGTGAGGGTTATCACAATGGCCACCAACCCAATTGGGACGTTGACGAAGAAGATCCATCGCCAGCCGAGGCCGCTTGTGATCGCTCCGCCGATAAGTGGTCCCACGGCCACTGCTCCACCGACCACCGCGCCGTAGATGCCGAAAGCCGTGCCCCGCTCGTTGCCTTGGAAAGCCGAGGCGATGAGGGCCAGCGCTGTGGCGAACATGATGGCGCCGCCGACTCCCTGGGCGGCGCGGGCCAGATTCAGTTCTAGCGATGATCGAGATAACCCGCACAGGAGCGACGAAACCGAGAACACACCCAACCCGATAGCGAACACCACACGGCGGCCGTACATGTCCCCGACGACCCCCGCGGTGAGGAGAAACGCAGCCAAGGTCAGCGCGTAGGCATCAACCACCCATTGGAGGTCGCTAAAGCTCGAATGCAGGGAGCGTTGAATGGCGGGAAGGGCGACATTCACCACGGTGATGTCCAGGAGCAGCATGAAGGTGGCCGTGCAGACGGCGATGAGGGTCCACCACTTGCGATCCAGCATTGGCATCAACGACCCTTCATTTCTGCGGAGGCTGTCACAGGCTCTTGAGGCTTGTTTTACGCGTGTGTCTCCCCCGAAGGCGATCGCTACTTCGGGTTCCTCTATTGCCCGTGGGACCGCCGGCGAAGGTTGTCGAGGATATCCTCCCCCGAGTGGAAGCGTGTGTGGCGTGCGTCAGCGCTGATCAAGCGAGCTGGCAGGAAAGCGAGCCCGGTTTCATATCCGAAGTGCTGGTAATCGCGGAGTGGCGGCTGATGTCGAATCAGTCGCGAAACCAGTGACTCGCGCTCGAGGCTGTCTCGGCGCCGACAGGTTAACGGTCCCGTAACCGGTCAGCGAGAAGGAGGCGCCGGACTGGCCATTGCTGCACGGGGTCGGGTAGGCCGAGCAAGCGAAGTACAAGGTGACCCCGCTGCCGGTGATCGACCCGTTCCCGGTCACACTGAGCGAGCCGGTGATGACATAGGTCCCTGGTTTCAAGGTGAGCTTGCCATTCCCGGTCACCGAGATCGATAGATCCCGAGCTAATCGTGGCCGAGCCGTTACCGGTCAGCGCCACGTTGGAAACCACGGTGGTCGGACGGGGTTGGGGGTGCCCGCCCCTGGGCATATCGGCAGGGCGGCCAAGGGGTCCGAGACGGCACTCTCTGCGACCGGGGTCGGGCTGAAGCGTCCATTGCCGGTCACCAAGACCTTGTTGGCGGCCGTCTCGGAACCTCGAAACGTCCGGGTCACCTCCGGGGGCGGTCGCTGACGGGATCGAGGCCCGAGCAGACCCGGAACTGCCAGACACCGGGTCGGCGTTCCCGCTTCATCCCACTCCCGTACTGTCCGCTTCGCTGAGTGGCCATGATGCCCCTCGGTATGCTCGGTCAGTCGTACTCGGCCACTGAAAGTAGGACCAAAGTAGGACAGACCAACAGTGCATCGCATTGTTCCTGGTCAGGACCCCGCCCCAGTAGCTCAGAGGATAGAGCGTCGGTTTCCTAAACCGTGCGTCGCAGGTTCGAGTCCTGCCTGGGGCGCCGATGTCCAAAAGGTGTGCAGAACGTAAAAGAGGCCGCCGGCGAACCGGCGGCCTCTTTCGACGTGATCTTGCTTACAGAGGTCGGACGTTCTGTGCCTCTTCGCCCTTTCGGCCGGGAGCCACGTCGAACTCGACCTGCTGCCCTTCGGTCAGCGACTTGTAGCCACCGCCCTGGATGTTTGAGTAGTGGACGAAGACATCATCGCCCTGTTCACGCGAGATAAAGCCAAAGCCCTTCTCGGCATTAAAGAATTTCACAGTTCCGGTAGCCAACTAACTCTCACTTTCAGATGCGCCACCCCAGGTTTGAGAGCGCGCAACTACACGCTACCGGTCTGAGAACCCCTTGCGGACCGTTGGGGCGGAATTTGATGACTTAGTTGGAGACTTCGGCGCCCTGAAACGGCTCAAGTCCGTCCGGCTCGTGCCTGGTGAGCGAAATCTCGACCTCCGCTTGCAGGGCGGCTGGTGTCGGATCTTCGTAGACTGAAACGCATGGCCACCAAGTCCAAACCCACCGGCGAGGCGAAGAAACCCGGGCGCTCCATCAAAGAGAAGCGCGCGGCGAAGAACGAAAAGCAGGCGTCTCAGAAGCAGGCTCGCAAGAGCTGGGAGACCAAGTAGCCGAACCAACGCCGTCGCTGCCAGGCAGCGTTGGCGCATGGCTATACCAAATGCGTCCTCGGGACCGACGAGAGATGTCCGTCGCGCCGGAGTTCAACGACGGCCGGCACCGGATCGGGGTCTGAGAACAGCCCCTCGTCGGCGTAATCGGCGGGCCGGCCGGTCGGGTCCACGACCCAGCAGGACGCCTCCAGCGCGATCCCGTTCGGGTCGGTGAAATAGACCGAACGAAGGAACCCGTGGTCCACGACGTCGGTGATCTCGCTGCCGGCCGCCTTCAGGCGGTTGCGGAGCGCCAACAGCGCCGCCTCGTCGGGAAGGTTGAACGACACGTGGTCGAACTGCACCGCACGCGGGTCGGGGACCCCGGCCGGCTTGGCAAACGGCTCTACGGGATGGTTCGTGTACTCGAAGAACGCGATGGTGTTCTCCGCCCCCAGCTCGAAGAAGTAGTGACGGAAGTGTCCCGGCGCCGCGAGGTCGGCGACCAGCCGGGCCCCGAGCACCCCGTGGTAGAAGCGCACCGTCGCATCCATGTCGTTGGTGATCAGCGCGAGGTGGTTGATGCCCCGCCACCGCGGGGCCTCTTCGTCTGCGTCTTCGGTCATGGGGGTCGCCTCTTTTTCCATGCGTCCAGCCTATCTGGGCCGGCCGGTTTTTCGTACCGCCTCTCCGACGGATCGGGGCAGGTCAAACGGGGAGAACGGTCGCCCGACACCCGAGTCGCAGCGAGGCAGGACCGTGGTCAGACTGTCTGGGTGAGACGGCCTACGTGACGTCGGTCGGACAAGTGAGCCGGAACGCCCGAGTCAGGGAGGTGGGGTCGTCATGAGCGACGCGAACGCAGACGGGGGAGCGCTCTCCGCTCTGTTGCAGGAGACACGGAAGTTTCCGCCCCCCGATGGGTTTGCCGCCAAGGCCGTGGCGGGTCCCGAGATCTATGCCGAGGCCACCGCCGATCCGGTGGCGTGGTGGGCCGAGCAGGCCAAGGGGCTGCAGTGGGAGACCCCGTGGGACCGCGTCCTCGACTGGGACGTGCCGTTCGCGCGCTGGTTCGTCGGCGGGCGGCTCAACGCCGCGGTCAACTGCGTCGACCGGCACGTTGCGGCGGGCCACGGGGACCGCGTGGCGTTCCACTGGGTAGGGGAGCCCGAGGGTGACACCCGCACCATCACCTACGACGACCTCTTGGAAATGGTGTCCAAGGCGGCCAACGCGCTCATTGAGCTGGGGGTTCAGGCGGGGGACCGCGTCGCGATCTACCTGCCCATGATCCCCGAGGCGGTCGTGGCCATGCTGGCCTGCGCCCGCCTGGGCGCTCCGCACTCGGTGATCTTCGGGGGGTTCTCCGCCGAGGCGCTGGCCGGACGGATCCTCGACCTCGACGCCAGGGTCGTGATCACCGCCGACGGCGGGTTCCGCCGCGGCGCCCCCTCGGGGCTGAAGGTGAACGTGGACGAGGCGCTCGAGCAGTGCCCCGACGTGCGAACCGTCCTGGTGGTGCGACGGACGGGGCAGGACGTCGGGTGGCAAGACGGCCGGGACCTGTGGTGGCACGAGGTCGTTGACCGACAGAGCGCCTCGCATGCGCCGGAGGCGTTCGACGCCGAGCAGTCGCTGTACATCATGTACACCAGCGGGACGACGGCCAAGCCCAAGGGCATCCTGCACACCACGGGCGGCTACCTGACCCATGTGGCCACCACCCACCGACTCGTGTTCGACGTGAAGCCGGACCAGGACATCTTTTGGACCGCCGCCGACGTGGGCTGGGTGACCGGCCACAGCTACATCGTCTACGGGCCGCTCGCCAACGGGACGACCTCGATCATGTACGAGGGGCTGCCCGACGCGGGCGGCCGCGACCGGTGGTGGCGCATCGTCGAGGAGTACAAGGTGTCGATCCTCTACACCGCGCCGACGACGATCCGGACGCTCATGAAGTGGGGGGAGGAGCACCTGGTCAAGCACGACCTGTCCAGCCTTCGGCTGCTCGGCTCGGTCGGCGAGCCCATCAACCCCGAGGCGTGGATGTGGTACCGGACCAACGTCGGCGGGGATCGCTGCCCCATCGTGGACACGTGGTGGCAGACCGAGACCGGGGGGATCATGATCACCCCGCTGCCCGGCGTGACGACGACCAAACCGGGCGCGGCGGTGACGCCGTTCCCGGGCATCGGGGTCGACATCGTCGACAACGACGGGGTCTCGGTCGGAAACGGCCAGGGCGGCTATCTGGTCCTCACCGACCCGTGGCCGGGCATGCTCCGGGGCATCTGGGGCGACCCGGAGCGCTACCGAGACACCTACTGGTCCCGATTCCCGGGCAAGTACTTCGCCGGCGACGGGGCCAAGCGGGACGACGACGGCGATCTGTGGCTCCTCGGCCGGATCGACGACGTCATGAACGTTTCGGGGCACCGAATATCGACGACCGAGGTCGAGCACGCTCTGGTCGGGCACCCCGCCGTAGTCGAGGCGGCCGTCGTCGGCGCGTCCGATCCGACGACCGGCCAGGCGGTGGTGGCTTTCGTCACGGTGAAGGGCGAGGGTGTCGACGGCGAGGCCGGCCAGGCGTTGGTGGACGACCTCCGGGCCCACGTGGCCAAGGTCATCGGGCCCATCGCGAAGCCCCGCCAGATCCTGCTCACCCCCGAGCTCCCGAAGACGAGGAGCGGCAAGATCATGCGGCGACTCCTCCGTGATGTCGCAGAGCACCGGGACCTGGGTGACGTGACCACCCTCATGGATCCGACCGTCGTGAACATGATCGACACCCAGATGCGGGAGTCGGGCGGGACCGACGAAGAGGGCTGAGCGCCCGCTGCCGGACTCCGGCGGAGAAGGTCCAGGTCAACGGTTTCTCGTTCCTGTCACTTACTTGTCATTGTCAACGTTTGGTATGTATGTAATGATGTAATCATGAATGATCCAACGAATTGGCAAGGAAGGCGCGGCCCGCGCCGCGGCGGCAGGGGCATGGGCCCCGGGCCCTGGGGCCCCGGCATGCGACGTGGACGGGGCCGCCGGGGCGGCGAGGAGCGGACAACCGGAGAACAGCGCCAGCGCATCGGCGCGTGGGTGCTCGGCCGGGTCCCGGGGGACTGGTACATCGAGGCACCCCAGGTGTCCGTCGACGCCGACGAGATCCTGATCGTGGGCCGGCTGGCCATCGTCGAGTTGCCCGCCGGGTCCTCCGCCGAAGACCGTGCGACGGCCGAGTCCGCCCGCATCGGTGGTCACCGCGAGGACACGCGGGACCAGCGTGTCCGCATCGCCCAGGAGGCCGAGGAGCAGTTCGGCCGTATCGTCTCGTGGGGGGCCCGCTGCGGCGACTCCCTGGACGTCTTCACCTCGGCCAGCGTGCCCGTGATGACCCGGCTCCGGATGCCCGAGCGCCACGTCCTCGATACCCTGCTCGATGCGGGCGTCGCCCGAAGCCGGAGCGAGGCCCTGGCCTGGTGCGTCAGGCTCGTGGCGTCGAACGAAGAGGCGTGGATCAGCGAGCTGCGTGATGCGTTCGCCCACGTCGAAGACGTCCGGTCGCGGGGTCCGAACCCGGAGAGCTGAACACCCGTCCTCCTCGACCGGCACGGCCGGCCGACGGGCGGCACACTGGTACGAGCGACCGGTGGCCGCAGACAGGAGGAAGCCCGATGGCCCA
>PMOQ01000003.1 GCA_003161255.1 Acidimicrobiaceae bacterium | reverse complement strand
CCTGAGTGTGATGACCTGATTTGGCCCCACCGTGACGATCTGATTTGGCCCCACCCGGCCGGGATCAGTCCGGAAGGGTCCACCTGCAGAACGCAGGCGGCGGGGACCCTTGGGGTCCATGACGAAATGGTCGAAGGTGGAGCTCTACGAGCAGATCCGCAAGTCCCACGAGCGCGACGAATTGTCCATCCGCGCGCTGTCCGGACGCTTCGGGGTGCATCGGCGCACGGTGCGCGAGGCGTTGACTTCGCCCATTCCACCACCGCGTAAGCAACCTGAGCGTCCGGCCCCGGCCCTCGGAGCCTGGAAACCGATCATCGACGGGTGGCTGGCGGACGATCTCGAGGCACCGAAGAAGCAGCGTCACACCGCTCGGAGGGTCTGGCAGCGCCTGGTCGACGAGCACGACGCTGCGGTCTCCGAGTCCACGGTGCGCGCCTACGTCGCTGTGGCCAAGGGTCGCCGACCGATCGTCGCAGCCGAGGTGATGGTCCCCCAGACGCACCCGCTCGGATACGAGTCCGAAGTCGACTTCGGCTCGGTCAGCTTCTTCCTCTGCGGCCAGTTGACCTCGGCGTGGATGTACGTCATGCGGCTCTCGGCGTCGGGGAAGAGCTTTCACCGCGTCTATGCCAACCAGGCCCAGGAGGCCTTCATCGACGGGCACGACCGCGCCTTTGCGCACTTCGACGGCACGCCCGAGCGCGTCCGCTACGACAACCTCAAGCCGGCCGTCGCCCGGGTGCTCATGGGGCGCAACCGCTCCGAGACCGAGCGCTTTGTCGCCCTGCGCAGCCATTACCTCTTCGAGTCCTTCTACTGCCGACCCGGCAAGGACGGGGCCCATGAGAAGGGTGGGGTCGAAGGTGAGATCGGCCGGTTCCGGCGCCGGCACATGGTGCCAGTGCCCCGGGTCTCCTCCCTCGCCGAGCTGAACGAGTTGGTCGCCGAGGGCGACCGCCTCGACGACGCCCGGCGCATCGACACCAGGCGGAAGAGCGTGGCCGAGCACTTCGCCCTCGAGCACCCCCACCTGCGCCCGCTTCCCGACGAGCCCTTCGATGCTGGCCAGCTACTGCGTCCCCGGGTCGACGCCAAGAGCCGGGTCTGCGTGCGCCAGTGCTTCTATTCGGTCCCCGTCCACTACGCCGGCATGCGCATCAGCGTCCGTCTGGGTGCAGAAACCGTCGAGGCTCTCGACGGCGCCGCGGTGGTGGCGGCGCATGCTCGGGCCGTCGGCAAGGGGGTCGAGACCCTCGACCTCGACCACTACCTCGAGACTCTCGCTTTCAAACCCGGGGCGCTCAGCGGATCGACGGCGCTCCATCAGGCCCGGGCCTCGGGACGATTCAGTGCGGCCCACGACCGCTTCTTCGAGACGGCACGGCGTCGCCTGGGCGACAAGGAGGGCACCAAGGCGCTCATCGGCGTCCTGCTGTCCCATCGCGTCTTGCCCTACGAGGCCGTCGTCGCCGGCATCGAGGGGGCGCTCGCCGTCGGCTCGGTCGATCCCGACGTGGTGGTCGTCGAAGCCCGGCGGGCGACAGAGCGTCAGCGTGGTCCTCGTGCACAACTCCCTGATCTCGCCCGCTTCGACCGGCCCACCCCCTCACTCGACGGCTACGACGACCTACTGGAGAGGATCGGATGACCAAGATGACCCAGAGCGCAGCACTCGCGTCGATCGGCGCGGCCAGCCGGGAGCTGCACCTACCCACCGTGCGCTCAGAGGCCGAGCGCCTGGCCGAGGTGGCCGAGCGCTCTCGGGCCTCACACCTGGCCTACCTGGCCGACGTGTTGGCCTCCGAGGTCGACGACCGGGCCGAGCGGCGCCGCATCCGGCGCATCCACGAGGCCCACTTCCCGCGCACCAAGCGATTGGCCGACTTCGACATCTCGGCGTCGCCGGTCGACGCGGCGACGATCGCCTCTTTGGCGTCGGGGGCCTACTTGGACAAAGGAGAGCCGGTAGTCCTCCTCGGTGACTCGGGGACGGGCAAGAGCCATCTCCTCATCGGGATGGGCATGGCGGCGTGCGAGCAGGGCCAGGCCGTCCGCTACGCGACGTGTGCGGGCTTGGTCAACGAGTTGGTCGAAGCAGCCGACGAGCGCCGCCTCTCACGGCTCGTCTCACGTTATGGACGCCTCGACCTGTTGTTGCTCGACGAGCTGGGCTACGTCCAGCTCGACACCAGAGGCGCTGAGCTGTTCTTCCAGATCCTGACCGAACGCGAGGAGAAGTCCTCGGTGGCCGTCGCCTCGAACCTCCCATTCAGCGAATGGGGCCAGGTCATCACCGACCCCCGCCTGGTGGCTGCCATCGTCGATCGCATGACCTTCCGGGCCCACATCATCGAGACCGGAACCGAGAGCTTCCGCCTGCGCACGACGCGCAAAGGCAGGGCCTGATCAACGGACGCGCTGGAGGGCCGCGTTGGCCGCCGCCACGTTGAACACGGCGGGGTCGAACTTGAAGCCCACCCAGACGAGATAGTTGTCGTGCTCCTCGTGCAGCGGATCGGCCAAGGCTTCGAGGAACTCCTCATAACCCCCGGTGCCCCCCACATCCTCGGGTGGACACGCTCCCTGGCCGTCAAGACAAACCCCGTGCTTGAGCACATAGGGTGACCACGAGACGTCTTCGACTACCACCTCATGGGTCCACGAATCACCGAAGTCGTATTCATAGACGAAGCGCCGCAGGTTGCCGCGCAAAGCGACGAAGACGGTGTGCTCCGTCTCATCGAGTTCTTCGTCGGGATAGTCCTCGACCTGCATCCCATAGAGCGTGCCGTCGATGGTGAAGCTGTGCAGATGCGAGCTTGTCCAGCCCATGGCGGCCTGGAAGATGTCATGGAGCCGCGACAGCTTCGCTCCACCGGGGACGAGGATCCGCCGCCACACCGGCGGATCGATGCCCTCGAGACGGATACGGAGCTGGAAAACGGGTTGTGGCGCCACGCCGGCACAATACGCGGGCCTCGCTGTTTCCCTGAGCCTCCGGTGACCGAGGGCCCACCTTCAACACGGCGGCCCCAACGGGGATTCAGGTGGGGCCAAATCAGATCGTCACGGTGGGGCCAATTCGAGTTGACATTCTCACTCGCCCTCATGGCAGCAATCTG
>PMOQ01000032.1:1598-3120 GCA_003161255.1 Acidimicrobiaceae bacterium | reverse complement strand
ACGTCGATGACCTTGCCCTCTTCCCCGTGGGGGACCTTCAGGCTGGTGTCTCGGACCTCGCGGGCCTTCTCACCGAAGATCGCCCGGAGCAACCGCTCCTCCGGCGTCTGCTCGGTCTCGCCCTTCGGGGTGACCTTGCCGACCAGGACGTCGCCGGGACCGACCTCGGCCCCGACGCGGATGATCCCGCGCTCGTCGAGGTCGGCCAGAATCTCCTCTGAGAGGTTCGGGATGTCCCGGGTGATCTCCTCGGNNTCGTAGTTGTAGCCCTCCCAGGGCATGAACGCGACGAGGAGGTTCTTGCCGAGGGCCAGCTCGCCGTTGTGGGTCGACGGCCCGTCGGCCAACAGGTCGCCGTCGGCCACCTTCTGGCCCTCTTCGACCAGCGGCTTCTGGTTGATGCTGGTGTTCTGGTTGGACCGGCGGAACTTGGCCAGGCGGTAGATCTTCCGGCCGAGCGTGTGGCCCAGCCGGTCCTTCTGGCCGGACCGGTAGTCGACCACGATCTGGTCGCCCGACACCTCGATGACCGTTCCGTCGCCCTCGGCCAGCACCACGTCGCCGGCGTCGCGGGCTGCGCGGGCCTCGACGCCCGTCCCGATGTACGGGGCCTCCGGGACGACCAGCGGCACGGCCTGCTTCNNTTCGGCGACACGTCCATCAGGTCCACCTCGGACGGCGGCACGAAGTCGATCTCGCTCGTGGTGCCATACGAGGTGGTGGCCACGCCGACCCGGACCCCGGTTCCTTGCGGGCCCCGTCGGACCAGCACCCGGTCCTCGGTGAAGTTGCCCCGATCGTCGATCGGCGCGTTCGCCTGGGCGATGACGTGCTCCTCTTCCTCATCCGCGGCCAGGTACAACACCTCGCCGGTGACGCGGCCGTCGGTGACCTTGCGGTACGGGGTCTCGATGAACCCGTACTCGTTGACGCGCGCGTAGGTGGCCAGCGCGCCGATCAGGCCGATGTTCGGGCCCTCGGGGGTCTCGATCGGGCACATGCGCCCGTAGTGGGAGCTGTGCACGTCTCGGACCTCGAACCCGGCCCGCTCACGGGACAGGCCGCCCGGCCCGAGAGCCGAGAGGCGCCGCTTGTGGGCGAGGCCCGACAGCGGATTGTTCTGGTCCATGAACTGGCTGAGCTGGCTGGTCCCGAAGAACTCCTTGACCGCGGCCACGACCGGCCGGATGTTGATGAGCGTCTGGGGCGTGATCGCCTCGACGTCCTGGGTGGTCATGCGCTCGCGCACCACCCGCTCCATGCGGGACAGTCCGACCCGGACCTGGTTCTGGATCAGCTCGCCGACCGAGCGGACCCGGCGGTTGGCAAAGTGGTCCTGGTCGTCGATCCGGTAGGTCGAGTCTCCGTCGGCCATGTGCAGGGCCAGGTGGAGCATGTAGGTCGCCGACGCCAGGATCTCGGACGGGCTGAGCACGCTCTGGTCGGGGGCGGGGCGCTCGATCTCGATGCCGAAGAGCTGCGAGAGCCGCTCGATCTCGGGGCCGAGCTTGCGGTTCAGCTT
>PMOQ01000032.1:0-1504 GCA_003161255.1 Acidimicrobiaceae bacterium | reverse complement strand
GAAGTGCCGGACGAAGCGCTCCAGGAATTCGTCGTCGCCGTACCCGAGTGCACGCAACAAGACGAAGAGCGAGAGGCGACGCTTCCGGGCCACGCGGGCACCGGCGGTCACGTCACGCGACGGCTTGGCCTCGATGTCGAGCTCGATCCACTCACCCCTGTAGGGGTGGATCGTGCCGGTGAAGATCGTCTTGGCGTCCCGGCCGGGCTGGAAGATGACGCCGGGCGAACGGACCAGCTGGCTCACCACCACCCGCTCGGTACCGTTGACGATGAAGGTGCCGCGGTCCGTCATCATCGGGAAGTCCCCCATGAAGACGGTCTGCTCCTTGATCTCGCCGGTGGTGGCGTTCAAGAACCGCGCCCGGACGAAGACCGGGGCGGCGTAGGTCATGTCCTTCTCTTTGCACTCCTCCACCGAGAACTTGGGCGGAGGTCGGAGGTCGGGGTCCGCAGGATCGAACTCGAGCTCCAGGCTGAGTTGACCGGTGAAGTCCTCGATCGGACTGATGTCCCCGAACGCCTCGGCAAGACCCTTGTCGAGGAACCACTGAAACGAATCGCGCTGAACCGAGATCAGATCGGGTAGCGGCAACGCCTCATCGATGTTGGCGAACGAAACGCGTTCGGGACTGCGGGACCGTGTGGGCAACGGCCTACTCCTCCCAGTTCGGGTGCTGACGGGTGGAACGAGGACACAAAACGCCTCCGGGGCGCGACGCCGGAGCGGGAACGGTGGACGCGAAACGGATCAGGGCCGGCGCCGTGACGCGCGCGATCCACCGAGAATTTCGGGTACGGACCAGGGGCTGCGCACGGCAACCCTGTAGCCTAACCGGGGACGGGTAGGAACACAACCCCTAGGGTCGTGCCTCATCAGGGGGGTATCCGACCAGCCCCTGTGGGCTGCCGAAAGGCTAGGGAATGCGCCCCCGCGAGTCAAGGGTCGTTGGGCCGGGGCCCTCAGACCCGCTACTTGAGCTCGACCGTGCCCCCAGCCCCTTCGAGGGCCGCCTTTGCCTTCGCGGCGTCGTCCTTGCTGACCCGCTCGAGCACCGGCTTCGGCGCCCCGTCGACCAGGTCCTTGGCTTCCTTCAGCCCGAGGCTGGTCAGCGAACGGACCTCCTTGATGACCTGGATCTTCTTGTCGCCGGCGGCGGTGAGGATCACGTCGAACTCGGTCTGCTCCTCGTCGGCACTCCCGGCGTCGCCGCCTCCGGCTGCCGGCGCGGCTGCCACCGCCGCCGGCGCTGTCGCGGTCACACCGAAGCGCTCCTCGAACTCCTTCAGAAGCTCGCTCAGCTCCAACACGGAGAGCTCCGCGATGCCGTCGAGGATCTGGTCCTTGGTGATGGTCCCAGCCATGGTGTTCCTTTCTCTGTTCTCGATCTGTGCGTTCTGGATCGAATCGTTTGTTGGAAATCGGGTCGAGGCCTACGCCTCGGTCTCGGGCTCCTCGGCCGGAGCTACCTCGGTCTCGGGCTCCTCGGCCGGAGCTACCTCGG
>PMOQ01000006.1 GCA_003161255.1 Acidimicrobiaceae bacterium | reverse complement strand
GACGCCGCCATCGAGGCCGCCGAGGAGACCGGCATCCTGGTCGCCGCGACCCGGGGGGCCAAGGGATCCGTCGTCACGACGCCCCACGGGCCGGTGGCCGTCGAGGCGGTGCCGGTCGACCGGGTGCTGGACACGACCGGGGCGGGTGACCTCTACGCGGCGGGCTTCTTGTACGGGCTCACCCATGGTGCCGATCCGGCCCGATGCGCCGCGCTGGGCGGCCTGTGCGCCGGCGAGATCATCGGGCACCTTGGGGCCCGCCCCGAGGCCGACCTCCGGGCCCTGGCCGACCGGGCCGGGCTCCTCTGAATGCCCGCCGTCGCCTCCGGAACACGATCGGGGGGTCGGTACAATTCCGTTGTGCGAGCACGGTGGCTGTCCCGACGGTCGCTCGGGCTGCACGCAGCCGTCCTGCTGTGGTTCCCCGGGTGCCTTTTGGCGGGGTGGTGGCAGGTGACCAGGGCGCTCGACGGGAACGGGCTCAGCTACCTGTACTCGGTCGAGTGGCCCGCCTTCGCCCTGATCGGTGTCTGGGTGTGGTGGGTGCAGATCCACACCGACCCGAACAGCGTCGGAGCGAAGGCACAGCGACGCATGGTGGCCGACAGCAGCCGGGCCGGCATCACGCCGGTGACCCCGGAGCGCCACCGCGAGGACGAGGACGAGGAGCTGGCCGCCTACAACGACCGGCTGGCCAAGCTGGCCGCGGACGGCCGGGCGAAGACGTGGCGGACGTCGTGACGTCGGTCCGCGGTTCATGAACGGGGCCCTGCGCCGCTACCGGTTCATGGCCTACACGGTCGGGGTCGGGCTAATCATCTTGGTGTTCGTGGGCATCCCCCTCCAGTACGCGGCCCACTCGCCCGGCGTGGTGAAGGTGGTCGGGCCGATCCACGGCGCGCTCTACATCGTCTACCTACTGGCCGCCCTCGACCTGGCCCGGCGGGCCCGGTTCGGCCTGCTGCAGATGGCGGCCATGGTCGCAGCCGGGTTTGTGCCCTTCGTCGCCTTCATCGTGGAGCGTCAGGTGGTCAGGCGGCTGTCGGTCGAAACGCCGACCCAACCCGACCCGCTGGCGCCAACCGGTTAGCTGGTCTCGATCTCCCGGCGACCATCGGACCACCGTCGGCGGCCCGCGCCACCGCCGCGTCGGAACGAGACGACGGGTCAGGTCAGTTTGGTTGGAGTGGCCCGGTGCATGGTCGGGGCGAGCGCGGGAGCCTCGAGATCCGGAACGGGCGGGGAGTGGCTCGGCCCGCCCTCGAGCGGTGGCTGGGAAGCCGAGACCACTCTCCGAAGCTCGAGTTGGGGGATGAGCCACGACACGAGGAACGCCACAAAGGCAACGGGCGCCCCGATGATGAACAAGGTCTGGATTGACTCGGCGTATGCGGCGGCCAGACCATGGTGAACCGCCGTCGGGAGCTTGTTGAGAATCGCCGGCGTGATGCTCGAGCTCGCGACTCCGGCCGGCAGCTTTGCGGTGCCGAGGTGTTTGACCAGGTTCCCGACGAGCACATTGGAGAAGATGGCTCCGAAGATCGCGGTGCCGAATGAACCCCCGATGGACCGGAAGAACGTCGCTCCTGCGGTCGCGACGCCAAGCTCGGAGTAGGGGACCGAGTTCTGGACGATGAGCACGAGCACCTGCATCACGCTGCCGAGGCCCATGCCCAGCACGAACATGTAGATCACCGGGGCCACCGGACCCGTCCCTATTCCCATCCGCGACAGGAGCAGGAGCCCGACCGTGACGAGACCCGTCCCGATGATCGGGAAGGGCCGGTAGCGGCCGGTTCTCGCGATGATCTGGCCCGATCCGATGGAGAAGATCAGCACTCCCACCATGAAGGGCAGCAACTGCAGCCCGGAGATGGTCGGCGACTCACCCCGCACGATCTGGAAGAACAGCGGCAGGTAGGTGATCGAGCCGAACATCGCAAAGCCCACGACGAAGCCGACGAAGTTGGCCACCGAGAACGTCCGGATGGAGAACAGGTGCAGCGGCAGAACGGGTTCGACGGCTCGCCGTTCCACGAGGGCAAACACGCCGATCAGGACGACGCCCCCGATGCCCATGCCGATGATCGGCGCCGAACCCCATCGATACGTGGTGCCGCCCAGGCTCGTGAAGAGCACCAGACAGGTCGCTGCAAGCACCAGGACAACGGTCCCGAGGTAGTCGATGACGTGGTGGATCCGGCGGAGATGGCCCGGGACCTGACTCCCGACGACGAAGAGCGCCACGGCGCCGATCGGGATGTTGATGTAGAAGATCCACCGCCACGAGAGTTGCTCGACAAAAATTCCTCCGAGCAGTGGCCCGACGACGCTGGCCACACCGAACACCGCGCCGAAGATGCCCTGGTAGCGCCCCCGCTCTCGCGGCGGGACGATGTCCCCGATGATCGCCTGGGTGCCGACCATCAGCCCGCCGCCGCCGAGTCCCTGAAATGACCTGGCCGCGATGAGCTCGATCAGGCTGTGACTGAGGCCCGAGAGGATCGACCCGATCAAAAAGATGATGATCGCGGCCTGGAAGAAACCCTTTCGGCCGTACTGGTCACCGAGCTTGCCCCACAGCGGCGTGGAGACCGTCGCAGCAAGCAGGTAGGCGACGACGATCCACGAGAGGTGGGAGGCCCCGTGCAGGTCGGCGACGATCGT
>PMOQ01000054.1 GCA_003161255.1 Acidimicrobiaceae bacterium | reverse complement strand
ACCGAGCCGGCCGCCTTGCGGGCCGCATCCTTGGCCTCGGGGGCGTCCGGAATGCCGGACGGACGGACGGTGCGCCGGACGGGGGATTCGAGCACGGCGGCCAGGATGGCCAGCCAGTCCGCAGGAGCCAGCTCGGAGGTCATCGCCCCGCTCGCGGNNGCGGCCGCGGCCAGCCGGACGGCCAGGTCGGCCGGGCACCGCGTGGCGACCTCGGGCGGGCGCGCCGAGACCTGCAGGGCCTCGAGCACCTTTCCTCCCTCGATCGACTTCTCGATGCGTCCCTGCCATTCGTCGCGCAGGCCGGTGACCCGCTCGGTGAGGCTGTCCTGCAGCGCCCGGGCCAGCACCCGGCCGTCGTCGTCGAGCGACACCGTGCGAGACGCGGCCACGACGGCTCGCAGCTCCCGCAAACGCATCGAACGCCCGGCGTTCTGGGCGCTCGTCGCCCGGTCCTTCCACGAGGCCAGGTTCACCACCGGCAGGAGCTCCTCGGCCATGGCCATCAACGCATCGCTCGACGCGGGCGGCTGTCCGGACACCTTTGCCGCCGCGTTCTGGTCTTCGATCGCTTGGCGCACCGCGGGGATCCCGCCGCGCAGCAGCTGCTCGGCCACCGGCAGCTGCTCGGGCCGGAGGGTCGCCAACGCAGCGTTGCGGTGGGCCGCCGAGATGGTCGGCCGGCGGTCGCGCCGTTGGGCGCCTGCGGGGCCGTCGGTGCGCGCACCCCGTGCGTCATCAGCTCGACCTGCGCCGGGCCTGCGGCCGGCGGGCCTCCGGTCGTCCTCTCGGGGCGGCCGGCTGGCGTCGGACTCGCTTCGCTCGTCGCGCCTCGGCCGGGGCGGGCCGTCATGGCGGGGACCCGGTGCCCCGTCGCGGCGTGGCCCTGACGTTCCGTCGCGAGTGGGTCCCGGAGCGCCGTCACGGCGGGGGCGGCGCTCCCGGTCACCCGGACGCGACCCGCGCTCTGGACGCGACCCGCGTTCGCCGGTGCGCGACCCGCGGGCGAGGGAGACGACCACGCCGGGATCCGGGCGGGGCGCGCCGATGACCTCGATCCGCTGAATGGCGTCGCCGGCCCGGTGGATCGGCCTGGGCGTCGAAACCGAGATCACCTCGACGCCGTCGAGGCCCGACTCGAGCTCGGCGCGGACGACGTCGCCCACCCGGCCACCGGAGGGGACAAGATCGCGCGAGAGGGTGCCTCGCGGCTGGCGGGCACCGGCGGCCCGCCAGGTCCACGAGCCATCTGGGGCCTGGCTGGTCAGCTCGATGTCTGTATAACGAGACATTCGATCGCTCACGCTACCGCGGCCCCGGGAACCCGGATAAAGGGCTCCGCCCTGACCTCGGGCGATGAGCCCGGATGAGCGCTCAGTTCCTCTAGCATGGGCACTGCGTTGACGTGGCTGGCGTGCCACCTCGACGTTGGTGCGGCGGACGCCTGGCTCCAGGAGGACCGCTATGAGTGACCGTCCCGACGATTCACCGTACGAGCGCGTCCCCGATCCAACAACCGAGGCAATGCACGACAGCGACCCCACTTCGGCCGATCAACCGATCGACCCGCCGGCGGCCCACGAGGACCCCCGACCGCTCCCGCCGCCCCCGTCGTGGGCCGTCCCGGCCGCGGCTCCCACCGAACCGGCGGCGCCCACCCAGAGCCCATCGGCGGCACCGACCTGGCCGGGCGTCCCGGCGGCCGCTGCGGCGACCGCCGCCGAGGCGGGACCCAACCCATGGGCGGCCCCGCCGAGTGGCATGTTCGCCGGGACTCCGGACTACCAGAGCCCGACGCCCCCCGGGCCGCCCACGAGCTCGGGCGACCGACGGGGGAGGGGATGGTTCCTCGTCGCCGTCGTCGCCGCCTTGATCGGCGCCGCCGTCGGCGCCAGTGTGACCGCCCTGGCCGACAACCACAACAACGGAAACTCGACGACCATCACCTCGATCAAGGAGGGCAACGCGTCCCCGGGTGCGGCCCTCGACGGCGGCACGAGCATCCCCAAGCTGGTGAACAAGCTCCTCCCCGCGGTTGTCTCGATCGACGTCCAGACATCGCAGGAGGAGGACGAGGGGAGCGGGATGATCATCTCGCCCAACGGGATGGTCGTCACCAACTACCACGTCGTCGCGCTCGCGGCCGAGGACGGTGGCACCCTCACGGTCACCGAGGCGGGCTCGACGTCGGCACAGAAGGCCACGCTCGTCGGCACCGACCAGACCGATGACGTCGCCCTCCTGCACATCAGCGGGGCCTCGAACCTGAAGACGGTGACGTTCGGGGACTCCGACAAGGCGGTCGTCGGCGACGCAGTCGTCGCCATCGGCAACGCGCTGGGTCTTTCCCAGGGATCGCCGACGGTGACCCAGGGCATCGTCTCGGCCACCGGCCGGACGGTCACGGCGGGGGACCCCGGAACCGCCACCGAGACGCTCTCGGATCTCCTCCAGACCGACGCGGCGATCAACCCGGGTAACTCGGGCGGGCCGCTCGTCGACACCGAGGGCGAGGTGATCGGCATGAACACTGCCGTCGCCGGCACCACCAGCGATGGGACCAACGCGCAGAACATCGGCTTCGCCATCCCGTCGGCCCAGATCGAGTCGCTCCTGCCCAGCCTGGAGAAGGGCGGCACCCCGACGAAGACCCCCGGCTACATCGGCATCGACGTCGAGAGTGTGACCCCGCAGCTGCGCACCGAGTACGGCTTCACGCCCTCGTCGGGGGCGGTCATCCTTTCGATCGTCCAGGGAAGCCCGGCCGCCCAGGCCGGACTCCAGCAGGGAGACGTGATCGTGAAGGTCGGCTCGAAGGCCATCACCTCGGCCGCCGACCTCCAATCGGCCGCCCAGGCCGACAAGGCCGGCCAGACCATCAGCCTGACCTTCTATCGGGGCACCAACCAGCACACGGTGTCACTTACCCTCATCTCCCAGACAGCCATCCAGAACCTCGAGAACCAGGGCTTGAACGGCCTCGGCGGGGGAGGTGTCGGGGGCACCTCCGGTGGAGGCACAACGCCGTAGGCGCTCGGCTGGGCGCACGCACTGCGCCGTGGAACGCAACCGCAGTTGCGGCAACGGGGTGAGCGGTCCCACCCGAACGACGGCGCCGACGCACGACGGAGCCCGGGCGTCGGGTTGGTCCGCTGGCGACCCGAGGCGTCCGTCCGGGCCCATCCTTGCCATCGACCCCACGCGCGGACCCGAGACGTACGTGCTGGTCAGCGATAACGTGTGCCGACTTGCGGGCTCGCCGTGAGGTCGGACGGGGGCGAGGAGGAAGCCGGGTGCGAGGACGTGGGAGCGCTCGGGCCACCGACCACCGTCGGACGCGGGTTCCCGGTGCCGCCTGGCGCGACCGACGTCGCATGTCCGCGTGTCGATCGCATCGATGCCCAGCCCCACCGGGGCTCGACCGGATTCGCTGAGCCGTGGCCACCGTCAAATGGGTCTGCGTCTCGGACCTGCACCTGGGCGCACTGAACAGCGTCCTCACCTCGGTCACCGAGGACGGTGAACGGGTCGACCCGTCCTCGGCCTCTCCGGTCTTGGAGGCGTTGTGCAACGGGCTCCGGGCATTGAGCCCGGCCAATGACCCCCCGCAGATGGTGGTGCTCGGCGACCTGTTCGAGCTGGCACTCAGCTCGGCCGAGGACGCCGCCGCCACCTTCGCCCAGTTCATGGCCGCCCTGCGGCCGGGACAATCCGACGCGGCGGTGGCCCCGGGTATCCGGTTCGTGCCGGGCAACCACGATCACCATCTCTGGACCCGTGCGAGGTCGGACCGCTACCTCGAGTACCTCGAGCAGGCGCCGCGCGACCAGGCACTCACGCCCGAGCCCCACGCCACCCACATCGTCCCGGCCAACGATGTCGTGCCGACGCGGGACCGGTTCATCGAGCTGCTCGCCGCCCGGGCGGATCCCCAGGCGACCGTCACCGTCGAGCAGAGCTACCCCAACCTGGCGCTGGTGACCGAGTCGGGCCACCGGGCGGTCGTCTTGACCCATGGCCACTTCATCGAGCCCCTGTACCGGGCCATGTCGACGCTGGGCGACCTGTTCGGACCCCGTCCCGACGGCGTCACGACGGTGCAGGAGCTGGAGGCGGAGAACGGTGGCTGGATCGACTTCTTCTGGTCCTCGATGGGGGAGAGCAAGGACACCTCTGGATGGGTGCGCAGCATCTACGAGTCGTTGCAGAGCGACCAGGCGATCCATGCCGAGATCCGGGCCATCGGCGGGGCGATCGCAAATCGACCGGGCTCCCGCGTCCAGAACCACGTCGAGGCGCTCCTCGCAGACGGGCTGTTGGCCGAGGTGGTGTGCGGATCACTCCGGCGCGAGCGCCACGGACCAGGGGTGCTCAGTGAGCGAGCCCAGGCCGGTCTCATCGATTTCTTGTCGGGACCGGTGGCGCGCCAGGTCGCAGACGAGATCGGATCGCCGGCCGAGGTGTCCTTCGTCTTCGGGCACACCCACAAGCCCTTCGCCGATGTTCGTGCCGCGTCGGGGCTTCCCGGACCGGTGCCGGTCATCAACACCGGCGGATGGGTGGTCGACACGGCCGAGGCCGAGCCGAACAAGGGAGCATCGGTGATCCTCATCGACGAGGATCTCAACGTCGCCGTCCTGCGCTGTTACATGCAGGGAGCCGGTCTCGACATCGCCATCCAGGGCCCACCCAATGACCCCGCCAACCCCTTGGTTGACGATCTGTCGAGCCGGATCGATCCGTCCCGGGATCCCTGGCTGGCCTTGGCCGAAGCGGCCATGACGACCGAGCGTCAGCGGCGCCGCCAACTGGACGACCGTATGTCTGCCGCGTCGGCGATGCTCGGCAGGGCCGACGGCCGCACCGAGGGCGGGACCCCGCGCCGAACCTTCCTCTCCCACCGACGCCGGTGACGTCGGGCGCTCGGGCCGCGCCGACCTCGGGTGCTATCCCGGGCCACGTGATGATGGAGCGCCTGTCGCGGCCGTTCTCGGATCTCTCGGCCCACTACGACGTGATCGTGGTCGGCTCGGGATACGGCGGCAGCATCGCCGCCTGCCGGCTCGCTCGGGCCGGTCGGCGGGTCGCCGTCCTCGAACGCGGCCGCGAGCTCGTGCCGGGGGAGTACCCGCGCTCCATGGAGGCGGCGGCCCGGCACTTCCAGACCTCGGACCCGCTCGGCGACTCGGGCGACCCCAGGAATCTGTACTGGCTGCACGTCGGCGGGGACATGAACGTGTTCTCGGGCTGCGGCCTCGGCGGGACCTCGCTCGTCAACGCCAACGTGGCCCTCCGCCCCGACCCCCGGGTCTTCGAGGACGAGCGGTGGCCCCGGGCCCTGCGGGAGGACCCCTCGGGGCTCGACGCCGGATTCGATCGGGCCGAGGCGATGTTCACGCCGAGCACGTACCCGTCCTCGTTCCCCCCGCTCGCGAAGGTGGAGGCGCTCCGTCGATCGACCGGTGGAGCGCCCTTCTCTCTGACACCGATCAACGTGACGTTCCGGGCCGGTCCGAACGCGGCCGGGGTCCACCAGGAGGCCTGCACCGGCTGCGGCGACTGCGTCACGGGATGCAACTACGGGGCCAAGAACACGCTCCTCATGAACTATCTGCCCGACGCGGCGTCGCACGGGGCCGAGATCTTCACCGAGATCGACGTGCAGTGGGTCGAACGGGAGGGCGCCGGCACCCGGTGGGTGGTCCGCGCACGATCGCTCGGCGTCGGTCGGGACCCGTTCGGGCCCCCGCCGATGGCCGTCACCGCGGACGTGGTGGTGCTCGCCGCCGGGGTGTTGGGCACCACCAGGGTGCTCTTCCGGTCCCGCCAACACGGCCTGGACCTGTCGGATCAGCTCGGCCAGCACTTCACCGGCAACGGCGACGTGCTCGGCTTCTCCTTCCGGCCGGGCCAGGCCGTGCACGGGGTCGGCGCTGGACCCGACGCCCCCGACCCCGAGCACCCGGTCGGTCCGTGCATCACCGCCTTCATCGACGAGCGAGCGGGACGGCCCCTCGCCGAGGGGGTCATCATCGAGGACGCCGTGGTCCCCGGAGCGATCGCGGGATTGCTGCCCATCGGGCTGCTCGGCCAGGAGAACCCGGACTGGCTCGGCCGTCGACTTCGGGGCGGCGGCCCGGTCGCGGCACTGCACAGCATCGTCACCCGGGGCCGACGCGGGTTGACCCAGCACCTCCAGACCCTGCTCGCGATGGGCAACGACGACGACGAGGGGTCCCTCGCGCTCGTTGGCGACAGGGTCCACGTGCGTTGGCCCGGAGCAGGCGTCAGCTCGTACTACGAGCTGGCCAACCGCGTGGTCGGGGCCGCCGCCGCGCACGATGGCGGCACCTTCCTGCACAACCCGATGTGGTCCCGGATGCTCGAACGCAGCCTGGTCACCGTCCATCCGCTCGGCGGGTGCGTGATGGCCGATCGGGCCGAGGACGGCGTCGTGGACGACAAGGGACGGGTCTTTTCAGGTCGGACCGGCGATGCGGTCCACGAGGGCCTGATGGTGTGGGACGGCTCGATCGTCGCCCGGCCCCTCGGGGTGAACCCGCTGCTCACCATCTCGGCCCTGACCGAGCGGGCCGTGGCCGGGCTGGCGGCCGACAACCACTGGCCGATCGATGCAGGCGCGGCCCGACCCCTGGCCAACCAGTCCCCGCCGGCGTCGCCCGACAAGCCCGGGCTGCGCTTCACCGAGCGAATGTCCGGCTTTTGGTCGGCCACCGACGCCCCCGATGCCGAGGACCTGGCCCAGTACGAGAGCGCCGCGGCGGCCGGGGAGCGGGCCGGGTCGACCCTGGCCTTCGTGCTGACCCTCTCGACCGACGACCTCCGGGCCGAGATCGCCGACCTGGCCCGACCCATGGCCGCGGTCGGCGTCGTGGAAGCCCCGGCGCTGTCCGATGACCCGATCAGCGTGGACGACGGCGCGTTCCAGCTGCTGGTGGCGGACGACCGGGCCGACACCGCCCTCAGCCACATGTGGTACCGGCTCCCGCTCACGACGACCGCCGGCCGGCGGCTCCACGTCACCGGCTTCAAGGCGGTCGGTCCCGGGGACATCGCGGGCCTGTGGCCGGCGACCACGACCTTGTACGTGACCCTCCGCGACGGTGACGACACCGGCCCGGTGATCGGTCGCGGCGTGCTCAGGATCGCCGCCGAGGACTTCGTCAAGCAGCTGCGGACCATGGCCGTCACCGGCCCGGCGAGCGAGTGGGAGCGCTTGGAGCTCGAGGCTCGCTTCGGACGGTCGTTCGCAGGCCCCCTCTACGACGACTACGGGTCGGTCGTCCGTCGCACCACGCGCTTCAACCGCCATGCGGCTCCTCGCCGCCGGCGGCCGCTGGACCTGCCACTGCCTCAGGAATACGGGTATCGCACCGACGACGGCGTCGCGTTGCGGCTCGCTCGCTACGAGGGTGGCCGGCGCGGCCCGGTCCTGCTCGTCCACGGGATGGGGGCGAACCCGCTCACCTTCCTGCTCGACACCGTTGAGACCAATCTCGCCGAGTACCTGGTCCAGCACGACTTCGACGTGTGGGTCCAGGAATGGCGGGCCTCGACCCTCCTGCCCACTGCCAACAGCCAGTTCAACGCCGACACGGTGGCCCGCCAGGACCACCCGGCCGCAGCGGCCGCGGTCCGTCAGCACACCGGCCGATCGGACCTCCACGTGGTCTCGCACTGCGTGGGCAGCCTCACCTGGACGATGGCCACCTTGGCCGGGACGGTGGATCCGACATCGCTCCTGTGTTCCTCGGTCGGCGCGCACCCGATCGGGCCTCCGATCACCCGGCTCAAGGTCGGGCTGCACCTCGGTGAACTGATGCGACGGATGGGGGTGAAGACCCTCACCACGGACGCCTTCACCGACGAGTCGGATGGCGCGCGGGCCGTCGATCTGGCCCTGCGCGTCTATCCGATCCCAAAGGCCGAACGGTGCGACCAAGCGGTCTGCAGGCGGCTGGCATTCATCTACGGAGTGGCCGTGCACCACCCAAACATGAACGATCTGACGCACACCACCATGCACGAGCTCTTCGGGCTCACCGACACCACCATGATGGTGCATCTCTCCCGCATGGCCCGGGCCGAGCGGGTCGTGAGCGCCACCGGGGTCGACGAGTACCTGCCCCACATGGAGCGGCTCGGACGCCCGGTAACGCTCATGTCGGGCCGGGACAACCTGGTCTGGGTGCCGGAGTCGACCGAGCGCACGTACTCGGCCATCGCGCACGCGCTCGGCACAGAGCAGGTCCGCCGCGTGGTCGTCGACGGGTACGGCCACCAGGACATCTTCATCGGGGCCAATGCGGCCCGGGATACGTTCCCAAACGTCCTCGCGCATCTCGAGCGCAGCGGGGCCTGAGCGACCCGCATTCGACGATGCCCAAACCGCGCCACTTCGCCGTGCTTGCCACCAGCACGGCGTCCGCGGCGCAGCTCTATGCGCAGTTGGAGGACGCGCCCACCTGGTGCTTGTGGGCCGGGCCGCTGATCACCCGCTCGCAGTGGGAGGTCGCTCCCGGACCCGACGGCGTTGGGGGCATCCGCCGCCTGGGTCGTCCGCCTTTCATGGTGCGCGAGCAGATCGTCGAGGCAGATCCCTCCCACCATCATGGTTACCGCATGATCAGTGGCCAGCCGTTGCGCTCGTATGTCGCGCATGTCCACCTCGTCGAGGTCGAGGCCGTTGCCGAGCAGGCCGCCCACACGAGCGTCGAGTGGGCCGGAACCATGGTGGCCCTGATCCCTGGGACCGGATGGCTCATGGAGCGCCTGTTGCGGCGCATGATCGCCGGGTTTGCCCGTCGCCTGGCGGCGGCCGAGCCCACCTAAGCGTCCGGGCCCTGCTGCGACCCCCCGTCGTTCGGCGACGACCCATCGTTTTGGCTGGTTAACCTCCTGCTAGGGGAGTGGGAAGGAGGTGAACGGGATGCCTGAACTGCCTTCGGGAACGGTCACCTTTCTCTTCACCGACCTTGAGGGCTCGACCCGCCTATGGGAGCAGCACCCCGACGCCATGCGCGACGCTCTGGCGCGTCACGACGCCATCTTGGTGCAAGCCATCGAGGCCCAAAGCGGTGTCGTGTACTCCAAGATGGGCGACGGCATGGCGGCGGTATTCGGTGCACCCGCTAACGCCGTCAGCGCGGCCATACGGGTCCAGCTGGAGCTGGCCGCCGAACCGTGGCCCGAGGCGGTCGAGGTGCTCCGCTCTCGCATGGGGATCCACACGGGCGAAGGGGTCCTCGTCGAGGACCAGTATCTCAACCAGCCCTTGAACCGTTGCGCCAGGGTGATGGCGATCGGGCATGGCGGCCAGGTCCTCTTGTCCGGTGCCACCGAGTCGCTCGTCCGGGGCGTCTTGCCCGCAAATGTCGAGCTCACCGACCTCGGGGAGCATCGACTGCGGGACCTGACGGCGCCGCTGCGCATCTTTCAGGCACGACACGCCGATCTGCCCGGTACCTTCCCGCCGCTCCGTTCGCTCAATGCGTTCCCCGGGAACCTGCCCCTGCAGACCACCTCATTCATCGGACGCAAACAGGAGCTGGGCCGGATCGGCAAGGCGATGCGCGAGCGACGGGTCGTGACGTTGACCGGGGTCGGCGGGGTAGGCAAGTCCCGCCTGGCTCTGCAGGTGGCGGCCGATGGGATGCCCGGCTTTCGGGAGGGGGCATGGCTGGTCGAGCTGGGCTTGGTTCGTCACCCCGACGCGGTCGTCGACGCGTTCGTGTCCATTTTCGGGGTGGGTGCCCACCCCGGCCAGAGCGCCCAGGAGGCGCTCATCGAGTTTTTGCGGACGAAGCAATTGCTGTTGGTGGTGGACAACTGCGAACACGTCCTCGACGCGGTGGGGGATCTGATCGAGTCGTTGGCGAAGTCGTGCTCGGGTTTGGTCTTCGTTGCCACGAGCCGTGAGGCTCTGGGCCTCGATGGCGAGCAAACCTTCTCGATTCCTCCCTTGGCGGTGCCGGTGACGGACGCCGACCGGGATGCCATCGCACTCCACGACGGCGTCTTGCTGTTCGTCGAACGCGCCCGGGGCGTCGACGCCGATTTCGTTCTGACAGCGGTGAACGCACCGGCCGTGGCTCAGGTGTGCCGTCGACTCGACGGCGTGCCCTTGGCGATCGAGCTCGCGGCGGCCCAGGTCTCGGCGATGAGTCCAGTCGAGCTGGCCCGGCGAATCGACCATCGCTTCGAGACCTTGACCGGGGGCCGGCGTCGATCGGTCCAACGTCACCAGACTCTCCGAGCCGCCATCGACTGGTCCTATGAGCTGTGTACCGAGCCCGAGCGTCGCCTCCTGGCCCGGATGGGCGTGTTCGCGGGGGGCCACACCCGCGAGAGCGCCGAGACGGTCTGCTCCGACGAGGACTTCGTCAAGCGAGACGAGCTCTTCACCGCTCTGCGCGGCCTGGTCGCCAAGTCGCTGGTCATCGCCGAACGCGAGGGCGAGACACGCTACGACCTCCTCGGAACGATCCGAGAGTACGCCGGGGAACGCCTCGCCGAGCACGGTGAAACCGCGACGCTGAGAGCGCGTCACGCGGAGTGCTACGCCGAGTTAGCTCGGCAAGCGTCCCAAGATCTCGTCGGTTCCCGACAGGTCGAAGCGGGAAGGCGCCTCGCGGTCGAACGCGAGAATCTCGTGGCTGCGATGAACTACGCGATCGAGAGCGACAATGTCGATCTCGCCCTGCGGCTGTTATTCCACACGCCGTCGGCATTCCAGGTCGGCTACGTGTTGCGTTTTCCCGTCGATCCGATCCTCGAGCTCAGCGGTGCAACCGAACATCGCATGTATCCCTATGCGCTGGCCACGATCGCATACCGGGCCGCGGAGCTGGGCGACCTCGAGATCACCGAGTCGCGCTGTGCCCAGGCCGTGGCCGCGATTGAACGCCTTGGGGCTACGCCTGACCTATTCGCCGAGTTGGCGGTCGCGACTGCCCGAGGCATCGTGGCGCGCTCGCTCGGCCTCTATGACGTTGCGGTGACCGAGTTTCTCCGTGCCGCGGAGATCGCGCGATCCGCCGGCCGACTCGGCAATGCCGCAGCCATCCTCTCTTCAGCCTCGGACGCGAGCACGAATGTCGGCGATGCGGACGCCGCTATCACCATCGCGACCGAGGGTCTCGCCCTCGCACGGCAGTCCGGGTTGCCGACCGCCATCACGCTGAACCTGATTGCGCTGGCTGGCGCGCTCGCTGATCAAGATCCTCCCCGTGCGCAAGCCCTCTTACGCGAGAGCCGAGAGTTGCGGGCCACGCTCGACTTCGAAGGGTGGGTTGAGCTTGACCGGGCGGTGGTTGTGAGCGCCCGTTTGGGGGATTGGCCCCAGGTGCTGGAGCTCGCTCCAGGGTCGATGCGTCACCTCCATTGGATAGCCAACCGGGCCCTGCTCGCCACGGTTGTGAACCTCGTCGCCCGAGCCGTTGCGCCGGCTAGCGCCGACACCGCGGCCACGCTGCAAGGCATCGCGGAGCGACTCTCCAACTCGGCCCATCCGACTCAACCGACGGGCCCCGTCGACGGCCCCGGGCGAGCGGCCGGCAACGCCCGCGCCGTGACCGAGCTGCACCGGACGACAACCGAAATCATCCGAGAAGCACTGAGTGAGGATCGACTCAGGGAGTTGCGAGCCGAGGGTGCGGCCATGGACGACGATGCAGCAGTGGGGTACGCCCTCGCCGAGATCGACCGACTCCGAAGTCGTATTTCGGTCGTAGACCAACCCGAGCTCAGGATGTCAACGCGCATCTCCCCTCCGACGTAGCGAGATCGTGGACACTCTCGGCGGTGCGCGGCTGTGGCCGGCTCTCGTGCTCGCCGTTTCCGTGGTTGTCGGCTCGATAGCCACGGCGCCAGCGACCGCATCGTCGGCTGTCCTTGATCACGCAACGACCTCCTTTGTTGCCCTCGGGTGTCCGAGCGGGTCGAGTGGGGTCCACCAGTCCATAAGCGGCCGCGTCACTGCGTGCATCCGGGTGGGCCCCGAAAGCGCCGGCGCGCACCAGGTCGAGCTGGAACAGGTCCTGCGGTCTGTGGTCGGTGCCGCACACCCGATCACCCCCGTGACCACGATCCCGGGCAGCCACCAGGGGAGGGGGCCGTCGGTGGCGTTGACGCTCTCACCGCCATCGGGGGCGCCCGGCACCCGTATCACCGTCACCGGCTCCGTGAGCTCGCCGATCCCGCGGCGGTTCGCCAGCAACCCGTATGCAGACTTTTGCTGGGACGGTTGTCTCGACGGTCTGCAATATGAGGCAGTGCGGTTGCGGTGGACCAGCGCGACATCGTTCCGCGCGTCGCTGGTCATCCCGGGAGGTCCTTGGATCGAGGCCCAACCGAACCGGGTCCTCCGGCTGGTCTCGGGCCTGTATCCCATCGGCATCCGGTGTCTCGAGGAGGCCAGTGGATGCGCGCTGGTCGGCGCGGAGGGCAGCACGGCCTTCACCCTGAACGCGCCGAATCCCCCAGGCCCATCGTGGTGCCCTTCGACGACCATGTGCGGGCACTTGTCGGTCAACCCTGGGACAGTGCTTCCGGGCGACGTCATCAGGGTGACCGGCGACGCACCACTGGTCTCGGTGATCGGTTCCGATCAGCCGTTCACGTTCCAATTGAATGTCGAGAGTGGCCATCGGGGCGGCGCGCAGGTGCACTTCGGCCCGCTGAAGTACGGTGCGGTCGACGTCGACTTCGGACACGGCGGCTTCGAGGTGGGATCACCACCGACCTGGGCCAGCCTCCCGGCGACCACCCCTCTGACGGCGATCCCCGCAGGCCTCCCTGCCATCTCCATGGACCCTTCGGACAGCTCCCTCGTCGCCTGGTGCGATGGGGGAGGGGTGACGGTATCGGACGGCAATGCTCAGAACACCGTCCCGACCGGCGCAGCGGCGCCCGTCCTCGACGCACTCGGTTTTGGACCACTGGAGTCCGCCCCCGTCTGCTCGAGCGCGATCCCGGTCGGACCCGCCGCTGCGCCGACTGTCGTCGCGGCATTCGAGGTCGGGCCCGGGGGAGTGGAGCCGCCTATCGTCAACATCGCCCTGTTCACCACTGACCACGGCGGGACATGGAGGCCGGTGCCGGCGCCGGCGGGCGACCAACCGGCGGGCTTCGGCGGCTTCCGCACCGATGGCGGCACTGTGAATGCGATCTTCGTGTCGCGACCGAACGGGATAACCATGCCGGTCCCGCAGGTGGAAGGCACCGTGAACGGAGTCGACTGGCAGGAAGCCCAGCTCACCTGTCCGCTCGCCGGTCCGTGTGTGACCCTCGGCGGCTACACGCCCGGAAACTGCGCGATGGTCAACCCCGAGCAGGCGCTCCTACGCGGAGAAACAGGGGTCCACGGTTGGGTTCCTGTTGGTTGGCCGAGCGACGTCGGAACATGCGGCCAGTCCGAGCTCGTCGCGACCTCGGCCACCACCGAACTGCTCGTCGATTCGACGTCGCCGTACGAATTGACGCGGTCAACGGATGGCGGGACGACTTGGTCGGATATTTCCCTTCCAGCGGCTCCTGGCTTTCAACCCGGAAGCGGGTACGCCGGCGAGCCGGGCGGCATCATCGTCCTTCCCGAGGGAAGCCTCTTGCTCACCGGGGAGCGCACCAACACGGACGCGTGGGAACTGCTCGCACCCGGCGCAACGGCATGGTGCCCGGTAACGGGAGTGTCCACACCGGTCCAGGAGTCAGCGGACCAAGCTGCGTTAGAGGTTCTCGGTTCGCAACTGTGGTGGCTTCCGAATTCAACCTACGAGTCGCCGACCACGGTGCCGATCCACCTCGACGTCTCGACTTTGACCTGTTGAAGACACGACAAGGGGCCAAGCCGAGCGTTTCGATTCACCGCTCGTTTTGTATACACACCACTCCACACACCACGAGACGCCGACACATGGTGGGACGTCCCATCAATAGATTGACAACTGTCGACATGAGATGGCCCGGATATGGCGCGCCGGCTGCCGCGGAGCACCCGGACGTCACGAGCGCCTCATGTTGATGCCCTTCCTGTGGGCGCGGTGGCCGGTCGCCGCGGGCTGGCGGACGGGGAGGGTGTCGAGGTAGAAGTCGCGTATGTCTGGTTCCTCGATCATCAGTCCGAAGCCCTGATGCGCATCGGGATCTCAGTGGGGTCGGCCTTCGCGCCGGGCGACCCTCGAGAAGGCCCCCGCACGGTGATTGCCCAGGTACGAGCGGCCCGTGATGCTGGCCTGGACACCCTTTCAATCGGCGACCACCACTCCACCGGCCCGGGCGTCTACCTACAGAACACTCCGATGCTGGGTCGACTGTTGGCAGAGTGGGACGACCGCCCGGCCGGCTGTCTCTTCCTCGTCCCGTTGTGGAACCCGGTGCTGTTAGCCGAGCACGTCGGCACCCTTGCAGCCATTGCCTCGGGCCCCTTCATCGTCCAGGCCGGACTCGGCGGGGGAGGCGCCCAGTTCCGGGCCATGGGGATCCCAATCGAGAGACGGGCCGCCCTGTTGGCGGAGGGAATCGGCGTTGTCAAGGCCCTGCTCGAAGGAGACGCCGTCTCGAGCACCATCTTTGGGATCAAAGACGCCAAGGTGGCGCCCGTCCCGACCCAGGGAATCGAGTGGTGGGTCGGTGGCGGGGTGGCCACCGCCATCGACCGGGCGGCCCGTCTCGGGGACTGCTGGTACGGGAACGCCGATCTCACACCGGAGAGCGCCGCCAGCGCCATAGACATGTACAGCGAAGCCTGCGCCCGTCACGATCGCATCCCGATCCGAATCCCTATTCGAAAAGACGTGCTCATCGCCGACTCCTCGGCGGAAGCAGAACGAGCTGGAGACGCCCTGATGGCGGCGGGATACCGGGGGTTCGAACGAGCGGCCGTCGCCTATGGCGACCCTGATGGCGTCGCCCAGCAGCTGGCGGTTTTCGGTGAGCTCGGGTTCACCGACGTGATCGTTCGCACGATGACGACGGCGACCGACGCCGCAGTCCACACGGTTGAACTGGCCGGGGAAGTCCAGAGGCGCCTGGCCGGTCGCTAATTCGCGTACCGCACACGCCCGCTCACGCTCGAAAATCCTAATGGGGCTGTGCCGGTTTACGCGAGCCCGAAGACACCCGTCGTGTCGTTACGGGCTCAGGCCCGTTTTACGGACGCACTAGGCCCCACCGCCGATAATGCACATTATGTCAAGTTGATGATTATGACGTCTCAGAACGAGACGTGGGTGTCACAACCTCTCGGTACGGTCCTGTTCGTGGTGGCACTATCCGGCGGGCTGACTGTGGGGAAGTCGAGCATGATGTTTTGTCGAAGACAGGTGACCAAGGTCTAGAACCGCTGGAGCGCTTCTACGCTGACGTGGTTTGGGAGTTGGGGATATTCATTCGTGGGCCGAAGCCCACGGCCGCTGGAGCGGCGGTCGTTGTCAAACGAGTCGCAAAGGCCCACGGTGTTCGGGCCGCTGATGTTCTGCCGCTGCCCCGGCTGACTCGCGCTGAGCGGGAGCTTGCTTTGTCCGAGGAGCCGTGACCGGCTCGGCGGATCGTTCGGCCGAAACGAGAAGCGGGGCTGGGGGCGGTAGCCCCCTCCCCCGCCCGAGTTCGGACGGTGAGCGTCCGGGGCCGGGAGATCGGCCTGTTGGCGTGTGTTGGTCCTGTGGACTTCCAGGGCATCGGTGGACCTGGTGTCCCGACGTGCATTGCTTCCGATGTGGGCTGGGCAGGCATATTGCTCGGCATTGTCCGGGGTGATCGGGTGCCGGCCGAAATGTGTGGGGGTGCATCGGGATTCGAGCGTCTCAAGGCGATGGTGTTCGTCCGGGCAGCAATCGATGAACAGATTCGTGTGTTGGAAGCTGAGTGCTGGGTCGAGGGGGTTCGCCGCAGTGCGTTGGCGGCTGTGCTCGGCATTTCTCGAGCGGAGCTCTACCGCCGTCGCAGCACAAGGAGCGGTCAAGGGCCGCCGCAGGCGGTCACGTGTGACGCCGGAGCGGAGCGACGGCGCCCTTGACGGCTCCGGTCGTGAGTGGTCGCCCCCCCACCATGGAACCGCAGCCCCCTTGGGGCTGCTGGCTGCGCTGCTCCCCCGGCCCGGCGGTACGACGGGACGTCGGCGTCGGGTCCGGCAGTACGGCGAACTGGGCCCGGTGGGTGTGGGTGGAAGTGTGCTCTGGCCGGTGGTCGGGGGCTGGTGGCCCACTGGCTTGTCTTGTGGGCCATATCTGCCCGGTGGCTGTCCGGTGAGATGGCAAAAAAAGCAGGTGGGGATGGGAATCCGGTGTAAAGACAGCTTGACGACTCGTGGGCGCCCCTAATGGGACGGGCGAGCAGGCAGAAAGCCGAGCGACGGGCTCGGGGGGTGGTGCGACAGCCGACGCCTCGGCCAGGTAGCTGGGGTGGTGACTATCGGGTCAAAACGATGGATGCCGCCCCGGCGCACGTGGCATCGCGTCCCGAGTGGCACGGAACGTCAGGACCGTTTCGGATCACTCTCCTACTTCGGGAACGTGATCGGATCGAAAAGCTGATCGCTGAGGCAATTCGAGTGGAGCGATTGGCTGGTGCATCGTGGGCGGCGGTTGGCAGGTTCCTGGGAGTGAGTCGACAGGCTGCTTGGCAGCGATACGGGTGGGTGGACAACGTCGAGGCTGACCCCCAACCTGACCCGCTTCGTGATGATTGATCGAGCGCATCGGTGGACCGAAAGGCCCAAAAGACAACTCATGGCGAGTAGCCGATAACTCTGTGCGGGGACTACGACGACCGATATGACGGCTACTCGCAGGGTGCGAGGCGCCACCGTTCCATAATCGAGGCGCCACCGCTGCCAGAGAAGTAACGCTTATCGAGCGAGACTCGCGAACAACTGAGATCATCTGTGTCGGTGACTGACGACCTATTCACAAAGTTCGCTGAGCGCCTTGACCTTGCTTCGGTTGTCGCCCATTTGGGGCGAAACGACCTCCTGCCACCACGGCTTGAAGACACGGCGGGAGGTGAGGTGGGCGGTCGGTTCACTGAGGCGCTGGCTCGGGACTTGCTCTCTGGTCGATACGAACCCACCCGTGCGGTTTTAGTGCCTGTCCCGAAGCGAACACTCGCCACTCGTCCGGCCGCCCTCTTGACACTCCGGGACCGAGTCGTCTACGACGCCGTCGTCGGGACTTTACGGCAGAGGATCAACGGGGGCTTGGTAAGCCGTGACGTTGTCTATTGGCCGCGAGGCATTGCGACCGCCAAACGATGGCAAGAGTTCAACGAGGCACCCGCGACGATGGAACATACCCATGTCGTGTTGCTCGACATCTCGGGCTTCTACGAGTCGATCGACCATGACACCCTGGAGGGCGCTCTGATCGACATGACGGGGCGAACGCACGAAGTGCAAGCGTTGTCAGGATTCCTAAATCGGACGATGGGTGGAAGTCGGGGGCTACCACAGGGTCTTGCTGCTTCTGATCCGATCGCTAGTGCTTATCTCGACACGGTAGATCGAGCGATGCTGAGAAATGGATTGGACTATTTCCGCAACGGCGACGATATCCGAATATCGGCCGTTAGCTATGGAGCGGGAGTCGAGGCGGCAGCATCGGCTGAGGAAGAACTGCGGAAGATTGGCCTCCATCTAAACGGGCAAAAGTCACGAATACTTTCAGCCGCCTCCTACCGTAGGGGTCTCGTGCATGTGGAAGCAGCAAAGAGCAACCTCAGTCGCCGGATCGCCAACATCAGAATCGAGCAATTGCTAAGCGGCGACCGAGGTCCGCTCATCGAATTGTTCGAGCGAGAGGGGCTCTCAGACGAATATCTTGACGAACTCGATATCGAGGATCTTGTTCAGGTGGTGGCCGAGCTGGGCAGAGGGCGATACGCCGAAGTCCCGTTCGAGGAGGCCATAGAAACTGTTCGCGAGCATCTAACACCTGGTGACGAGGAGCTTGCATGCAGGCTATTTGCTGAGACAGTTGCTTCGTTGCCGGGCGATGACGATGGACTACCAAGCGAAGATTTTCACGAACGGTTGTACGACTCACTCATGACCCTCGCTGCCAAGAACAATCCCTTCGCTGTAGAACACGCCGCGGAGTTAGCACTCAGGTTTCCGGCTGAAACCGAGGTGGTCACCAAATATCTGGGAGAAGTCGTCGAGACGCATGCGCGGAAAGTCGCGACGGAGATAGACAAGATTTTTAGCAATCGGAGTTTTCGACACGCATGGCAGGATGCTTGGTTTTATGGTCTGTTGATTGACCGTCCTGAGCTCGTAACCGAGGGCACAATTGAGGTTGCTGAGGAAGCGGTGAACAAGGAGGGCCCGGATTGGATCAGGCGTGTATATGCCGCTCGGGTTCTTGGAGCGGCGAATCGGCTCACTCGTGATCAGTTCGTTCGGCTCTGGAGGGCCGCCCCGCCCGCGTACCACACCGACTTGGCGGCTTCAGCGGTAGTTGTAGAGCGGCAGGGCTCAGAATGGGCAAGCGCCTTTGTTGAGGGGGTCCAGGCTGATCGAGTCATCGCTGTTGCGATTGATCACGTCCGTTCCTCTCTGGACCGTGTGCCGCAAAGTTGAGTCCGCCAGAGTGGTGTACGAGGGGTAGCCCGGCCTGAGGGT
>PMOQ01000085.1:27767-29889 GCA_003161255.1 Acidimicrobiaceae bacterium | reverse complement strand
GGATCGACGCCAAGTACTACGCGGCCACCCAGGTGGTCGACGAGGCGAGGCACGTCGAGGTGTTCTCGCGGTACCTCGACACCAAGATGTCGGGCCACTACCCGTTGAACGGCCACCTCGGCCTCTTGCTCGACGACATCATCGCCGACTCGCGTTGGGACATGACCTACCTGGGCATGCAGATCATGGTCGAGGGCCTGGCCCTGGCCGCGTTCGGTTTCATGCACCAGCTGACCCAGGAGCCCCTGTTGAAGCAGCTGCTCCGCTACGTCATGGCCGACGAGGCCCGCCACGTCGCCTTCGGCGTGCTCAGCCTTCAGGAGCTCTACTCGCAGCTCTCGGCGTCCGAGATGCGCGAGCGCCAGGAGTTCGCGTTCGAGGCCGCGGTCCGCATGCGCGACCGGCTGCGGTCCCAAGAGGTGTGGGACCGGATGGGCGTGCCGTGGAACGATGTCATGACGCTGATGGGCCGCCAGGACCCGAACCAGGACGACTTCCAGATCCTCTTGTTCTCGAAGATCGTGCCGAACCTGCGCAAGCTCGGCCTCCTCGACGCCGCCGACGGCTGGCTGCGCGAGAAGTTCACCGAGATGGGCGTGATCGCGTTCGAGCACCTGAGTGACTCGACGGAGGACGAGGACGCCTTCGCCGACGGCTCGCCGGTGACCCGGCAGGTCGCGTAGGCGACCGGGTCGGCCGGCCCCGGCCGGCGGCGGTGTCCAAGGGGGTCCGGGGCACGCCCTGGTACCCTGATTTGATGGACGGCTCGGATCATCCCGCGCGGTTCGGCGGCTTGCTCACGGCCATGGTCACCCCCTTTGACGCGGGCGGTGCCCTCGATCTCGACGCGGCGGTGGCGCTGGCCCGGTGGCTGGTCGACCACGGGACCGAGGGGCTGGTGGTGTGCGGGACCACCGGCGAGGGACCCGTGCTCAGCGACGACGAGAGGCGGTCGCTCTGGCGCGCCGTCGTCGAGGCGGTGACGGTGCCGGTGATCGCCGGGTCCGGGACCAACGACACGGCCCACTCGATCGAGTTGACCAAGGCCGCCACCGAGGCCGGGGCCCACGCGGTGCTGGTGGTCACCCCCTATTACAGCCGCCCGCCCCAGGCCGGCATCCGGCGCCATATCGAGCGCGTCGCCGCGGCCACCGACCTCCCGGTCATGATCTACGACATCCCCGTGCGGACCGGTCGCCGGATCGCCCTCGACACCATGGTGTCGCTCGCCCGGGACGTGCCGAACGTGGTCGCAGTGAAGGACTCGACCGGCGACGTGGCCGGAGCGGCACGGCTGCTCACCCAGACCCCGTCGGGCTTCGAGATCTACTGCGGCGACGACGATCTCGCCCTGGCCATGCTGTCGGTCGGGGCAGTCGGCGCGGTGAGCGTCGCCTCGCACTGGGCCGGCAGAGAGATGGCCGAGATGCTGGCGGCGCACTTCAAGGGCGACGTGAGCGGGGCCCGGGAGGCCAACGCGCGGCTGATCCCGTCGTTCGACTTCGAGACCTCCGAGACATTCCCGAACCCGCTGCCGGCCAAGGCGGCCTGCCGGGCCCTCGGGCTCGCGGTCGGCCAGTGCAGGGACCCGCTCGGGCCTGCGCCGGCCGACCTCGACGATTGGGCTCGGCACGTGCTCGAGGGTCTGGGCACCACGGTTGGCTGACAAGGCCAAGAAGCCGGCCCAACCCAAACGCCAGGGTCAGGACCGCACGGCCGGCGGCGCCCCGCGGCAGCGCAACCGATCCGACGATGCCCGTCGCAGGGGCAAGCCCGACGAGGCTCGCCGCAGGCGCAAGCCCGATGCGGCCAAGGTACCGAAGGCGGAGGCGAGGCCGGGTTCGGCCGTCCGGATCGTGTTCCTCGGCGGCTTGGGCGAGATCGGGAGGAACTGCGCCTGCATCGAGGTCGACGGGCGGATCCTCGTCCTCGACTGCGGGATCATGTTCCCGGACCCCGACATGCCCGGTGTCGACCTGGTCCTGCCGGACTTCTCCTACCTGAGGGAGCACGCGGCACGCGTCGACGGCATCGTGCTGACCCACGGCCACGAGGACCACACGGGCGGGCTCGCCTTCTTGCTCCGGGACCTCTCCGCCCCCATCTACGGCTCCGAGCTCAC
>PMOQ01000085.1:0-27743 GCA_003161255.1 Acidimicrobiaceae bacterium | reverse complement strand
GTGGAGTTCATCCCGGTCACCCACTCGGTGCCCCACGCGTACGCGCTGGCCTTCCACACCCCCCAGGGGGTCGTGCTGCACTCGGGCGACTTCAAGCTCGACCTCGAGCCGGTCGACGGGCGCCGGACCGACCTGGCCCGGATGGGCGCGCTGGCCGAGGACCCCGGCATCCGACTCCTGCTGTCCGACTCCACCAACGCAGAGGAGCCCGGGTTCACCCCGTCGGAGTCGACGGTCGGGGAGACCCTGCGCCAGCTGTTCTCGGCGCGGGCCGGACACCGGGTCATCGTGGCGTGCTTCGCCAGCCACATCCACCGCGTGCAGCAGATCGCAGACGCGGCCGCGGCCAACGGCCGCCAGGTCGCCTTCCTCGGCCGCTCGATGCTCAACAACGTGGAGCTGTCGCGTTCTCTCGGTCTGCTCACGATCGCCGACGACGTCGTGGTGGACGTCGACGACATCGCCAAGTTGCCCGGCGGCCGGGTCTGCGTGATCTCCACCGGCTCTCAGGGCGAGCCCATGTCGGCGCTCTCCCTCATGGCGGTGGGCGAGAACCGGCGGGTCCAGATCGAGCCCGACGACGTCGTCATGATCAGCGCCCACCCCATCCCGGGCAACGAGTGGTCGGTCGGCCGGGTCATCGACCAGCTGCACCGGCGGGGTGCCGAGGTCATCCACTCTGGCAAGGCGCCGGTGCACGTGAGCGGGCACGCCCGGCAGGGCGAGCTGCGCACCCTGCTCGCCGTCACCCGCCCCGATGCGTTCGTGCCGGTGCACGGCGAGTACCGGCACATGGTCCACCACGCCCAACTGGCCGTGTCGATGGGCGTCCCGGCGAACCAGGTGGTGCTGTGCGAGGACGGCGACGTGGTGAAGCTGGACCACAATGGCCTGGCCCGCGACGGCAACGTCCCGGCCGGCTACCTCTACGTCGACGGCACGGTCGGTGACGTGGGCCACGGGGTGCTTCGGGACCGCCGGATCCTGGCCGACGAGGGCGTTGTCATGGTGGTGGCCAACGTCGACCTCCACTCGGCCCAGGTGGTCGGCACGCCCCAGGTCATCACCAGGGGTTGGGTGCACGCCCCGGAGGCCGAGGACCTGCTCGAGGAGTCGGTGACCGTCGTCACCGAGGCCCTGGCCAAGGCGCTCGCCGACGGCGCCCGGGACGCCGAGGTGCTGGGGCGGGCGGTCCGACGCTCGCTCGGTGCCCTGGTCAGCGAGCGGACGCGTCGGCGCCCCATGATCATCCCGGTGGTGATGGCGGTCTGAACCCCGAGGAGGCGAAGTTCACCGCAGGCGAGGTGTCGAGCTTCCAGGCCACCGGCGCCGTCGAGTGGGTCGGCAACCACTGACTAGCCGAGCGCAGGGTAGCGAATCCTGGGTGTGGTCCTGCGAGGGGCACCGGATGGCGTCGAGCAACCCGAGCGGGGTTGAATGTCGGGCTTTGCGGCGGTTAGCGTGCCCGACCACACGAGGCCGGGAGGAAGCGATGGCAAGGCGAAGGGCACTCCATGCCAAGGGTGGTTTCGGGCGCTACTCGCCACCGAGTCGTGGCCGTGGCGCACACACGGTCGCGACGACTCGTGATCCCAGCCCCCTTGGGCTTCGGGTGAGCGCGGTCGCCGGAGGCGGCCTCTTGGCAACGACAGTGCTTTTCGGTGTCGGGGGGTTCTCGGCCCCAGCCAGCGCCGTCGGCGCCTCCTGTATCGGGAGCAGCTCGACCTCCGACGGCTTTGGGAACACGTGCATGAGCCTCGGCGGCTTCGCCACCGCTGGGGTTGGCAACATCGCAACTGGCAGTGGCAGCGTCACCGCCAGCGACAACTCGGCTGACTCCACCAGCGACGCCATCGCCGGGTCTGCCAACGAGGCCATCGACGGGAACGTCACGGCGAATGACGACACGGCGATCGAGATTGGATCAGGGGGCACCGCCTACGCGGGGTATGACAGCGAGGCCATCGACGGAAACGTCACGGCGAATGACGACACGGCGATCGCGATTGGATCAGGGGCCAGCGCCTACGCCGAGGTTGGCAACATCGCCCTCGACGGGAACCTCACGGCGAATGACGACACGGCGNNCGATCGAGATTGGATCAGGGGGCCCCGCCTACGCCGCGATTGACAACACCGCCATCGACGGAAACGTCACGGCGAATGACGACACGGCGATCGCGATTGGATCAGGGGGCCCCGCCTACGCCGGGGTTGACAACACCGCCATCGACGGAAACGTCACGGCGAATGACGACACGGCGATCGCGATTGGATCAGGGGCCAGCGCCTCCGCCGGGGTTGACACCGTCGCCCTCAGCGGAAACAACACGGAGAATGACGACACGGCGATCGCGATCAGCAGCGATGGCGGAAAGGCCACCAGCACCGCCAACGGCAACGGTGCTTTTGCCTTCACCGAAGCCAGTGGTCCAACCGCGGTGGCGACTGCTACCGCAACATCGGTGTCAACGAGTGCCGGCTTCGGCGCACAAGCCATTGCACTCAACAGCAGTGGCCAGGTCTCGGCCAGCGTGAACGGATTCACGGCCAACTGGGAGATATGACTGAGGCAGTCGAGCGGGCTGGCCTAGCCTGGCAGGACAACAAAGCCCTGGGTCAGTAGGCCTACCACTCGTCGGACGGTAGGGAGTCGGCGCCCGCTGAACAGCGCCCGGCCCACACATTGGCTATGTGTTGATTGAACTGGGAATAGAAGCACAGACCTGCCCTAGCGCTTGGCAGTATTTGGCACACGTCGCTGAACCGGGGTTGCTCGGGTCAGACCCGGGCGAGGTCGATGCTGCCCCGCCATAGCAGCGGGTCGAGCTCGGCGGCCGGCATGGGCTTGGCCAGCAGGAAGCCCTGGGCCCGGTGGCAACCGAGGCGGATGAGTTCGGCCATGTCCTCGTGGTTCTCGACGCCCTCGGCCACGAGGTCGAGCCCGAAGGCCTCGCCCAAGTGCACGATCGCCTCGACGATGGCCTGGTCCGCCGGCTCCTGAGCCAGCCCGATCACGAAGCTCATGTCGATCTTCAGCGTGTCGATGGGGATGCGCTTCAGCTGGGCCATCGAGCTGAACCCGGTGCCGAAGTCGTCCATGGCCAGGCGGACGCCGAGGGTCCGGAACTCCTCGAGGATCCCGATGGCCCGTTCGATGTCCTGCATGACGACGTGCTCTGTGATCTCCAAGCAAAGGGCCGAGCCGAGCAGGTTGGCTTGGCGCAGGCATCGGCTGATGTGCTCGGTGATGCCCGGCGAGGAGAGCTGGGCCGGCGACATGTTGACCCGCATGAGCAGGTCGAGGCCCGGATACCGGTCCCGCCACACCTGCATCTGGTGGGTCGCCTCCTCGAGCACCCACCGCCCGAGGTCGACCACGAGGCCGGTCTCCTCGGCCACCGCGATGAACTTGCCGGCCGGGATGATGCCCCGGTCGGGGTGCTCGCAGCGCACCAGCGCCTCGACGCCCAGGATCTTGCCCGTGGTCATGTCGATCTCGGGCTGGTAGTAGAGCCGCAGGCCACCGTTGGCGATCGCGTCCCGCAGCATCATCTCGGTGTCGGAGCGCTCGTCGATCTCGAGCCGGAGCACGTCGTCGAACATCACGGCCCGGTTGCGGCCCTGGGTCTTGGCGGCGAACAGCGCGACGTCGGCGTTGCCGAGCAGCTGCATCGCGCTCATCTCCCCGGGGTGCGCGATGGCGATGCCGACGCTCGCGGTGTGCGAGACATGCTGGGAGCTGACCTCGAGCGGCTTCGAGACGAGGGACAGCAGTCGGTTGGCGGTGGCCATCGACCCGAGCTCGCCACCGGTGCCGTTCATGACGACCAGGAACTCGTCCCCACCGAGGCGGGCGGTGAAGTCGCCCGGCCGCACCGACATGCGGATCCGATCGGCGATCGTGAGCAGGACGCGGTCGCCGGCCAGGTGGCCCAGATAGTCGTTCATGTACTTGAACCGGTCCAGGTCCAAGAACAAGAGCGCGGTGGTGTTGCGACCCGAGCCGAGGCGGCGTTCGAGCTCCTCTATCAGCGCGCGGCGGTTGGGCAGCCCGGTCAGGTCGTCGTGCAGCGCCATGAAGCTGAGCCGGGTCTCGGCTTCCAGCCGTGCGTTCACCTGCACGAGCATGGAGGCGACGGCCTGCAGTGCGTTGATCTCGGGCGTGGTCCACTCGACCGCCCGGAAGTGCAGGAACCCGAGGCTGCCGTCGGTGACGTCACCGTTGATGAGCGGGACGACCGCGCCCGAGAACTCGCCGACCGCGCTGCCGTCCTTGACCCGCTCGTTGTAGTCCTCGTTGGCGTCGGACTCCCGGATGATGAACGGTTCCTTCAGGTCCTTGGCCTGGGCGAACATCGGATCGGAGTCGAATGGGAACGCCGCCAGCGGATCGGGGTCGGGGATGACCTCTCGTTTGGGGTACTCGGCCACCAGCAGGCTGAGGCCGGCCATGTGGTCGTTGCGGCGCAGGAAGGCGACGTCGGCGTCCAGGAACTCGGCAACGGTGCCGAGCGTCCAGTCCATGGTCTCTTGGAACGACTCCGACGTCGTCTGCATGAGGCGACGGGCGATCAGTACCACCAGCTCTTCGAGGCTCCGTTGGTACTCGGCCGAGGACTGGGCCCAGGTGGCGCCGCACATCGATGCGAAGACGCGGATGACCGACGTCTCCCGGTCCAGCCAGCTCGCGCTGGCCGGGCGGGCCACCGCCAGGGCGCCGAGGACGGGCCCCGGGCCGGTGCGGACCGGTTCGGCCCAGACCGACCAGCCGGCGCTGTGACGACTCTCGACGAACCCGAGTGCGCCCTTGGAGGTCAGCCGCTCGGTGACGAGTTTGACCACATCGGCCGTGATCTTTTCGGGCGCGCTGGTCGAGAGCCACTCGGTCGGGATGCGACCGACGGACGCGTCGGCGCTGAGCGGGATGAGGGCGACCATCCAGGCGTCGTCGAGAAGCTGCGCCAGCCCGTCAATGACGAACTGGGGGTCGGCGACCTCCACGGGGGTGCCGTTGTCAGACCTCGCTGCGCTCGAAATCTTCTTCACGCCTGCCGCCGCTAGTGCTTGCCCATATCCGCCAAATAACGGAGCTCCGATTGCCTGCAAAGTCTAAGGGGGGTCAATTCTGAAGACGGGGATGATGACCGCGCGGTAACTAAGCCCGATACGGACCAGTAGCACCGGAGGCCTGGGCCGGAGCGAAGGCGACTACCGGGGTTGGAAGAGGTGCCTCGAGAACAGGTCCCCGAGCGGGAACCGGATGCTCCGGAAACTGGGCGCGGGCGCCCGGAAGAGCCTGGCCACGATGCACAGGCGCTCGTCGTCGCCGAGCCCGACCGTGGCCCTGAACCGGCCGTCGAGGTCGGCCAGCTCCGCCGCCCTGGCCTCACCGACCAGCCCGGCCCGGTCCGCGGCGTCGAGGGCGAAGATGAAGGCGGGGGAGACCGGCTGGATGGACAGGCCCAGGCGGGTCGCCTCGAGCCACACCCGCTCGACGGCCTGGCCGCCCGAGACGTACGCGGCGGGCGTCGAATCGGGCACGGTCACGACCGCTACGGCCGAGGCCGACCTCACCCCGTTGCGGGTCGCGTCCCCGAGCGCGCGGCCGAGCTCCCAGGTGGCCAGCTGCTCGATGACCTCGGGTCGGCGCAGGATCGCGAAGATTGCCAGGTCGGCCGGGTCGAGCTCGAGGGTCCGGACGTCCAGGCCGAACTCCAAGGAGTCGTGCCCTGGCCAACGGAGCTCGTGCATCATCTCGCGGTAGAGGTCCGGGGTGAGGAAACGGAGTTGGTCGGACGAGCCGAGCAGCTCCGCGCAGGCCTCGATCCGGGCCCGGTCGGTGACGAGGTGGAAGCGCCCACCCTCGGCCGATGCGGCGCCGGTCAACGTGTCGGCCTCGGCGCTCTCGATCGCGCTGGCGTCCCCGGCCCGGCGGTTCGAGCAGCGCGACTCCAGGTGGCAGGCCAGCTCGGCCAACCCGTCGTCGCTGCCCTCGTGCAGGCGAAGGCTGGCCACCGGGCCGCGGTCACCGAGCGGGAAGAGCTCCGCTGGCCCGAGCAACCCGTCGGCGGCGGCGCGGCAGCGCGCGTTGAACAGGGCCGCGCCGATGGCGACGTGGCTGCCCCGGAACGACACGTCCATCATGTCGGTGCGCTCGGGGACCAAGAAGACGTCGAGCCGGTCGTCGGAGCCCTCGAACCGCCACGGCTGCATGTTCCCGCCCGACGGGGCGAGGCCCGCCGCGATGGCGAGCCCGGTGACCGCGTCGGCCGGCTGGGGCGACGGCTGGGGCACGCCGGCATCACCGATCGGTTCGGCGGCCGGCACCGGGTTGGTGGCCGTTGCGATGTGCTCGTCGATGTCGATCCGAAGACGCCCGGAAGGCAGCGACTCCCCGATGCCGATCCTGCGTACGACGGCGGCCGCGGTCGCGGCGCCGAGGATCACGTCACCGCTCAGCTGTGGCCACGTCGATACCGTCTTGCCGATCTCGACCATAGAAGCCGCGCCCCGGGTCGAGATCTCGCTCGCATCGAGGACCTTCAAGAGGAACGGGATCTTGTCCTTGATCGACAGACCGGCCAGATCGTCCAGCCCGATGTCCCCGAGCAGGCCGTGGAACAGCTGCCGGTCCGGCTCGAGGTCGAAGCGCTCGACGTCGAACAGCCCGCGGTCGCTGGTCGCCATGATCACGGGCACCCGGCGCCGGCGGGCGATCTCGCGTACGAGGATCTTGATGTCGAGCGAGTCGCACTCCTCGATCACGAGATCGAGCCCGTCCATGAATCGATCGGCGTTCTCGGTCGTGAACCCGGTCGGGAAGACCGAGACACCCAGGTAGGGATCGATCTCGGCGATGCGCTGGGCCGCCAGCACGGCCTTGTTCTGGGAGATGTCGAACACCGTGCCCGGCAGGCGATTGAGGTTGGTCGTCTCGAGCGTGTCGAAGTCGGCGAGCCGTAGTTCCCCGCACAGGCCCTCCATGGCTAGGGCGTGGGCGATCGCATGGCCGGCGCTCAACCCGATGATCCCGACCCGCAACCGGCCGAGGCGGGTCTGGTCGGCCGGGGTGAGCTTCAGCCGGTTGCGGTCCACCCGCAGCGTCCGATAGCCGCGCGGCCCCACCATCCGGACCAACGTCTTGCGCCATGGGTAGTAGGCGGAGCGGGGCTGTTCGCGCAGGAGCTCGTCGTCGACCGGGGGGACGAGCTTGGCCAGCTCGGATCGCTGCACCGCCACGTGGTCGAGCACCGTCGTCGGACGCCGCTTCAGCTGCTCGATGATCGCCCGGTCGGAACGCTTGCGGGTGTCGAGGATGATGGGGCGCCAGCTGGTGGACGGGCCGACGTCGATCTCGGTCGCGGCGGTCGCTGCGGACAGCCCCCGGCGCTCGCGTCGCAGCTGGCGCATCTCCTCCGTGGCGGCGGAGTCGATGATGCGTGAGCGCCGCCAGACCGCCAGCAGCGTGTTGTAGTCGTGGTTCGGGAACGGCGCCGGCTCGTTGCCGAAGATGATCCCGCCGGAGCCGACCACGTCGGCGGCGAAGCGATCCGACATCGTGCCGACGCAGTACTCGGATCCGAACCAGTTCAGTGCGTGCATCCCGCACCGGAAGATCGCCTTGAACGAGAGGTGGCCCCCGTGCACCGAGCTCCACGCGCCCTTCGTCTCGATGAGGCCGTAGGGGAGGAACGAGGTGACCGTCTCGGCCAGCCGTTCGGCCTCTGAGGTGTGGGCCATCTCGGCGAGGGCGGCGCACTGCTCGGGTCGCTCGAGCGGCCCGTGGCACCGGAAGCCCGCCACCAACTCCCCGCTGGCATCGGTGCCCACGAAGAACATGGAGACCGCCGCACCATCCTCGAGGGACTCGCGGCCGAAGACCTCGGCCAGCTTGTATTTCTTGTATTGGCGCTCGCCGCCCTCGAGGTAGGCGCGCCAGAGGTCGGGGCGTTCCAGGGGGTGGTGGACGCCGAACCACAGGCCGGTCGTGTCGTCGAAGAACGTCGCTCCGAAGTCGTACAGCTGGCCCTGGCTAACCATCCACCCTTCCCGGTTCGATTGGCCCACGAGGGACGAGGCCCCGAAAGATCATCGCGTCCTCGCCGTTGATCGGACGCGATGTGCGGCTGCAATGCCTATCGAGGCTGCGCTCCCGGGGCCCCGTCGAGCAAACCGTCCAGCGCCCCGAGGGTCGCCCGGCTCGCCGCCTCACCGTCGGTCGCTCCCCGTGCGATGCCGACAAAGTGTCGATCGCCCTCGGTCTCTGACAGGACGACCCGGACGGGCGACGGGCTCGGCGAGCCCTTGGCCGTGGCGACCGAGTCGAGGGTGACCGGCACGTCGATTCCGAGTGCGATGACGGCCTGAAGGGTTGCCTCGACGCTTCCTCGAACCTCTCCGGCGCTCGATCGACCCGTGCCGGACCGATCACCCTGGGCGAGCCGGACCTCATATTCGCCCGGCCCGGTGGCCACAGACGAGGTGTAGACGATCCGCTGCCGTGCCGATGCGGACGCGGTCGGTAGGTGCTGGCGTCTTTCGACGGCTGCTGCCGGCTCGGGCTGGCTCACGACGGGCTCGAGCTCGCCCATGACCGGCTCGGGCTGGCTCACTACCGGCTCGGGCTCGCTCGGGGCATGCAACGCCTCGAACTCGAAGTCCACGTCCAGCCCGTGGGCTTCCACGATGCGTCGGGCCGCTTGCTCGACGCGGGTGGACGGGCCGGTGGTGAGGATGCTGATGGTCTCCCGGTCATTCTCGCGACCGACCCTGGCCACATGCACGACGGGCGGCAGCAAGCGCAGCTCGAGCTCCAGGTACTCCCACAAAGAGGCGCTGAGGTCGTTTCCGTCCCCGCCGTGGTCCGGTGCTCCCGGCTGGATCCTGCCCACCGCAATCCGGCGCAGCTCGACCGGGTCGACCGTCTCGTTGGGCGTGGTCGCAGCCCCGAGGCTCAACCGGACCGCGGTTCGGTCGCTTCCGAGCTGTCGGTACACCCGGGCCAGGAACGGGCTGACCGCATCGAGGTCGGCATTGGTGAGCAGGGCGGCAAACCGTCGCTCCTCGATGCGCGAGGCCACATCGCCCCGGCGAAGGGACCGCCGGAGTGCCCGACCGAATCGGCGAATGTCGTCCACGGTGGGCTCACCCTCGGAACTCGCGAGGTCCAGCACGACCAGGGTATGGAGCCACCCGTGCCGGGCCGCCTGCGCGCACGATGCCTCGAGGAGCCCGTCGAAGGAGTGCTCGGTCACGAGCCCGGTCTGTCGGTCGAGATGCCTCGAGTGCCGGCTGATGCATAGCCGCAGCGCCAGCACACACAGGTCGAGGACGGTCTCTGCGACGTGGGTCGGCACGACATCGGGTTCGGCATGAAAGACCCGTGGGCCGGCCGGCACCTTCTGGGCGAACTCCTGGTCGACCGGCGCCCGGTGCAACCGGTAGAAACCGCCGCCGATCGAGCTCTCGAGGCGGATGATCGCATCTTCGAGGCGGTAGAGCTTGGCGACGACCTCGAGTGCCTCATAGACGAACGGCACGCCGTCGGCTCTGTTGAGCCGACGGATCAAACCGGCCAACCCCTCGCCGACCTGATCCGTTCGTACTTCGAGGGTGTCGGTCAACTGTCACCTCCCCAGCGTCTTGACGACACGACCCAGCCCGACGAGAACAGTATGTCCCGTGAACTTACCCGTGGGTATCGATCCCCGTGCGAGACAGCAGGTAAGACCCGCGATTGGGGAGCTGGGACCCAGGTTCGGTCAGGCCATGAGGCGGAGCTGCACCGGGACCCGCCCGCTCTGTTCGACGGGGGCGTCCTCGGTCGATTTGTGCCGCCTGGCGAGATGATCGAACTCCCTCAGGTACGTCCACTGCCGCTCTCCGGGTTTGCGTGTGGTCCCCTCGCAATGGTCCTTGGCAACATCGGTAGCGATCCTCGAAACGCGGGACCGTTCTTCTTGGGGTTGGTAGGCCCCGCCGGCGAAGAGGCGCTCGTGGCGGGGGAGGAGATCCGGCCGCACCTCGGCCAACCACCCGAAATAGTGTTCCTTCACCCCCGGCCGAAGGTGCAACGGGGAGGCGGCCACAGACACCGCCCCGGCGTTGAAGCTCGCCTCGACGACAGCACGAATCTGGTCGTCGCGGTCCGACAGCCCCGGGAGCACCGGCGCGACGAGAACGCCACACGAGATGCCGGCATCGTTCAGTCGGCGCACCGCATCGAGCCGACGTTCGGGTGGGGGCGTTCCCGGCTCGGTCAGCTTCCACACGTCCCGATCGAGCGTGCCGACGGACAGGTCGAGTCGCACCTCGGTCCGCTCGGCGGCCGCGACCAACAGCGGCAAATCGCGCAGGATCAGGGTCGACTTCGTGAGAATGCTGAACGGGTTGGCGGCGTCGGTGAGCGCGCGGATGATCCCCTGGGTCAGGTGGTACTTGCCTTCAGCAGCCTGGTAGGGATCGGTGTTGGTCCCCATGGCGATGTGCTCACCCAGCCACTTGGGGGAGGCCAGCTCGGCGCGGAGTTGTTCGACCGCGTTGATTTTGACCACGATCTTCTGCTCGAAGTCGGCCCCGATCCCGAGCCCGAGGTAATCGTGGGTCGGGCGAGCGAAGCAATAGGTGCAGGCGTGTGAGCAACCCCGGTACGCGTTGATCGTGTACTTGAACGGCAGGCTCTCACCCGGCACGGAGTTGATGATCTTGCGTGCGTTGACGTGCAGGAACTCGAGACCGCGGTACTCACCCGTCCCGACGTGGCGGTCGGCCTGGCGCTCGTCGGGGAAGAGGGCTCCGGCCTGGTCGTCGGTCGCGAGCGGCCAGCGCAGGCGGCCCGAGGATTTGTGTGGCGTCATCGCGGCAGTGTAGCGAACATGTGTTCGTGTTACCACGGACCCCCAAAGGGCTGGGAAAAGTCGCGTCAGGCCAGGTGGGAAGGGCTGTCAGGATCCCTCGGTCCGGCGGGGCCCGGCGGTAGCGTGCACAAACGGTGACGACCAAGCGCTCCACGGCCGCCCGACGCGGCGCGTCCCGATCGAAATCCTCTCGGAGCGGTACCGGGCGCGGCCGGGCTCCGGCCAAGCGATCGCGCTCGGCAGAGTCCGTCTGGGACACGACCTTCTTTGCCGACCACTCGGCCGACCTCTGGGCGATCGCGCTCGCCACCGTTGGTGTGCTTCTCGCGCTGGCGCTCTACGGCGATGCGGCCGGGGCGTTCGGTGCCGCGGTCAACCGGGGCCTCGGCGCAGTCATCGGCTGGATCAGGTACCTGGTTCCGCCGGTCGGCGTGGCCACCGCGGTGGCCGTCATCGTCGGACGTCGCCACGCCGACCCACTCAGGGCAGGCCTTGCCGTGACGCTCGGCCTCCTCTCGACGTGCGGCCTGGCCGACCTGGCCGGGGGGTCTCCCCAGGCGACCGGTTCGTTGCCGGCGTTGCGCGGCGCGGGGGGATATGTCGGCGCGGTGTTCGGCCACGCGCTCCAGCGCGGGGCCGGGACCGCCGGCGCGACGGTCATCTTCCTCGCGGCCTTCGTCGTGGCTGCGGTCCTGTCCACCGGGGTGTCGTTGAGCGCGTTCTTCGCCGCCGTCGGCTCCGCCGGGGCGTTCGTCGGGCGAACGGCACGCTCGATCGGAACCCGACCGGCCAAGGCCGCGCCGCTTTCTCTCGTGCCCATCCAACCGGCTCGAGCGGTCGCACCGCCCCTGGAGGACGAAGAAGAAGAGTACGAAGAGGAAGAAGAGCCCTACGAGGAGCCCGAGCCCCGGGCCTCGCGGCGCAGGGTGAAGGCCGAGGAGCCCGTGGTCAGCTCGGTGTCGGGCGATTGGCGGCTGCCCCCGCTGAGCCTGCTGCACCGAACCCGTGAGCATCGGCTCGACGAACGGCAGCTGGACCTGGCCGGCGAGGCCCTGGTCGCAGCCCTGGCCGCTCACGGGGTCCTGACCCGGCTTGTCGACCGGACCGTCGGGCCGACGGTCACACGTTTTGAGCTCGAGCTCGGCGCCGGGGTGAAGGTGGCCCGGGTCACCAGCCTCCACCGGGACATCGCGTATGCGATGGCGTCACCCGACGTCCGCATCCTGGCCCCGATCCCGGGCAAGTCGGCCATCGGGGTCGAGGTGCCGAACCAGCAGCGTCAACTCGTCGCGCTGGGGGACATCCTGGCCTCCGACGAGGCCCGCAAGGCCCGCCACCCGCTCGACGTGGCGCTCGGTCGTGACATCTCGGGCCGCGCGGTCATGGTCAACCTGGCCGACATGCCGCACGTGCTCATCTCGGGTGCCACCGGCGCCGGCAAGTCGTCGTGCATCAACTCACTCATCACATCGATCCTGTTCCGTTCCACCCCGGACCAGGTCCGCATGATCCTGGTCGACCCGAAGAGGGTCGAGCTCGGCCACTACAACGGCCTGCCTCACCTCTTGACCCCCGTCGTCGTCGATCCGAAGAAGGCCGCGAACGCCCTCGCGTGGGCGGTCAAGGAGATGGAGAACCGGTACAACCTCCTCGCCGAGTACGGCATGCGGGACATCACCGGCTACAACGACGCGTTCGACGCCGGTGCCATCGGCCCCCGACCGGGATCGGCCGCTGACCTCAAGCGTCGGCTCGTGGAAGTGGCCGAACGGGCCCGCGGACACCGCCCCGAGTCCGAGGACGACGAGGAAGAGGAGTACGAAGAAGAAGAGAGCGACGAGGACGAGGCCGGTACGCCCGAGCGGCTGCCGTTCATCGTGGTCGTCGTCGACGAGCTCAATGACCTGATGATGGTGGCGGCCCGGGACGTCGAGGAGTCGGTCGTCCGCATCGCCCAGATGGCACGGGCGGTCGGCATCCACCTGGTGCTGGCCACTCAGCGGCCGTCGGTCGACGTCATCACAGGGATCATCAAGGCCAACGTCCCGAGTCGCATGGCCTTCGCTGTCTCCTCGCTCGCTGACAGTCGGGTGATCCTCGACCAGCCCGGAGCCGAACGGCTGATCGGGAAGGGCGACATGCTCCTTCTCACCGCGTCATCCAATGTCTCGCGGCGGCTCCAGGCACCGTGGGTCTCCCAGGAGGAGGTCAGCCAGGCGGTCGCCCACTGGCGCCGCCAAGGGGGGGTCAGCGAGCCCATCGTCAGCATCGCCGACGTCGAGGAGCGGCCATCGAGCAGGGGTGGCCACGACGATGACGACGACGAGCTCCTCCAGACCGCCCTCGAGCTGGTCGTTCGCAGCCAGCTCGGGTCGACGTCGATGCTCCAGCGCAAGCTGCGTGTCGGTTTTGCCCGGGCAGGACGTCTGATGGATCTTCTCGAGCGTCAAGGTGTCGTCGGTCCGTCCGAGGGCTCGAAGGCCAGGGCAGTCCTCATGACCCCCGGGGAACTCGACAACCGTTCGGCGTAGTAGGCAAATGTCGTGAGATTTCGACGGGGCGCGTCGAAGTCGACGAATCCGCAGATTCCGCCGCCGCCCCCGCCTCCTCAGCCGATTCATGTGTCGGTGATTCATCCCGCCGCCGAAAAGCCTTCCGAGGCCAGCGCAGCGCGCCCCGCCATGCCGGAGCCAGCAACCCAGGCCGTGCCTGTCGTTGCCCCGACCCCAACCCCTCCCGCCTATCCGGTCGCTCCAATCCCTCCGGCCCCGCCAACGGTTCCGGCCTATCCGGTCGCTCCAACCGCCCCCGCCATTCCGTTCACCCAGGCGCCCGTGGACACCCCGCCACAGATCCCCACGGCCACACCTGCGCCCGGGGCGCCCGACCCGGCCTCAAGCGTCACCCGGTACCAAGCGCCGGTTCTGCCGCCGGGGTTCTCCGAGGTACCGGCATCGGGAGGATCGGCGACGCTCGTCGGCCCCACCCTCCCAGGCTCGGCTCCTGAGGCGCCGATGATGCCGGTGGCACCGGTCGCGCCTGTGGCATTGACCGCCGAGTGGCCACAAGAACCTGGGGAGAACAGTCGCCGCGCCCGGCGCCGCGAGCGAGCCAAGCATCGGAAGGCTCGTCGGCGCCGGGTGATGCTCATCACGCTCGGAATCGTGGTTGCGGTGCTCCTGGCCCCGGCGATCATCGTTTCGAGGAGGCTGCAAGACCCGCCGCCGACCGCGGTGGTCCGCTCGACGATGCGTTCGTCGCAACTCGTTTCGGGCGTCGCGCCCGTGCTGCCGTGGCCGCCCGGGGTGCAATCGGCAATCGCGATCCCCGCATTAGGTATCGACACCCAGTCGGGGCCGGAGGTCCCAGCCCCGATCGCGAGCGTGACGAAGCTCATGACCGCGTATGTCGTGCTGACCGACCATCCGCTGCAGATCGGCGAGGAGGGCCCGTCCGTGACGGTCACGCCGTTGGCCGTCGAGCTCTGGCAAGAAGCCGTCGGAAGCGACCAGGCGAACATCGAGGTGCAGGTCGGAGAGGTCCTGACCGAACACCAGATGCTCGAGGGGATGCTCGTGCACTCGGCGAACAACATCGCCGACCTTCTCGCGATCTGGGACGACGGCAGCATCTCGGGATTCGTGACCAAGATGAACGCGGCGGCGGCCGCACTTGGCATGACCCAGACCAGCTACGCCGACGCGAGCGGGTTCTCGACGCAGTCGACCTCGACGGCGGCTGACCAGCTCAAGGTCGCGACCGCCGACGTCGAAAACCCGGTGTTCGATCAGATCGTCGATATGACGAGTGTCACGCTCCCCGTCGGCGGCACGAACGGCACCTACACCCCGTTGCTCGGCACCGACGGCGTGGTCGGCGTGAAGTCGGGGTTCACCTCGGCCGCGGGAGGGTGCGACGTGTTGGGCCTCCTCCAGAACATCGACGGGATCCCGCTCGAGGTTCTCGCGGTTGTCGTGGGCGCGCACGTGGGCGAGAACCCGATCACGACGGCGGGGCTGGACGCGTTGTCTGTGGCCCGTCCGGCGATGTCAGATGTCCGTGCCTTCGATGTCGCACCGAAGGGGACACCGCTGGCGGTGGCAACGGTCGGAGGCCATTCGGTGCCCGTCGTGGCCGAGGCCGATCTGTCCATACTGGCGTGGCCGGGCCAACGGATCGTTGAATCGCTCGATATCGGGAGCAGGCCCACGGCTGGGACGGCGGCCGGGTACCCGGTGGGCACCGTGAGCGTGCGTTCCGGGCTGCAGCGGGTCCAGATGACCGTTCGCACCGGAAAGCGTCTCCCGTCCTTGACGCTCCGCCAGCGCATATTCTGACCACGTGCTTGCCAGGGCCCCGGCTTCCGCGGCCAATCTCGGTCCGGGCTTCGACACCGTCGCCATGGCGCTTGATCGCTATGTCGAGGTCGAGGTCGAACCTGCCTCTCGCCTGATCGTCACGAGCGAGGGCGAGGGTGCCGGCATGTCCGACGATGCCGGTCACCTCGCGGCGCGTGTCGCCATGAATGTGGTCGGACACGACCGCCTGGCCATCACCGTGCGTTCGCAGGTCCCGGTCGGTCGCGGACTCGGATCGTCGGCGGCGCTGGCCGTCGCCGCGGCGGCTGCCGCCGGGGCCAAGGACCCCCTCGCCATCGCCGCGCAGGAGGATGGGCATCCCGAGAACGCGGCGGCAAGCTTCGTCGGCGGGCTGGTGGTGGCGACCAAGGTCAGGGGCGCGGTGCGGGTCGCCGAGATGCCGCTCGACCCACTCGTTGCGGTGGTCGCGATCGTGCCCGACCGGCCCCTGTCGACGGCCAGGGCCCGCCAGGTCCTTCCGCATCAGGTCGGGATGGCCGACGCCACCTTCAACCTCGGCCGCTTCGGCCTCCTGCTGGCCGGCCTGGCCGATCACCGGATGCTGTCGCGCGAGGCGGGAGAGGACCGCCTGCACCAGGACTACCGCAGCCCGTTGTTCCCGGAGGCCCCAAAGCTCTTGAACGCGCTGCTTTCGGCGGGTGCGCTCATGGCGTGCTGGTCGGGCGCCGGTCCGACCTTGCTCGGGCTGACCACGGTCGAGGACGCTCCCTCGCTCCGCGAACAGGCCACCCTGGCCATGGCCGAGGCCGGCGTGATCGGTCGGGTGTTGCTGCTGCACCCCGAGCGGGCCGGCCTGGTGGTCGGGGAGGCGGCCCGCCTGCCTCCGCCCGACGACTGGCCGACCGGCAGCAGCCCGGTGCGTCGAAACCCCCGTCCGAGCACGGCGTCTGGATCGAAGGCCATCTTCGACTTCGACGAGAACACTTAGGGGCCGGACCTACACTCTTTCGGTGCCGTCCAAGTTCACCATCTTCACCTACGGGTGCCAGATGAACGAGCACGACTCGGAACGGCTGGCCGGCCTGTTGGTCGCCGACGGCATGGAGCCGACCCAGGACCTCGACGCCGCCGACTTGGTCGTTTTCAACACCTGCTGCATCCGCGAGAACGCCGACAACCGCCTCTACGGCCAGCTCGGCAGGCTGAAGGAACTGGCCGACCAGAAACCCGACCTGAAGATCGCCGTCGGGGGTTGCCTGGCCCAGAAGGACCGGGAACTGATCCGGCAGCGGGCGCCGCACGTCGACGTGGTCTTCGGCACCCACAACCTGGCCCGGGCGCCGGAGCTGCTGCGGCGCAGCGCGGTCGAGGGGCCGATCACCGAGGTGCTCGACGCCCCGGACCCGGACGCGCCGCCGGCCCATCTCTCACCGCCGCCGCTGCGCGAGCTCCCGTATGCGGCGTGGATCACCATCCAGACCGGATGCGACAACTCGTGCGCGTTCTGCATCGTGCCGTCGGTGCGAGGGGGAGAGGTGAGCCGCCCGCCCGGCGACATCGTCGCCGAGGTCGAGGCGTTGGCGGCCCGGGGCGTGGTCGAGGTCACCCTGCTCGGGCAGAACGTGAACTCGTACGGCCGCGACATCACGCACCGGGCGCCGTTGTTCGCGGAGCTGCTCCGGTCGGTCGGCTCGGTGGACGGGATCGACCGGGTCCGCTTCACCTCGCCGCACCCGAAGGATCTGCGACCCGAGACCATGACCGCGATGGCCGAGACCCCGGCCGTCTGCGAGCAGCTCCACCTGCCCCTGCAGTCGGGCAGCAACCGTGTGCTCTCGGCGATGCGCCGCGGCTACACCGCCGAGCGCTATCTCGAGCGCCTAGGAGCGGTGCGAGCCGCCGTTCCGGATCTTGCCGTGAGCACCGACATCATCGTGGGGTTCCCCGGCGAGACCGACGACGAGTTCGCCGCGACCCTCGACGTCGTGGCCGAGGCCCGGTACGACAGCGCCTACACGTTCATCTTCTCGCCGCGCGCGGGCACGCGGGCCGCGCTGATGGACGGAGATTTCGTGCCCGACACCGTGATCGCGGAGCGCTTTGAGCGGCTCCGGGTGGTCGTCGAGCGCTCGGCGCTGTCCCGGTACGAGGAACGTATCGGGCGGACCGAGCGGGTGCTCGTCGAGGGCCCGAGCCGCAAGGACCCGGCGGTGCTGGCCGGACGGACGCGGCAGGGCAAGCTCGCCCATTTCGTGCCCGGCCCCGATGGGTTCGTGCCGGCCATGGGGTCCCTGGCCGACGTCGTGATCACCGGGGCGGCCCCGCACCACCTGCGGGCGGAACTGGTCGAGATCGTCTCGGGTCCCCGGCACCACGCTCGGATCCCGGTCAGCATCCGCTGACGGCGCCACACGACTCCGCTCGCGGCGGACCGGTGGTGTTCGTCGGCACCACCGCGTCGGGCAAGTCCGATGTCGCGTTCGCGCTCGCCCGGGCCCGCCCGGGGATCGAGATCGTCTCGGTCGACTCGATGAGCGTCTACCGGGGGATGGACATCGCCACGGCCAAGCCCTCGACCGAGCAGCGCGCGGAGGTCCCCCATCACCTCATCGATCTGGTCGACCCCGACGAGGAGTTCACCGTGTCGATGTTCCAGCGGGCCGCCCGCGACGCCATGGCCGACGTCGAGGGCCGCGGCTGCACAGCGCTGCTCGTCGGCGGCACCGGGCTCTACGTCCGCTCGGTGGTCGACGACCTCTCGCTGCCGGGCCGGTGGCCGGACGTCGCGGCGGCGCTCGAGGCCGAGGCCGACGGACCGGGTGGCTGCGCCGCCCTCCATGCGCGGCTGGTCGCGCTCGACCCGAGGGCGGCCGAGCGCATCACCCCCGAGAACCGGCGCCGGATCGTCCGGGCGCTCGAGGTCACCGTCGGTTCGGGACGGCCGTTCTCGTCCTTCGGCCCGGGCCTGGACGCCTATCCGAAGACCCGATTCGCCCTCGTCGGGATCCCGTTCGACCCGGAAGCGGTCGACCGCCGGATCGGGGAGCGCTTCACCCGGTGGATGGAAGCCGGGCTGTTGCACGAGGTCCGGGCCCTGGCCGCCCGCCCGAAGGGCCTGTCCAGGACGGCCCGCCAGGCCCTCGGCTACCGAGAGCTCCTCGCGCATGTCGAACACGGTGTCCCGCTCGACGAGGCCGTCGAGCGGGCGGTGCAGCGGACCCGGGCCTTCGCCCGGCGTCAGTGGGCCTGGTTCCGTCGCGACCCGCGCATCTCGTGGGTGGGTGGGGACGAGGATCCGGCAGCGGTGCTCGGGGCGGCGCTCGATGGCCCAGAGCGAACGGCGGGCGAGGCCCGGGTGCGAGACTAGGGCCATGGCATCGGTCGAGAACGGGACGCTGCGGCTGTCCAAGCACGAGGGGGCCGGCAACGACTTCTTGGTGCTGCTCGACCCGTCCGACGAGATCCGGTTCACCCCGGCCGAGGTGCGCGGCCTGTGCGACCGCCGGCGGGGTGTGGGCGCCGACGGCCTGATACGGGTCGGCCCCGGGGACGGTGGCGCCGCCGTGTCCATGGAGCTGCACAACGCCGACGGCGGGCTCGCCGAGACGAGCGGGAACGGGTTGCGATGCCTCGCCCAGGCCGCCGTCGACGCTGCCGTGGTCACCCCGCCCCGCTTCACCGTCGCCACCGGCGCCGGCGTGGCGACGATCGACTATCAGGCGTCCGACAGCCCCGGGTCGGCCCGGGCCACCGTCGACATGGGCGCCGTCCGGCTGATCGGGCCGGCGTCGACCGCCGCGGGCCGCCCGGCCCAGCGCGCCGACACCGGCAACCCGCACCTGGTGGTTCGTTGCGACGACCCGGCCGAGATCGATCTGCCGGTCCTCGGTCCCGAGCTGGCCGCCGATTACCCCGAGGGGATCAACGTCGAATTCGTCGCCGCCGGGCCCGGCCCCGACGAGATCACCATGCGGGTGTGGGAACGCGGGGTCGGCGAGACCTGGGCGTGCGGGAGCGGCAGCTGCGCCGCCGCTGCGGTCGCGCGCGCATGGGGCCTCGTCGGTGCGAACGTGCATGTCCGCAACCCCGGCGGCACGCTCGAGGTGTCGCTCGGTGAGAAGGACGGTGACCCGGTCCTTCTGGGCGGTCCGGTGCGCCGGGTGGCCGACGTGGTGGTCGACCGCAGCGTGCTCGCATGAGCGAGCAGTTCCCCGGCAGCCTGATCGAGCGGACGTTCCGCGAGCGCATCGTGCTCGTCGGGGTGGCCCTGCCCGGCACCGACCCCGACGACGTCGAGGCCGGCCTGGACGAGCTCGCGCTCCTGGTCGACACCGCCGGTGCGGATGTGGTGGCGCGGGTCGTGCAGCGCCGGGACCGTCCCGACCCGGCCACGTTCGTCGGGCGGGGGAAGGCGGCCGAGCTCGCCGAGCTCAGCCAGACCCTCGACGTCGACACGGTGGTCTTCGACGAGGAGCTGACGCCGGCCCAGCAGCGCAACCTCCAGGCGATCCTCGGGCGCACCGCCATCGACCGCACGGCCGTGATCCTCGACATCTTCGCCCAGAACGCCCGCACCCCCGAGGGAAAGGCCCAGGTGGAGCTGGCCCTGCTGCGGTACCGGCTGCCCCGGCTGCGCGGAAAGGGCCACGCGCTCAGCCAGCAGGCCGGCGGTATCGGCACCCGCGGCCCCGGGGAGACCCAGCTCGAGGTCGACCGCCGGCGCCTGGTCCGGCGCATGCAGCGACTGGAGACCGACCTGACCCACCTCGGCCAGACGAGGGGCGTCCAGCGGCGGGCCCGCTCGCGTTCGCGGAACCGGGAGCTGGCCCTGGTCGGCTACACCAACGCCGGGAAGTCGACGCTGCTCAACCGGTTGACCGGTGCCGGTGTGCTCACCGAGAACCGCCTGTTCTCGACCCTCGACCCACGGACGCGCCAGCTGTCGCTCCCGGGGGGAGAGACCGTGCTCCTGACCGACACGGTCGGCTTCGTCCGCAAGCTGCCCCACCAGTTGGTCGAGGCCTTCCATTCGACGCTGCAATCCATCGCGCTCGCCGACCTCGTCGTCCATGTCGTCGACGGCTCGGTGCGCGACCCCGACGGCCAGATGGCGGCGGTGCGCACCGTGTTGAGCGACATCGGGGCGGCCGACATCCCCGAGCTCCTGGTCATCAACAAGGTCGATCGCTCACCCGAAGCGGCCCGCCTGGTGGCCAAGAACGAGGAGGCGGTGTGCATCTCGGCCCTGACCGGGGAGGGGATCGACGGTTTTCTCCGCGCCGTGGCCGATCGGGTGCGGATGAGCGACCGGGTGGTGCGCCTCGTGATCCCCTATGCCCGCGGCGACGTGTTGGCGGCCGTCCATCGCGAGGGCGAGGTGGTCGGTCAGGAGCAGGGCGAGGAGGCGGCCACCCTCACCGTCCTCCTCGACGACGCCGGCCGGGCGCGGTTCTCCGAGTTCGTCGCAGCGTCGTGACGCCGACCAAGGGCTTCGAGCCGCCGCCCTATCCGTACCATCGGCTGCGCGACCTCGAGAAGCTCGCCCGATCCCACGACGGCGGGATGGTCGACTGCTCGGTCGGCACGCCGTGGGACCCTCCGGCCGCCTTCGTGCTGGAGGCCATGGCCACCTCGGGTACCGAGCGGGGCTACCCCGAGTCGGCCGGCAGCCTGGTCCTCCGCAACGCCGCCAGTGGCTGGATCGAGCGGCGATTCGGCGTGGCCGTCGGGCCGGACGCGATCGGCGCGTGCGTCGGGACGAAGGAGTTCGTCGCCTCGGTCCCCCAGTACCTCCACCTGCGCGACCCCGACCACGACGTCGTGTTGTACCCGGCGGTCTCGTACCCGACCTATGCCATGGGCGCGCTCCTGGCCGGGTGCCGCGCCGTCCCGGTCCCGCCGGCCACCGACGACGGCTCCGGTCTCGCCCTCGACCGGGTGGACCCGGCCGACGCCGAGCGGGCCCTGCTGCTGTGGGTCAACTCGCCGTCGAACCCGACCGGCGGCCTGAGCGACCTCGAAGCGGCGGCGGCCTGGGGGAGGGCGCGCGGGGTCCCGGTGCTCTCCGACGAGTGCTACTGCGAGTACACCTGGGCCGGCCGCCCCCGTTCCATCCTCGAGCACGGCCTCGACGGGGTGCTGGCGATCCATTCCTTGTCCAAGCGATCCAACCTGGCCGGTGTCCGGGCCGGGTTCTATGCGGGCGACCCGGCGCTCGTCACCTACCTGACTGACCTGCGCCGCCACGCCGGGCTGATGGTGCCGGGCCCGGTCCAGGCCGCCGCCGCGGCGGCCCTCGGCGACGACGGGCACGTGGACGAGCAGCGGGCCCGGTACCTCGAGCGGCTGGGATTCCTCGCCGAGGTGCTCTCTTCTGCCGGGTGCCCGGCCCACCCCCCCGATGGCGGCTTCTACCTCTGGGTCGCATCACCCGAGCGGCTGGGCGACGGGTGGGCCTTGACCGAGGAGCTGGCGAGGACCGGCGGGATCCTGGTCAGCCCTGGTGAGTTCTACGGCTCCGACGGGGCGAACTTCGTCCGCGTGGCGGCCGTCCAACCGATGGAACGACTGGCGCTGTTCGCGCAACGCGCGCGGGCCACCGGTCGCCTGGGCGACTGACGCCGGTGCGCCCGGTCCGGGGCCGTCGGGAGGCGGTCACTACAGTCTGGGCATGACCGCAACGCCCGAGGACCACACGGCACTGGCGCGGGCGGTCGAGGACCTCTACGACCACATCGCCGATGTCCGCACCGGTGACAAGGAGGCGACCCAGACGGTCGAGTCGGCCATCGACCTGCTCGACCGGGGGGTCGTCCGGGTGGCCGAGATCGACGGGTCGGGCTCGGTCGTCGTCCACGAGTGGTTGAAGAAGGCCATCCTCCTCTTGTTCCGGCTCCGGGCCATCGAGACGATCGAACTCGGCCCCTTCGAGTACGCGGACCGACTGCCCCTGAAGCACGGTCTCGCGGCGGCGGGGGTCCGGGCGGTGCCGGGTGCGTCGGCGCGCTGGGGATCGTTCCTCGCTCCGGGTGTCGTGCTGATGCCGAGCTACGTGAACATCGGCGCGTACGTGGGCGCGGAGACGATGGTGGACACCTGGGCCACCGTCGCGTCGTGTGCCCAGATCGGGGCCCGGGTCCACCTGTCGGGGGGCGTCGGCATCGGGGGTGTCCTCGAGCCGCCCAACGCGGTGCCGGTGGTGGTCGAGGACGACGCGTTCGTCGGGAGCCGGTGCATGATCGTCGAAGGGGCACGGGTGGGCCGCGGCGCGGTGGTCGGTGCCGGGACGATCGTGAGCCCGTCCATTCCGGTCATCGACGTCGAGACCGGCGAGGAGCTCTCCCGGGGCACGATCCCAGCGTGGTCGGTCGCCGTGTCGGGCAGCCGTCGGCGCGAATTCCCGGGCGGCGAGTTCTTCCTGCCGTGCGTCCTCATCATCAAGCGCATGAAGGAGGGCGAGCGGCACGACAAGATCACGCTCAACGCGGTGCTGCGCGAGCACGGTGTCAGCACGTGACCGCCGATCTGTTGGCTTTGACGGCCGAGCTCGTCGCGATCCCCTCGGTGAGCCGGAACGAGCGGGCAATCGCCGACCACGTGCAAGCCGCCGTCGATGGCTGTGCCTGGCTGAGGGTGGACCGGGTCGGCGAGAACGTCGTGGCCCGGACGGAGCTGGGCCGGGCCGAGCGCGTCGTGATCGCGGGGCACCTCGACACGGTGCCGGCGGCCGGGAACGAAATCCCGCGGGTGGTCGGTGACACCCTGTATGGGCTCGGGTCCGCCGACATGAAGGGCGGGGTCGCCGTCATGCTCGACCTGGCCACCACCCTGGCCGAGCCGGCCCTGGATGTGACCTGGTGCTTCTATGCATGCGAGGAGATCGACCGTGCCGACAACGGGCTCATCGCCTTGTTCGCATCCCGGCCCGAACTGTTGGCCGCCGATGCGGCGATCCTCTGCGAGCCGACCGGAGGCCGCATCGAGGCCGGGTGTCAGGGCACCCTGCGGGTTCGGATCGAGCTCGGCGGCAAACGGGCCCACACCGCCCGCGCGCACCTCGGCCGCAATGCCGTGCACCGTTTGGCGCCGCTGATCACACGGATCGCGGCCTGGGAGCCTCGCCACGTCGTGCTCGACGGCTGTGAGTTTGTCGAGCAGCTCCAGGTCGTCTCCGTCGACGGGGGAGTGGCGGCCAACGTGGTCCCCGATCGGGCCGGCGTCACGGTGAACTTCCGGTTCGCACCCGATCGAGACGGTGCCGGCGCGCAACGGTATCTCGCCGACCTGCTGGCCGAGTTCGTCGAGCCGGACCAAGGGGACGAGTACGTGGTGATCGACGAGGGCCCGTGCGCCCAGCCGAAGCTTGACCACCCCGTGTTGGCCCGGCTCTTGAAGGCGACGGACCAGCCACCTCGGGCGAAGCTCGGCTGGACCGACGTCGCGACCTTCTCGTCACACGGAGTGCCCGCAACCAACTTCGGCCCGGGCGACCCCGAGCTTGCGCATCAGGCCGGAGAGCACGTCGACCGATCGTCGCTGGACGCGGCGCGGGCAAACCTCTCGGCCCTGCTCGAGAGCTGACCTACAACCTGCGCAGGACCGTCAGCACCTTGCCGTAGATCGTCACTTCGTCGGGCTCGAACGTCATCGGCGCCATTGTGGCGTTGGCCGGTGTGAGCACGGCCTTGCCCCGCTTGCGAGCGAAGGTCTTGACGGTGGCCTCCTCGTCGGGGATCCCGGCCACCACGATGTCACCGTTCTCGGCGTCCTCTTGGTGCCGGACGACCACGTAGTCGCCGTCCAGGATGCCCGCCTCGATCATCGAGTCCCCCCGCACCCGCAGCATGAACGCCGGCCCGGTGCCGGTGAATGTCTCTGGCAACGGGAAGACCTCCTCGACGTGCTGCTGCTGCCCGAGGACCCCCGTGCCGGCTGCGACCTCGCCGATCAGCGGCACGTTGCGCACACGGTCGGGCTCAACGGCCTCCTTTGACGAGGGGTCGTAGCGGACCTTGATCGCCCGGGGCTTCGTGGGGTCGCGCTCGAGGAATCCTTCCCGCTGCAGCACCGCCAGGTGGGTGTGGACGGTGGCCGACGAGGTGAGGCCGACCGCCTCACCGATCTCTCGGACGGAGGGCGGGTAGCCCCGCTCGCGCAGGCAGCCGGCGATGTAATCGAGCATCTCGCGCCGCTTGCCGCTCAGGGTCTCAGCCACTGCGCCTCCCTCCGGGGCCCTTCGATCCGGCCTCGGATCAGGGCGAACACGTGTTTGCCGAAATGACGCTACACGGCCCGAACCACGAATACAAACATTTGTTCGGATTTGCTTGACACAAACGCATGTTCGTGGTGTGATGTCTCTGTGGCGAACAGACGTTCGACGATCGGCCGGCCGTGGTCGGCGTGTGGGGGATGGCGACCCTGATGGCCATCGCCCCGCTGCCCGATCGGGAGCTTCTGGACGCCCTCACTGCGCCCCGGCCGCCGCTCCGGCTGCTTTCTAACCCTGGTGAAAGCCGCCGAGCGGCCGACCCGGGCGCTCACGTCGCGTCAGCCTCGCCGGCGGGCCGACCCCGGCACGGGTGGTCGGCGGCTCGCCGGGCCCGCCTGCGCAGGACCGGCCTGTTCGTCCTGGTGGTCGGGCTCCTCGGTGCACTTGCGGTGCCGGTCAGCGCATTGGCCGGGACCGGCGCAACGACGGCCGCGACGCTGACCCAAGGCTCGACCTACGTCGTTCAGCCCGGGGACACCCTGTGGTCCATCGCGACCCGACTCGACCCGACTGGCGATCCGAGATCGATCGTCGGACAGTTGGCCTCCGAGACCGGCTCCGACACGGTCGTGGTCGGTGAGCACATCCGTTTGCCCTGATCGTTTCCGCAGGCCGGGGGTGGAGGCTCGCGAAGTAACGTCGGTCCGTGCGGTGTCCGTGGTGTTCGGTCGATGACGACCGCGTCGTCGATTCACGGCTGGCCGACGAGGGTGCCTCGATACGGCGGCGGCGGGAGTGCCTCAGCTGTGGTCGAAGGTTCACCACGTTCGAGCGGGTCGACGAGCTTCCGTTGTGGGTCGTCAAGCGGTCCGGCGATCGCGAGCCGTTTGACCGGTCGAAGATCGTGGCCGGGGTGAGGTCTGCGACGAAGAACCGGCCGGTGACCGAGGACGAGATGGCCGAGCTCGCGCAGCAGGTCGAAGACGCCCTCCGGGAACGGGGCAACGAGCCCAGTTCCCAGCAGGTCGGCCTAGCGGTGCTCGAGCACCTGAAGGCGCTCGACGACGTCGCGTATGTGCGGTTCGCCAGCGTGTACAAGGGCTTCGAGGATGCCGGTGACTTCGAACGCGAGGTCGGGCTTCTGGCCAAGACGACCGAACCCAAGCAACGGGGCTGAGGATGCCTGAGCTGCTCGAGGCCACCCCCGACGTCGTGCTGGCCGTTTACGCCCATCCCGATGACGCCGACGTGGCGTGTGCCGGGACGCTGGCCCGGTGGGCCAAGGCGGGGAGCGAGGTGCACGTCGTCATCTGCACGAACGGCGGCAAGGGGACGCCCGACCCCGACGTCGAGGTGGCAGCGTTGGCTGCCCGTCGGGCCGAAGAGCTCGCCGAGGCCGCCGCGATCGTCGGCATCGTGTCGCATCGGGGGCTTGGGATGACCGACGGCGAGCTCGAGAACACCCGGGAGCTGCGGGCCGAGCTGGTCGGTTGGATCCGGCGGGTGCGCCCGGCGGCGGTCCTCGGCCACGACCCGACGGCGGTCTTCTTCGCCCAGCACTACTTCAACCACCACGACCACCGCGGGGTCGGCTGGGCGTTGCTGGACGCGCTATCGCCCGCGGCGGCGTTGCCGCACTACTTCCCCGAGCAGGGCCCGGCGCACCAGGTGCCGGTGGCCTATCTCTCCGGCACCCTCGAACCAGACGTCTGGGTCGACGTGACCGACACCATCGACGTCAAGGTGGCGGCGGTCGGTTGCCATCGCAGCCAGCTTCCCGAGTCGGGGAGCTGGGCCGACGACGTCGTCCGGGCCCGGGCGGCCGAGGAGGGCTCGCGGGCCGGCGTCGCTTACGCCGAGGGTTTCCGGCGCCTGTACATCGGCCCCTGACCGGCGAGGACACGGTGCCCGTCGATCGCTCGATGGAGCTCGTCCCGGCGGTCCTGCACGTCGACATGGACGCGTTCTTCGCGGCGGTGGAGCTGCTCGACCACCCCGAACTGGCCGGCCAGCCGGTCATCGTGGGCGGCACCGGCCGCCGCGGCGTGGTCGCCTCGTGCACCTATGAGGCCCGGCGCTTCGGCGTCCACTCGGCCATGCCGATGTTCCGGGCCCGGGACCTCTGTCCCCACGGCGTCTTCCTCGACGGGCGCCATGGCCGCTACGGCGAGATGAGCGAGCAGCTCCACGAGGTCTTCGCGACGGTGACCCCGCTTGTCGAGCCGATCGGCCTCGACGAGGCGTTCCTCGACGTGACCGGTTCCCGTCGCCTCCTGGGCTCGCCGGTCGAGATCGCGCACGCGCTCCGGGCCCGCATCTTCGGCGAGCTATCGCTGCGCTGTTCGGTCGGGATCGGGCGGAGCAAGCTCATCGCCAAGCTGGCCTCGGAGGCGGCCAAGCCGAAGGTGAGCCGGGCCGGGGTGGAGGTCGGGTCCGGGGTGCACATGGTCGCGCCCGACGAGGAGCTGGCGTTCCTGCACCCCCTGCCCATCGAGGCCCTGTGGGGCGTCGGCCCGGCAACGGCCACGCGACTTCACGCGCTCGGGATCAGGACGGTCGGCGACATCGCCTCGGTGGGGGAGGCGGTCCTGGTCCGCCAGCTCGGTCGGGCCCACGGTGAGCACCTGGCCGCGTTGGCATCGGCCCGGGATCCGGCGCCGGTCGTCTCCGGTCGGGCCGCCAAGTCGATCGGCCACGAGCAGACCTTCCCGACCGACATCACCGACGTGGGCGTCCTGCGGGCGAAGATCGTGGCGATGTCGGACTCGGTCGCCGACCTGCTGGCCCGCGAGCACCTGGCCGGGCGCACCGTGACCCTCAAGGTTCGCTTCGGCGACTTCACCACGCTCACCCGGTCCCACACGCTCGACATCGGCGTCGACGCCTCGGCAGCCATCTCGGCGGTGGCCGATGCGCTGCTCGAGGCGGTCGATCTCGTGGCCGGCGTTCGACTGCTCGGTGTCAGCGTCTCGGCCCTGGCGGCCCGGGACACGACGCGCCAGCTGTCCTTCTCACTGGAGGCCCGGCCGAGCGACTCGGTCGATCGGGGCTCGATCGCGCAGACGTCGTGGGACGAGGTCGCCCAGGCGGTCGCCGCGATCAGGACGCGGTTCGGGAAAAAGGCCGTCGGGCCGGTGTCGACCCTCGACGCGCGGACCGACCCGCCGGAGTGGTGGGGCCCCTCCCACGACGCCGAGTCGGCCGAGGGGGCCGGCTAACCGACGGTGACGAGGGTGCCGATCGGGGTGAGCGGGTAGACGACGGCGGCGTTGGCCGGCGGCATTTCCACGCACCCGTTGCTCTGCGGGAATCCGTAGCTGCCGCGGTCGTAGCCGTGCAGCGCGTCGCCGCCGT
>PMOQ01000080.1:12001-12177 GCA_003161255.1 Acidimicrobiaceae bacterium | reverse complement strand
CCTCGGCGATCCCGTCGGCCCCGAGGTCGGCGACCGACAGGAGGTGGGGGCCGATCCCGACCCGGGGCGGCGTGGCCAACTCCGCCTCGGCCTCGCTCACGCTCATTTCGCCACCAGCATCCCGATGGCGACGCCGTCCTCACTGACATCCACCATCTCGTCGCGCCGGGTCGGCA
>PMOQ01000080.1:3445-11982 GCA_003161255.1 Acidimicrobiaceae bacterium | reverse complement strand
TGGCCCCGGTCGACCATCACGGCCAGCTGCACCGACTTGGCCCGGCCGAAGTCGCCGAGGGCGTTGAGTGCGGCGCGGATGGTTCGCCCGGTGAACAGCACGTCGTCGACCAGGACCACGATCATCCCGGTCAGGTCGAGCGGGATCTCGGTGGCTGCCTCCGGGAGCACCGGCCGCAGGCCGATGTCGTCGCGGTAGAAGGCCACGTCGAGGGTGCCGACCGGTACCTCTGCGTCCTCGTGCTCGGACAGGATCTCGGCGATCCGTTGGGCGAGGGTGACGCCGCCGGTCTGGAGGCCGACGATGACGAGGCCGTCGAGCCCCCCGTTGCGCTCCGCCACCTCGTGGGCCATGCGCACGAGAGCGCGCTGGACGTCGGCGGCGCTCAGGACCTGAGCGGTGGGAACGAAACGGCCACCGAGCGGACGGGTGTGACTGCGCTCGCGTTCGGCCATGCTCCTCCTGTCCGTATGGGCCTCACGGGACCCGCTTGACGGTCAGGTCTCGACGATATCACCGCGCTGATCGATCGGAACCCGGGGGGCCATTGTCGGACCGTCATGCAAGACCCCGAGGGCAACGAGTTCTGCATCGCCGCGAATGTCTTCACCGGCTGGGGCTGACACCCTCGACCCGACCGGCGATGACGGCGCCCCGCAATCCGGGCAGACTGCGCAGCATGGAGATCACCAACCGCGAGGTCGAGGCGAACGGGTGGCGGTTCCGCTGCCGCGAGGCCGGGACGTCGGGCGAGCCGGTCATCCTGCTCCACGGCTTCCCCGAGTCCTCCCGCATGTGGTCGGGCCTGATGACGGCGCTATCGGACCACGGGTACCACTGCATCGCACCCGACCAGCGCGGCTACAGCCCCGGTGCCCGTCCGGAGCCCGTTGACGCGTACCGCTACGAGGACCTCGCCGCCGACGCGCTGGCGATCCCCCGGGCACTCGGCTTCGAGCGGTTCCATCTGATCGCACACGACTGGGGGGCCATCGCCGGCTGGGCCGCCCTGTCCGTCGACCCCCGGCCGGTGGCCAGCTTCACGTCGCTGTCGATCCCCCACTACGCGGCGTGCGCGCTGGCGGTGCGCGACGACCCCGAGGAGGCCCCGTACCGAGGCATCCTCGACGTGCTCCTCTCGCCCGACGACGGCGGGGACGCGGCGTTCTCGGCCAACGACTACGCCTTCTTGCGCCTGGCGTGGACCGAGAGCACCCCCGACGAGATCGAGGACTACCTCTCGGTGTTCAGCCAGCCCGGCGCGTTGCACGCGGCCATCAACTGGTACCGGGCCTGCAACGGGCATGCCCGCGCGCTCGACGACGACTCGTTCGTGTTCGGGCCCGTCTCTACGCCGACGCTGCTCCTCTGGGGGAAGGACGACCCCTACGTCCGGCGCATGGCCTTCGACCTCGCGCCCCCGCACATGACCGGGCCCTATCGAACGGTCGAGGTCGACGCCGGCCACTGGCTGGTCCAAGAGGCGCGCGATGCGGTCGCGGGCGAGGCGTTCGCCCACCTCGGCACGAACCCGATCTGAGTTCTGCTGCCCTAGCGCGGCGGGTCGGCCGCCCCCATCGGGAACGACTGCTGACCCGGCCCCGGGCCCCCCGCCGGGGCACCGGAACGCTTGAGGGTCCGCCGGAAGTGCTTGCCCAGCGTCTCTTCTTGGTGCTGGTAGCTGGAGCCGACCGCGGCGCCGTAGAGGACGTCGGGCGGCTCCAGCATCTTGTCGAAGGTGAGCTTGCAGACCCGTTGGCCGTGCTCGATCATGAACGGCACGTCGTGGGCCCGCACCTCGAGCGCGGCCCGTGACCCGTCGTTCGGACCGGCGTCGAACCCGAAGCCGGGGTCGAAGAACCCGGCGTAGTGGGTGCGAAGCTCCCCGCTGGTCGGGTCGTACGCGGTCATCTCGGAGGCCAGCTCGGGTGGGATCGACACCGCCTCGTCGGACATGAGCAGGTAGAAGCGCTGGGGCGCCAGCACGATCCGGTTGCCGCCCTCCCGGCGCACCGGGTCGAAGTACGGCGCCGGGTCGATGGGCGCGGAGCCGGTCAGGTTGAGCCTCGGCGCGTTCTCCTTGGCCTGGTAGCCGACCCGCCCGTCGTGGTCGCCACGCAGGTCGAGGCTGAGGAACAGCCCGTCGGCGAGCGCCAGGTCCTCCACCGGGACCGGCTTGCCTCCCTTCAACAACAGGTGGTGTGTCTCCTCGTGGAACCGGGCGATCTGCTCGTCGCTCAGCTGGGTCTTGCCCACCGACAGCCGGAGCTGGTTGAGCGACAGCCCCTCGCGCACGCCGATGGCGAACGACAGCGGCACGATCTCGAGATAGAGCGGGCCCGTGTAGCCGGCCGCGATCTCGTCGAATCGGTAGCCGTGGTCCGTGATCACCCGGGTGAACACGTCGACCCGGCCGGTCGAGCTCTTGGGGTTGGCCTTCGCCCGCACGGCCTTGGGCAGGGCCAGGCGCTCCTTCAACGGGACCAGGTAGGGCCGGTTGGTCTCGAGGACCGCTCCCCCGCCCCGCAGGTCCAGCTCGTCGATGACGTGATCCCGCAGCTTGCGCTCGACGGTGTCGGAACCCGGCAGGAAGCTGCACCGCATCCGGAAGGCGACCTCGCCGAGGCGCAGGTCGAGGCTGGCCGGCTGGACATTGGACTCGGGGATCGGGTCGTCCGAGGCGATGACCCCGGTCGAGATGGCGTCGAGGAGGAACCGCCGCGGCAGCACGCCGGCGCCCCGCGCGGGCAATGTGAACGTCGAGTCGGGGGCGGCCGGTGGCACGGGCCGACGTTAGCGGCGGGTCCGGCCTCGCTCGGCTAGACACCGGTCGTCGGCGACGCGGGTCGCCGGCGGGTGGGCCGTGCGCGCTAACGACGGGCCAGGCCCTCGACGATCGTCGCCAGGATGCCGTTCACGAACCCGCCGGACTCGTCGGTCGAATACACCTTGGCCAGCTCGACGGCCTCGTCCATGACGACGGCCGGCGGCGGGCCATCGGGATCGAGCAGCTCGGCCGTGGCCAGCCGGAGCACCAACCGGTCCACCACCGCCATGCGCTCGGGCGGCCAGCCTATCGACGCGTCCGCAACGAGCCGGTCGGCCTCGGCGCCATGTTCGCTGACCGCGCCGACGAGGTGGGCGCAGTACGGATCGGGAGCGACGGCGAGCGCCGCCACGACCGCGTCCGGTGTCTCGCCCTTCATCTGGGCCTCGTAGAGCAGCGAGAGCGCGCGCTCGCGCGACTGGTGACGGGTCGCGCCACCGTCCGAGGCCACGCCTCGGCCTCAGGCTCGGGTCAGGTACTCACCCGTGCGGGTGTCGACCTTGACCAGGTCACCGGTGGTGACGAACAGCGGCACCTGGATGACGAGACCGGTCTGGACGGTGGCCGCCTTGCGGGCGCCCGACACCCGGTCGCCCTGCATGCCGGGCTCGGTCTCGGTCACGGACAGCTCGACCGACGCCGGCAGGTCGACACCGACGATCTCGCCGAGATAGGTCTGCAGGTTGGCGTTGTCGCCCTCCTTCAGATACTGGGCGGCCCCGGCCAGCGAGGCCGACGTCACATTCAGCTGCTCGTACGAGGACGTGTCCATGAACACGTAGTCCGCGCCGTCGCGGTAGAGGAACTGCATGTCGCGCTTGTCGATGATGGCCTGCTCGAGCTTCTCGTCGGCTCGATACGTCCGGTCGATGACCGCGCCGGAGCGCACGTTCTTCAGCTTGGTGCGGACGAACGCGCCGCCCTTGCCCGGCTTCACGTGCTGGAACTCCACGACCGTGAACAGGCCCTCGGGCAGGTCGAGGGTCATGCCGTTCTTCAAGTCGTTGGTGGAGACGGCCATCAGGCAGCGACGTCCTTTGTAAATCCGGTGAGTGTTCGGCTGCCGTCCTCGGTCACGACCAAGGTGTCCTCGATGCGGACTCCGCCCACACCGGGGAGGTAGACACCCGGTTCCACGGTGACGACGACGCCGGGGGCGAGGATAGCAGCGCCCTGTTGGCTGACCGTCGGGGCCTCGTGGATGTCGAGGCCGACGCCGTGGCCGGTCCCGTGCTCGAAACGGTCCGCCCACCCGGCCTCGGTGATGACGTCCCGGCAGACCGTGTCGACATCCTTCGCCGACACGCCCGCTCGCACTGCGGCCACGCCGCGCGCCTGGGAGTCCTTCACCACCGCGAAGACGCGGGCCATCTCGCCGGTCGGCTCGCCGCCCAACCAGAAGGTCCGGGTCATGTCGGAGCGGTACCCCTCGAAGGTCGCGCCGAAGTCGACGACGACCGGGTCGCCCGGGCGCAACGCGGTCGGGGTGGGCTGGTGGTGGGGCTTGGCCGAGTGCGGTCCCGCGGCGACGATGGTGTCGAACGCCCGGTCCTCGGCGCCGCCCCGCCGCATCGCCGTGTCGAGCACCAGGGCGAACTCCTCCTCGGTGACGGTGGTCTTCCCGACCTCGGCCAGCATCGGCAGCACCTCGCCGAGCGCCGCGTCGGCGATGGCGGCGGCTCTCGCCATCCGGTCCAGCTCGCCGGCGTCCTTCACCTCTCGGAGACCCTCGACAATCCCGGTGGCGGGGATCCCCTCGGCCTCGCCCTCGAACAGCTCGCGCCAGCGGCGCGACGCGGCCCACGACACGTCCTCGGACTCGAGGCCGACGCGTGCGGCCGAGGCCGCCACCAACGCCGCCTTCACCGCAGCGCGTTGGTCCTCACCGTTGCCGATCGCGATGTCGAGGCTCCCGGCCACACCGGCCGCCGCCACCTGCTCGGCCGACTGGGTCCGGTACCGGCCGTCGGTCGTGAGCAGGGTCCCCTTGGCCGTGATCACCACCACACCCGCCGACCCGCTGAACCCGCTCAGGTAGCGGACGTTGGCCAGGTTGGTCACGATCAGCGCGTCGAGGTGCGCCTCGTCGAACCGGGTGCGCAGCTTGTCGAGGCGCGACGCGACCTCGAGCGGGGCCAGCTTGGTTGCCTTGGCATTCATCTCGTGCACTCTCCGATCATCGGGGGCTCAACCCTCGTTTGGTGGCTGGGCGGCCGGTGGCTGGGGGGCCGCGTCCCCTCCGTCGAGCAGTCGGCGAACCGCCTCGATGGCGAGCTCGTAGCCGAGCCCACCGAACCCGGCCACCAGCCCGTCGGCCACCGGGGCCACGACCGAGGTGTGGCGGAACGGCTCGCGCCCGGCCGGGTTGGAGAGGTGCAATTCGACGACCACCCCCTCGAAGGCCGCCAGCGCGTCGTGCAGCGACCACGAGGTGTGGCTGAGCGCGCCGGCGTTGACGATGATCGCGGCGGCCCGGCTCCGGGCACCCTGCACGGCCTCGATCAGGTCGCCCTCGTGGTTGGACTGGAAGTGCTCGACGGACATGGCGAGGCGCGCCGCGGCGGCGCCGGCCCGGTCGACGTGGTCGGCCAGCGTCTCGGTGCCGTAGATCTCGGGCTCCCGCTGGCCGAGCAGGTTGAGGTTGGGCCCGGACAAGAGGAGGACCAGCGGTCGGTCGGCGGCGTCGGTCATTGGGGCGATCCCATCTCGGCAAGGGTAGCGACGACATCGCTCTCCCCCACACCCGAAACCGGCTCGACCCCATTCGGGCCGTCGAGGACGAAGGTCAGGTCGTGGCGGGCCTTCTTGTCCCGGCCGATCGCGGCGATCACGCGGTCGGGCTCCGTGCCCGCCGGGAGGTCCGAGGTGAGGTCGAAGCCGGCCACGACCCGGCGGTGCAGCTCCACCCGCTCGTCGTCGATCCGCCCGAGGCGCCGGGCCAACAGGGCGGCGAAGACGAGGCCGATCGCAACCGCCTCGCCATGGGCGAGGTCGCGGCCCGGGCCGGCGCCGAACCTCTCCGCCTCGAGGGCGTGGCCGAAGGTGTGGCCGTAGTTGAGGACCATCCGTCCGCCCTCTTCGGTCTCGTCGGCCGCCACCACCGCCGCCTTGATGGCGACACACCTGGCCACCTGCTCGTCGATGTCGAGCTCGAGCAGCGACGCGTCCGGTTTTCCCGGCCCCAAGAACGCGTACTTCGCCATCTCGCCGCGGCCGCATCGCCATTCCCGGGGCGGGAGGCTGCCCAGCGTCTCGGTGTCGCAGAGCACGGCCGACGGCTGCCAGAACGCGCCGACGAGGTTCTTCCCCTCGGCGATATTCACGCCGGTCTTGCCGCCGATCGCCGCGTCGACCTGGCCGAGCAGCGTGGTGGCGACGTTCACGTACCGCATGCCCCGGTGATAGGAGGCCGCCGCAAACCCGGCCACGTCGGTGACCACCCCGCCGCCCACCGCCACGACCACATCGGACCGGCTGAGACCGCTGCTCGCGAACCCCCGGCACAGCGTCTCGACCGAGGCGAGCGACTTGGCCCCCTCGCCCTCGCCCAACTGGTGGACCTCGAAGGGCACCGTCGTGTCGAGCTCCTCCAACCACCCGCCGGCGACGACCGCGGGCTGGGTGACCACCGCGGCTTGGCGAACGCCGGAGAGGCCACCTATCACCGAGGCCAGCTCGTGGCGGGCCCCGCGGCCGATCACGACGTCATAGGGACGGCCGGGCAGCGCGACCGGGACGACGATCACGCCGCCCCCCGGTCGAGCGCGGCGATCGCCGCCGTTGCGACCTGGTCGGGCGTCTTGTCGTCGACGTCGATCACCTCGTCGGCGAGCTGGGCGTAGAGGAGTCGGCGTACCGCGTCGAGCTCGGCCAGCGCCTGCTCGGTGTCGCCGTCGAGCAGCGGCCGGCCGGCCCCGTCCCCGACCCGGTCGGCCAGGGTCTCGACGTCGGCCCGGAGCCACACCACGGTCCCGCTCTCCCGGATCAACTGGCGGTTCTGCGGGTCGAGCACCGCGCCGCCGGCCACCGACACGACGACCGGTTCGACCCCGAGCGCCCGCACGAGGGCCGCCGTCTCTGCGGCGCGGAACGCCGGCTCACCCTGGTTGACGAAGATCTCGGGCACGCTCTGCCCGGTCGCCTGCTCGACCTCGGCGTCCGAGTCGAGGTGCGGCCACCCGAGCCGCGCCGCGGCCAGGTGCCCGACGGTCGTCTTGCCCGACCCCATCATCCCGACCAGCAGCAGTCGGGCCGGCCGTTTCGTCCGCTGGCCCCCCGCCATCACGACGCCGGCGGCGGCACCGACGGGGTCTCACCGAGCGCTCGCATGAAGCCGTCCCGGTTGCGGACCATCTCGGCCAGCGAGTCCCCGCCGAACTTCCGCAGCGCCTCGGAGGCCAGCACCAGCGCCACCATCGTCTCGGCCACCACCCCCATCGCAGGGACCGCGGTGACGTCGGTCCGCTCCCGGAAGCTCACGCCGGGCTCCTTCGTGGCCACGTCCACCGTTTCGAGGACCGGCCGGTTGAGCGTGGCCAGCGGCTTCATGGCCACCCGGGCCACGATCAGGCCGCCCATCGACGTGCCGCCCTCGACGCCGCCGGCCCGATGGGTCTTGCGCCCGAATCCCCCCGAGAGCCGCGCCTCCTCACCGTCGGGGTCCCAGTAGATGGCGTCGTGGGCCTCCGAGCCGCGCAGGCCGGCCAGCTCGAACCCGTCGCCCAGCTCGACCCCCTTGACCGCCTGGATGCTCATGAGGGCCTGGGCCAGCTGGCCGTCGAGCTTGCGGTCCCAGTGGACGTGGCTGCCGAGGCCGACCGGGACGCCGTAGGCGAGGACCTCGACGACGCCGCCGAGCGAGTCGCCCTCCTTCGCAGCCGCCTTGATCTGCTCGACCATGCGCGCCTCGGCGTCCTTGTCGAAGCAGCGCACGTCGGAGTTGTCGACCGCGTCGAGGTCGGCCGGCGTCGGCCGCAGGCCCTTCTCGGCGCGGGCCGGCCCCAGCTGGATGACGTGGCTGATGACGCTCACACCCAGATGGCCGAGCAGCTTCTTGGCCAGGCTGCCCGCCGCGACCCGGGCGGCCGTCTCCCGGGCCGACGCGCGCTCGAGGATGTCGCGGGCGTCCGCGAACCCGTACTTCTGCATGCCGGCCAGGTCGGCGTGACCGGGCCGGGGCTGGGTCAGGATCTTCTCGGGCGCGCCGGGGTCCGGCGACATCTCCTCGGTCCACTTGGGCCATTCGGTGTTGGCGATCTCGATCGCGACCGGGGACCCGAGGGTGCGCCCGTGCCGCAACCCCCCGATCAGGGTGACCTCGTCCTGCTCGAAGCGCATCCGGGGGCCACGGCCGTAGCCGAGGCGGCGCCGGGCCAGCTCGTTTTGGATGTCGGGGGCGCCGAAGGCCAGGCCGGCCGGCACCCCTTCGATCACGACCACGATCGCGCGACCGTGTGATTCGCCGGCGGTCAGGAAGCGCAGCACGGGTAGTGGCTCAGTTCTCCGAGCCTGCACGGGCCGAAGCCCGTTGGGCCCTACCGGCCCGAAGGATGTTCCTGGCCGCATTCACGTCGGCGTGGTCCCTATGGCCACAACCCCGACATCGAAAGACGGCCTGGCTGACCCGGTTCTCCGACTCGGTATGGCCACAAGAGGCGCACCGGGTCGAGGTGTGGCGGGGGTCCACTGCAATCAGCTCGCGACCAGCATC
>PMOQ01000080.1:0-3374 GCA_003161255.1 Acidimicrobiaceae bacterium | reverse complement strand
CCATTGGGATCGAAGCCTCCTTTTCCATTGGGTCTCGGTTTTGGACGACGCGACATCTGGGGCACCCTGAGGGCCTCGACCACGATCAGGTCGTGGTCGTTCACCAGCCTTCGGGAGACCTGGTGGGCCAGGTCCTTCCGTTGGTTGGCCACCTTCCGATGGGCTCGTCCGACCGCTTCGCAGGCCCGACGGCGGTGCATCGAGCCCCGGTGCTTGGTGGTCAACGCTCGTTGGGCACCGGCCAATCGGTCCTGTGCCTTCTTGGCGAACCGGCCGTCACAGACCAGCTCCCCCTCGCTTGTGGCCACCAGGGCGCACACCCCGAGGTCGATCCCGACCGACTGGCCGGTCGCCGGCAGCGGTTGGGCCGGGACCTCGGCACAGCGAATGCTCACCCACCACCGCTGGCCCTCTCGCGACACGGTGATCGCCTTGGGCGTCCCCCGGAGGGGCCGGTGCATGCGGAGCTTCACGTGTCCAATCCCGAGCAGCCGCAATCGCTTGTTCTCGGTGTCCAGCGCCCAGCCCTTGGTGTCCTCCCACTGCATCGAATCAAAGCGCGACGCGGCTTTGAACCGGGGGTAGCCGGGGGTCTCGCCGCTGCGACAACGGCGGTAGAAGGCTGAGAAGGCTCGATCGAGGCGCATGAGGGTCCCCCGACACACCGTGAGCCCGCATTCGAAGAGCTCCGGTCGGACCTCGCGGGTCTCGGTCAGGGTCCGGCACTGATCGACGTAGGAGACCGACCGGCGCTCCCACGCCCACGCACCTCGACGCTCTTCCAAGGCCGCGTTGTACAGCTCGCACTGGTTGAGGCGCAGGCGCTCCAGGCCAGTACGTTGGCGGCTGGTCGGCTGGAGGAGGAAGCGGTAGGTGCGGAAACCGGACATCACGCGGACGGTACCGAGGTGCTGTGACGGCAAGTGAGCCAATACGACCGTCCGCGGCGATCGGCCCTGGTGGCGGGTCGTGCTCAGCCGTGGAGCCAGAGGTGGACCACCCACGGACCCCACAGCACCCCGAACGCGGCGCCGGCGGCCAGGGGAGGGCCGAAGGGCAGCTTGGTCTTTCGCCCGGTCCCGCGGCCGACCATCAGCACCACGCCGAGCGCGGCCCCGAGGGCGAACGCGACCAGGAAGCCGACGTAGATCTCCCACAAGCCGATCCACCCGAGCGCGGCCCCTACGACGCCGGCCAGCCGGATGTCCCCGTAGCCGAGGCCGCGGGGGAAGAACCACCACAGGGCGAAGAAGACGGCGAACGCCCCGGCCCCCCCGATCCCGGCCTCACCCAGCGCGCGCCACCGGCCGTCGGCCGCCGACGCCGAGACCAGGCCGGCGGCCATGGCGCCGAACGTCGGATACAGGACGGACCGCGCGACGATGCCGAGCCGGACGTCGACGACCGAGATCGCGACGAGGCCGAGCAGCAGGGCGCAGTAGGCCGCCAGCGGCGGGACCGCGCCCAGTCGGATCGCGAGCAGCGCGAACGCCGCACCGGTGACGATCCCGGATCCGATCAACTCGATCGTGCCGGCGGCACGGGGTGCGACGATCACCTGGACCGGCGTCGCGGCGCCGGCCTCGTAGGCGTGCGGCGAACGCGGGTGTCCCGGTCCGGTCTGGTGATCGGTCGGCGCGGGCTCGGGGGGCCGCACGATGCGGCCGGTCAACGAGTCGAGAAAGCCCCCGGCGACGAGTCCGGCGGCACCACAACCGGCGACCAGGGCGACGTTCACGCTTCAGTCTGGCCCGGTCGGCCTAGTAGTAGGGGTTTTCTCCCCCCGTGTGGTCGGTGACGTCGACGACCCGGGTGATCTGGGGAACCTCGTCGCGCAGCGCGACCTCGATGCCCTGGGTGAGCGTCATGCGCGACATCGCACAGCCCTGGCAGCCACCCGAGAGGCGCAGGTACGCGACGCCCTCGGCGGCGTCGAATGCGACCAGGTCGGCCCGGCCGCCGTGTGACGCGATCGACGGGTTGATGACCTGGTCGAGCACGGTGACCACGTGCTGCGCGGCCTCCCCCGCGATCCCCGCCGCCAGCACGTCGGCGGGAACGCCGGGTGAGGCCTCTTCGGGGGTCGGGTTGTTCGGATTCACGAGGACCAGTCCGCCCGAACCGTCCTCTGACCATTCGAGCCGCGCGCCCCGGAGGCGGTCCACGCTCGCCGACGGCACGACGATGGTCAGGTCGTCGCCGTCGACGAAGACCGTGTCCTCGTCGGCTGCGTCACGGCGCGCCTGGAAGTAGAGGTCGTAGGCGAAGTTGGCGCCCTGCACGCCCCGGACCTCGAGCCACAGGGCGAGGTTCTCGGTGTCGGGCTCACCCGCCATCGCCTCGATCACGACCTTGCGGGCTTCCTCGGTCACGGTGACGACGGAGCCAGCTACCTCGTCGTGCTCAAGCTCTTCTACGGATCGGGCCATGGCCCCAATCATAGGAGCCGGGTGGTCACCGGCCGACGCCCGGTAGGGGCTCGGTTGAATCTGAGCCGATACCCGGACGGCGGGTGGTGGCCTGGGTGGTACCCGCCGATCGACCCCCCATGCCTCGAGTCCCCCCGCCGGCTGGCCGGCGCCGAACTCCCGCCGTCGAGCGGTTGCCTCGCACCGAGTCCCCGTCGTTCAGCCTTGAATTAGCGGACAGGGGGACGGGGGTCGTTCAGGGTCCAGGTGACAGTCGAAGGCGGTGAGCGACGGACCCGAGAGACTCCGCAAGCCCCGCGTCGAGCAGCTGGGAGTCGGCGCTGATGAGCGACACGCCGAGCGCCTCGGCCGCGGCGGCCCATGCCGCGTCGTAGAAGGTGAGGCGGTGTGTTTCGCCGATGGCGGCAGCCCTGCGGAGCCATTCGGCGGCCATCGCCAATGGGGGGCCGCAGATGACGACGAGGTCGTCGAGCTGGTCGGCGATGTCGGATCCGTTCCAACCCAGTGTCCGGAGTAAGACATTGCCCATCTCGTAGAGCGCCAGGTCGATGACCCGAGCCTGAACCTCGCCGTCCTTGGCTGCGTCGCGCAGGGAGCGGGCTTCTGCGAGCTAGGACTCACCCTCGGTGTGAAACCACTTGAGGAGCACGGAGGTGTCGACGAGGAGCGTCGTCACCTCCGGCCGTCTCGACCCTGCCTGACCAGCTCTGCCGCGTCGAAGGCTCCCGCAGCTCGGAACCGTTGCTCGGAGCGAGCAACGGCCTCAGCGACTGCTGCGGGGTCGCGGCGGGCAAGCTCTCTGCGGGCCGCAGCGGCCAGGAGCGCGCTCCGGCTCATGGATCGTCGGCGGGCCTCCTCGTCGATGTCGTGGACCAGATCGTCGGGAAGCGACACCATCACCTTGGACATACCAGCATTATAGCTAGTGTGGTGACACGTAAATAA
>PMOQ01000030.1:198-15223 GCA_003161255.1 Acidimicrobiaceae bacterium | reverse complement strand
ATCAGCTCGGACATGGAGTCGACGATCGTGCCCCAACTCCTGGCCGAGATCGACGGTGTGGAGGCGCTGCGCGACGTCATCGTCATCGGCGCATCCAACCGGGAGGACCTGATCGACCCGGCGATTCTCCGTCCGGGGCGCCTCGACGTGAAGATCAAGATCGAACGGCCCGACGAGGAGGCGGCGGCACAGATCTTCTCCCGCTACCTCACGCCCGACCTGCCGCTCGACGCCGACGAGGTGGAGCGGCTAGGTGGCGGCGACCCGGCCAAGGCCGCCCAGAAGATGATCGAGGACACGGTCGCCGAGATGTACCGGGCCGAGGACGAGAACCGGTTCCTCGAAGTGACCTACCAGAACGGCGACAAAGAGGTCCTCTACTACCGCGACTTCTCCTCGGGGGCGATGATCGAGAACATCGTCCGGAGGGCGAAGAAGCTCGCCATCAAGCGTGAGATCGCCGACCAGACCGGCGGCATCCGGACCGACGACCTCTTGGAGTCGATCCGCCAGGAGTACAANNAACGAGGACCTCCCGAACACGACCAACCCCGACGACTGGGCCCGGATCTCGGGCAAGAAGGGCGAACGCATCGTGTACGTCCGGACCCTCATGACCGAGGAGAGCGAGACAAAGGGTGGGCGTTCGATCGAGCGAGTGGGCACGGGCCAGTACCTCTGAGCAGGCCGCTTCGCCACGTCGGCGCTCGAACCTCGTCGCGGGCGCGCCGGGTCCCAACAAGGTGAGCAACTAGGGTCGATACGTGGCCATTCCCAAGGTCTGCGGCATCGAGACCGAGTACGGCATCCACGCCGCCGGCCCCGACGCGAACCCGGTGACGGCATCATCGGTCTTGGTCAACGCGTACGCGTCCGAGGTCGACCGGCGGACCGGCTGGGACTTCGAGGACGAGACCCCCGAGAAGGACGCCCGCGGGTACGCACGCGAGGGCGCCATGCCCCCGATGGTGGAAACCCACCTCGCGAACACGGTGCTCACCAACGGCGCGCGCTACTACGTCGACCACGCGCATCCCGAGTACTCGACGCCGGAATGCATCGACCCCCTCGAGCTCGTCTGCCACGACAAGGCGGGCGAGGAGATCATCCGCCGGTCGATGGTAGCGGCCTCGAACCTCCCGACCTCGCCCGTCGTGATCGCGTACAAGAACAACTCGGACGGTAAGGGCAACTCGTACGGGTGCCACGAGAACTACCTCATGGACCGCTCGGTGCCGTTCGCCAACGTCGTGGCCGGCGTCATCCCGCACTTCGTGACCCGCCAGATCTTCGCCGGGGCCGGCAAGGTCGGGACCGAGACCACGTCGTTCGGGGGCGAGCAGGTCCGGTACCAGATCTCCCAGCGCGCGGAGTTCTTCGAGGAGATGGTCGGGCTCGAGACGACCCTCAAACGCCCGATCGTCAACACGCGCGACGAGCCGCACGCCGACCCGAAGCGCTTCCGGCGGCTGCACGTCATCGTGGGCGACGCCAACCTCGCCGAGGTGGCGACGTTCTTGAAGGTCGGGACGACATCGATCGTGCTTGCGATGATCGAGGACGACATGATGCCGGCGAAGGAGCTGACCCTCGCCGATCCGGTGCGGGCCATGCACTACGTCTCGGCCGACCTGTCGCTGTCGCGGGCGCTGCGGGCCGCCGACGGGTCGACCATCACGGCACTCGAGATCCAGTGGGAGATCTTCGCCGCCGCCCGTCGCTATGCCAAGGAACGGGGCCTGGACGTCATCGGTGACGAGGCGGTGGGGGAGATGGTCCTCGATCGCTGGGAGGGCGTCCTGCACGGCCTCGAGACCGACCCGAGCACCCTCGTCCAGCAGATCGACTGGGTGGCCAAGCGCAACCTGATCGAGGCCTACCGGGACCGCCACGGCTGCAACTGGGACGACCACCGGCTCGCGGCGCTCGATCTCCAGTACCACGACCTGCGGCCCGAGCGGTCGCTGTTCGCACGGCTCTCCATGGAGCGCCTGGTGAGCGACGAGGCGGTGGCCGAAGCAGTGACCGAGCCGCCCAAGCGGACCCGTGCCTGGTTCCGGGGCCGGTGCCTGGCTCGGTGGCCAAATGCCGTGGTCACCGCGAACTGGGATTCCCTCGTTTTCGACCTCGGCACGGACCCGTTGCGCCGCGTCCCTATGATGGACCCACTCAAGGGAACGGCTGAACACACCGCCTCGTTGCTCGAGGCATGTGAAAACCCGACAGAGTTGCTAGACCGACTGAGTTCCTGAGGTGATGACCGATGGCAGAACGTGAGCAGAAGCGCCGCAACGCTCCCTCGCGGACCGAAACCGTGGTCGAGGAGGAACCAGCTCCGCCGTCCCCCCGCGGGGAGAAGCTGAAGGCCGACCTCGACGATCTCTTGGACGAGATCGACGAGGTGCTGGAAGACAACGCGGAGGAGTTCGTCCGCAACTACGTGCAAAAGGGCGGGCAGTAAGCCGCCGGTGGCGCTGCCGATCTTTCACCCGGTCGATGACCCGGGGCCAGATTTCTCGAGTCTCCTGCGCCGGTCCGGAACGCCCGCGATCCACCAGGGCGAGACGGCCCTGACCGTCCGGCACGCAACCACCGTCGTGGCGCTCCGCTTCGCCGACGGCATCGTCATGGCCGGTGACCGCCGGGCGACCGAGGGCTACTCGATCGCCCACCGGGCCATGGACAAGGTGTTCCCGGCCGACCGATGGTCCGCCGTCGCCATCGCCGGGGCCGCCGGGCCGGCCGTCGAGATGGTCCGCCTCTTCCAGGTCCAGCTCGAGCACTACGAGAAGGTCGAGGGCGTCTCCCTCAGCCTCGAGGGCAAGGCGAACCAGCTGGCCCAGATGGTGCGCCAGCACCTCCCGATGGCCATGCAGGGCCTGGCCGTCGTGCCGCTGTTCGCCGGCTACGACCTGCGGCGCGAGGTCGGCCGCATCTACACCTACGACGTGACCGGCGGCCACTACGAGGAGGCCGACTTCCAGGCCACCGGATCGGGCGGGCGCGACGCGCGCACGACGATCAAGCTCGGCTTCCGGGAGGGGCTCGCGCGCGCGGAGGCGATCGAGCTCGCCATCGAGGCGCTCTACGAGGCCGCCGACGAGGACGCCGGCACCGGCGGCCCCGACCTGGTCCGGGGCATCTACCCGTTGGTCGCGGTCGTCGACGCCGAGGGCTACGCGCAGGTGGAAGAGGCCGTCGTGGCCGACCGGTTCCTCGCCCTCATCGAGCGGAAGCGGGCCGAGCGGGGCACGCGCCCGAGCAGGGGTGATCCCGGATGAGCATGCCCTTCTACGTCGCCCCCGAACAGGTGATGAAGGACCGGGCCGAGTACGCCCAGAAGGGCATCGCCCGGGGCCGNNGCAAGTACAACGAGTACGACCAGCTGCGGGTGGCCGGCGTCCGCCACGCCGACACCAAGGGCTTCACGTTCAGCCGTGAGGACGTCGACGCGCGTTCGCTGGCCAACCTGTACGCCCAGTACCTCGGCAACGTCTTCACCCACGAGATGAAGCCGCTCGAGGTCGAGATCCTGGTCGCGGAATTGTCGGCCGACACGCGGCCCGACCAGCTGTACCACATCGCGTATGAGGGCACGATCACCGACGAGGAGAACTACGCGGTGCTGGGCGGCGACGCCGAGACCATCACCGAGCGGGTCGGGGAGTCCTGGCAGGCCGATTGGGACCTCGCGAGCGCGCTCACGGCCGCCGTTCGCGCCCTGGCCGGTCCGGACCGGTCCCTCGAGGCCGCTGACCTCGAGGTCGCCGTCTTGTCCCGGCAGAACGGACGCCGGACCTTCCGCCGCATCGGCAACGAAGAACTGGCCGAGCTGCTCCCGGAGGCTCCGGCGAGCCCGGCCGTGACCGAGGAGCCGGCCCCGAAAGACCCCGAACCCGAGGAACCCGAGGCCTAGGCGACCAGGGGTCCTGCCGGGCCACGCCGATCCGGCGGTACGGTGGCCAACGTGCGCCGTCGGATCTTCGGACTGGAGAACGAGTACGGGGTCACCTTCACGCTACGCGGCCAACGCAGGCTGAGTCCCGACGAGGTCGCCCGGTACCTGTTCCGGCGCGTGGTGAGTTGGGGGCGCTCGAGCAACGTCTTCTTGGAGAACGGCGCCCGCCTGTATCTCGACGTCGGCTCCCACCCCGAGTACGCGACGCCCGAGTGCGACAAGATCACCGACCTCGTGACCCACGACAAGGCGGGGGAGTGGATCCTCGCCCAGCTGGTGACGGGCGCGCAGGCACGGCTTCGCGAGGAGGGGATCCGCGGCGAGGTCTACCTGTTCAAGAACAACACCGACTCGGCGGGCAACTCGTACGGGTGTCACGAGAACTACCTGACCGAGCGCAACGACGACTTCAGCCGCTACACCGAGGTCCTCATCCCGTTCCTCGTCAGCCGGCAGATCTACTCGGGCGCCGGCAAGGTCCTCCACACGCCGCGCGGGGCCACCTTCTGCCTCAGCCAGCGGGCCGAGCACATCTGGGAGGGCGTGTCGTCGGCCACCACCAGGAGCCGGCCGATCATCAACACCCGCGACGAACCGCATTCAGACGCGGAGCGCTTCCGCCGCCTGCACGTCATCGTCGGCGACTCCAACATGTCCGAGTACGCCACCTTCTTGAAGGTCGGGGCGACCAGCATCATCCTGGCCATGCTCGAGGACTCTTCCACGGTGCTGCGGGACCTCACCCTCGAGAACCCGATCCGGGCGATTCGCGAGATCAGCCAGGACATCACCTGCGAGCGCCGGGTGCGCCTGGCCAACGGTCGCGAGATGCGGGCGCTCGACATCCAGGCCGAGTACCTCCAGCGGGCCCAGCGGTTCCGGGACCAGCGGGGCCTCCAGCCGGAGGAAGATCTCGCCCTCGACATGTGGGAGCACTGCCTGAAGGGGCTCGAGTCGGACCCGCTCACCCTCTGGCGGGAGTGCGACTGGGTGGCCAAGTACCGCCTCGTCGAACAGGTGCGGGAGCGCCACCAGCTCCCCCTCGCGCACCCGAAGATCGCGATGGTCGACCTCATGTACCACGACGTCGACCGGTCGAGGGGCCTCTTCTACAAGCTCCAGCAACGCGACCAGGTGGATCGGATCTCGACGGATGCCGCCATCGCGCTCGCCATGACCCAACCCCCGGAGACGACAAGGGCCCGCCTCCGGGGCGCGTTCGTGCGTCGGGCCAAGGAGCGCCGACGTGACTTCACGGTCGACTGGGTGCATCTGAAGCTCAACGACCAGGCCCAGCGCACCGTCTTGTTGAAGGACCCGTTCAAGTCACACGACGAGCGGGTCGAGCGGCTGATCGCTTCGCTTTGAGCGACTCGGACGTCGGATCAACGGGCGACACGGTCACCGACGACGCCGGCGCACCCAACCCGGTCGCAGGCGGCGGCACGGCCAGCAGGCGCGCGGGCCTGCACCGAGGAACCCGGGCCCGGCCGAGCAACACCCGCAGGGCCGTCGAATGGCTGGTCATCATCGCGATCGCGGTGCTGGTCGCGCTCGGGCTGCGGGTCTTCGTCTTCCAGACCTTCTACATCCCGTCGGGCTCGATGTATCCGACCCTCAAGGTCAACGACCGGATCCTCGTCAACAAGCTCAGCTACCGGTTTCACGGTGTCGGGCGCGGCGACATCATCGTCTTCCGGGCGCCGCCCAGGGTCGAGGGCGCCTGCGAGACCATGGACAAGGTGCTCGTGAAGCGGGTCATCGGGCTGCCGGGGGAGACCATCTCGGCCCACAACGACGACATCTACATCGACGGCAAGGAGATTGCGCAGCCGTGGCTGCCGAAGCACGACCCCAACACCAACACGCCGGCGTTCGGGCCGATCTCGATCCCGGCCAACAACTACTTCGTGATGGGCGACAACCGGACCATGTCGTGCGACAGCCGGTCGTGGGGCACCGTGACCAGGTCCGAGATCATCGGCAAGGCCGAGATGCGCATCTGGCCACTCGGTCGCCTGGGCTTCTTCTGACCCCGCGCACCGGGGTCGACGGCGCGGTGGCCGAGGCCGTTGTTGCGCTGCCGTGGGGTAGCGTCACCGCTTCGTGAGTGCCGCCCCGCCGAGCTCTGAGCGGCCGGACCGGGCCGAGTCGGTCGGGCTGCGGGAGCCGCCCGGGGACGGCGGAGACGACCCGCCCGAAGAGGACGGCCCCGACGGCGGAGGGGAGCAGCCACCTCCCGGTCGACCCCCGGGGAGATCACGGCGCCGGGCCATCGAGTGGCTGGTCATCGCGGCGGTCGCGGTCTGCGTCGCCCTCGTCGTCCGGGTCTACGTCGTCCAGACCTTCTACATCCCGTCGCCATCGATGACGCCCACACTGAAGGTTGGCGACCGCATCCTGGTCAACAAGCTCGCCTACCGATTCCACGGCGTCGGCCGGGGCGACATCATCGTGTTCCGACGCCCGCCGGCCGAGGACTGCGGCACGACGGTCACCGACCTCGTGAAGCGGGTCATCGGGCTGCCCGGGGAGACCATTTGGGACAAGAACGGCACGCTGTACATCAACGGCAAGGTGCTGGCGCAGCCGTGGCTCCCCAAACACGACCCGAACACCTACACGCCCTCGTTCGGGCCGGTGAAGATCGGCGCCAACAGCTACTTCGTGATGGGCGACAACCGCACGGTGTCGTGCGACAGCCGGTACTGGGGAACCGTCAACCGCTCCCTCATCGTCGGCAAGGTCGAGATGCTGATCTGGCCACTCGACCGAATCGCGTTCTTCTGATGCGAAGATTTCTGACTACCCCGTCGCGGGCAAGGGTTCAAGGGTGACGGCGTAACCCATCCGACGAAGCTGATCGAGCGCACGGTTCTTGGCTCTGTCCGGGTTGAGGCGGGTGAAGAACTCCTCACCGGGATCGGTGTAAAGGGAGCCGGTGTCGAGCATGTTCCAGATCGCGATGAGCATTGCGTGCTCCAGGGCGACGAGGGCTTTCATGGGACCTCGTCGTGACGCGATGCGACGGTACTTCGCGGCGAAGTAGGTGTTCTTGCTGCGCGAGACCGACAGTGCGGCCACGCCGAGCGCTCCTTTGAGGTAGGGGTTGCCCGGTCGGGTGTGGGTGGACTTGACCCGTCCGGCGGACTCGTTCGATCCCGGGCACGTTCCCGCCCACGAGGCGAGGTGTCCGGCAGTCGGGAACCGGCTCATGTCGGCGCCGGTCTCAGCGATGATCACATCGGCGACGGCGATCGAGATTCCCGGGATGGTGATGATCAGCTCCCGGGCGCAACGAAAGGGCTCGATCACCACCTCGATCCGCTCAGTGAGCTCTTTGAGCGCGCCGCTGTAGTTGTCGATGAGGTCGAGGTGCATCCGGACCAAGAAGGCGTGGTGGGCGCTGAACCGCCCGGTCAGGGCCTCGGTGAGCTCAGGGATCTTCGAGCGCATGCGGCGCTTGGCCAGATCGGCGAGGGCAACTGGGTCGCGATTCCCCTCGATCAACGCTTCGAGCATCGCTCTGCCCGAGACTCCGGTGATGTCACTTGCCACCGAGGACAGCTTGATCCCGGCGTCTTCGAGGAGCTTCTCGAGGCGTTGGATCTCCCTGGCCCGATCGCGGGTGAGCACCGAACGAGTCCGGGTGAGGTCGCGCAGCTGTCGGATCGGCTCAGGTGGGACGAACGATCCACGGACGAGTCCGTGTGCACCGAGCTGGGCGAGCCACGCGGCGTCCGAGACGTCGGTCTTGCGACCGGGCATGGTCTTCACGTGCCGGGCGTTGACGAGCATCAAGTCGAACGGAGCGTCTTCGAGGAGGTAGTAGAAGGGCTTCCAGTAGTCGCTGGTCGCTTCCATCACCACGAGAGTCACCTCCTCTGAGACGAGGTGGTCTCGCAACGCGAGGATCCGGTTGGTGACCGCTCCCCAGGTCGTCACCGTCTCGGTCGCCTTGGCGCGACCTGTGCTCGCGACCCGGACGCAGACCTTCGCGTCGCGTTTCGAGATATCTATCCCACAACACCGGGGATGAACGAGGTCCATCGCCACCGCTCCTTTCGATCTGGATCGCTGTCAGGTATCCGTCCCGGGGAGGGCAGATTTCAAGAAGTCTGATGCTCGTGCTCGAAGGCAACAATCCACGGTTCTCGTGGGGCCCTCCGCCACCATGCTGACCTACAGGCTCAACGGCACTACAGAAGATTCGGTGTCCGACCGGGACGAACAGCGCAATTCTGTAGCCCAGACCGCGAGCACGGCAACGGCCGAACGCGTCGCATCATCTTCGCTGGTCACGGCGAGCCCTCGAAGAGGCTCTGGGTTGCTGACCTCGGACAACGAGTGTCGCCCGGCTCGATGGAGCAACGTCGGCTGAGCGTGTCGAACCGGCCGCGGTACCGTTCCGCGATGCCTTCCCGCCGTCGTTTGCCCAGTCCGTGGGGTCGCGGCGGCGTGGTCGCGACGGCGGGCGCGCTGCTCAGCGTGATGGCCGGGTTGGGCGCGGGGACCGCCGGCGCGTCGGGCCTGCCCCAGGCGGCCTTCCACGGCCACGGGTCCATCGACCAGGCCTATGCGATCGGCGCGCCACCCGGGGCCCACGTCACGCTCCTGAGCGCATCGGGGTCCTCCGTCGGCAACGGGGTCGTCGATTCCTTGGGCGGGGTCATCGTGCGCAACGTCATCCCCGGGTCCGGCTACCGATTCGAGGTGTACGGGGCCCACCCGAAGCAGACCGCGCCGTTCAGCGTGCTGTCGACGCACTCCGCGCCGTCGCCGTCGTTCTATTCGAACCAGACGCTCCACGCGGGGCTCAACTACCTCGAGATGCGCGACGGCATCTCCCTTGCCGCGACCCTGCGGCTGCCGCCCGGCAAGACGCTGGCCGACGGGCCCTTCCCGACCGTCATCGAGTACTCGGGGTACGACGTGGCCGGGCCCCACAGCCTCATCAACGCGCTGGAGGGCACCGCGCCCACCAACGACCCGCTGCTGCCGTCCAGCTCCACGATCGTCGGATCGGTGATCACCCCCCTGCTCGGGTTCGCGACCGTCAGCCTCCAGATGCGCGGCACGGGGTGCTCGGGGGGTGCGTTCGACCTGTTCGGGCTCGACTCGGACTACGACGGCTACGACGCCATCGAGATCGTCGGGTCCCAGCCCTGGGTGCTCCACCACAAGGTGGGCATGGTCGGAATCTCGTACTCGGGCATCAGCCAGTTCGAGGTGGCCGGCACCGACCCGCCCGACCTCGCCGCCATCACCCCGATGAGCCCGACCGACGACCTCTTCTCGACCGGCTACCCGGGCGGGATCTACAACAACGGCTTCGCGGCCTCGTGGATCCAAGAGAGGATCTCCGACGCCAGGGCGGCCCCGGGTGGCGGCCAGCCGTGGGCGACCGCCGAGATCAAGGCGGGGGACCGGGCGTGCCTGGCCAACCAGGTCCTGCACCCCGAGGCCGAGGCGCTGGCCCGGCTGGTCGGCCCGGGCCTCGCCCGCACGCCGTCGCTGTTCGTCCAGCGCTCGCCGGTCGACTGGGCCGCCCACATCGACGTCCCGGTGTTCTTGGCCGGGTCGCTCGAGGACGAGCAGGTCGGGCCGCAGTGGCCGGCCCTCATCACCGCGCTGCGGCGCGACAAGAACGTCTACGTCACGGTCATGAACGGGACCCACATCGACTCGCTCGGGCCCGACACGATCTCACGCTGGCTGGAGTTCCTGGACATCTACGTGGCCGGCGAGGTGCCGACCAGCCCGCCGATCCTCGACCCGCTGGCCTCGGCCGTCTACGGCCAGGCCACGGGCAATGCGCCGGCGCTGGCGCCGCCGCCCATCCGTTTCACGACCGAGCCGACGCCGGCCGCGGCCAGGGCCGCCTATGCCGCCTCGACCCCGCGGATCAACGTGCTGTTCGACAACGGCGGCGGATCCCTCGGGCCGGGCGCGCTGCAGCCAACGACGTCTGCCGGGTACACGACCTGGCCCCCCGAGGGCACGCTCACGCGGTACTACCTCGGCCCAGGCGGCTCGCTCACCACCACCAAGCCGGCCGCGGCCACCTCGGCGAGCTTCCGGCCCAACTCGGCCGGCCGCCCGAAGACCGACCTCGCGGCGAGCGCCAACGCCTGGGCGGCGTCACCCCCGTACAACTGGACGACCGTGCCGGCGCAGAACGGCATCGCGTTCGAGACCGCGCCGTTCGGCGCGATGACGACCGTCGTCGGGCCGGCCAGCCTCGACCTGTACCTGCAATCGAGCGCGGCCGAGACCGACCTGCAGGTCACCGTGACCGAGGTCCGGCCCGGCGATACCGAGGAGGAGTACATCACCTCGGGATTCCTGGCCTCCTCCAACCGAACGCTGACCAAGGGCTCGACCGCGCTCGACCCGGTGCCGACCTACCTGGCCTCGGACCGCAAACCGTTGCCGGCGGGGCGCCACACGCTCGTCCGCATCCCGGTCGACCCGATCGGCCACGTGTTCCGCGCCGGCACCCGGCTCCGGATCGTGATCTCGGCGCCCGGGGGGGACCGGCCCGAATGGGCCTTCGCGACGCCGACGACCGACAACAGGGTCCTCGACTCGGTGGCCTTGGGCGCGGTGGCCGGTTCGTCCCTGGTCGTCAACATGGTCTCGGGCGTGCAGGCGCCGGCGGCCATGCCGGTCTGCGGGGCGCTGCGGGGAGAGCCCTGCCGCCCCTACAAGGCGCTCGGGAACCAGGACTGAGCTGGAGCGGGACATCCAGGCCGGGGGGCCGCAACGAAGAACCAGTGCTCCGGGGCGTCGCTTTGGCCGTCGGGGGCCGCTGACTAGGCACCGATAGGATTCGATTCAGATGCTGTCGCTCAACCCCGAGAAGCTCCTCATCGTCCTCATCGTGGCGCTGGTCCTGCTCGGCCCGGACAAGCTCCCGAAGGTGGCCCGCCAGGTCGGCGAGGGCTGGTCGAAACTCCGGGCGTTCCAGCAACGGATCGAGAGCGAGGTCAGAGAGTCGATGCCCGACCTACCCTCGAGCCACGAGATCGCCCGGATCGCCAGGTCCCCACTCTCGTACCTGACGACGATGACCGGATCGGACGACAGCCTCGTCCCGGACCCCTCTGCGCCGTCCAACGGCGCCACTGCGCAGGGCGGAGCATGGCCGGTCGACCCGGCCTCGCCGCACGGTGCCCCGTCGTCCAACGGCCACGCGACGCCCGAGCCGACGCTGGTGCGCCCGGTCGGGATGCCGGGCCACCAGGTTCCGGCCGACCCGGGGATGAACTGAGCCCCGGGGCCCGCCCCGGCACAGAGAACTGAGAGCGAGCCACCAGATGGCCATCCCGCTTTTGACCGGCCGAAAGGAGCGTCCGACCCCGGACGCGATGACGCTGGTCCAACACCTGACCGAGCTGCGCAAGCGGCTCATCTTCTCGGTGTCGGCCTTCGTGGTCGGTGCCGCGATCGCGGCCGCCTTCTACCAGGGGATGCTGAACATCCTCCAGCACCCGTACTGTCGTGTGAACCCGCACAACTGCGCGTTCTACGTGCAGGGACCGCTCGACCCCCTGACGCTGCGGATCCAGATGGCCGCGTTCGGCGGCCTCTTCATCGCCTCTCCGGTGATCCTGTTCCAACTGTGGCGGTTCATCACCCCCGGTCTCCGGCGCAACGAGAAGCGCTATGCCATCCCCTTCGTCATCTGCTCGATCGTCCTGTTCGCGGCGGGGGCGGGCCTCGCGTACGCGGTGTTCCCGCACGCGCTGGCGTTCTTGAAGCACGTCGGGGGACCGAGCCTGAAGGAGATCCTGAGCCCGAACCAGTACCTGAGCCTCATCTTGCTGATGATGTTCTTGTTCGGGCTCACCTTCGAGTTCCCGGTGGTCCTCGTCGGGTTGCAACTCGCCGGCGTGCTCAAACCGAACCAGCTCCTGCACGCGTGGCGCTGGGCCATCATCGGGCTGACGCTCGTGGCCGCCGTGTTCACCCCGAGCGCCGACCCGCTGTCGATGCTGGTGCTGGCGGTCCCCTTGATCGCCTTCTATTTCATCTCCATCGGCATCGGCAAGCTGTTCGTGCGTTGAGCGACCCGGCGGTCGCCCGCGGCGGGGACGCCGTGGCCAGGGGGCGGCGGCGGTTCCTGGCCGACCTGCACTTCGCGCCCGACCCGTTCCAGCTCGAGGCGTTCGACGTCCTGGACGGGGGGAGCTCGGTCCTCGTCTCGGCACCGACCGGGTCGGGCAAGACGCTGGTGGCCGAGTACGCGATCTGCCAGACGCTTGCCCGCGGGACGAAGGCGTTCTACACGACGCCGCTGAAGGCCCTGTCCAACCAGAAGTACCGCGAGCTGTGCACAGCGCACGGCGAGGACCGCGTGGGCCTCTTGACCGGGGACACCGCGATCCGGCCCGGGGCGCCGATCGTCGTGATGACGACCGAGGTGCTCCGCAACATGCTGCTGGCCGGCTCGGACCTCCTCCACCGCCTGGAGACGGTCATCTTGGACGAGGTCCACTACCTCCAGGACCCCTACCGGGGCGGGGTGTGGGAGGAGGTCCTGGTGCTCTCCGCGCCGAGCGTCACCTTCGTCTGCCTCTCGGCGACGGTGTCCAACGCCAACGAGCTCGGCGGGTGGCTCCGGAGCGTCCGCGGACCGACCGAGGTGGTGGTGGAGGAGCGCCGGCCGATCACGCTGCGCCACCACTTCGCCGTCCACCACCGGAGCGACCCCGGGCCCGTCCTGGCCCCGCTGCTCGCCCATGCGGCCACCTCCGATGAGGCGCTGCGGGTCGACCAGGCGGTGCGCCGGGCCGGGCAGACCCGGATGCCGTCGTCGATGGGCCCGGCCGGGCGGCGGCCGACCATGCGGCTGCCGGTGCGCGCTCCGCGGCGCCTGGAGATGGTGGAACTCTTGGAGGACGAGGAGCTGCTGCCGGCGATCGTCTTCATCTTCAGCCGCGCCGCCTGTGACGACGCGGTGCGCCAATGCCTGCGCGACGGCGTGCGGCTCACCGGCCGGGCCGACCGGAGCGCGATCCGGGCCACCGCGGAGCGCCACGTCGAATCGCTGAGCGACGACGACCTGACCGTCCTCGGGTACCCCGAGTGGCTCGAGGGCCTGGAATCGGGACTGGGTGCACACCACGCCGGGCTGGTCCCGGCGTACCGGGAGACCGTCGAGGAGTGCTTCGCGGGCGGGTTGTTGAAGGTGGTGTTCGCGACCGAGACCCTGTCGCTCGGCATCAACATGCCGGCCCGGACCGTCGTGATCGAGCGGTTCACCAAGTTCGGTGGTGCCGGACGGGCGACGCTGACCTCGGGCGAGTACGCGCAGCTGACCGGCCGGGCCGGGCGCCGCGGCCACGACGCCGAGGGCCACGCGGTGGTGGTGTTCGGGCCCGAGACCTCGCTCGCCGACGCGGCGCGGGTCGCGCTGGCGCCGCCGCCGGACCTGCGCTCGGCGTTCCGGCCGACCTACAACCTCGCGGTCAACCTGGTCCGGCGGTTCGACCAGGAGACCGCCCACGCGGTGCTGCGCAGCTCGTTCGCCCAGTGGCAGGCCAACCGGGCCCCCGGGCCGAGGCGAGAGAGGCTCACCGAGGCCCTGGGCCGGCGACTGGCCGTCCTCGAGGAGCTCGGCTACGTCCACGGCTGGGCGCTCACGGCGGCCGGGGGCCGGCTCTCGACCGTGTACCACGAGTCCGATCTCCTGGTCGCCGAGGCGCTGAGCGGCGACGTCCTCGAGGGGGCCGAGCCGGCCGTGCTCGCGGGCGTGCTGTCGGCGGTCATCTTCGAGAAGCGTCGGGCCCGCATGGCCTTCGGGCCGGGGCGGTCCCGCCACGGGGGCCCGGGCCGGGCACCACCGCGCCGGAAGCCCCCGAGCGACCGGCTGGGCGAGAAGCGCCGCCAGGAGATCGGCGAGCGAATCGGGCGCCTGATGGGCCACTACGAGCGGATCCGGGCACGAGAAGAGATCCACACGGTGCCGCGGACCGCCCAGCCCGAGCCCGGGTTGGCCACCGCGGTCGCCGCGTGGGCCCGGGGGGCGTCGTTCGGGACCACCCTCGAGGTGGCGGCCCGCGACGTCGGGGAGATGGCCCCGGGGGACTTCGTGCGCACCGTCCGCCAGCTCGCCGACCTGGCCCATCAGGTCGGCATGGTGGCCCCCGACCCCGAGACGGCGGCGTCAGCCCTAGCAGCGCACGACCTCTTGTTGCGGGATGTCGTGGCCGCCGGGACGGTGCCCTCATCCGCCATCGCCGGAGTGGTGCCGCCCTAAGGTTGCCCGGTCATGTTTCCCTACGTCGAGGAGCGTTTTAGCGAGGAAGAAGTAGCGGTCCTCCAGCGCTATTTCACCAACGTCTACGGCCCCGTCTTCGCGTTGGTGAACCTCCCAGAAGTGGTGAAGGGCGCGCTGTTCGCGCGCTATTCGCGCTCGCCCAAGAGCCTGCGCCGGCTATTCCTCGACGAGTTCGTGTGCGACCTCGAGATCTCCGGCGACGCGTCGATCGACGCGACGGTCGGGATGAAGCGAGCCGAGGAGCTCTACGAGCGGGTCTTCTACGAATACGGCGACGACTCGGTGGCCCAGGTCGGCGGGGTCCATCTGGCCTGCGAGCAGGCGTCCAACATCTTGACCAAGATCCTCGAGTGGGGACGCCTGATGGCCTACCTCGAGCAGTCGACCCGCTACATCGGTTACGACAACCGGATGGCCAACGGCCATTACCGGTACCACCGGCCGAGCTCGGTCCTCGAGTCGGCCCTCGGGGCCCGTTACGTCGGCGACATGGACCGGATGTTCGACACCTACGGCGAGCTGATGCCGAGGCTCCAGAGCTGGCTGATCGCCCGCTTCCCCCGCCAGCCCGGCGATTCGGACTTCGTCCACCGCCAGGCCGTCCGGGCCAAGGCCCTCGACGGCCTCCGGGGCCTCCTGCCGGCGGCGTCGCTCTCCAACGTCGGCATCTACGGGTCGGGCCAGTCCTACGAGTCCCTGCTCTTGAAGATGCGCAGCCACCCGCTGGATGAGGCCCGCTTCTACGCGGACCTGATGCTGACCGAGCTGCGCAAGGTCATCCC
>PMOQ01000030.1:0-152 GCA_003161255.1 Acidimicrobiaceae bacterium | reverse complement strand
GGCGAGGACAAGCTGCTCGCCGCGATCTGCTTCGCCCAGACGACGCTGTCCGAGGACGAGGCGATGCGCCGGGTGCGCGCGCTCGGAGCCGAAGAGCGGGTCTCGCTCCTGCACGCCTACATCGGCGACCGCAAGAACCGCCGGCACCGCCC
>PMOQ01000025.1 GCA_003161255.1 Acidimicrobiaceae bacterium | reverse complement strand
TCCGAGCTGCTGGACGCACGTGGATCGAGGCTAAGCGGACGGAGTCGGAACCGGTTCGAGGAGAACGAGCGGGATGTCGCGATCGGTCTTCTTCTGGTAGTCGCCGTAGCCCTTGTACGCGGCGGTCACGCGGGGCCAGAGCGTCGATTTCTCATCGGCGCTGGCCACCCTCGCCCGCATGGCCCGCTTGGGCTGGCCGCCGAAGGAGACGGTGACGTCGGGGTTGACAGTCAGGTTGTGAAACCAACCGGGGTGGAAATCGTCGCCGCCCCGGGACGCCACGATCACAATTGCGTCGTCCACCTGGAGGGGGGACGTCAGCATGACCGTGCGCGGCTGCCCGCTCTTGCGCCCGGTCGTCGTGAGCTCGAGCGCCGTCATGCCGAAGAACTTCCATCCGACATGACCCCCGGTCACCGTGAGCAGGGTCTTGTGGATGGCGTTCATGGACTTCAGTGCGAAATCGCTGGGCATGACCCGAACAGTACGGGCACGTGGGCAGGCGTGCCCCTCAGAAATGCGGGGAACCCATAGGCTCGGCGAATGACCAGCACCACCGTGCACGGTGTTCGGTAGGGCGGCTGACCAGGCCCGATGGCCGAAGATCCTTTTCGGGGTCATCCTCACCCTGGCCGTCGCGGCGCCGACGCTCATCATCGAGGAGAACTGGCACGGCAAACCGATGATCGACCAGCCGGGGCAGCTGTGGGTCATCCCGACGCTCGTCGTGGCGATCGCCTTTGCCGCCGGAGGCGCGATCGGGGCCCGGCGCATCACCGAGCTCTGGGAGTCCCTCTTCCACGGGCTTATGGTCGGCACGGCCGCCAGCGTCGTGCTCCTGGCCGCCGACGTCGTGCGCCGGGCCACGGTCCACCGTCCGCTCTCCGAAGGGGTGACCCGGTTGTGGGTCGAGTCGGCCCTCCTCTCTATTGTCCTCGCGTCACTCGGCGGTGCGTTCTCCTACCTGCGCTCGACCAGGCCGACCTGAGGCCGCCCCGGACGCCCAGGTCCGAAAAACCGGCAGGGGGCCGGGGCCGTAGCCTGGGCCGGTGGCTGACCGGGACCTGTCGACGGGCGACAAGACCGCCCTGCTCACCGGGATCGGCGTGGGTCCGGGCGACCCGCGGCTTCTCACGCTCGGCGCCCTAGACGCGCTCCGCCGCGCCGACCGGGTCGTGGCCCCGACCACCGACGCCGACATGGCCGGGCGCGCCGAGTCGATCGTGAAGGCGGCGCTGCCGGACCTCGCCGTCGATCGCCTGCTGTTCGACATGCGCCCGGACGGGGCCGGTGGCGAGGTGGCACGGAAGGCGTCCCATCTCGCCGCGGCCGCACGCCTCCTCCCCTGGCTCGGCTCTGACGAGCACGTGGCGTTCGTCACCCTCGGGGACCCGAACATCTACAGCACCTTCCCCTCGCTGGTGCAGGCGCTGGGCGACCTCGGCTGGCACGGGACGGTCTCGACCGTCCCGGGGATCACCGCCTTCCAGTCTCTCGCCGCCGAGACGGGGACCGTCCTGCTCGACGGCACCGAGTCGCTGTCGCTGGTCACCGCACTCGACGGGGTCGACCATGTCGCCGACGCCCTCGAGGACCCCGAGCGGGCCGTCGTCATCTACAAGGGCGGTCGCCACATCGCCGCGGTGGCCCAGCTGTTGGCCGAACGTGGCCGACTGGCCGGCGCGGTGTTCGGCGAGCGACTCGGGCTCGACGACCAACGGATCGGGTCGATCGACGAGGTCGGCGATGGCCCGGCCTCCTATCTCGTCACCGTTGTCGTGCCCCCGGCCGGCCGCCGCGCATCGAGCAGGTGACGTGGCCGACGACACCATCGGAGCGATGATCAGCTTCGTCGGCGCCGGGCCCGGCGCGCCCGATCTCATCACCCTGCGGGGCGCGGCGCGTCTCGGGGCGGCCGACGTCGTCATTTGGGCCAGCTCGCTGGTGCCGGCCGAGGTGCTGGTCCACGCGTCGGCGGACGCCAAGGTCCACGACTCCGCAGGCATGACCCTCGAGGACGTGCTCGCCGTCTACGAGGCCAACCCCGAAGCGGCGATCGTCCGGCTCCATTCGGGGGACCCCTCTCTCTACGGCGCCATCCAGGAGCAGATCGACTGGTGCCTCGAGCGCGAGCGCTCGTTCGAGATCGTCCCGGGCGTGTCGTCCCTCTCGGCCGCGGCCGCGCTCGCTCGCCGCGAGCTCACCATCCCCCAGGTCAGCCAGAGCGTGGTCGTGACCCGCCTGGCCAGCCGGACCTCGGCGTCGGTGCCCGAGGGCGAACGCATCGCCACGTTCGCCTCGACGGGCTGCACGATGGCCGTCTTCCTCTCGGCGGCCCAGCCCGAGGCACTCCAGCGCGAGCTCCTCGACCATCCGAGCGCCTATTCGCTCGACACCCCGGCCTGCATCGTGGTCCGGGCCAGCTGGCCCGACGAGCAGGTCGTCCCGACCGTCCTCGGCCGGCTGGCCGACGACCTCCGCGCCACCGGGGCGACCACGACGGTGCTCGTCCTGGTCGGCGAGGCGCTGTCGGGCGCCGCCCCGCGGAGCCACCTCTACTCGCCGGACTTCGCGCACGGCCATCGCCGCCGCTCGCACCCCGGCACCACGTCCGGACGGCCCGTTCGGCGGATCGGTCGGCGTGGTTGACCAAACGCCCCGCCCGTTCGAGCCCGAGCTGAGCGAGGAGGTCGCGGCGCGGCGGAGCGGGCTGCGGACCGGGTTCACCACCGGCACCTGCGCGTCGGCCGCCGCCAAGGCCGCGGCGATCGGCCTCGTGACGGGCACCGTGCCCGACGAGATCGAGATCGGCCTCCCCAACGGGATCCGCGTCTCGTTCCCAGTCGGCAACGCGGGGCCGGTTCCAGACGGTGGGCCGGCCCAGGCGTTCGTCGTGAAGGACGCCGGTGACGATCCCGACTGCACCGACAAGGCCCAGATGACGGCCTCGGTCAGCTGGTTGGACACCGGCGCGGGCAAGGAGCTCCACGAGCTCGCGGGTGGCCCCGGGATCGGCACCATCACCAAGCCGGGCATCGGGCTCGCCGTCGGGGCGCCCGCGATCAACCCGGTCCCGCGGCGGATGATCCTGGCCGGGTTGGCCGAGGTGGCCGGTCTCGCCGGGTCGCCCGGCGGCGGCCGGCCGGTGCGGGTCGCGTTCTCGGTCCCGGGCGGCGAAGAGATGGCGGCCAAGACCACCAACGAGCGTCTCGGGATCCTCGGCGGGATCTCCATCCTCGGGACCTCCGGGATCGTGCGACCGTTCTCGACGGCCGCCTACCGGGCCAGCGTCGTCCAGCAGGTCGACGTCGCGGCGGCCCAGGGTGAACCGACGATGGTGCTCTGCACGGGGGCACGATCGGAGAAGGCCGCCGTCGCGACCTACCCCGACCTCGACGAGGTCTGCTTCGTCGAGGTGGGCGACTTCACGGGGATCGCACTCCGGCGTTGCGCGACCGCCGGGATGCGGGCCGTGAAGGTGGTGGCGATGGCCGGCAAGATCACCAAGCTGGCCGACGGGGTGATGATGACCCACTTCCACCGCTCGGCCGTCGACACCCAGCTCCTGAAGCGCGTGGCCGAGGAGACCGGTGCGCCGCCCGAGGCCGTATCCGCGGCCACCGAGACCGCCACGGCGCGCCACTTCTTCGAGGTCTGCGTCGCCGCCGGCGCGATCGCTCCCCTCGAGCGGCTGTGCCAACTGGCCGTGGCCACCTGCCGGGTCCATGTGGCCGAGCAACTCTCGGTCGAGGTGCTGATGGTCGACTTCGAGGGAGAGGCCGTCGTCGCCCGTGCCTGATGCGGAGCACCAGACCGTGACCGTGGTCGGGATCGCCGACGACCGTCTCGAACTCCTCTCCCCCGAGGCGAGGGCGGCGCTGCTCGGCGCCCGGGTCATCGTCGGGGGGAAGCGGCACCTCGCGCTCTTCTCGAGTTGGTCCGAGCAACCGGCCGAGATTCCCGATCTGCTCGAGATCACCGCAGATGTCGAAGAGTTGATGGGCCGGGTGCGATCGCTGTTGTCGGGCGGCCGGGGGCCGCTGTGCGTCCTCGCGTCGGGCGATCCCGGGTTCTTCGGGATCGTGCGGACCCTGCTCCGCCACCTGGACCGGGGCCAGCTCCGGGTGCTCCCGGCTCCATCTTCGGTCGCGCTGGCGTTCGCGCGGCTCGGGCTGCCGTGGGACGACGCCGTGGTGGTCTCCGCGCACGGGCGCCCCCTCGATGCGGCCGTGCAGGCCGCCCGTACGGCGGCCAAGGTGGCCGTGCTGACCTCACCGGACGCGCCGCCCCAGCTGCTCGGCCAGGCCCTGCTTGCGGCCGGGTGCTCGGTCGACGTCGTCGCCGTCTGCAGCCGACTCGGTGCGGCCGACGAGGAGGTGCGCGAGCTGTCGCTCGACGGGCTGGCCGAGGGCCGGTTCGACCCGCTGTCGGTGGTCGTCCTCCTCGGACCCGGAGCACTGCCGCTCACCGGTTGGCGCGAGGCGGGGACCGGCGACCCCGACGCGCCGACGCAGCGGGTGCTGACCTGGGGACGCAACGACGCCACCTACGCCCATCGCAGCGGCATGATCACCAAGGCCGAGACCCGCTCGGTCGTCCTCGGAAAGCTCTGCCTTCCCCAACGCGGCGTCCTCTGGGACGTCGGGGCCGGCAGCGGCAGCGTGGCCGTCGAGTGCGCCGCCAGCAGCCCCGGCCTGACCGTCTTCGCGATCGAGGCCGACCCCGACGATGCGGAGCGGATCACCGCCAACGCAACGGCCCTCGGTGTCGGGGTGCACGTGATCACCGGAGCCGCGCCGGGGGCGCTCGACGCGTTGCCCGCCCCCGACCGGGCCTTCGTCGGCGGCGGTGGGATCGAGGTGCTCCGGTCGGTGCTCGATCGACTCTCACCCGGCGGCCACGTGGTGGCCACCTATGCCGCCCTGGACCGGGCCGTCGAGGCCGCGCACCTGCTCGGCCACCTAATCCAGGTCCGGGCCGACCGGGGCGAGCAGCTGCCCGACGGGTCGTGGCGGCTCACCGCCAACAACCCGGTCTTCGTCGCGTGGGGGCCGTCGGACGAACCGGGATCATCGCCGTGAAGGTCGTCACCATCTCGGTCACCGAGGCGGGCCGGCGGTTGGCGGAGCGGCTGCCCTACGAGCACGCCCACGGCGACCCGGCGGCGACGTTGGCGGCCCGGTGGACTGACACCGACGCGTTCGTGATGGTGCTCGCCCTCGGCGCGACGGTGCGGCTCGTCTCGCCACTGCTCGTCGACAAGGAGACCGACCCGGCCGTGGTGTGCGTCGACGACTCGGGAACCTTCGCGATCTCGGTGTGCGGCGGCCACGCCGGTGGGGCCAACGCGCTCGCGCACGAGGTGGCCTTGCTCCTCGGCGCGCAGCCCGTGGTCACCACGGCCACCGACCGCTTGGACGTGCCGGCGCTCGACCAGCTCGCGGGATTCCGGGTCGAGGGCGATCTGGCCCCCATCACCTCGGCGCTGCTCGACGGCCGGCCGCTCGTAGTCGACAACGACCTGCACTGGCCGTTGCCGGCCCCCCTCACCGAGCGTCTGGACCGTGCCGGGTCGGCCGGCGAACCGGCCGGGCGGATCGTCGTCAGCGACCGGGAGCTGACGCCCGCTGCATCCAGCGAAGCGGTCGTCGCGCTCCGGCCGTCGTCGCTCGTCGTCGGCATCGGGACCACGACCGACGCCACCGGCCCGGACGCGTGCGACACGATTGCCGCCGCGTTGTCGGACGCCGGGCTCTCGGCGCTCGCCCTCGGCGCAGTGGCCACGATCGACCGGCGGGCCGACCACCCGGCCATCGCCGCCGTGGCGGAGCGTTGGGGTCTCGCCGTCCACACCTTCGACGCCGCCACGTTGGACGTGATCGACGTGCCAACGCCGAGCGACGTCGTCGCGCAGGCGGTCGGCACCCACTCGGTCGCCGAGGCGGCCGCGCTCGCCGCGGCGGGTCCCGGTGCCGAGCTCGTCGTGGCGAAGACCATCGGGACTCGGGTCACCGTCGCGGTGGCACGGCGGGCCGGTCCCCGGGGGTCGCTCAGCGTCATCGGCCTCGGACCCGGGTCGCTCGACCACCGCACCGCCGAGGCCACCCGCGCGGTGCGCCACGCCGAGGTGGTGGTCGGCCTCGAGTCCTATGTGGACCAGTGCGGCGACCTCCTCACCCCCGCCCACGATGTCCGCCGGTTCCCGATCGGGGCCGAGGTCGAGCGGGTGCGGCTGGCCCTCGACCTGGCCGCAGCGGGCCGGCGGGTGGCCCTCGTCTGCTCCGGCGACGCCGGCGTCTACGCCATGGCCTCGCCGGCCCTGGAGCTGGCCGGGTCCGACCCCTACCGCGACATCGAGATCTCGGTCGTCCCCGGTGTCACCGCCGGGTTGGCCGCCGCCGCGCTTCTCGGCGCGCCGCTCGGCCACGACCACCTGGTGGTGAGCCTCTCGGACCTGCTCACCCCGTGGGAACTGATCGAGGCCCGGGTGCGGGCCGCCGCCGAGCACGACCTGGTCCTCGTCGTCTACAACCCCCGGTCGCGCACACGGACCTGGCAGATCGAGAAGACCCGGTCCCTGCTCCTGGAGCACCGGTCCGCGGGGACCCCGGTCGGCGTGGTGACCGACGCCGCCCGGCCCGAACAGCGGGTGGTGCTGACCACGCTTGGCGGACTCGACGCTGACGCGGTCAACATGACCACGTGTCTCGTGATCGGCTCCTCGACCACCCGGGTGGTGGCGGGACGAATGGTCACGCCACGGGGGTACTCGACGTGATCGCGCTCGTGGCAACCTCGGCCGTGTCGATCAACGACCGGTGCACCGCCTGTGGCGCCTGCCTTCCCACCTGCCCGACCCGGGCCCTGCTTCCGGGGCCGTTGCGGCCGATCGTCGTCGCCGACCGGTGCACCGAGTGCCTGGAATGCATCGAGGTGTGCCCGAGGGACGCCATAGAGGAGCCTCGGCGGTGAGCCCCCTCGACCCCGGGGGCCCGGCGATCCACCCGATCGAGCAGGAGAGCTACCGCGTGGTGGCCTCCAAGGTCGACCTGTCCTCGTGGCCCGCCGGCCCGGCCGCGCTGGCGGCCCGGGTGGTGCACGCCACCGCCGAGCCCGCCCTCGTCGACCAGCTGGTCGTTCCCGAACGGGCGGTCGCCGCGGGTGTGGCGGCGCTCCGGGCCGGCGCGCCGGTGCTCTGCGACGTCGAGATGGTGCGGGCCGGGATCTCGGGGGTCTCGGCCATCTGCACCCTCGGCGAGGTCGCCGACGCCGGCCCGCACCCCAGCCGGAGCGCCGCTGCGATGTCGCTCGCCGCGGCGTCGCACCCCGACGGGGCGGTGATCGTGATCGGCTGCGCACCGACCGCGCTGGCCGAGGTGAACCGGCTGATCGACGAGGGCCAGCTCCGCCCCGCCCTCGTCATCGGCACGCCGGTCGGCTACGTCGGCGCCGCCGAGGCCAAGGAGGCATTGCTGGCGGTCAGCGAGCGCACCGGTGTTCCGGCGATCACGCTGCAAGGCGATCGAGGCGGCGCAGCGGTGGCCGCGTCGATGCTGAACGCGCTGGTCCGGCTGTCGGGTGCGACCACGTCGAAGCCGCGCACGGCGCCGTCGCTCCTCCTGATCGGACACGGCACGCGGTCGGCGCAGGGCGCCGACGAGTTGCGACGGTTCGCGCTGGCCCTCGGGAAGGCCCGGCCGGCGGTCGCCGTCGGGGCCGGCTTCATCGAGTTCGTGGAGCCCGCCCTCGACCGGGCCATCGACGAACTGGTCGAGGCCGGGACGTCCCGGGTTGTCGCCGTCCCGCTCCTGCTGCTCGGGGCCGGACACCTGAAGGACGACGGGCCGAGCGCGATGGCGCGGGCGCGGGCCCGGCATCCCGATGTCGCCTTCACCTATGCGCGTGAGCTCGGTGTGCACCCGCTGGTGCTGTCGAGCATGGAGGACCGGGTCCGGGAGGTGCCCTTCTCCGAGTCCGCACATCCGCCGTGGCCGGGGGGGCCGCACGACGCCGTGGTCGTGGTCGGCCGCGGCTCGACCGACCCGGACGCCAACGCCGACCTGATCAAGGCGGCCCGGTTGCTCGCCGACGGGCGTGGCCTGGCCGATGGCGGCCCGGCGACGTCCCCAGGGTCCGCGCCCGCGCTCGGGTTCGTCGAACCGGCCTTCGTCTCGCTGGCCCGACCGAACGTGGCCGAGGCGCTGGACCGCTGCCACGCCCTCGGGGCCCGGCGCATCGCGGTGGTGCCCTACTTCTTGTTCACCGGCCTGTTGGTCGACCGCATCGGCAAGATCGCATCGGCCTGGGCGCGCCAGCACCCGGACTCAGAGGTCGCCGTCGGGTCACACATGGGCATCGACGAGCGTTTGATCGAGCTGACCTGGTCGCGCTACGACGAGGCCCTCGGGGCACCGGTCGCGATGAACTGCGACGGCTGCCTCTATCGGGTTCCCCTGCCCGGCTACGAGCACCGGGTCGGGACCCGGCCGTCGTAGCGGGAAGTGACTAGCGGCGCCGGAGGCTGGCGTTGGTGAGCGACGGGGGCAGGTAGCCGGCGTCGCCCCGAGAAAGGTTGCGTCCGGGCGGGTTGATCTCGTCGATGGCGTCGAGGACGTCGGCCGAGAGCGTGATGTCGCCCGCCCCGAGCTGGGTGTCGAGCTGCTCCATCGTGCGTGGCCCGATGATCGCGGCGGTGACGCCCTGGTGGGCGATCACGAAGGATACGGCCAGGTTGACCAACGTCATCCCCGAGCTCTCGGCCAGCTTGGCCAGCTCCTCGGCGACCTCGAGCTTGCGCTGGTTGCCCGGGATGCTCATGTCGTAGCGGGCCGGGAGCATCGCCGCCCGGCGGCTCGTCGGGAGCTCCGCGCCGACCCGGTAGTTGCCCGACAGCCAGCCCCCGGCGAGCGGGCTCCAGGTGATGGCGCCCATCCCGTAGCGCTGGATGGTCGGCAGGACGTCGGTCTCGATCCCCCGCACGAGCAGCGAGTACGGCGGCTGCTCGCAGACGAAGCGCTCCCGGCCCCGCTTCTCGGCGGCCCACTGGGCCTCGACGATGTCGGCGGCCGGGAAGGTCGAGCTCCCGAGGTAGCGGACCTTGCCCGAGCGGACCAGGTCGCTCAGCGCGGCCAGCGTCTCGTCGATGTCGGTGTCGGGCTCGGGCCGGTGGATCTGGTAGAGGTCGATCCAGTCGGTGCCGAGGCGACGCAGGCTGTTCTCGCACTCCTGGATGATCCAGCGCCGCGAGTTGCCCTGCTGGTTGGGGTCGCGGCCCATGCCACCGTGCACCTTGGTCGCGAGCACGACGTTGTCGCGGCGGTCCTTCAGTGCCTTGCCCACGATCTCCTCGGACTCGCCCTGCGAGTACACGTCGGCGGTGTCGACGAAGTTGATCCCCGAGTCGAGCGCCTTGTGGATGATCTTGATCGAGTCGTCGTGATCCTGGTTGCCCCAGCCGCCGAACATCATGGCGCCGAGGCAGAGCGGGCTCACCTTCACACCGGTTCTCCCGAGATTGCGTAGTTCCATGCCGGTCACCGTAGCGCCGGCAGGCAACGTTTCCACCGGTCCTGCGGGCCGATCGACGGCCCTCGCTCGTACCATTTGGCCATGGAACCGGAGCGGGCAAGGAAACTCTGGCGGGTCTTCGAACCCGTGCACGCAGTCGTCTACTTCACCCCCGAAGGCGCCGACGGGTTCAATGCCGTCGGCCTGCAGGGGTTCTGGATGGGGGTAGTGGGTCCAATTCGACCCTACGCAGCGGTCAGCTGCCGGGCTCTACCGGCCTGAAGGATGTTCTCGGCCGCATTGACGTCGGCGTGGGCCTCGCGCCCACAGAGCTGACATCGAAAGACGGCCCCATGCCGGTTCCCGGCCGAGACGTGCCCACACTCTGGACAGGTCCGACTGGTGTTGCGGGGATCCACGGCGATGACCTCCCTACCGGCGCTTTCAGCCTTGTAGATCGTCATCGCAGTGAACTGTCCCCACCCGGCATCGTGGATGGATCTGTTGAGCCCAGTTTTTGCTTTGGCTCCGTTTGGTTCGTAACCCCCTTGCTTGTCCGGACGAGGCCTGGACCGCCTCGTCATGTTTTTGATCTTCAAGTCCTCGTAGACGATGAGGTCGTGGTCGTTGACCAGGCTTCGGGACACCTGGTGGGCGAAGTCACGGCGTTGGTTGGCGATCTTGCGGTGGTGGGTGGCCACCCGATCTTTGGCCCTCTGCCGGCGTTTTGAGCCGGGGACCTTGGTGGCCAAGTCCCGTTGGGCCTTCTCCAGGCCCGCTTGGCCGCGTTTGCCGAACCGGGAGCCCTGAATCAGCTGGCCGTCGCTGGTCGCGACCAGAAAGTCGACACCCAGGTCGATCCCGATGCTCTTGCCGGTCGTCGGCAGGGGTTCGGCAGGGACGTCGACGCACTGCACGCTCACCCAGTAGCGCTTCCCTTCCCGGCGGATGGTGATCGTCTTCGGAGTCCCTTTGATCGGCCGGTGCAGGTACACCTTCACGTGCCCGATTCCGTAGAGGCGGAGGCGCCGGGCGGCCTCGTCGAGGGCCCAGCCCTTGGCGTCGTTCCACTGGAGCGACACAAAGGAGCCCGGTCCCTTGAACCGTGGGAACCCGGGAGTCTCCCCGGCCTGGCAGCGGCGGAAGAACCCGTCGAAGGACCGATGCAGGCGCATAAGGGTTCCCCGACAGACCGTCACCCCAAAGGCCAAGATGTCGGGGCGGACCGAACGGAGCTGGGCCAGCTCCTTGGTCTGGTCAACGTAGGAGACCGAACGCCGGTTCCACTTCCAGGACCCTCGGCGTTCTTCCAGGGCGGCGTTGTAGAGCTCTCGCTGGAGTTTGAGCAGGCACTCGAACGCGGCCAATTGCCGGCTCGTCGGTTGAAGCAGGAACTTGTAAGTCCGGCTGCGGGACACGGGACGAAGCTATGGCCAGGGTGTAACGCCGAGTCGAATTGCGGACTGACTCGCCACCCTAGATCGCAGCTACGTTCGCTATCTATGGCGCCACACCAACCCTTCGACCCAACGCGGTTCTCGCGGCGACAGCTCCTCGGTGCTGGACTGGCCGGTGCCGCGGCGGCCGGGATCGGCAGCCTGGGTGACGGGGGCGCCTACGCGGCCACGACCCCGTCGGGCTTCGCGCCGTCGGGCGCCAAGGGCCTCGGCCCGGGGGGCCGGCTCCTCAAGCCCGACACCAGGCCGTTCCCCCACCTGCCGGCCGGCACCGACACCCTGCCCAAGATCGAGCACATCGTCGTGCTCATGATGGAGAACCACTCCTTCGACGACCACTGGGGAATGCTCGGCCGCGGCGACGGGTACACCCTGGGGCCGGACGGGAAGCCGGTCAACTACAGCCCCAACCCCGCCGGGGGCTACGTCGCGTCGTTCCACAACCCGAACACGGTCGGCTACGCCGACACCCACATCAGCCAGTCCTGGGACGCCTCGCACATCAGTTGGGACCACGGCACCAACCGGGGCTTCGTGGACGCGTGCGGCCCGGCCTCCATGGGGTACTGGACCGGCGACGACCTGCCGTTCTACTACTCGATGGCCAAGCACTTCCCGATCGGCGACCGCTACTTCTGCTCGGTGATGGCCCAGACCTATCCGAACCGCCGGTTCCTCATCGCCGCGACCGCGCTCGGCGACGTGGCGACACAAATCGCGACCGGTGTGTCGCACACCGATGCACCGAACGGCACCATCTTCGACCGGCTCGACCACTACGGGATCAGCTGGAAGGACTACTACCCCGACCTTCCGACGGCGGCGCTCTTCCTCCCCGAATACGAGAACAACCTGACCGACGGGAAGATGGCCCACGTCGAGCAGTTCCTCCTCGATGCCAAGGCCGGAAACCTGCCCTCGTTCTCCCTCGTCGACCCGTACGAGAACTATTCGGAAGAGAACAACGACATCTCGATCGGCGAAGCCTACGCGGCCACGATCATCAACGCGGTCCTGCAGTCCCCCAACTGGGAGAAGACCGCGCTGATCTTCACCTACGACGAGCACGGGGGCTGGTACGACCACGTGCCGCCGGTCCCGGCGGTCCGCCCCGACAACGTGCCGCCCGAGATCACCGTGCCGCCCGACCAGCCCGGGAGCTACGACTACACGGGCTTCCGGGTGCCGTGCGCGGTCGTGTCGGCGTGGTCCAAGCGCGACCACGTGTCACACGTCGTCTACGACCACACCTCGGTGCTGAAGCTCGTCGAGACGAAGTGGAACCTGCCGGCCATGACCTACCGGGACGCCAACGCGCACAACATGCTCGACTTCTTCGACTTCTCGGGCCAGCACGGGCCGTTCGCCGAACCGCCGGAGCTGGCCAAGCCGCTCAACCCGTTCACCGGCCCGTTGCCGGCCGGCTCGGACGACCCCTCGGACTTCCACCCGATCGCGGTCGCAGTGCCCGGCAGCGGCCCAGCCCCCGGTGCCCAGATCGCGAAGCCGCCGAAGCACGCCGACACGTTGATCGCCCGCCACACCAAGAAGGCGCTCGCCGAACCCTGAGCTGCTCGGCCCAAGCTCAGCGCGGCAGGCTGGCTAGTTGAGCTGATCGCGGCGCAGGTAGAGGTCGCGTAGGAGACCCACCTCGGCGCCGTGGTGAATCACCTCGTCCAGCACGTGCAGGACGAGGTCCACCGAGCTCGAATCGGCATACGGGCCCCACTTCGGCCCGAGTGGCTCCCACCAGCGGTCCTCACCGATGGCCCCGATGCCGTCGCGCCA
>PMOQ01000090.1 GCA_003161255.1 Acidimicrobiaceae bacterium | reverse complement strand
TTTTTTCAACACTCTCCTAGGGCCTGCTCAGCCGGCCGGGACGATGACGAGGCAGCCGTTGTGGCCGCCGAACCCGAACGAGTTCGACAGCACCGGCCCGGGAGTCCACGGTCGGGGTTCGCCCCGCACGACGTCGAGGTTGATCTCGGGGTCCAGCTGCTCGAGCCCCGCGGTCGGAGGGATCAGCCCATGGAAGATGGTGAGCGCCGACGCCACCGCCTCGATGGCGCCGGCCGCGCCGAGGCTGTGCCCGGTCAGGCCCTTGGCCGAGGTGACCGGGGGTCCCGGCTCCCCGAACACCTTGTGGATCGCCCGCGATTCGGCGAGGTCGTTGAGCTGGGTGGAGGTCCCGTGCGCGTTGACGTGGCCGACGTCGGACGGTGACAGGCCGGCGTCTTCCAGGGCCAGCTCCATGCACGCGACCGCGCCGGTGCCCTCGGGCTCGGGGGCGGTGATGTGGTGGGCGTCGGCCGTCGACGCGCCGCCAGCGATCTCGGCATAGATGCGGGCCCCGCGGGCGACGGCGCGCTCCTTGTCCTCGAGGACGAGGGCCGCCGCACCCTCGGCGATGACGAATCCGTCGCGCCGGGAGTCGAAGGGCCTCGACTCACCCGAGCTCGACAGCGCGGTCATGTTGACGAACGCGCCCACCGCCACCTCCTGGATGGCGGCCTCGGCGCCGCCGCCGATGACGACGTCGCAGCGGCCCGACGCGACCAGTCGCGCCGCCGCCGTGACGGCGTGGGTGCCGGCGGCGCACGCGGTCGCGATGGTCTCGGACGGGCCGTGCCAGCCGAAGCGCATCGACACGTTGGCCGCCCCGGCGTTGGCCATCATCATCGGCACGAGGAACGGCGACACGCGTCCCGGGCCCTTGGCGTCGCAGACGAGGACCTGCTCGACCAGGGTGTGGAACCCGCCGACGCCGCTCGCGAAGATGACCCCGGCGCGGTCGGGGTCGGCTCCGAGCTCGCCAGCGTCGGCCTTGGCCAGCTCCGCTGCGGCGACGCTCATCTGGGCGAACCGGTCGAGGCGGCGGGCCTCCTTCGGTCCGAACCAGACCGAGGGGTCGAAGTCGGGGACGCTGCGCTCGCCCGACACCGTCGGGTTGAGCAGCTGGTCCCACAGCTTGTCGGCGCCGACGCCGCAGCAGGTGACCGCCCCGACGCCGGTGATGGCGACCGTCCGGCCGACGATCGGGCCGTCAGGGCCCCGACCGAGCAGCATCAGAGCTTGGACGAGACCAGATCGAATGCTTGTCCGACCGTCTCGATGTCCTCGAGCTCGGTCTCCTCGACGGTGATGTCGAAGGACTCCTCCAGCGCCATGATCAGCTCGACGAGGTCGAGGCTGTCCGCGTCGAGGTCGTCGGCGAAGCGGGCTGCCTTGGTCACCTTGTCCGCGGGCACCTGGAGGACCTCCACGGCACACTCCCGGAACTTCTCGAACGCTGCTTCGCTTTCCACTGTTCTTTTGGCTCCTTGGGCTCTATGAGTGTCGAGCACTCACCGGTCGGTCACAGTCCCATACCCATGCCACCGTCTACCGGAAGGACGGCGCCAGTGATGTAGCCGGCCCCCGCTGATGCGAGGAAGCCCACCGCGTCGGCGATCTCGTCGGGCGTGGCGGTCCTCCCCAACGGGACGAGGCCAGTCATCTGCTCGATCCTGTCGTTGCCGAGCGCTTCGATCATATCGGTGGCCACCAGGCCGGGCGCCACCACGTTGACCGTGATCGCACGGCTGGCCACCTCCCGGGCCAGGGCCCGGGCCATCCCCACCATCCCGGCCTTGGAGGCTGCGTAGTTGGCCTGGCCGGGCAGCCCCACGAACGCGCCGACCGACGAGATGAAGATGACCCGGCCCCGGTGCAGCCGGAGCATCTTGGCCACGGCCCGGCGGGCCACCCGGTAGGCGCCGGTCAGGTTGGTCTCGATCACCTCTGACCACGCCTCCTCGCTCATCCGGACGATGAGCGTGTCCCGGGTGATGCCCGCGTTGGCCACCAGGACCTCGACCGGCCCGAAGTGCGCCTCGATCGCCGCGAAGGCCGCCTCGACCTGGTCGGGCCGGGTGACGTCGCACTGGATCGCCAGCGCACCGTCGGACCGCTCGCCGGCCTGCTCCCCGCGGGCCGTGAAGGCGACCCGGTCCCCGTTGTTCACGAACCACGCGACGCACGCGGCGCCGATGCCCCGCGACCCGCCGGTGATGAGGACCACCCGAGACCCCTCGGCGCCCGACGGCTCCTCGTCGCTCACGGGTCGCCGGCGACCCGCAGCCACAGCAGCGGCTGTCCCTCCTGCACCCGCTCGCCGGCGGTGGCCAACCAGCGCACGACCGCGCCGCCGAACGGGGTGCGCACCTCGATCGTGCCCACCCGGCCGACCAGGTCACCGACCGAGATCCCCGACGTCGCTTGGCCGGCCGCGATCGTGCCGGGCAGCAGCCCCGCGCCCGGCGCCGACAGGGTCTGCTCGGGGAAGAAGATGCCGCCGCCCGGGCTCACCACGACCCGCTCGGACATGTACAGGTGCTCGCCGATGTGGGTCTCGGCGCGCTCGGGCTTGGCGACGAGGTCCATCAGACGGTCGAGGTCGTCGGGCTCGGCCACCGAGACGGTCTCGACGTCGGCGACCGAGCGCCGGGCCAGACCGCTCAGCACCCCGCCCGGACCGATCTCCACGAACGTCGTCCCGCCGAGCGAGGCCAGCGTCTCCAAGGACTGTCGCCACCGCACCGGGCTGCACAGCTGCGCCGAGAGGAGTCCCGGCCACTCGGAGGGGTCTGAGTGGATGCGTGCGTCGACGTTTGCGATGACCGGCACCTCGGGCGAGCGGAACACCGTGTCGCCGAGCGCCTTGCGCAACGCGGAACGGGCGGCCGCCATGAGCGGGGTGTGGAACGCGCCCGACACCGGGATGGGCAGGACCCGCCGGGCACCGAGGTCCTTGGCCAGGTCGCTCGCTCGCTTCACGGCCTCGGTGGTTCCCGCGATCACCACCTGTCCGGGGGCGTTGTAGTTGGCCACCCACACGTCGCCCTCGGCCCGTTGGCAGGCCGCCTCGGCGTCGTCGTCGGTGATGCCCAGCAGGGCGGCCATGGTGCCCGGCGCGTCCTCGCCGGCCCGTCCCATCGCATCGCCCCTCGCCACGACCAGCTGCACGCCGTCCTCGAAGGACATGGCGCCACTGGCCACCAGGGCGGTGTACTCACCGAGGCTGTGGCCCGCGCAGGCGCCGGGGGAGAGCCCGAGTCGCTCGACGGCGTCGAGCACGACCAGGCTCTGAACGAACGTGGCCAGTTGGGCGTTGGCGGTTGCGGTGAGCTCCTCCATCGGCGCGTCGAGCACCAACGTGGAGAGATCGCGTCCGGCCGCGTGCGACGCCTCGGCGACGACCTCGAAGGACGGGTGGTCGACCCACGGCGCCCCCATGCCGGACCGCTGCGATCCCTGCCCGGGGAACGTGAATACCAGCACCGCTCTCTCCGTTGGCTGCCGTGGCCACGGGCGCTCCGCCGACCCGGTCGACCAGGCCGACCGCGGGTCCAGTGTGCCATGGGGCGGCCGAAAGCGCAGGCCCGAACGGTCTCGCGAGCGATGTTGGTAGCGTCGAACCCATGAAGGTGGCCGCCGCGCAATTCGCTACTGACCTCGACAAAGAGGCCAACCGGGCCACGGCTGTCGGGGCCGCTCGAACGGCGGCCGAGCGCGAGGCGACGGTCGTCGTCCTTCCCGAGGCGTCGATGTGCGGGTTCGGCAACCCGCGCACCGACCTGTCCGAATTCGCGGAGCCACTCGACGGCCCGTTCGTCGGCGCGTTGGCGAGCGTGGCCACCGAGACCGGGCTCACGATCGTCGCCGGGATGTTCGAACCCGTCCCGGGCGAGTCCCGCGTCTTCAACACCGTCGCGATCGTCGGCCCCGACGGGTTGGTGGCCAGCTACCGCAAGGTCCATCTCTACGACGCCCTCGGTTGGTGCGAGTCCGACCGGGTCCAAGCCGGGGAGGCCGATCCCTCGAACGCGCCGGTAGTCCCCCTCGGCGAGCTCTCGATGGGCGTCATGACCTGTTACGACCTCCGATTCCCCGAGTCGGCCCGCCGGCTGGTCGACGGTGGCGCGACCGTGCTGGCAGTCCCCGCGGCGTGGGTCGCCGGCGAGCACAAGGTGGCGCACTGGCGGACCCTGCTCGGCGCGCGGGCCATCGAGAACACCGCGTACGTCGTCGCGGCGGCGCAGCCCGGCCCCGCCTACACCGGGTGCTCGGTCATCCTCGACCCCATGGGAGTGGTGCTCGATGAGCTCGGCCCCGACGACGGCGCCGGGTCGTGCGGGCTCGTGATCGGGGAGCTCGATGCCACCCGGGTGGACGAGGTTCGCCGAGCGCTCCCGGTGCTGGCCAATCGCCGGTTCTCCGTCAACGGGCGCGCCAGGGCCGCGCAATCGCGAGCCTGAAGCACCGCCCGTGCGTTCACGGCCCCTTGGCCGCTCGTCGCTCCAGGTGAGCGCGTTGTCGCTCGGCTCATGGCGGACCTTCGAGCGGATCGATCGCGACGAGGGCCTCGCCGTCATGGAGGCGGCCCGGGAGTCGGGGATCACGTTTCTCGACGACGCCCGCTATGACGACGAGACGAAGACCGCCCCGATGGCATCGGGGTACTCCGAGGTCGTCTTCGGCGAGCTCTTCGCCCGTTCGGGCTACGAGCGCGCCGACACGGTCGTGGCCAACAAGCTGTGGTGGGAGTTCTGGCCGAAGGAGCGCGCGGCCGAAGAGGTCGACGGATCGCTCGAACGGATGGGCTTCGACTACCTCGACATCATCTACTCGTCGACCCTCCCCGACGACCTGCCGCTCGAGGAGGTCGTCGACTCGATCGGCGGGCTGCTCGACTCGGGGAGGGCCCGCCACTGGGCCATCGTCAACTGGCCCGGCGAGACGTTGGAGCGGGCCGGAGACCTCTGCGAGGTGGCAGGGGTCCCGCAACCGTGCGCGGCCCAGCTTCCCTACAATCTGCTCCGACGCGACTGGGTGGAGGGCCCCGAGATGCGACGCGCCCTCGACCGCACCGGCGCGTCGGTCGTCGCCTCGGCGGTCCTGGCCGGCGGCGCGCTCACCGGCAAGTACGCGCAGGGCGAGGCGGGTCGCCTCACCGCGGATGCCAGAGGCGGTGCGGTGCTCCGGGCGGCGTCTGAGCCCGCCGAGGCCCTCCGGGTGCTGGCGATCGAGTGGGATAGCGATCCCGCCGCGCTGGCCATCGCGTTCGCTCTGGCCAGGCCGGCCGTCGCCTCGGTGCTGTTCGGCGCGACAAGGCCCGAGCAGGTCGTCCAGAACTGCGCGGCGGTCCAACTCCTCGATCGCTTAGACGACAGTCAGCTGGAGCGGCTGGTGAGTATCGGCAAATCCGAGCACTAACCCGCCAATAGTCTGGTGGGCTGCGGCGCCATGTCGGCCGCGTCGATCACGTCATGGCGCAACGCCTTCGAGCGGCCGGTGGTCGCCGTGAGGTCCGGGGGTGATGTGGACGAGTCTTCCTGGTTCTCGCAGGTTGATGCGATGCCATGTGCCCTTGGGTACGACGAGCGCTTCACCTGGGCCCATGTCCACGGTTCGGTCTCCGGTAGGCAGCTCGAGCCGGACGGTGATCGCTCCGGAGACCAGGAACAGGAGCTCGTCACCGTCGGGGTGCATCTCGCCCGCGTGGGGCGCGTCGCCGGTGAGCATCGGCGCCCCGACCGTGAAGCCATCGATCCGCTGCGGCGGACGGCCGTTCTGCTGCTCGACGAGCCGGGCTCGGCGATCGGAGCGGTCGATGCCCACGACCTCGCAGGACAGGTCGATCTTCTGGCCAGGTTCGATCTCGTCGGTGGTGCTCATGACATCTCCTGTCGTGGTCTGTGCTGACCGGGATCCCGCATTTATGACGGTTCAACAGGAACAAGTCTGTGCCCGGAGCGGGACTCGAACCCGCACGCCGTTGCCGGCAAAGGCTTTTGAGGCCTCCGCGTCTACCGATTCCGCCATCCGGGCTGGGCAAACGAGCCTATCGGGAGCGCGTCGAAGCCCTCAGCTCAAGTCGTCCTCTGTCCCAACGCGGGATCACGGTTCGCGACTGAGGACCGATCGCGGGTGGCGCCCGTCGACGTAGCCGACGAAGGGCGGGTAGATGTTGTAGCCGAGGAGCTCCTGAAGGCGTTCGGGCAGTTCTCGCACCACCGCCCTCGGCACGGCCAGGTAGTGGTTCTCCTGGGGCCGCAGCCAGCTGACGACGTACTCCAGAATCACGCCCAGACGAGGTCGGTCGGTGTCGTTTGCCCCGCCGCCGTGCCACAGGTGGCCCAGATAGAACATCGCCGAGCCGGCGGGCATCTCGGCGATAAGGACCTCGTCGTCGTCGCCCGGTCGTCGATCGCCCTCCCACCGATGGCTGCCCGGCACGAAACGAGTCGCGCCATTGGCCTCGGTGAAGTCGTCGAGTGGCCACATCGTGTTGATCACGACAGTCGGATGCGGTTGCGGGAGCGGATACACGCTCTCGTCGCGGTGGAGGACCTGCGCCTTCTCACCGGGGCCGATCTGGATCCCGACCGGGGCGCTCAGCTGGTACTCGCCGAGCACCTGGCCGAGCACGGCGAGAACCAACGGGTGGATGGCCGCCTGGTCGAAGGTCCGGGTCTTTGCGAACAGGGCGTAGACGCGCTGGGTGGAGAACCCTTCGAAATGGTTGCGGCCCGTCGGCGTCGCTGCGAGGACTCGGGCGAGATCGGCCCGAGCCGCGGCGACCTCGCCGGGATCGAGCACACCCTCCACGATCACGTAGCCGTCGGTGTGCAGGCCTTCGACGACCAGGGCCGGCGTGGCGTCGCCCGCGGTGATCCTCACGAGGCAACCCTAGGCACCCAGGATCCCAGGTTCCCGGCAATCGATGGAGAAGGTACGAGTCAGGGGCCTAGGGTCGGTCGCTGGCACGAAGGGCAGGGGGAACGAATGCCCCGGACGTCTGGGTAGGGATGGTTCGCCGACAGGCGAAACCGGGGGTTGAGTCCGGATCGGGCCCGTCGAACGGCGCCCCCAACCGGCTCCTGTCGGTGTCGGCGTGGCCGATGTGGGTCCTGGCGCTGGCCGCGATGATCGACAACGTCGACCAGTACATCGTTCGCGGCACCTCGAACCAGATCGAGAAGGTGTTCGGGGTCGGGGACTTCCAGATCGGGATCCTGTTCTCCGCCTTCATCGTGGTGAACGGCATCGCCACCATGCCGGCCAGCTACCTCGGCGACCGTTGGAGCCGGACGAAGATCATCGCTGTCTCTATATCTGCATGGTCGGTGATCAGTGCGCTGGGCGGCGTGGTCCCGGTCGGAGCCTTCGGGCTCCTTGTCGTGCTGCGGGGTGCGCTCGGCTTCGGCCAGGCGGTGACGGACCCGTCGAGCTCGAGCCTTCTCGCCGACTACTACGGCATCGAGCGGCGCGGTCGGGCCTTTTCTGTCCAGCAGTGCCTCATCTACGTCGGACTCGGCCTGGGCCTCGCCATCGGGTCGTTCTTCGGCACCAGGTTCGGGCACTACGGGTGGCGCCTGGCCTTCGGCGTGTCGATCTTTCCGGGCTTGGTGATCGCGTTCCTCTGTTGGCGGCTGCCCGAGCCGAGCCGGGGCACGGCGGATCGATCGCACGTGACGGGGAACGCGGGGATGGAGGTGGCGGGGGAGAGCGTGCCGTTGTTCCCGGGCGGTCTCTCCCAGTTCACGAAGAACATGATCCAGGGGCTGCGAGCCGACGTCCGGACCATCCTGCAAATACCGACATTGCGCTACGCCCTCGTCGGGGTGTCGGTCATCGGTTTCGTGGTCACGGCGGTCGCCACCTGGATGCCGACCCTCTATGAACGCCAGTTCCACCTCACGCAGGGTTCGGCGAACCTCGCGTTCGGCTCGCTGGTCATCCTCGCCGGGATCCCCGGGACGCTCATCGGCGGGGTGATCGCGGATCGGTGGGTCACCCGGATCGTCGGTGCACGCGTGGTCATCCCAGGGGTGGGCCTCAGTACGGCCGGGGCCCTGTTCATGGTGTCGTTCATCCCCATGCCCTTCGCCGGTGCGTTCTCCCTCCAGCTGTTCGCGTTCTTGATCTCGTCATCGACCATTCCCGCCCTCCGGGCCGGGCTTGCCGATGCCGTGCCGGCGCAGCTGCGCGGCACCGGATACGGGGCCTTCAACGTGGCCTCGATCATCTTCGGGGCTGCGGTGGCGCCGCTCGCGACGGCGGCGGTGGCGACGCATTTTGGGGGCAACTACCGGGTCGCCTTCTCCCTGGTCATGCCGATCTCGTTCATCGGGGCGGCCTGCCTGTTGGCGGCGAGGCGCCACATCGAGCGGGACACGGCCAAGATCTTCGAAGCGGTGGTGGCCGCGCTGGCCAAGACCGCGGGTCCGGTCGAGCCGACTTGAGCGACCCGTGAGGGTCGAGGCCGTCGAGGTCCTCGTCGCTCAATTGTCGCTGCGGACGCCGGTGCGGAGCGCCGGGGTGACGCACGCGGACAAGGCAACGCTGTTCTTCCGCGTCCTGACCGACGAGGAGCCCGGCTGGGGTGAGTGCTCGGCCTACCCCGACGCCCGTTCGCCGGACCCGACCGTCGAAGCCATCGAGCCGACGACCGTCGACCGGGCGATCGCCCGGCTCTTCGCGGGGTCCATCGGCGCGACGCTCCCGCCCGCCGAATCGGTGGCCGGGTTGTGCGTGGGCGCGGGCTCGGTCGGCGAGCAATCGGTGGCCGGCGCGCTCGAGATGGCGGTGCTCGACGCGGAGCTGCGATCGGCGTCACGGTCGTTGGCGTCGTTGCTCGGGGTGGCACATCGAGAAGTCGCCGTCGGGGACGTCGTCGGCATTCCACCGGAGCACGATCTCGGCACACTGGTCGACGCGGTCGGGGCGGCGCTCGACGGAGGGGCCCAACGGGTCCGCGTCAAGATCGAACCGGGCTGGGACCACGCGCCGCTGAGCACGGTCCGGGAGCGCTTCGCCGACGCGGTGCTGCAGGCCGACGCGAACGGGTCGTTCGCGCCGGGAGCCGCCACCGGGCTGCGAGGCCTCGACGCGTACGGCCTCGCGTGTTTGGAGCAGCCGTTCGCGGCCGAGGACCTCCAGTCGCACCGGGCTTTGGCCGAGTCCATGTCGACACCCATCGCACTCGACGAGTCGTTGTGGTCGCTGGCCCGAGTCCGCGACGCCGTGTTAGCCGGCGCATGCAGTGTCGCGTGTCTGAAGCCCGGGCGCCTCGGCGGGGTGTTCGCGACGATCGCCGCCGCCGAGGCGTGCGCCGAGGCCGGGGTCGAGTGCTTCGTGGGCGGGTTCTTCGAGACGGGGCTCGGTCGCTCCGTCAACGCGGCGGTGGCCGGGCGGGCTGAGTTCTCCCTACCCGGCGACCTGGGCGACCCGGACCGGTACCTGGCCGCGAACCCGTTCGCCTACCTGTCCCAGGAGGGCGGGACCGTGCGGCTGTCGGACGCGCCGGGGCTCGGGGCGGAGCTCCGGAGCGACGTCCTGGCGGTCCACCGGACCTCCGTGCGCCGGGTCGACTTCGGGTCCTGACCGGTCGATCCCCGGCCCGTTCGGCGGTGTGTGCGAGGACATACAATCGAACGCCCATGCAGCGATTCCTCGTTGAGCGCAGGATCCGCGACGTCCACGACCGCCTGGTCCGGGCCCGCCACGAACTCACGGTCCTCGATGAGCAATACGCGGTGGTGTCCGACGCGGCCGAGGACGCCCGGCTGCGCTCGCTCGTCTCGGAGACCCCCCTGGCCGCCCACGAGTACGGCGAGGTGAAGCGGCACGCCGACGCGATGGGCAAGGCCCGTGACGCCCTCATCGCGAGCGTCGGCGACCTCGAACGCCGGCGCGACGAGCTGCTCCAGCAGGTCGGGGTGAAACCGTGAGCCAGGACACGGCCAGGGCCGCCCCGGTCCGCGTGATCATCGCGGAGGACGAGGCCATCGTCCGCCTCGACATCAAGGAGATCCTCCTCTCGGCCGGCTACGAGGTGGTCGGGGAGACCGGTCGGGGAGACGAGGCGGTGAGCCTCGCCGCCGAGACCACGCCGGACCTCGCGATCCTCGACGTGAAGATGCCCGGGATGAGTGGGATCCAGGCGGCCCGCGAGATGACCCGGGACGCCAAGGTGGCCGTGATGGTCCTCACCGCCTTCAGCCAGCGCGAGCTCATCGAAGAGGCGCGCGACGCCGGCGTGGCGGCCTACCTGGTCAAGCCGTTCCGGCGCGACGAGCTGCTCAACGCCGTCGACACGGTGCTGGCGTCGTGCCGGGAGGAGTGGGCGATCGACGCCGAGGTGGAGAGCTTCGGGTCCGGCGAGTCCGCCGCCGAGGACAAGATCGCCACCCGGCGGCTCGTCGAAGAGGCGAAGAGCGCGCTGATCCAGAAGTCGGCGATGACCGAGGCCGATGCGTTCGGTTTCATCCAGCGGACCGCGATGCGCACCCGGTCCCGGATGCGCGAGGTCGCCCGCCAGGTCATCGAGGGCTCGCTTTCCCCGTGAGCGACCGCCCGAGGACCTCGGGCCCTCTGTTCGTCCTCGACGGGATGTCGCTCGCCTTCCGGGCCTACTTCGCGCTCCCGCCCGAGCTCGCCCTGAAGGACGGCACCGTCACCAACGCGGTCCACGGCTTCACGTCGATGCTCGTCTACCTCGTCCGCGAGCACCGGCCGAGCGCCATCGCCGTCGCGTTCGACCCGCCCGGCCCGACCTTCCGCGACGGGCTGCATCCCGAGTACAAGGCCGGCCGGGCCGAGACGCCCCACGAGCTGGGCCCGCAGTTCGACATGATCCGCCGCACGGTGGCGTCGCTCGCCATCCCGCTGGTCGAGGTGCAGGGGTTCGAGGCCGACGACGTGCTGGCCACGCTCGCGACCCAGGCCCGTGACCGCGGTACCGACGTCGTGGTCGTCACCGGTGACCGGGACTGCTTCCAGCTGGTCGAGGACCCCCACATCCAGGTCCTCTATAACCGGCGCGGGGTCAGCGACTACGCCCTCTACGACGAGGCCGGCATCGAGGAGCGCACCGGCGTGCTGCCGCCCAAGTACCCGATGCTGGCGGCGCTGCGGGGCGATCCCTCCGACAACATCGTCGGCGTGCCCGGGGTGGGGGAGAAGACCGCGGCCAAGCTGCTCAACACCCACGGCGACATCGACGGGATCTACGCCAACCTCGACTCGCTGACCCCGAAGCTCCGAGCCAACCTGGCCGAGGCCGAGGACCGGGTCCGGGCCAATCTCCTACTGATCCCGCTGGTGCGCGACGTGCCGCTCGATGTGCGCGTGGAAGACCTGAGGCTCGGCGGCTGGGACCTGGAGACGGCCCGGGCCTGCTTCAGCGACCTCGAGCTGAAGTCGACGTGGGACCGCGTGGTCCCCCTCCTCCAGGACGGGACGCTCGGGCCACCGGCACCGGGGTCGGCGAGCGCCGGTCCGGGCGTGGACGTCGTCACGACGGTCGTCGCCACCGACGACGCGGTGTTCGCCGACATCTCGGTCGTCGTCGAACGGGTCGACGCGATCGCAGCGCCCGAGGCGGCCATGCCCGACACGGCCGACGAGGCCGCCCGACTCCTCGGTGCGTTGATGGCGGAGGCCGGCGGGGGACCGATCGGGATCGCCGGCGTGTCGCAGGGTTTGGCCGGCCGGGCCCCCCTGTTCGGGCTGGCCGTCGTCTCTGGCGGCCCGAGCGCGGGCGCCGTCTGGATCGCCGAGGCGTTGCTGTCGGACCCTCAGGTGAGAGCCGCGCTCGCCGACCTGGCCGGACATCCGGTCGTCGGCCACGAGACCAAGGAGCTCCTCCGGTCGCTCCTCGGGCTCGGGATCGGGGGCTTCGAGCCGGTGCTCGACACCGCGGTGGCGGCGTACCTGCTCGACCCGTCCAAGGGCGACTACTCGCTCAGCGAGGTCGCCGCGCCGTTCTTCAACGGGGCGGTCGAGGAGCGAGCCGAGATGGAACCGCAGGGCCAGCTGGCGCTGGACGGCCCGGTGCCGGCCGACGTCGCCCGCGGTGCCGTCGAGGAGGCCAGCATCGTCACCCAGTTGGTGGCGCCGCTCCGTGCCGCCGTGCAAGCGGCCGGGATGTTGTCGCTGCTCGACGAGGTGGAGAGCCCACTCATCGCCGTGCTGGCCCGCATGGAGGTCGCGGGCATCCAGGTCGACACCGACGAGCTGCGCCGGGTCTCGAAGGAGCTGGTGGCCGACGTGGCCGCCCTCGAGACCGAGGTCCACGAGCTGGCCGGGCATCCGTTCAACGTCAACTCGACGCCGCAGCTGCGCACCGTCCTCTACGACGAGATCGGCCTCAAGCCCGGTCGGCGCACGAAGACCGGCTACTCGACCGACGCGGCCACGCTCGAAGGGCTGCGCGACCAGCACCCGATCGTGGAAACCCTGCTGCGCTACCGGGAGCTCGAGAAGCTGCGTTCCACCTACGGCGAGAACCTGCTCGCCGAGGTGCAGGACGACGGGCGCATCCACGCGTCGTTCCGCCAGACCGTCGCTCGAACCGGCCGCCTGTCGTCCGAGCACCCCAACCTGCACAACATCCCGGTCCGCAGCGACTCGGGGCGGCGGTTCCGCCGCGTGTTCATCCCCGCTCCGGGTTTCGAGTTCCTGGTGGCCGACTACGACCAGATCGAGTTGCGGGTCCTGGCCCACCTGGCCGCCGACCCCGGCCTCCTCGAGGCGTTCTCGTCCGGCACCGACATCCACCGGGCCGTCGCCTCGGGCGTCTACGGCGTGCCCGTCGACGAGGTCACGCGGACCCAACGAGAGTTTTCGAAGATGGTCTCCTACGGCCTCGCCTACGGCATGGAGGCCTACGGCCTGGCCCGTCGGCTCGCGACCGGGGTCGAGGAGGCGGCCGAGATCATGGGCCGCTACTTCGGCGCCTTCCCGGCCGTGCGGGCGTACATGGACGACACGGTGGTCGAGGCCCGCCGGCGCGGCTATACCCGCACCGCGTTCGGCCGGATCCGGCCGCTGCCCGAGCTCACCGACCGCAACTTCCGGATCCGCCAGGCCGCCGAGCGCCAGGCCATGAACGCGGGGATCCAGGGCCTGGCCGCCGACCTGTTCAAGGCGGCCCTCGTGCGGGTCGACCACGCCCTGGCCGAGGGGAGGTTCACGAGCCGCCTCGTCCTCCAGGTCCACGACGAGGTGATCATCGAGGTGGCCAAGGAAGAGAAGGAGGCCGTCGGCCCGCTGGTGCGGCGCGCGCTGACCGGCGCCGCCGAACTGTCGGTGCCGCTCGAGGTCTCGATGGCCTGGGGCGCGTCGTGGGCCGAGGCGAAGGCGGGGTAGCCGGTGGTACCCTGTTTTGCCTGGCCGCAGCCGTTGGCTCGGCCACCTGAGCCCGTCGCCGGTCCCGGCGAGAGCACCCACTGAAAGCGAGTTCACCGTCCGTCATGTCCGCCGAGCCGATCACCCTGTTGTCCAACGAGGCCATGGGGACCTTCGATGACGAAGGCCACTACCTCCCCCGAACCATCACCGAGGACGACATGGGCGGCGCCTCCCTCGAGGAGGCCATGGCCGGGACGATCATCGAGTTCGACGACGGCGACCTGGTCGAGGGCACGGTGGTCAAGATCGACCGCGACGAGGTGCTGCTCGACATCGGCTTCAAGTCCGAGGGCGTCATCCCGGCCCGCGAGCTCTCGATTCGCAACGACGTCCACCCCGAAGAGATCGTCTCGCTGGGCGACCACGTCGAGGCCCTTGTCCTCCAGAAGGAGGACAAGGAGGGTCGGCTCGTCCTGTCCAAGAAGCGGGCCCAGTACGAGCGGGCCTGGGCGACGATCGAGAAGCTGAAGGAGTCCGACGAGATCGTGAAGGGCCCGGTCATCGAGGTGGTGAAGGGCGGGCTCATCGTCGACATCGGGCTGCGCGGCTTCCTGCCGGCCTCCCTGGTCGAGCTGCGCCGGGTCCGCGAGCTGCAGCCCTATGTGGGCCGCATCATCGAGGCCAAGATCATCGAGCTCGACCGCAACCGCAACAACGTCGTGCTGTCGCGCCGGGCCTGGTTGGAAGAGGCCCAGAAGGAGCAGCGCGGCGACTTCCTCACCAACCTGAAGCCGGGCGAGCGCCGCAAGGGCACCGTGTCCTCGGTCGTGAACTTCGGTGCGTTCGTCGACCTCGGGGGCATGGACGGACTCGTGCACGTCTCCGAGCTCAGCTGGAAGCACGTCGACCACCCGTCCTCGGTCGTCCAGGTGGGCGACGAGATCGAGGTCGAGGTGCTCGACGTCGACCTCGACAAGGAGCGCATCAGTCTCTCGCTCAAGGCGACCCAGGCCGACCCGTGGCAGGAGTTCGCGGACAGCCACCAGGTCGGCCAGCTCGTCTACGGCCGCATCACCAAGCTCGTCCCCTTCGGCGCGTTCGTCCAGGTTGGCGATGGCATCGAGGGCCTGGTCCACATCTCGGAGATGGCCGCGCACCACGTCGACCTCCCCGAACAGGTGGTGAACCCGGGCGAGGAGCTGTGGGTCAAGATCATCGAGATCGACCTCCAGCGCCGCCGGATCAGCCTGTCGATCAAGCAGGCCGCCGAGGGTGGCGAGGTCTCCGAGGAGTACCGCGAGGCGTTCGGCGCCCACGCGTACGACGCCGAGGGCAACTACATCGGCAACTACGACTACACCGAGACCGAGTTCACCCCCGAGACCGAGGCTCAGGCGGCGTGGGCCGACTTCGCGGCCGAGCGCAGCACGCCCGAGGCTGCGGCCGGCGAGGCCGCTCCGGTCGCCGGGGCGCCCGTCGCCGACGTCGCGGAGATCACACCCGACGTTGCACCGGCCGAGGCGCCGGTCGAGGCGCCCGCCGAATAGGAATCGGGTCTGCGCGCGGCTCTCCCCGGGCCATATCGGGCGCGCGGTGATCGCCTACCATTCCCGCCGTGGACGTGGCGACCGTCGATGATCTGACGGGTCCGGGTCAGCCGAACGACGAGTCGCAGGCGCCCGATGAGGCCGCGCCGGACGAGACGACGCTGGACGGGACCTGGCGCAACGTAGCGATCGCCGGTGTCGTGCTTGTCGTCGCCATCGGGGTCGTGCTCCGGTTCTGGACCCGCTCGGCCCTGTGGCTCGACGAGGCGCTGACCGTCGACATCGCGAAGCTCCCGCTTCACAAGCTCCACGCGGCGCTCCGCCAGGACGGCGCGCCACCGCTGTACTACGTGCTGCTCCATTTCTGGATGAAGGTCTTCGGCGACTCGGACCTCGGCGTCCGGTCGCTAGCCGGCGTGATCTCGGTCATCACGCTGCCGGTGGCATGGCTGGCCGGCCGCACCTACGGCCGCCAGAGCGCGTGGGCCGTCCTCGTGCTCGTGGCCAGCGCGCCGTTCGCTATCTACTACGGCACCGAATCCCGGATGTACTCGCTCGTGATGCTGCTGACCGCGCTCGGCTTCCTGGCCCTCATCCGGGCCATGCGCACCCCGCGCCCGGGCAACCTGATCGCGGTGGCCGTCGTCGTCGCGGCCCTCCTCTACACCCAGTACTGGGCCCTGTACCTGGTGGCCAGCCTGGCCGTCTGGCTGCTCTGGCAGGGCCGCAAGGGCCAGCCGGACGCGGTGCATCGGACCCGCGCCCGGTGGACCTTCGGGGCGCTCGCGGTCGGCTGCCTGTGCTTCGTGCCGTGGCTGCCGACCTTCATCTTCCAGTCCCGCCACACCGGGACCCCGTGGGCGGCGCCCGGGAACTTCGGCGCCATCGTCAGCGCGCTGACCGGGTTCACCGACAACCAGGCCACCCTGTCGACGGCCGGGTCCAATCAGGGCCGCCTGCTTGCCATCATCTATCTGGTCCTGGCCTTCCTGGCCGTCTTCGGCATCGCCCGCGACCGCTGGCACATCGACCTCGACCTGCACACCCGGCCGCGGGCCCGGGCGGTGACCTTCGTGGTGTTCGCCACGCTCGTCCTGGCGGTCGGCGGGGGGCTGCTCACGAAGAGCGGGTACTCCAACCGCTACGCGTCGGTGGTGTTCATCCCGTTCCTGGTGCTCGTGGTCATGGGGCTCATGACGCTGCGCGACCCGAGGGCGCGGGCCGTGGCCCTGGCCGTCGCGGCGCTGGCCGGCCTCGCCGTCGCGACCGAGAACATAAACACGCAGCGGACCCAGGCCCCGGCGGTCGCCGCGGTGCTGGCGGTCCAGGCGAGGCCCGGCGACGTGGTCGCGTACTGCCCGGACCAGCTCGGCCCGGCCGTCTACCGCCTGACCAGCGGGAGCGGGTATCGCCAGATCACCTACCCGCGCTCGAACGGTCCGGCCATCATCGACTGGGTCGACTACAAGGCCACCGTCCAAAGGGTGAAAACCGCCAGCTTCGTCCACGAGGTCCAGGCCGAGGCGGGCGTCCACACGATCTGGCTGGTCTGGGCGTCGGGCTACCAGGGCTACGGGACCCGATGCGAGAGCATCTTCACCCAGCTGCTCGGGAGCCCCGGCTACGGCGGCCACCAGTGGGTCACCCAGAGGCCGAAGAAGTACTACGAGCCGATGTCCCTCACCCAGTTCAAGAGGGTGCCGACCGTCTCGCCGGGACAGAGCGCCGGGCCGTGAGCGCCCCGCCGGCGGCGCCGGCACGGGCCGCGCCGGCTCGGGCGGCCTCCAACCTCGCCCGCCGCTCGCTCGGCGCGCTCCGGGTGGTCGTGGTGCCGTACCTCGTGGCCCGAGTGATCGTCCTCGGAGGGCTCGCCTTCGCGCACCTGGTCGTCTCGCGCACCCACCCGGGCTCGCCCGGCGTCGCGGCCCGGGTCCACCAGGGCCTGCTCGCGTGGGACGCCGGCTTTTACGAGTCGATCGCCCGGTTCGGCTACCGGCCCTTCGGCCACCAGGCCCTGCGATTCTTCCCGCTGCTCCCGCTGTCGGCGCGCGCGCTGGCGTGGCTGCCCGGGGTGAGCGACGGGGCGGCGGTGGTCGTCATCGCCAATCTGGGCGCGCTGATCGGCACCGCGCTGTTGGTGGTGCTGGTGCGCCGCGAGACCGGCGACGATCACCTGGCCCGGCGGAGCGCGTGGCTGCTGTCGTTGGCCCCGCCCGCCTTCGTCCTTGTGCTCGGCTACGCCGAGGGGCTGTTGCTCGTCTTCACCGTGGCCACCTTCCTGGCCCTTCGGCCGGCCGCGGGCCGGCGGCCGTCGTGGCTGTGGGCCGGGTTGTTCGGGTATGCGGCGGCGCTCACCCGACCGCTCGGCGTCCTGCTGGTCCTCCCGGTCGCGTGCGAGGCCTGGCGGCACTGGCGGGGCGCCCCGCGCGCCGAGCGGCCGGCCATCGCGCTCGCCCTGGCCGGACCGGTGGCCGGGCTGGTGACCTTCCTCGCCTGGTCGGCCGGCGCCTTCGGCGATTTCTTTCTGCCCATCCGGGTCCAGACGAAGGCTGGCCACCACGGGGGGCTGTCCGATCCGTTCCGCACCCTGGTCGACGACGCCAAGGGGGCCCTGCACCACCACTTCGGCACGGCGCTGCACGTCCCGTGGGTGGTCCTCGTCCTGGTGCTCGTGGTGGTGGCCTGGATTCGGCTCCCGTCCCCCTACGGCGCCTTCGCGACCGGGGTGGTGCTGGTGGCGCTGTCGGGCACCAACCTCGACTCCTTCGAGCGCTACGCCCTGAGCGCGTTCCCCCTCGTCATCGTGGGGGCGATGGGCCTCGCCTCCCATCGGGTCGAGCGGGTCGTCCTCACGCTGTCGGCGGCCGGGCTCCTCGCCTACGCCCTGCTGGCCTTCTTGAATCTGTCGGTGCCCTGACAACCGGTCGACCGAGCCCCATCCGGTAACCTCGGCTGCCGAACACGAGGGTCCGCCGACCGGGTCCGGAGGATCCCAGGCGATCCGAACTGGCGCGACGGGTCGCCGGAGCGAGGGTGGGCACCGCGCCGGCGCGGCGCCGAAGGGAATCCGTTGACCACACCAGCTGAGACTGCCTCGAACCAGGGGACCGCGGACCCGGGCCCGTCGTCGGCACCGGTCGTGGTCATCGGGGCCGGCCCGGCCGGCCTGACCGCGGCCTACCAGCTCGCGAAGGCGGGCGACCCGGTGCTGGTGGCCGAGGCCGACGACGTCGTCGGCGGGATCAGCCGGACGGTCGAGCGCGACGGCTGGCGCTTCGACATCGGCGGGCACCGCTTCTTCACCAAGGTCGCCCCGGTCGAGGACCTGTGGAACGAGATCCTGCCGGCCGAGGACTTCTTGCTCCGGCCGAGGAAGAGCCGGATCTTCTACAAGGGCAAGTACTACGACTACCCGCTGCGGGCCTTCAACGCGCTGATCAACCTCGGGCCGAAGGAGGCCTTCCTCTGCGGGTGCTCGTACCTCCGGGCCCGCATCGCGCCGCCGAACGACCAGACCAACTACGAGGGCTGGCTCGTGGCCCGGTTCGGGTGGCGCCTCTACCGGACGTTCTTCAAGACCTACACCGAGAAGGTGTGGGG
>PMOQ01000104.1 GCA_003161255.1 Acidimicrobiaceae bacterium | reverse complement strand
TCGGCCACGTTCTCGGCGGTCTGGCCCATGGCGATGTACACGTCGGGGAGCCCGGTCGGCGGGGTCCACGGGTCGGTGACGGCGGGGGAGCGGGTGGCGGTGCGGGCCTCGGCGTCCGCGAAGAGCGGGTTGTGAGGGCCGGTGTCCGAGGCGCCGTGGGCGTAGCGGCTCACCGTCTCGATGCCGGCGGCAACGAACACGTCCCCCTCACCGGCCCGGATCGCGTGGGCCGCCATCCTGATCGTCTGGAGGGACGACGAGCAGTAGCGGTTCACCGTCACGCCGGGGACCTCCAACCCGGCCATCACCGCGGCGACGCGGGCGATGTTGTAGCCCGATTCGCCGGCCGGTTGGCCGCACCCCACGATGAAGTCTTCGACGGTCGACGGGTCGAGCGCCGGAATCTTCTTCAGCACCTCGCTCACGATGTGGGCGAGCAGGTCGTCGGGCCGGCAATCGACGAGCGAACCCTTGTTGGCACGGCCGATGGGAGAACGGCCGGTCGCGACGATGACAGCTTCGGGCATGAACGCCTCCTAGTCCCGGCGGCCCGGCGTACCAGCGCACCGCTCTCGCGGGAGGCTACCAACGGGTAGTGGGTCATTTGACCCTACGCAGCCATGAGCTGCCGGGCCCGACCGGCCCGAAGGATGTTCTCGGCCGCAGTGACGTCCGCGTGGACCGCTGCAGAGTGGTTGCTCAGGCGTCGAGGGGCCCGGCGTCGTCGAAACCCTGGCGGATGCCCCGGCCTGCGCGTTCTACGAGCTGCTCGGGCTCGTAGAGCATCCAGTACGCGTTCCTCGCGTGCTTGCGCGCTCGATCACGACAAACCTTGGCCAGAACGGCCGGGTCGTCGCTCTCGTCCTCGTGGACGAACACCTCGAGGATCGCCGTCGACGTCAGCAGCTGGGCCAGCATGATCCCCTGAGATGCCTCATGCGCGCAGGCCTTGTCGATCGGGGCGGCGCCCGGCATGCCGAGCGCGACCACGATCCGGCAGTGCTCGCGCTCAATCAACTGCTTGGCCGCCACCCCCAGGTCCTTGAACCCGGGGACGGTGCGCCGAACGGTGGTGAACCGTTCCCCGTGACCGGGGCACTCGGCGAGCTCGTCCAGTGCCTCTTTGCCCATGTCATACCGGGCGAACATGGTGTCGACCACACCGATCGTGTCCACGCGACGATTCTCCCATCAAACGAGAGGCTCCGAAATGTCGGTTCGGACGTCCGTGGACCCCCGGGGACACCAGCGCTACTGGCCGAGGTGTCCGTGACGGTGCTACGAGTGAGGGAGAGCCACCCACCCGCGGCGACACGTTGCAGGGCGGATCGACCCGAGCCGACGCCCGGCCGGGACCCAGTTCGAGGAGAGCGTCATGGCATGGGACTTTGCGACCGAGCCGGAGTTCGAGGAGAAGTTGGTGTGGATGCGCCAGTTCGTCCGGGAGGAGATCTTCCCTCTGGAGACCCTCGGACTCGACTACGACGAGATGCTCCGGGTCATCGGGCCGCTCCAGGACCAGGTGAAGGAACGGGGTCTGTGGGCGGCGCACCTGCCGCCCGCGCTCGGGGGCATGGGATACGGGCAGGTTCGCCTCGGGCTCATGCACGAGATTCTCGGCCAGACCCCGTACGGGCCAGTCGTCTTCGGGAACAACGCGCCCGACTCGGGGAACGCCGAGCTGCTGGCGATCGGGATCGAGGAGACCGGCGACGAGGCCATGCGCGAGCGGTGGCTCCAGCCGCTGCTCGACGGCAAGATGCGCAGCGCGTTCTCCATGACCGAGCCGGACACGGCCGGGTCGGACCCGACGCTGCTCAAGACCCGCGCCGAGCGGGACGGCGAGGAATACGTCATCAACGGCCACAAGTGGTTCACGTCCAACGGCTCGGTGGCCGACTTCCTGATTGTGATGGCGGTGACCAACCCCGACGTCCACCCGTACCAGGGCTCGTCGATGATCCTCGTCCCGACCGGGACGCCCGGGGTCGACATCGTGCGCGACGTGGCGACGATGGAGGACCCCGAGAGCGAATTCGGGACCTTCGGCAACCACGCCGAGATCTACTACCGCGACGTCCGGGTGCCTGTGGGCAACCTGATCGGCCGGGAGGGTGAGGGGTTCTCGCTGGCCCAGCAGCGGCTCGGCCCGGGCCGGATCCATCACTGCATGCGCTGGCTCGGCCAGTCCAAGCGGGCCTTCGACATGCTGTGCGAGCGGGCCGTCTCCCGCACCGCCCACGGCTCGCTGCTGGCCGAGAAGCAGACGATTCAGAACTGGGTGGCCGACTCGCTCGCCGAGATGCACGCCGCCCGGCTGATGACGCTCCACGCGGCCTGGAAGATGGACAACGAGGGTGCTCCGGCGGCGCGCATGGAGATCGCGATGATCAAGTACTACGGCGCCGGCGTCCTGTACAACGTCATCGACCGGGCCATCCAGGTCCACGGAGCGCTCGGGTTCTCGTGTGACCTGCCGCTCGAGCACATGTACCGCGCCGCTCGGGCCGCCCGCATCTACGACGGGCCCGATGAGGTCCACCGCCAGACCGTGGCCAGGCGCACGCTGCGCAACTACGCCCCGAGCGAGCTCCCGACCGAGCACATCCCGACCCGGCGCGAGGAGGCGCGAGCTCGCTTCGCCGATCTCTTGGAGCAGGCCACCGCGAACCAGTGAGCGGGCCATCGACCCGACTCCTTCTTTCCGAGGTGGCCGCGGGGTTGTTCGGGGCCTCGCTCCTCTCGCTCGACGAGCACCTCGAGCTCGTGGTCATGGGAGCCGACGGCACGTTGCACCTCTCCGACGGCGGGACGGTCGACCGGGATGACAGCGGGATCGAGATCGCCTGGGCGACCCAGGACCTCTTCGAAGCCGGCGCCCCGATGCGCCCCTTCTTCGGGCTGGTCCGCCGGCTGGACACCCTGCGGTGGTTCCAGTCCCAGGCCGCCGGGTTCGACGAGCCGGTGTTCCGCGAGCTGATCCGTCGCGACATCGCGTTCACGACCTCGCACGCCAACAGCGTCTCGATCTCCGAGTACGTGCTTCGGGCCGTGCTCGACCACTTCGAGCAGCCGGCTCTGTGGGCGGAGGCGCAATCCGGGCGTCGGTGGGTTCGGCACAACTTCGAAGAGATCTTCGGCTCGACCTGGCTGATCGTCGGGCTCGGGTCGATCGGGATCGAGGTGGCCAACCGGGCCCGGGCGTTCGGCGCGCACGTGATCGGGGTGCGGCGGCATCCGAGCGGGGACGAGCCGGTGGCCGAGATGGTGACGCCCGGCGACATGGGCGAGGCCATCGGGCGGGCCGACGTCGTGGTTCTCAGTGCGCCCGCCGGCGCGTCGACGCACCACCTGGTCGATCGAGCGTTCATCGGCGCCATGAAGGCGACCGCGATCATCGTCAGCGTCGGTCGCGGGTCGGTCATCGACGAGACGGCGCTCGTCGAGGCCCTCGATGCGGGCTCGATCGCCGCGGCGGTGCTCGACGTGTTCGAGACCGAGCCGCTGCCCGACGACCACCCGTTGTGGGGCCACCCGAGGGTGACGGTGACGCCGCACAACTCGGCCGGCGGGCGGAGCGGTTACGCGCGCGCCGCCGAGTACTTCCGGGAGAACCTGTCCCGATACCGCAGCGGCGCCCCGCTGCTGCACCTCGTGACCGAGGCGGACCTCGACGACTGACGGCCGGTTCAGCCGATCGGAGCCAACCGATCGAACCCAAGGGCAGCCTCGAGCGCCGCGGCGGTGCGGAGCACGACCAGGTCGCCGTGGGCCGGCCCGACCATCTGGAGCCCGACCGGCAGCCCGGACTCGCTGAACCCGGCGCAGACCGAGGCCGCGGGCGAACCGCTCATGTTGAACGGGTAGGTGAACGCCACCCAGTTCGGGGTCTCGACACCGTTCACCAGGCCCTGGCCACCGAGCGCGAGCGGTGGCGCCAGACCTGCGCACGTCGGGGTCACCAGGATGCGGGCCTCGCTGAAGAGCTCGATCAGGCGCAGGTTCACCCGGTGGCAGTCGTCGAGGGCCTCGGCTACCTCGCGGCCGGTGACCGGCCGAGCGTGGTCCATGAGGTAGGCCAGGCCCGGATCGATGGCGGCGGCACCGGGCCGGCTGGCCCGCTCGTCGAGGGAGCGCAACAGGTAGACCCCGATGAGGGTCAGCCAACTCCCGATCGGGTCCTTGTCGAAGACATCGTCGACCACGATCACGTCCGTGCCGAGCGACTCGAGGACGGACACGGCGCGCTCGCAGATAGCGAGCACCTCCGCATCGACGGTGGCATAGCCGAGCGTCGGCGCCCAGATCACCTTGCTCGGGGGGTGCGGGTCGTCGAGGGCGGCCAGCCACGACGCCTCGGGCCGAGGCAGCGAGCGGAGGTCGGTCGGCTCGGGCGCGACGACCACGTCGAGCGCCCGCACCACGTCCTCGATGCGCCGGGCCATGGGGCCCTTGGCCGACAGCCCCGGCCAGTCGGGGGGTCGTGGGCCGCCCGACGGGACGCGGCCCATCGATGTCTTCATGCCCGACAGTCCGCAGCACGCCGCGGGGATCCGGATCGACCCGCCGCCGTCGGACCCGGTCGCCAGCGGCACCATGCCGGCGGCCAGCGCCGCCGCGGTGCCTCCCGAGGACCCGCCGGGCGTGTGATCGAGGTTCCACGGGTTCCGGGTGGTGCCGAACAGAGCGTTGTCCGTCTTGGCGGTCCAGCCGAACTCGGGCGTGTTCGTCTTGCCGACGACGACACAACCGGCGGCTCGTAGCCGCGCCACGAGCACCGAGTCGTGCTCGGCCTCCGGATCGTCGGCCCACAGGGCCGAGCCGTGCGAGGTGCGGTAACCGGCCGCGTCCTCGAGGTCCTTGACCCCGATCGGGATGCCGGCTAGCGGCCCGGGGTCGCCGCCGCCGCTGACGATCTGATCGACCGCCGCGGCCTGCTCGAGGGCCCGCTCACCGTCGACCGCGACGAAGGCGTTCACCGTGGGGTTGAGCGCGTCGATCCGGGCCAGCGCCACTGCGGCGAGCTCGCGGGCGGACACCTCCTTGGTCCGCACCGCGGCGGCGAGCTCGCGCAGCGAGTTCTGTCGAAAGTCGATGTCCATGATGGATGGCCTCCGTGTCGCCCGCCTAGGCGCTTGGCGACAACCCCCGGATCGCGTCCTCGAGATCGACGCCGACCGGGACGATCATCGGGGCGGGCACCGTCACGCCGTTCTCCACATAGCGGGCCACATGGGCGCGGCACTCCTCGAACGAACCGTGGACGATGAGGTCGTCGACCACCTCGTCGGGGATGGCCTCGAGCGCCCCGCGCCGGTCGCCGGCCCCCCACTTCTCCCACATGCCCTCGAGCGCCGGCCCCCGGCCGAGCCACCGCTGGAACTGCGCGTACGCCTCCACGTTCATGTACGCCGCGATCATGCGGCGCCCGACGGCCCGGGCCACGTCGGGGTCCGGGTTGGGGACGACGAAGATCCGGGCCACGACCTCCTTGTGGCCCTCCCCGCCGATCTCGGCCACCGCCTTTTTCACGTCGTCCGCGCCCAGCCAGTTGAGGATCGCCCCGTCGGCCTCCCGGCCGGCGAGTGCCAGCATCCCGGGGCGAAGCGCGGCCAGGTAGATGGGCGGGATCGGGTCGGGAACCCGGGCCAGGCGAAAGCCGCGGGTCTCGAGGGTCGTGAAGTCACCCTCCACCCGTTCGCCGGTCAGCGCCATCTTCACGAAGCGCAGGATGTCGCGCACCTTGCGGTAGGGGTCGACGAACTCGATTCCGTTCCACCGGCCGACGATGACCTCTGACGACGCGCCGATCCCGAGTGCGAACCGCCCGGGTGCGGCGTCGGCCATCGCGGCGGCGGTCTGGGCGATCAGGGCCGGGCCACGGGTGAACACGGGGGCGATCGCGATGCCGAGGTTGAGGGTGGGCGTCCACGCGGCGGCCAGGGCCAGGGGGGTGAAGCCGTCGCCACCGTCGACCTCGGCCGACCAGATGTCGGTGTACCCGAGGTCGACGATGAGCTCGTACCAGCGCTTGTGCTCGTGGAGCGGGGCGTCGAACGGGATCGTGATCCCGTGGCGGGGTGGGTTGGCGGTGGCGCTCATCGGCCCACTGTTGCACCGCCCGGCCGACGGATGCACGGGCGTCGACGCCGGCCGTACGATCCGGCCCAGATCCCGAGCCGACGGCCGTGCCGCTTGGTGAGATGCCCCGCTTGGCTCGGGATCCGAGTCGACCTACCGTGGTCAGGGACCGGACCGGCCCACGAGCGATCACGCAGCGTCCCACTACCCAAAGGGAGCAACCATGACGACCCACGACCTAGTGATCCGCGGCGCGACCGTGGTCGACGGGTCGGGTGCCGCGCCGTACTCGGCCGACGTCGCCGTGACCGACGGGCGGATCACTACGGTCGGCCAGGTCGACGGGCCGGCGCATCGCACGGTCGAGGCAGACGGGGCGTTGGTCACGCCCGGGTTCGTCGACGTCCACTGCCACTACGACGGCCAGGCCACCTGGGACAGCCAGCTGGTCCCATCGGCCTGGCACGGGGTGACGACGGCGGTCATGGGGAACTGCGGGGTCGGCTTCGCCCCGGTGCACCCGGCCGACCACCAGAAGTTGATCGAGCTCATGGAGGGGGTGGAGGACATCCCCGGCGCCGCGCTCCACGAGGGGCTCGCGTGGGACTGGGAGAGCTTTCCCGAGTATCTCGACGCGGTGGATCGGCGGCCCCACGACATCGACATCGGCGCGCAGGTGCCACACGGCGCGCTGCGGCTCTACGTGATGGGGGAGCGGGGCTCCTCTCGAGAGGACGCCACCAAGGAGGACATCGACGCGATGGGCCGTCTGGCCCGCCAGGGGATCGAGGCCGGTGCGCTCGGTTTCACCACGTCGCGGACGCGGAACCACCGCACGAGTACCGGTGACTGGACGCCGACGCTCACCGCAGCCGCCGACGAGCTGGCCGGGATCGCCACTCTGATGGCCGAGTCGGGTGCCGGCGTGCTCCAGGTCGTCTCCGATTTCGCCAACTTCGACGAGGAGATGGCGAACGTGCTCGGGATGGCCGAGGCCTCCGGGCGACCGCTCTCGGTCTCGGTCACCCAGACCTACCAACGCCCAGAGGCCTGGCGGCGGCTTCTCGAGACCATCGCGGACGCCAACGCTCACGGCATGGCCGTCACCGCCCAGGTGGCGGCCCGGCCCGTCGGCGTCCTGCTCGGGCTCCAGGCGACCATCGACCCGACTCGCGCCTCGGCAACGGCGCGCGAGCTCACCGGTCTCTCGCTGCCCGATCGGGTGGCCCGACTGCGCCAGCCCGAGTTCCGCATGGTCGTCTTGGTCGAGATGGCCGAGGCCGCCTCGGTCTTCCCATGGGATCGCGTGTACCCGCTCGGGGACCCGCCGGACTACGAGCCCGACCCGAGCGGGAGCGTCGCCGCCGAGGCCGCCCGCGCCGGCACCACCCCCGAGTCCGTCGCCTACGACCACCTGTTGGCCGACGGTGGCCGTGGCTTTCTCTATGTGCCGTTCCTCAACTACGCCGACGGCAACCTCGACGCGGTTCGATCCATGTTGGAGGACGAGCACTCGGTGGTCGGCCTCGGTGACGGTGGGGCTCATGTCGGGACGATCTGCGACGGCAGCTTCCCGACGACCATGCTCACCCACTGGGTCCGCGACCGCAGCCGGGGCGAGCGCATGGACCTGGCCCTGGTGGTGGCGAAGCAGACCTCCCGGACGGCGACCATGATCGGGCTGCACGACCGGGGCCTCGTCGCCGAGGGGATGAAGGCCGACCTCAACGTCATCGACCTCGACGGGCTGACGCTGCACCGGCCGACGATGGCGTTCGACCTGCCGGCCGGGGGGAAGCGCCTGCTGCAGCGGGCCGACGGCTATCTGCACACGTTCGTCTCGGGTGAAGAGGTCTACGCGCAGGGGGAGCACACCGGCGCGCTGCCGGGACGGCTCGTACGGGGCGGCCAGCCGGCCCCGGCGTCCCGCTGACCTGGTCGGCTACAGGCAAGCAGAGTCCCGTCGTGTACATGACGTATGGCCCCGCATGGGTATCGCAGCGCACCCGGTTTCGTGACGCCTTCCTTTTCAATCGCAGACTTGGTCTCACCTGCAGCATTGTCCGCTGCCCGAAAGACCGCCGGAGTCGAAGAGACGGCCCGACTCCTCGGGATCAGCCGTGGTTTGCATACGAAGCGGTGCAACGTGTGGACATTCCACCTATGGGCATCGGCCGTCGGCGTTCTCGTGCTCAAGGCTGCATTGCAAGGGTTCCTCGAATCAGCATCGGGGGACCAGACGGAATAGCTTTCTCCAGAGCGGCTACGCCCTCCGCACTGCATCCACGAATTGCGACACCGCATAGCGATCGCCAGGATTACATGCAGCGATCTGTTTTTCCTCGTCATCGAGGTCGGTCACGAAGGCATACCGCTCGCGCACCCTCCCGAGCCACACAGCCGGCTCTACGGGCTGGGTCAAAAGGCCGATGTCTTCAGGGGGCAGCCTTCGGACGTCGATGTCAGCGACGATCTCTGCCGGGTCAAACGGCCTCGTGCCTAACGCATCGACGACGACGTCATTCCACACCTTCAACACCAGCAATCGTCGGACCAGTGCTTCATTGAGTCGGCCTCGTCCAAACCAGAAGAGGTCGTACAGGTCACGGATCTTCCGACGTCGCCGCCACGCGGCCAGTTTTTCTGACAGGGACTCCTCCAACGCTGGAACAGGGATCGCGGGCATTGAGAACTCGTAGCCCGCATGCACGGGAAGTTCGATAGGTGTCATCGCCTCGGTGGGAAGCCACAGTGCCCGAGGTGAGATTTCGATTTTGGCGAGAATCTGCGGCTGGCCAAGGGGGGTGGTGACGACAAGTCGTGCACGTAGCGTCTCGCGATCGGTCAGGGTGAAACGGACCTCGAACAGTTCGGCGCCGTCGATTGTGTCCAGGAGCAACTCACCGGTGTCGACGTCTGGGACTGCAAAGTCGAGGTCGGTCGAGAAGCGACCAGCGTTGCCGGCTCGCAACTTGCGCAGAGACGTCCCGCCCTTCAGAACGGCACCGAGATCAAAGAGTCCTTGGTCGCTGAGGAACTTCAGCGCGTAATCCTGCGCCACATCGAGCACCGCAGCGTCAGCCATTCCCGTGCGTCCCTGAAAGTGTCGGGAGAGATATCCCTGAGTGATCATCGTCGTGGCAGAAGCGCGTCATAAACGTGCCAGCGGCGGTTCCAACGGTCACGCCGATCCCGTGCTCCGAGGGTGTTCACCGGGAGGCGACCGGGGAGGAGCGCCTCGATCTCGTCGGCGATGTCGTCACGGCCGGACCACTCCGCGAGGTAGCCGAGGCGTGCCAGTGTCGAGATCTTCCGACCGGTGGCCTCGGCGAGGACGTCGTCCGGTGTGACGGCTCGAAACGTCTCGAGCAACCAGTCGTCGGCGTTTGCCCAGTTGCCCTGTGCAGCCGGACGCTCCGCCGCGGCCACGACCACGGTGGCCTCGCACCACACCGGTAGTCCTCGGACCGTCCCGCTGGGGAGGTGCCACTCGAACGTGACCAGCCGCACACCTAGCGCCTCGGGCGGACGCCACCCGCGCCGGTGTGCCAGGACCGGCTCGGTCGGTTGGTGGGTCGAGTGGCCCAGCTCCCAGACGGCGGAGTCGAAGGCCACCGCCACAGGTGCATCTGGCTGGTGCTCCAGCAGGGCGCGGAGTTCGATCCATGGATCCCCGGAGGGGTAACGACCCGCCCGGGCGGCGGGCGCGAACTCCCATGTATCCCGCTTTCGGAGAGGGAGGAGCCAGCCGAGGCGAACCAGGCGATCCACCAGGTCCTTCTCGGGCAGCTGGGTTCCGGTGCCGGAGGCGATCTCCTTCAGGAGGGCGCGGGTCACCACGGCGGGCTGGCGAAGCTCCAACTCCTGGACCACTCCAGCTAAGCTCTCCGGAAGCGGCCTCGTTTGCATCTGATCGGATATCACGTATCTATACTACGCAATCCCCGTCTAGATGCCAACATACGGTCGAGAACTCGGTGCCTTCCAGACAGGCATACCACAGATGGTACAATTGGGGTATGGCCGATCGCAGGTCCAGGTGCTCGCCATCGACGGCGGGGGAGTCCGGGGCATCTTTGCCGCTGCCCTCCTGGCCGGCCTGGAGGAGGACCTCGGTCGGCCCGTCGTCGAGATGTTCGACCTCGTGGTGGGGACCTCCACCGGCGGGATCATCGCCCTCGGTCTCGGCGCCGGCCTCTCCCCAGCGGCGATCGTGGACTTCTACGTCACCCAGATGGGCGCCATCTTCCGCAATCCCGTCGGGTGGCGGAATGTGCGCCAGCTCTTCGTGGCCAAGTACCGGCCCGCGCCTCTTGAAGCAGCGCTCTGCCAGGTGTTCGGCGAGACCCTCCTTGGTGAGAGCCGCGTTCCTCTGATCATTCCCTCCTACAACCTCGGCGACAACGACGTATACCTTCTAAAGACTCCGGACCACCAGCGCCTTCGCCGAGACCACAAAGTGCCCATGTGGGTGGCGGCGATGGCAACGACCGCCGCGCCCACGTTCTTTCCGGCCTTCCGCCTCCCCGGCGACCATGTCCGCCTCATCGACGGCGGCGTCTGGGCGAACAACCCGGCGATGGTCGGGGTGACCGAGGCGGTCAGCATGTTCGGCCGCCCGCTGGATGAGATCCGCCTACTCAGTGTCGGCACCACGACGAGCACCCGCACACGGCGATCCCGGCTCGACAATGCCGGGCTCCTCCGTTGGATCCGGAGTCCCAACGTGGTCGAGCTGCTCCTCAATGGTCAGAGCACCGGCGCCTTCACCCAGGTCCAACACCTGATCGGCGTTGAGGACGCCCGCCGGCTCAACCCGCCCGCTCCGGACGAACTGGTGGCGTTGGACACGTGCGATGCCAGCGACCTGATCGCCAAGGCCGCGCACCACAGTCGGATCTTCTGCCCCGAATTCCAAGCGGTGTTCGGCTCCCACGTTCCCAATCCGTACGTGCCGTTTCACGGCCCCAGTGCAAGGCAGGATGGTCATGCTCACCATCCCTGATGGCAACCGCCAGCTCGACGATCTCCTTGGGATCTCGATCGCCGATTTCGACATCCCCGACTCGGTGTACCGCCTCGCTGTCGCTCGCTATGAGGATCTCGGTGCATGGTTGTCGAAGTACTGGGATGCGCTACCCCAGAACGGCGTTGTCTACCCGCAGGGGTCATTCCGCCTCGGCACCGTGGTGCAGCCGATCAAGGACAGCGACGACTACGACGTCGACTTGGTCTGCCGCCGCGACATCGTCAAGGCCGCAACCACCCAGGCCGCGTTGAAGGCGGATTGCGGCACCGGTATTGCCGGCTACGTCAGAAGCAATCCGGACGGATCGCCTTCGCGTAGCGAGGGCACGCGGTGTTGGACCTTGTACTACCCGGGCGAGCCTTTCCACATGGACGTGTTGCCGGCAATCCCCAACGCGGAAGCCGCCCCCAACGCCATCTGGCTCACCGACCGCGACCTTCGTCTATGGCAGCCATCCAACCCCATCGACTATGCGGACTGGTTCCACGCCCGCATGCGTCAGGACTTTCTCCGCGAGCACGAGTTCCTGGCCAAGAGTATGGACGTGGTTGACGTCCCGTCGTGGCAGGTCAAGACTCCCCTTCAGCGCACCGTCCAGGCGCTCAAGCGGCACCGCGACATGCACTTCGCCAAGTCCCCCAAAGACAAGCCGGCGTCGATCATCATCACCACGTTGGCCGCCCACGCGTACGCCGGTGGGGGCACCCTCTACGAGGCAATGGCGGACGTCACCGCCAAGATGCCCGGCCTCGTTGAGGTGCGCAACGGCATTTACTGGGTCGCCAACCCGGTGCAGCTGGACGAGAACTTCGCCGACCGCTGGCGCAGCCACCCCCTCCGTAGTGGCCGCTTCTTCGAGTGGATGGAGCAGGTGCACTTGGACATCCCGGGGTACAGCACCGACATGGGGTCCGGCCTTGATCGGGTGCTCGAAAAGATCGCCGCGTCGTTCGGCGAGCGCTCCGCTCAACGTGCGGGTGAGTCGATCGGCACCCGCACATCTCGCGCTCGTGACGCGCTCCCGGGGCGCGGTGGCCAATAGTTTGGTACGGCAGGCGTTCGCACTGCGCGCCCGCTTTCCGGAAGCCAAGACGAAGCTCATGCCGACCCGCTTCACCTGGACGGGAACGCTCCAACCCAACGAACTCAGCCGGGTGTACACGGTGCGCATCACCCTCACCGAGGGACGGTTTCCCAAAGTCGACGTGCTCGATCCCGCTCTGGAAGGACGGCCGGGCGAATCGATACCGCACCTCTTCGCAGACGGCTCACTCTGCCTCCACCTCGAAGGTGAATGGGACTCGACCATGTTGATGGTGGACACCACCGTCCCGTGGACATCGGAATGGCTGCTCAATTACGAGGTCTGGAAGGCCACCGGTGTCTGGTACGGGGGCGGGGCGTGGCCGCCTCGTCGCCAGGATCCCGACCAGGAACCGTCCGCCTCGTCTCCCGTCCCCCGCAACCGTGCAGATCTGAGTGAAGATGGATACCCGAGATGGTGAATGAGGCGCGGCGACATGCCTGACCCTGAGATCGCCAACTTGGGGGCGATCCTCCGTGCTCGCAGGCGCGAGAAACATCTCAGCCTCCGGGACCTATCCGACTTGATGGGGGTGCCACCAAACACGTTGTCCCGTGTCGAGCGGGGCGACGTACCAGACCTCAAGAACTTCCGCCGCATTGTGGAGTGGCTTGAACTTCCCGCCGAACGGTTCCTTGAAGGGGCTGGGGAGGCGTCCACTCCAGAGGTCATCGCGCGCCATCTGCGCGCCGATCGCCGGCTGCCAGCGGACGCTGCACACCAGATCATGGAGATGGTCGAGGAGATGTACCACCGGCTAATCGGCGAGCAGCCGACATTGTCACTGCACCTGCGATCGGCGAAGACGTTCACGCCGGGGGCCAGCACCTTGTTGGCTGACATCTTGAGTGAGATGCAGTCCAAGTTGCAGGCTGGCGGTTCGTGAGCGGACGTGCGCAGGGGATTCAAGGCCGAGGCCGAGCGGCAGGCTGAGAAGGCCCGCACCGAGATGGGCAAGCGCCCATCTGATCACGTGGATGCTCTCGACTTGGCGACGCATGTGGGTGCCATCGTTCGGCGTGCCGACGAGTTGACAAGTCGCGAGAGGCTGCAGACGCTCGAAGAGATCCAACCCGGAGCGTTCTCGGCGTGCACCTTCACGATTGGGGACCAACACATCATCGTGTACAACCCGATCTCCTCCCCAGGGAGGACTCAGAGCGACATCGCTCATGAGGTCTCGCACGTCGTGTTGATGCACGAAATGAAAACAGTGGAGACCATCGCCGGTCTCGCGTTCTTCACGTGCGATGCCGAGGAGGAGCAGGAGGCGAACTGGCTCGCAGGGTGCTTGTTGTTGCCGCGACGGCTCCTGTATCTCGCAGTGCGGAGGGGCATGCGCGCACCCGATATCGCCGAGCAGTACAACGTCAGCGAGCAGATGGCGGCGTTCCGGCTGAGGACGACGGGGGTCCTGCGACAGTTGGGGGCCTCGGGCGAGTAGGCGGCCAACGACTCTTTGGATTTCAGAGGAGTTGGTTGCATGAGCCTCCATTGGACGCAGGGACCCTCGACTTATGGGCCCGTCTGACCAGTCACAGGCTCCGGGCTGATCCTCCGCAGTTCTCCGGATTCGCCATTTCCCGCTCTCTTTCACCAACCATTTCGATGTGTGTATCACGAAATGTCATACACTGCCTCCATGGCAAATGCAGTCTCGGTACGCCTCGATGACGAGGTTCGGAGAGCGCTGCACACATTGGAGGCGTCCGGCCTGAGCCGGTCAGAAGCCATTCGCAGGTCGATCCTCGACGCCGCCGCATCATTTCGCCGGAAGGACGCGCTTCGTGCGGAGGTGGCTGCCCTGGACGCCGACGAGCAAGACAAAGAGGAGATGTTTGAGGTGGCGACCCTCATGGAGAACCTTCGTGCGTCGGGGTGACGTCTATGAGTTACGACTCGGGAAGGGCGTGGGGCACGAGCAGCGGGGTCGCCGTTTCGGGGTGGTCGTCCAGGCAGATGCGCTGCTGCCCCGGTCGATCGTCCTCATCGCGCCGACATCGCAGAGTGCCCGGCCGGCTTCGTTCCGCCCAGAGCTCGTGGTGGGAGGAGAGAGGACTCGGGTACTGGTCGAACAAGTCGGCGCGGTCGATGTGAACCGGCTGGGCGATCCTGTCGAACATGCCAGCGCTGAGGAGATGTGGGGATCGACGACGCCCTGGTGACGGTCCTCGATCTCCGCTGACCCGCGTCAGGCGACCGAAGCGCTCCCGGACCCGGTGGCCCGTTCGACTGCGTGGCGGGTCCCCGCAACCACCAGGTACTCGCGGTTGCGCAGGTGCGAGACGGTGCCGACCCGCTCGCCCGATGGATTGTGGATCCCGATCCGGGCCCCGACGTAGCGGGCCGAGTCGAAGCTGAGCGTGGTCACCACTTCGTGGTGCGAGCACATCGAGACCAGCTGGTCGAGGGTCAGCCACGACTCGTCGTTGTAGGAGAGGATCAGCAGCTCGCAGTCGACGTCGGCGACGACCCTGGCCAGCGCGGCGGGCATCGACCGCTTGGAGTTGAACGCGCTCTTGGTCTCCACGTCGCGGGCGTCGCTCCGCTTGCACGCGACCCCGTAGTGGTCGGGGGCGTCCCAGGCGACGAGGGTTTCCCAGACGTGGTAGTTGGTGAAGTACCGGTGCTGGTTGTAGGGGGGGTCGAGGTAGGCGACGTCGAAGCGCCCCAACCTTCCGGCCACCTCACACGCGTCGGCGCGGACCGCCGCCCCGGCACGGTCGAGCAGTGCGGGGACGCGCAGCTCGAGCGGCTTGAACGAGCGCGGCGCCCACTGCTTCACGTAGGCCATCTGGACGCCGGTCGTGGAGTCGACCCGGTCGGCCGCCTCGAGCAGGCTGGTGAGGACGACCGGGTAGAGCGGGCCACCGGAGAAGTCGCGCTCGATGGCGTCGCGGACCGCGTCGATCTTCTCGCCGTTGAAGGGTTGGAAGAACCGCGACTCGCGGCAAAAGGTCTCGGTGACGTAGCCGGCCCTCGGGCTGGTCGCGTTGAGGTGCGCGATCGCGAGCTCGAGCTCATGGCGGTCGAGGTCGCGGGCATCCGTCTCGATGTAGCAGCGGGCGAAGACCTCCGAGTACCGGGCCGAATCGACGGCGGTGACGGTCATCCCGAGCGCCTTCATCGCCTGGGCGACCCGGGTGGTCCCGGTGAACAGGTCGAGCCCGTTGCGCGCGCCAGACGCGCCGAGTATCTCCGAGAGCACCGGGACCAGTCGCCGTTTGGAACCGATGTACTTGATCACGTGTCGCTAACCGAGCGTGGTCGGGATCGACTGGGCGAAGTGGAAGAAGTCGTCCGGGTCGACCGACGCCTTGACCTTGACCAGGCGGACGAGGTTGGCCCCGTAGTACGCCTGCTGCCAGTCCGAGAGGGTCGGGTCGATGTAGTTCTGGTAGGCCCCGCTCGTGTACGGGCCGACATCGGAGGCGGCCTGGGCCAGCCACGACGCCGACGAGCTCGGTTCGGGTCCCGATCCCCAGTTGGCCGTCATCTGGATGCCGGCCAGGGTGTCGCGGTGCACGAACGCGGTCGCCGACGGTGCGACCGCGTTGATCGACCCGCCGTAGGAGTCGAAGAGGAAGGCGGCGCCGATACCGGGTGCGACCTGCTGGGAGGACGTCACCGCGTTGACGACCGCACCGAGCCCGCTCGAGGAGAGCGGGTCGACGACGAAGGTGGATTTGGCCGCGAATCCCGACCGGCTGAGCGTGCCGTCGGGGGTCTGGGTCGGGAGGTGGCACTCGCCGACGCTCTGGCCCTCGCAGCCGGCCTCGATGAACATCGCGTTCAGGTAGCTCTCCGGACCCACGAACCGATAGGTGGGGGAGGCCGGGACCGCCGAGAGGAACGGCGCCAGCGCCGCGCCGAGCGCTCCGGTGTCCCCGGCGAACACGCCCGCCACCCGGGCGTTGAAGCCCGAGCCCGATGCGAGCAGCTGGCAGTTCGACCAGAGGGCGTCGGGGATCGTCGTGATCCAGTGCTGCCAGGCCCCGAGGACCTCCTGGGCGGCCGCCCACGGGAAGTCGAGCGTGAAAAGCGAGATGTCGGGCGGGATGGGGTGGACGCCGAACTCGAAGGAGGTCACGACGCCGAAGTTGCCCCCGCCCCCGCCCTGGCAGGCCCAGAAGAGATCGGCGTTGGCGGTCGGGCTGGCCGTGACGAGGCTGCCGTCGGCCAGGACCATCTCGACCGAGCGGAGGTTGTCGCAGGTGAGCCCGAAGAGCCGGTCGAACACGCCGATCCCGCCACCGAGGGTGAGCCCGGCAATGCCGACGGTCGGGCACGAGCCCCCCGGGAGCAGCACGCCGGCGTTGCCGAGGGTGTTGTAGACGTCGATGAGGTGGGCTCCGGCGCCCACCGTCGCCGTCGAAGGGGATCCGACGCTGACGCCGGCCATCTCGGTGACGTCGATCACGAGGCCGCTGGTCAGCGAGTACCCGCCGTAGCTGTGACCACCGGACCGGGCGGCGACGGTGATGGCGTGGTCACGCGCGAACCCGACGCAGCGCTGCACGTCGGTGGGTGTCGCGCAGAAGGCGATCGCGGCGGGATTGATGCCGTCGAACTGCTCGTTGAACAAGAGCTTGCTCGTTGCGTAGGCCGAGCTGGACGGCAGGACGAGGGTCCCCGAAAGCATCCCGGCGAGGTCGGCCCAGTTGAGGGGACCCGGCCCGGTCGTCGAGGTCGAGGTCGAAGGGGTCGGGATCACCGCGGCGGGGCTGGAACAGCCGGCCGCCGCTCCGATCAGGGCCGCCGAGCCGACCGAGGCCCCGAGGATGCCCGCACGCCGTAGGAACTGGCGCCTGTCCATCGGGGTGCCCACCACCGCTCACGCTAGGTTCGCCGGGATCGGGCAGCGGGGGATCGGTCGGCTCCGGTCCGAACCGTTTGCATGTCCCGAGCGAACGTTTGGGTGGTAGAACAGGCGAGGTGACACAGACCGACGCCCGGGTGCAGGTGGACGGCGACGCCGTGTTCGGCGTCTCGGAGCTGGCCGCGCGCAGCGGGGTGCCGGTCCCGAGCATCCATCACTACCGCAAGCTCGGCCTGCTGCCGCCAGCGGCCCAGGTGGCGCCGAACCGGTTCTCCTACGACGAGCGCCACGTCGTCGCACTCGGGGCCATCAGGTCCCTGCGGGCGCACCAGGTGCCCCTCGACACGGTCCGCCGGGTGTTGCCCGCCCTCCTCGCATCGGACTCGGCCGGCCTGACCGAGGAGGCATGGCAGGGGCTGGTCGCAGACGGCTCGGTGTCGACCGGCGACCCGGCCGCCGAGCGGCTGCTCGACACCGCCCGCGAGGCCTTCGCCCGGCGCGGCTACGACGGCGTCTCGGTGAGCGAGATCTGCGATGCCGCCGGCATCGCCAAGGGGACCTTCTACCGATACTTCGACTCCAAGGACGCCATCTTCGTGGCCGCAGCCCGTTCCACCGTCGAGGCGGTCGGCGAGGCGCTGGACCGGCGCGGCGGCACCCTGAGCGAGGCCGAAGCCCTGGGTGCGTTGCAGGCGCTCCTCGCCCCGCTGGCCCCGCTGCTCCTCGAGGCGGCGACCCGGGAGCTGCGTGACGAGCCAAAGTCGGCCGGCATCGTCGCTTCGGTGGCCCAGGGCCTGGCCGCCCGGTTGCGACCCCGCCTCGGGGCCAAGGGGGCCATCCCGGCCGCCCGCAAGGTCGTAGAAACGGTCATTTTGGGGCTGGTGCGACCGGCCCTCGGGCTGCGTTAGCCGCCGCACCGACCGTCTGACCCAAGCAATTTCGGAGCACCCGCCCCGACGGGCGGGTCTGTTCTCGCGCGCCTGTCCTTGACGGGCCGCCACTTCACGTATAACAAGGGTGGACCGTCGGTCACTGGCGCTATACGTGAGGAGCGTGGGGGTGGCATCACCAGCGACAGGACATCCGCAGAGCCCGCCCTCGTTGTCGGCCTCCGATGTGATGTCCAAGGCCAGTTCGGAGAACTTCCCGGTGGCCTCGCGCGCCCTGCCCCGCGCCGTGCGGCCCCATCTGCTCGCCGTCTACGGCTTCGCCCGGCTCGTCGATGACATCGGCGACGAGGCCGAGGGGGACCGGCTGGCCCAGCTCGACTGGGCCGAGGCGGAGCTCGATCGCGCCGCGCTCGGAACCGCCGAACAGCCGGTGTTCCGCGCGCTCACTCCGACCATCGCCCGGTTCGGCCTCCCCCTGGCCCCGTTCCGCGCTCTGATCGAGGCGAACCGCCAGGACCAGAGCGTGGCGCGCTATGCGACATTCGACGACCTGGTTGCGTACTGCATGTTGTCGGCGGCTCCAGTCGGCCAGCTGGTACTCGCGATCTTCGGGGCCGCGACCCCCGAGCGAATCGACCGCTCCGACCGGGTCTGCATCGGGCTGCAGCTCGTCGAGCACCTCCAGGACGTGGCCGAGGACGCGCAGATGGGCCGCATCTACCTCCCCTTGGAGGATCTGGCGGTGTTCGGGTGCCCGGCCGACGGGCTGGTGGACGAGGCGAATCGCCCGGCCCTGCGCGACGTGGTGGCGCACGAGGTGCGACGGGCACGCGAGCTGCTGGCGGAGGGTGCCCCGCTGTCGGCGTCGCTGCCGTTCCGGGCCCGCCTGGCGGTTGCCGCGTTCAGCGCCGGCGGCGGCGCAGCCCTCGACTCGATCGAACGAGCGTCGTACGACGTGGTGGCCGTGCGGTGCCGGCCGACGCCGCGCCGCTTCGCCACGAGGTGGCTGGCCACGGCGCTCCTCCCGTCCCGGCACGGGCCGAAGCGATGAACATCGTCGCGGCCTACGACGAGTGCGAGGCGATCACCAAACGCGAGGCCAAGAACTTCGCCTACGGGATCCGGCTCCTCCACCCGCCCGAGCGGCGCGCGCTCTCCGCCGTCTACGCGTTGGCGCGGCGGATCGACGACATCGGTGACGGCGACGGGACCGTCGAGGCGAAGCTCTCCGGACTCAGCCGGGTGCGCAAGGACATCGATTCGCTCGACGACACCGACGACCCTGTCCTCATGGCGATCGCCGATGCCGCTGTCTCGTACCGGCTCCCGATGAGCGCGTTCGGCGAGCTGATCGACGGCTGCGAGATGGACGTCCACGGCACCCACTACGAGACGATCGACGAGCTGGTCGGCTACTGCAGGCGCGTCGCGGGCACCGTCGGCCGGCTGTCGCTGGCCGTGTTCGGATCGTACGAACGCGAGGGCGCGGTGGCGTTGGCCGACGACCTCGGGGTGGCGCTGCAGCTGACCAACATCCTGCGAGACGTGCTCGAGGATCGAGGCAACGGTCGGGTGTACCTGCCGGCGGCCGACGCCGCGTCGGTCGGGTGCCCGGCCGACCTCTCGGGCCCGCCGGAGTCGGTGGCGGCGCTCGTCGCCTTCGAGTGCGCCCGGGCCCGGTCCTGGTTCGCCCGGGGTCTCGAGCTCCTCCCGTTGCTCGACCGGCGGAGCCGGGCCTGCGTCGGGGCCATGTCGGGCATCTATCGCCGGCTGCTCGATCGGATCGAGGCCGATCCGATTGCGGTCACGACGGGCCGGGTCTCGTTGCCCGGACGCGAGAAGGCGTGGGTCGCGGTTCGGGCGCTGTCGGGGATGTCGTCGTGAGCGCACCAAACGTTGTCGTGGTGGGCGGTGGCCTGGCCGGGATCTCGGCTGCACTCGACGCCGCCGACGGCGGGGCCACCGTGACCTTGCTCGAGCGCCGGGGGAAGCTCGGCGGGCTCACGTGGTCGTTCAAGCGAAAGGGCCGGTGGTTCGACAACGGCCAGCATGTGTTCCTGCGGTGTTGCACCTCGTACCGGTCGTTCCTTGACCGCATCGGGGCCGGTGCCATGGTGCACCTGCAGGACCGCCTCGAGGTCCCGGTGCTCGCGCCCGGCGCGAAGAGGGCGGTCATCAGCCGCTCGTCGCTCCCGGCCCCGCTGCACCTGCTCGGCTCGTTGGCCCGCTACCGCCACCTCTCGGTGTCGGACCGGGTCCGGTTGGCCCGTCCGGCATGGGCGCTTCGAAGGCTCGACCTCGACGATCCGGCCCTCGACGACGTGGCGTTCGGGGCCTGGCTCGGCGCACACGGGCAACGCCCCGAGGCGATCGCGGCGCTGTGGAACCTCATCGCGTTGCCCACCCTCAACGTCTCCGCCGACGAGGCGTCGCTGTCGCTCGCCGCGATGGTCTTTCGGACCGGTCTCCTCGACGCGGCGGACGCCGGCGACATCGGCTGGTCCAAGGTGCCGCTCGGTGCACTGCACGGCGAGCAGGCGTCCCGGGCGCTGGCCGAGGCGGGGGTCACGGTGGTGCTCGGGGCCTCCGTCGACGCGGTGGACGCCACGACCGGCGCGACCCGGGTGGTGTCGTTCGGGGACCGCAGCATCGAGGCGGACGCGCTCATCGTGACCGCCCCACCCGAGGTGACGGCGGGGCTGCTCCCGGCCGGGGCGCTCGGCCCGCTCGACGGGCTCGGCTCGTCCCCGATCGTGAACGTGCACCTGGTGCTCGACCGCCGGGTCACCGATCTCTCGATGTTCGCCTGCGTGAGGTCGCCGGTGCAGTTCGTCTTCGACCGAACCGTTTCTGCGCACTACGGCGACGCGGACCGGGCCACCGAGGGCGAGCAGTGCCTCTCGATCTCGTTGTCGGCGGCGGATGCCGACATCGGTCGTCGACCCGAGGACCTCGTGTCCGGCTACCTCGACGCCCTCGGGGAGGTCGTGCCGGCGGTGCGTGACGCGGTGCTGCTCGACGGCGTGGTGTCGCGCGAGCGCTCGGCGACCTTCCGGGCGGTGCCGGGTTCGGGAACCCTGCGGCCGGGGGTGGCGACGACGCTCGACCGGGTGCTCGTCGCCGGTGCGTGGTGCGACACGGGATGGCCGGCGACGATGGAGGGGGCGGTGCGGAGCGGCGCCGCCGCGGCTGCGGCCGCCCTGGCCAGGCTCGGCACCGGTGTGACGCCCGAGCTCCAAGAGGTGGCGTCGTGAGCGATCACGTGGCCGCGTCGGCCGCCGACGCCCTGGCCCGCGCCGGCGCCCTGGTGCGACCTGCCCTTGCCGAGGCCGTGGCCAGGCTCGACCCCGAGCTCCGCGAGCCCGCCGAGCACCACATAGCCGGGGGCGGCAAGGGGGTCCGAGCGGCGCTGGCCGTCATCGGCGCGGCGGCCTCGGGGGGCACCGAGCGCGACGGGGTCCTGGGCGCCGTGGCGGTCGAACTGATCCACAACTACTCCCTCGTGCACGACGACATCATCGACAACGACGAGGAACGCCGGCACCGGCCGACGGTGTGGGCCGCCTTCGGGACCGGCCGGGCGATCGTGGTCGGGGACGCGTTGGCCAATCTGGCCACCCAGCTCCTCTTAGAGGACCCGACGCCGGCCCGGGTCCGAGCCGCGCAGCTGCTCGCCGACTCGACGTCGTCGATGATCAGCGGCCAGGCCGACGACATGGCGTTCGAACGGCGCGACGCGATCACCGCCGAGGAGTGCCTGAAGATGGAGGAGGGCAAGACCGGGGCCCTGCTCGGGTGCGCCAGCGCCATCGGCGGCGTCCTCGCCGGGGCCGATGACGCCACCATCAAGGCGCTGACCTCGTTCGGTCTGCGCCTCGGGATGGCGTTCCAGGCCGTCGACGACGTGCTCGGCATCTGGGGCGAGCCCGACAAGACCGGCAAGCCGGTCGGCAGCGACCTCATCGCCCACAAGAAGAGCCTTCCCGTCGTGATCGCCCGAGCCACCGGCGGCCCCGAGCTGGACCGGCTGCTCGCGTCGGAGCTCAGCGGGGACGAGGTGGTGGAGGCGTCCCGGCTGATCGACGCGACCGGGGCCCGCCGCGAGGTCATGGCCATCGCCGACCGGGCCCTGGCCGAGGCGCTCGAGTCGCTCGAGTCGGTGCCGCTCGTGCCGGGCTACGCCGCCGAACTGGTCGCCATCGCCCGATTCGTGACCGAGCGCGACCGATGACGTCGACCGACCAGCGGCGCCCGACGGTGACCCCTGACGAGCCGAGGTCGGCCCGTCAGTGCCTCGACGCGGCGCGCGACGCCCTCTTGGCCATGCGGCAGTCACCGGGCTATTGGAAGGGCGAGCTCGAGACCAACGTGACGATGGACGCGGAGGATCTCCTGCTCCGCCAGTTCCTCGGCATCCGGACCGAAGAGCAGACGGCGGCCAGCGCGATGTGGATCCGGTCCAACCAGCGCGACGACGGCACGTGGGCCAACTTCTACGGCGGCCCGCCCGAGCTCTCGACCACGGTCGAGGCCTACCTGGCCCTCCGCCTGGCCGGCGACGCCCCCGACGCGCCGCACATGCTTCGGGCGGCCGCGTACGTGCTCGCCGCCGGTGGGGTCGAGGCGACGCGGGTCTTCACGCGCATCTGGCTGGCCCTCTTCGGCCTGTGGTCGTGGGAGGAGCTCCCGGTGCTCCCGACCGAGCTCGTCTTCTTGCCGAAGTGGTTCCCGCTCAACATCTATGACTTCGCGTGCTGGGCCCGCCAGACGGTGGTGGCCCTGTGCGTCGTCTCGCACTACCGGCCGGTGCGGGGCATCGACGTCGGGATCGACGAGCTCCGGACCGGGCGGCATCGGTCCACCGAGGCCTCGCTGTCCACCTGGGGCGGGCGCTTCACCCTGCTCGACCGGCTGCTGCACCGCTACGAGCGCCGGCCCATCGGGTTCCTCCGCCGGGCCGCGCTGTCGCGGGCCGAACGGTGGATCGTGGCCCATCAGGAGAACGACGGGTCGTGGGGCGGGATCCAACCGCCGTGGGTGTACTCGATGATGGCGCTCGAGCTGCGCGGCTACGGGCTCGGCCACCCGGTCATGCGGGCGGGGCTCGGCGGGCTCGACGCGTTCACCATCGAGGACGAGTCGGGCCGCCGCCTCGAGGCGTGCCAGTCGCCGGTCTGGGACACCGTGCTCGCGATCATCGCCCTGGCCGATGCCGGGGTGAAGCCGGACGACCCCGACCTGAACGCCGCCGCGAGCTGGGTGGTCGCCGAAGAGGTGACCAAGCGGGGCGACTGGAGCGTCAGGCGGCCGATGCTCGAGCCGGGTGGCTGGGCCTTCGAGTTCGAGAACGACTGGTACCCCGACATCGACGACACGGCCGAGGTCGTGCTGGCGCTGATTCGGACCGACTCGGCTGGGCACCCGTCGGTCGAGCGGGCCATCAACTGGCTGCTCGGGATGCAGAGCAAGGACGGAGGGTGGGGGGCGTTCGACGTCGACAACACTCAGACGCTCTGCCGGGAGCTGCCGTTCTGCGACTTCGGTGAGCTCATCGACCCGCCGAGCGCCGACGTGACGGCGCACGTGGTCGAGATGCTGGCCGCCCTCGGAAGGCACCCCGCAGCGCTCCGGCGCGGCGTGCGATGGCTGCTCGACGCGCAGGAGGACGACGGGTCGTGGTTCGGCCGCTGGGGGGCCAACCACGTCTACGGGACCGGCGCCGCCATCGTGGCCCTGGTCGCCGCGGGCACCGCACCGTCCGACCCGGTCATCGGGCGGGCCGTCGCATGGCTGGTCGAGCACCAGAACGAGGACGGCGGGTGGGGCGAGGACCTGCGCTCCTATGGGGACCCGGCCTGGAGGGGCCGCGGGAACTCGACGGCGTCCCAGACCGGCTGGGCCCTCCAGGGTCTGGTCGCGGCCGGCGAGCGTCCGTCCGCCGCCCGCGGCGTGCAGTACCTGGTCGACACCCAGCGCGGCGACGGCACCTGGGATGAGCCGTGGTTCACCGGCACCGGGTTCCCGGGCGCGTTCTACATCAACTACCACCTCTACCGGATGGTGTTCCCGCTGTCCGCGCTGGGGCGGTACCTGGCCCAGGAGGATGGCCGTGGCTGACCTGGTCGTGTTGAGCGCGTTGCGCATCGAGGCGCTGGCCGTCGGCGGGCGGGTCCAGGTGATCGGGATGGGCCCCCAACGCGCCGCCACGGCCAAGCTCAAGGTGGGCGATCGCCCCGTCGCAGTGGCGATGATCGGCGTCGCCGGTGGCGTCGCGCCGGGACTGGCCGCCGGCGACCTCGTGGTCGCGACGGAGTTGCGGACGGTCGACGGGCGGACGCGCCCGCTCCCGTCGGCCGAGCTCGTCGCGGCGGAGCTCGAGCGGGCCGGTCTGCCCGTGCACCTGGGACCCCTTGTCTCGGTGCCGCGCTTTGCCCGGGGCTCCGAGCGAGCTGCCCTCGGAGCCGACGGCGCGCTGGCCGCCGACATGGAGTCGGCGTGGTTGGCCGACACCCTGGGCGACCTACCGTTCGTGGTGGTCCGCTCGGTTGCCGACTCGCTGGACGGGGGACCGGTGCGGGGCGGCCTCAAGGCGCTGGCCGCGCTGCGCAAGGTCCGACCGGCCCTCGAGGCGTGGGCGGGCGCGGTGGCGCCCCGCCGGGTCGAGCTCGCCGCACCGCGCTCGTTCTGCGCGGGCGTCGAGCGGGCCATCGAGATCGTCGAGCGGGCCATCGACCGGTTCGGCGCGCCGGTCTACGTCCGCCGCCAGATCGTGCACAACGCCCACGTGGTCTCGGACCTCGAAGCGCGCGGAGCGGTGTTCGTCGAGGAGCTCGACGAGGTGCCCGACGGTGCCACGGTGGTCCTGGCCGCCCACGGGGTCTCGCCCGAGGTCCGTGCCGAGGCGACCGCGCGGGGCGATCTCTCGGTGATCGACGCGACGTGCCCGCTCGTGGCGAAGGTCCACCACGAGGCGCGGCGCTTCGCGTCGCAGGGCCGCCGGATCGTGCTCGTCGGTCACGCCGACCACGAGGAGATCGTCGGCACCATGGGCGAGGTGCCCGACTCGATCGACCTGGTCGAGGGGGTGGGCGACGTGGCGCGGCTTCCCTACGGCGCCGACACCCCGATCGCCTATCTCACCCAGACCACCCTGGCCGTGGACGAGACCGCCGAGGTGGTGGCGGCGCTCCGGGAGCGCTTCGACGCCCTGGTCGGCCCGAGCGCCAACGACATCTGTTACGCCAGCCAGAACCGGCAGGACGCCGTCCGTTCGCTGGCCGGACACTGCGACCTGGTGCTGGTGGTGGGCTCGGCCAACTCCTCCAATACGACCCGCCTGGTCGAGGTGGCCCGCCGCCAGGGCTGCCGGGCCGAGCTGGTCGAGGACGCCGGGCAGGTCGACCTGCGGTGGCTGTCCGGGGTCACAACCTTGGGGATCACCGCCGGAGCGTCGGCCCCCGAGGCGCTGGTGCAACAACTGGTCAAGGCCCTCTCCGGCCTCGGCCAAACAGAGGTCGTCGAATACCGAACCGTCGAAGAGTCAGTCCGTTTCTCCCTCCCACAACAGGTGCGCTAAATGCCAATTCCCATGCGACAGAACCTCCGAATCGGATCCCACTTGATCCGCAACAAGGTGAAGAAGAACAAGTACTACCCCTTGATCGTCGAGATCGAGCCGCTGTTCGCATGCAACCTGTCGTGCCCGGGGTGCGGCAAGATCCAGCACCCGACCGACATCTTGCGCAAGCGGCTGTCCATCGACGACATCGTTGGCGCGGTCGAGGAGAGCGGGACCCCGATGGTGTCGATCGCCGGCGGCGAGCCGCTGCTCCATCCCGACATCGACAAGATCGTGGCCGAGCTGATCCGGCGCAAGATCTACGTCTACCTCTGCACCAACGCGGTGCTGCTGCGCCGGCGCCTCGACCGGTTCACCCCGTCGCGATTCTTCTCATGGGTGGTCCACGTGGACGGGCTCGGGGAGCGCCACGACGCCGCGGTCGACCGGGTCGGGGTCTTCGACGAGGTGGTCGAGGCGGTGAAGGACGCCAAGAGCCGCGGGTTCCGGGTCACCACCAACTCGACGTTCTTCAACACCGACTCACCAAAGACCGTCCGTGACGTGCTCGACTTCTTGAACAACGACCTGAAGGTCGACGCGATGATGATCTCGCCCGCCTTCGCCTACGAGAAGGCTCCCGACCAGGAGCACTTCATGGGCGTGGACCAGACCCACCAGCTCTTCAAGGAAGCGTTCGGCGAGAAGCGGCGCAAGGGGTGGCGACTCAACCACTCGCCGCTGTTCCTCGACTTCTTGGAGGGCAAGACCGAATTCGCATGCACCGCCTGGGGGATCCCGAGCTATTCGGTCCTCGGCTGGCAGCGGCCCTGCTACCTGATGGCGGACGGGTACGCGTCCAGCTACAAGGAGCTCGTCGAGACGACCGACTGGTCGAAGTACGGGCGTGGCAAGGACCCCCGCTGCAACAACTGCATGGCCCACTGCGGCTACGAGCCCACCGCCGCGATCGCGAGCATCGGCTCGCTCCGTCAGTCCATCCGCGCCCTGGTGAACACCCACTGATCGTGGAACCGACCGAGCGGAGCGACCAGGTCGTGGACGAGTGGGGAACCCTGCGCGCGCTCACGCCGGCCGCCCTCGCCGACATGGACCGCGAGGCCCTGGACCATCTGGCCGTCGAGATCCGCCGGTTCCTGGTGGCCTCGGTCGCCCGCAACGGCGGCCACCTCGGCTCCAACCTGGGTGTGGTCGAGCTGACCCTCGCGCTGCACCGCGCCTTCCACTCGCCCGAGGACCGGATCATCTGGGACACCGGCCACCAGGGCTACGTGCACAAGCTGGTCACCGGCCGGGCCGCCGACTTCGGCGGGCTGCGCCGGGCCGGGGGCATGTCGGGATACCCGAGCCGGTCCGAATCCCCCCATGACCTGGTCGAGAACTCCCACGCCTCGACGGCGCTCTCCTACGCGTACGGCATGGCCGAGGCCGGTGTTCTGCGCTGCGACCCCGGCCGGGTCGTGGCGGTGGTCGGGGATGGGGCGCTGACCGGCGGCCTCGCGTATGAGGCCCTCAACAACATCGGGGTGTCCCGGGCGCCGGTGCTGGTGGTGCTGAACGACAACGGCCGCTCGTACGCGCCGACGGTGTCCGCGCTCACCACGGCCGGGCGGCTCGACGACGAGCTCTGCGACCCCAAGGCACCGGCCGGGTTCTTCGAGGCCCTCGGCATCGCGTACCACGGGCCGGTCGACGGCCACGACGTGACGGCGCTCGAGCAGGCCCTCGGCGAGGCGTCGCGCCACGACGGGCCGGTGGTGCTCCACGTGCACACGGTCAAGGGGCGCGGGTACCGGTTCGCGGAGGCCGACGAGGCCAAGTGCCTGCACGACATCGGGCCGTTCGATCCCGACACCGGCGTGGCATTGGCGCGTGGGGGCCGCAGCTACACCGAGGCCTTCGCCCAGGCGATCGTCGCCGAGGCCGAGGCTCGCCCCGAGCTGGTCGCGATCACCGCGGCGATGGACGGCCCGACCGGGTTGCGCGCGTTCAAGGAGCGCTACCCCGATCGCTTCTTCGACGTCGGCATCGCCGAGCAGCACGCGGTCACGGCGGCCGCGGGCATGGCCATGGCCGGCCTGCGGCCGGTCGTCGCCATCTACTCGACCTTCCTCAACCGGGCCTGGGACCAGCTGTACTACGACGTCGGCCTCCATCGCCTGCCGGTCGTGTTCTGCCTCGACCGGGCCGGGATCACCGGCGACGACGGGCCGAGCCACCACGGGGTCACCGACCTGGCGCTGCTGACCAAGGTCCCCGGCATGACCGTGCTCGCACCGACCTCGTACGAGGAGGTCGCGGTGATGCTCCGATGGGCGATCGAGTGGAGCGGGGGGCCGGTGGCCATCCGGTGGCCGAAGACCGAGGCCCCCACCGCCCCCGCGACGGGGGAGTGCCTCGCCGCGCGGCGCGTGCGGTCGGGGACCGACGTCTGCCTGATCGGCGTCGGCAAGCTCCTGGCCGCCTGCGAGTCGGCCGCCGACCTTCTTGTCGCAGACGGCGTGTCGGCGAGCGTCTGGGACCCGAGGTCCGTGACGCCGCTCGATCCGGTGCTGCTCGACGACGCATCCGCGCATCCGCTCGTCCTCGTCGCAGAGGATGGCGTGGCGGAGGGCGGGGTCGGTGCGCTGGTCTCCTCGGCCCTCATGGCGGCGGTCGGCCAGGCCGCCCCCCGGGTGCTGTGCGCCGGTGTCCCGGTGGCGTTCGTCGCCCACGGCAGCCCGGCCGACATCCTGGGCGATCTCGAGCTCGACGGCCCGGGGATCGCCCGGCGGGTGTTGCGCCATCTCGGCCGGGAAACCTGGCATCGCGCCGTGCTCGCAACGCCCTAGAAGGGGCAACCTCGACCGCACGGCGGTCCGTCCCGGGGCGACCCCCGAAACCACTCCGGTGTGGTTCGCGGGAGGTCCGCAATCCACCGTTTTCGGGCGACCGTCTGGTACAACGGAACGGCATCTTTCCTGTCGAGGGGCCATTTCGGTCCCCGCGGAACAACCCGAGGGCGCGTGGCATCTTTGAGCGACCCGGTACCGGCCGAGCGGCCGGGAATCGGAACCGGTACCCGGTGAGCGACGAGGGCGGGACGTCTCGGCGCAAGATACTGCGCCGGGGCGGGCGATTGACGACCGTCGGCCTGCAACGGCCGTCCGAGTCGGCCGTGTCGCTCGGCCTGGCGCTGAAGGCCCGGACCGAGGAGCTGGCCGAGCGGGTGCTCGGGCGCTGGGAGGCCGGGCGTGGCGATCCGTCCCCGGTTACCGACCGGATCCGCGAGGACGTGCTGCGCTTCTGCCGCAGCGGGACGGGCCAGGTCACCTCGTATCTGATCAGCGGCGAGGTTGCGACCCGGGAGCAGACGGCGAACCAGGCCGCACCGGGCCGGGCGGCGGCCAACCAGTCGGTCTCGCTCTCCGACCTCTTGAAGATGCACCTCTACTGGCGAGACGTCATCATCGAGATGATGACCGAGGAGGCCGAACGCCTGTCGAGCGATCCCGACGCCCTGGCGCTGGCCGAGGCGGCGGCGCGCATGGGGAGCGACTCGGCCATCGTCCGCGTGGCCAAGGTCTTCGACCACCACCGCAACCAGCTCCAGGCCCAGCTGGAAGAGG
>PMOQ01000036.1 GCA_003161255.1 Acidimicrobiaceae bacterium | reverse complement strand
GGCCCGAGGACGAGCCGGCCCCGTCCCGAGGGACGGTGCGCTCGAACGAGCAGCCCGAGGACCGCTTCCGGGCCCCGCGGCCCGACGAGCTGTTGGAGGGACTGAACCCGCCCCAGCGCGAGGCGGTGGTCCACCGGGGCGGCCCGCTGCTCGTCGTCGCCGGGGCCGGGTCGGGGAAGACCCGCGTGCTCACGCGGCGCATCGCCCACCTGCTGGCCACCGACGAGGCGGCGCCGTGGGAGATCCTGGCCATCACCTTCACCAACAAGGCGGCCGACGAGATGCGCCGCCGCGTGGTCGAGCTCGTGGGCAAGCGGGCCGAGCGGATGTGGGTGTCGACGTTCCACTCGGCCTGCCTGCGCATGCTGCGCTCGCACGCGTCGATCCTCGGCTACCAGTCGTCGTTCACCGTCTACGACGACCTCGACTCGCGCCGGCTGATCGAGGTGATCATGGCCGAGCTCGGGCTCGACACGAAGCGCCTGCCGCCGCGTTCGGTGGCCGGGGTCATCTCGCAGGCCAAGGCCGAGCTGATCGACTTCGAGACGTTCCGGGAGAACTCGCGGTCGGACCCCTTCGCGATCCGCATCGCCGAGGTCTACGCGCAGTACCAGCAGCGCCTGCTGGCCGCCAACGCGATGGACTTCGACGACCTGTTGATGGTCGCAGTGAACCTGCTCGAGGCCTCCGACGTCGTGCGCACCGGCTACCAGCAGCGGTTCAAGCACGTGCTGGTCGACGAGTACCAGGACACCAACAAGGCCCAGAACCGTCTCGTCATCCTGCTGGCGGCGGGCCACGGCAACGTCTGCGTCGTCGGGGACTCTGACCAGTCGGTGTACCGCTGGCGGGGCGCGGACGTCTCCAACATCTTGCAGTTCGAGCAGGCCTTCGCCAACGCGACGACGATCCTGCTCGAGCAGAACTACCGCTCGACACAGAACGTCCTCGACGCCGCGAACGCCATCATCTCCAACAACCTGGCCCGGCGGCCGAAGCGTCTCTTCACCGAGGGCGAGGCCGGCCCGCCCATCGCCCGCTACCGGGCCGAGGACGAGCACGACGAGGCGTCGTTCGTGGCCAGCGAGCTGACCAGATTGCACAACCGCGAGCAGCTCAGCTACTCGGACATGGCCGTCTTCTACCGGACCAACGCGCAGAGCCGCGTCTTCGAGGAGGAGCTGGTCCGCGCCGAGGTCCCCTACAAGGTCGTCGGCGGGACCCGCTTCTATGACCGGCGCGAGGTGAAGGACATGATCGCGTTCGTCCGCCTGCTCGGGAACCCCTCCGACGAGATCTCGGCGCGCCGGATCCTGAACGTGCCAAAACGCGGCATCGGCGACACGTCGGTCGCCCGCCTCGTCGGGTGGGCGAAGGACCACTACCTCTCCATCCCCGGAGCCCTGGACCACGCCGAGGAGGCCGGGCTGTCGGGAAAGGCGCTGAAGGGGGCCACCTCGTTGCGGGACCTTTTGGCCGAGCTGTCCCGGCTGGCCGAGACCCTGGCCCCGGGCGACCTGGTCGAGGCGGTGGCCCACAAGACGGGGTACGTCGCGGAGCTCGAGGCCGAGCGCAGCCACGAGGCCGACGGGCGGATCGAGAACATCTTCGAGCTGGCCGGCGTGGCGGCCGAGTACGAGGACCTGTCCGAGTTCTTGGAGACGGTCGCCCTCGTGGCCGACTCCGACGAGATCGACGGCGACGGGACCCGGGTCAACCTGATGACCATGCACACGGCCAAGGGGCTGGAGTTCTCTGCGGTGTTCCTGACCGGCCTGGAGGAGGGGATCTTCCCCCACATGCGGACGCTGGCCGAGCCCCTCGAGCTCGAGGAGGAGCGGCGGCTCTGCTACGTCGGGGTGACCCGGGCCAAGGACCGCCTGTACATGTCGCACGCCTGGCGCAGGACGCTGTGGGGCAACACCTCGCACAACATCCCATCACGGTTCCTCGCCGAGGTGCCGAGCGAGCTCGTCCACGACATCGGCGTCGTCGGTTCGGGCAAGGCCGATCTCGGGTTCGCCCGGCCCCCGTCACGACGCCAGACGACCGGGGCCGAGACGCTGGGCCTGATGGCCGGGGACGAGGTGGTCCACGACCGCTGGGGGGAAGGCACCGTCATCTCGGCCACCGGGGAGGGCGACGGGGCCCAGGCCGAGGTGCGGTTCGGCTCGGTCGGGCGCAAGAAGTTGCTGCTCTCGGCGGCACCGCTCCGCCGGGCCTGAGCGCGGCCTGGCCCCACCCCCGGGGTCCCCGCCTATCATCGGGCTTCCATGAAACGTCCCTACCGGGTGGTGGTGGCGAAGCCAGGGCTGGACGGACACGACCGCGGGGCCAAGGTCATCGCACGTGCCCTTCGAGACTCGGGGTTCGAGGTCGTCTACACCGGCCTCCACCAGACACCCGAGCAAGTGGTGAGCGCCGTCGTCCAGGAGGACGCGGACGCGGTCGGCCTCTCGATTCTGTCGGGCGCGCACATGACCCTGGTGCCGCGCATCATCGAGCTGCTGAAGGCCCAGGGCGTCGACGATGTGGTGGTCACGGTCGGCGGCACGATTCCGGCCGAGGACATCGCAGAGCTGAAAGCGCTTGGGGTGGCCGAGGTGTTCACGCCCGGGGCGCCGGCGCAGGCGGCGATCGATTTCATCCGGTCCGCGGTGCGGAGCTGACGTGGGCGGCTCGCGCTTGCCCGGGCTGGTGGCCAGCGGGCCATCCAGCCCGGATGTGAGGCTCACACGTGGTCTTGACTGACCAGTCAATCGGGTAGTATCCACTCGTTCTCAGTGATGCTTAGGAGGCACCTTTGAAGATTTGCGTCCTGGTCAAAGAGGTCCCGGACGCCGCCGTCGAGAAGCGCATCGATCCCTCGACGGGGCGTATGGACCGCAGCGGAGAGAAGAACCTCAACCCGTATGACACGCACGCGATCGAGGCCGCGATGCAGATCAAGGAGGGCGGCGCCGTCCCCGTCGAGGAGATCGTCGCCGTGACGATGGGCCCCGACAGCGCCGTGCGCGCCCTGCACAAGGCCGTCTCGCTCGGCGCCGACCGTTCGGTGCACCTGTCAGACCCGGCCGTCGCCGGTTCCGATGTGGCCGCCACGGGCTATGCGCTGGCCAAGACGCTGCAGCGCGAGAGCCCCGACCTGGTCCTGCTCGGTCAGCAGTCAGACGATGGCGAGTGCTACACGATCGGCGCGGTCGTGGCCGAGCACCTGAGCATGCCGTCGTTGACGCAGGTGATCAAGATGGACGTCGACTCCGACGCGCTCAAGTGCGAGCGCCAGGCCGAGTATGGCTACGACACCGTGCAGATCAAGCTGCCGGCGGTGATCTCCGTCGGCGACGCGATCAACGAGCCCCGCTATCCATCGCTGAAGGCGATCATGGGCGCGAAGAAGAAGCCGCTGGACACCGTCACGACCGGCGACGTCGAGATCGACGCCTCGAAAGTCGGCGGCGATAACTCGGCCGCCCAGTGGGTCGCCGCGAAGGCCCCGCCGGCGAAGTCCGCCGGGCAGATCATCGAGGACGAGGACACNNCAGGAGGACGCGGACGCGGTCGGGCTCTCCATGTTGTCGGGGGCGCACCTGTCGCTCGTCCCGAAGGTCGTCGCGGGGCTGGCCGCGGCGGGGCGCGACGACGTGATCATGATCGTCGGCGGGATCATCCCGGACTCCGACATCCCGACCCTCACCGAGCAGGGCGTCGCCGCGGTGTTCACCCCCGGCTCGTCGCTGCCCTCGATCGGGGAGTGGCTGGCCGCGGCGCTCGACCGGCGCGAGGAGGCGCTCGGGGTTTGAGAACCGCCCCGGCGCCCGGCCCGACCCGACAGCGCCGACGCCAACCGGTGATCGCCGAGGACCCCTGAGGGGCCTGGCGCCCGGCTGAGCGCGAGCCTCCACCCGACAACCAGAGCGACACACCCACCCGACAACCAGAGCGACCGACACAGAAAGACGACCCAGAGGACAACGTGGATCTCTACGAGTACCAGGGGAAGCAGTACTTCGCCCGCTTCGGCATACCGACGTCCCCCGGCGGCACCGCCGACACGGTCGACGAGGCGGTCGAGCAGGCCGAGGACGCCGGCTACCCGGTCGTGGTCAAGGCACAGGTGAAGGTGGGCGGCCGCGGCAAGGCGGGCGGCATCAAGCTGGCCGCCAACCCGGGCGAGGTGCGCCAGGCCGCCGAGGCCATCTTGGGCATGGACATCAAGGGCCACACCGTGCACCGGTTGTGGGTCGAACACGCCTCGGACATCGAAAAGGAGTACTACGCCAGCTTCACGCTCGACCGGCCGGCCAAGCTCCACCTGGGCATGCTGTCCGCGGCCGGCGGGGTGGAGATCGAAGAGGTCGCGACCACCAATCCCGAGGCGATCGCCCGCCTCCACATCAACCCGCTCGACGGGCTGGACGAGGAGACGGCGCGCCGGTGGGTCGACGCGGCCGGCCTCGACGAGGCGGCCCGCGACGGCGCGGCACAGGTGCTCGTCCGCCTCTACCACTGCTTCGTCGAGGGGGACTGCGACCTCGCCGAGATCAACCCGCTCATCCTCACCACCGAGGGCAGCGTGCACGCGCTCGACGCCAAGGTGACCTTGGACGAGAACGCGGCGTTCCGGCACCCCGAGTGGGAGGAGTTCGCGGGCACCGACACCGAGGACCCTCGGGAGAAGATGGCCAAGGAGAAGGGGCTCAACTACATCGGCCTCGACGGCACGGTCGGCATCATCGCCAACGGGGCCGGCCTGGCCATGAGCACCCTCGACGTGGTCAACCAGGTCGGGGGGAGTGCGGCCAATTTCTTGGATATCGGCGGTGGGGCGAACGCCGCGGTGATGACGGCGGCGCTGGAGGTCATCAACTCGGACCCGGCCGTGCGCTCCATCCTCGTCAACATCTTCGGCGGCATCACCAGGGTGGACGACGTGGCCAACGGGGTCATCCAGGCGCTCGCAAGCGTCGAGATCCGGTCCCCGATCGTCTTGCGCCTGGATGGGACCAACGCCGATGCCGGCCGGGCGCTGCTCGCCCCGCACCTGTCCGATCGGGTGCTGGCCGAGCCGACGATGCTGTCGGCCGCCCGCCGCGCCGTCGAGCTGGCCCGTTAGCCGAAGGAGAGGGACGTGAGCATCTTCGTCGACGAAAAGACGACCGTCGTGGTCCAGGGCCTGACCGGTGGCCAGGGCCGGTTCCACGGCCTTCGCAACCGCGACTACGGCACCAAGGTCGTGGGCGGCATCACCCCGGGCAAGGGCGGCACCGACGTCGACGGCGTCCCGGTGTTCGACACGGTCGCCGAGGCCGTCGACGCCACCGGGGCCGTGGCGTCCTTCGTGGTCGTGCCGCCGCGCTTCGCCTGCGACGCGATCCTCGAGGCCGCGGCGGCGGGCATCTCGTTCATCGTGTGCATCACCGAGGGCATCCCGGCCCAGGACGAGGCGTCGGCGTACAACCGGCTGGTGCGCGAGTTCCCGGGCGCCCGGCTGCTCGGCCCGAACTGCCCGGGGATCATCTCGCCGGGGAAGACCAACATCGGCATCACCTCGGGCGACATCGCGCTGGCCGGCGGGCCGGTCGGCATCGTCAGCCGCTCGGGCACCCTCACCTACCAGGCCCTCCACGAGCTGTCCCAGCAGGGCGTCGGCCAGACCACCTGCGTCGGCATCGGCGGGGACCCGGTGCCCGGCACCAACTTCATCGACTGCCTGGAGGCGTTCGAGGCCGACCCGGACACGAGGGCGGTGATGATGATCGGCGAGATCGGGGGCTCCGAGGAGGAGCGGGCGGCCGAGTACATCGGGGCCCACATGACCAAGCCGGTGGTCGCATACGTTGCCGGGGTCACGGCGCCGCCGGGCCGCAAGATGGGCCACGCCGGCGCGATCATCTCGGGCTCGCAGGGCACCGCCCAGGCCAAGATGGAGGCGCTCGCCGCGGCGGGCGTGATGGTCACGGCCAACCCGACCGAGGCCGGGGAGAAGATGGTCGAGATCGTCCGGGGGCTCTCCTAACCGCCCGCTCGGCCGCCGCTCATCGGGCGGCGTGAGCGGCCGGGGCCGTGTCGGGGCGCGCGATGCGCGCCCTGTACCGTGGGCGCGTGCGCGTCGCAGTGCTCGTGTCAGGAAGCGGGACGATCCTGGACGCGATGCTCCGGCGGGGCGTGCCGGTGGCGCTCGTGCTCTCGGACCGCCCCTGTGCCGGCCTCGAGGTGGCGGCCCGCAACAACGTCGAAGCGGTGCTTGTCGACCGGCGAGACTTTGGCGGTTTCGGTGGCGACTTCGACCGCCGCGCCTACACGGTGGCCCTGACCGAGACCCTGCGGGCGGCCGAGGTCGATCTCGTCGCGATGGCCGGCTTCGGCACCGTCGTCGACCAACCGCTCCACGACGCATTCGGCGGGCGGATCCTCAACACGCACCCGGCGCTCCTGCCGGCGTTCCCGGGGTGGCACGCCGTCGAGGCGGCGCTCGAGGCCGGCGTGAAGGTGACCGGGTGCACCGTGCACCTGGCCACGCTCGAGATGGACGCGGGCCCGATCCTGGCCCAAGAGACGGTCCCGGTGCGCGACGACGACACCGTGGCCACGTTGCACGAGCGGATCAAGACGGTCGAACGGCGGCTGTACCCCGAGACGGTGCTGAAGATGCTGAACGAGCTCGCGACGACCGGCGACGCCGGAGCGAGGGACGACCGTTGAGGGCGCTGCTGTCAGTCTATGACAAGGCCGGCCTGGCCGAGCTGGCCGCCGGCCTGGCCGACCTCGGCTGGGAGCTGCTGGCCAGCGGCAACACCGCGGCCGCGCTGGCCGAGTCGGGCGTCGCCCACCGGGCGGTGAGCGATGTGACCGGGGCCCCCGAGATCCTGGGCGGCCGGGTGAAGACGCTCCACCCGGCCATCCACGGCGGCATCCTGGCCGACCGCTCGGTGCCCGCGCACCTGGCCGACCTGGACGCGCAGGGGATCGAACCCATCGACCTGGTCGTCTGCAACCTGTACCCGTTCCGGAGCGACCCGTCGGTGGAGCTGATCGACATCGGCGGCCCGACCATGGTCCGTGCCGCCGCGAAGAACTTCGCGCACGTCGGCGTCGTCGTGTCCCCGGCCGACTACGCCGGGGTGCTCGACGAGCTGCGGGCGGACGGGTCCCTGTCCGACGAGACACGGCGCAGGCTGGCGCGGGCCGCCTTCGCCCACACCGCCTCCTACGACGCCGCGATCGTGCGGTGGCTCGACGGCGACGAGCTCCTCCCAGAAACCATCCACCTCACCTTGGAGCGCGCCGAGGTCCTCCGCTACGGCGAGAACCCCCACCAGCACGGGGCCCGCTACCGGGTCGACGGCCGGCCGACGTGGTGGGACGAGATGGTCCAGCACAGCGGGACGGCGCTCAGCTACCTGAACCTCTTCGACACCGACGCGGCATGGCGGCTCGTCCACGAATTGTCCTCCGACGACGGCCGGCCGGCCGTCGCGATCATCAAGCACGCCAACCCGTGCGGCGCCGCGGTCGCAACGGACCTCGTCGAGGCCCACCGGCTCGCGCTCGACTGCGACCCCTTGTCGGCCTTCGGGGGGATCGTGGCCGTCGCCGGGACGATCGATGCCGCGCTCGGTGAGGCCATCGCCGCGGGGCCACAGGCCGACGTGATCGTGGCCGCGGCCATCGAGCCCGACGCGCTGGCCCGGCTGATCGCCCGCCGGAAGGCCACCCGGCTGCTCACCGCCCCGCCCCCCGAGCCCGCCGGCACCCAGGTGCGCAGCATCGGTGGCGCCGCGCTCGTGCAGGAGGCCGACCGCATCGTCGTGCCGAGATCGGACTGGCGGGTCGTGACGAAGGTCCAACCGACCGACGAGCAGTGGCGGGACCTCGTGCTGGCGTGGCGGGTCTGCGCGCGGACCATGTCCAACGCGGTGGTCACCGTGACGGGCGGCCAGGCATCGGGCATCGGGGCCGGCCAGCAGTCGCGGGTCGGCGCGGCCGAGATCGCCGTGGCCAAGGCGGGGGACCGGGCCAAGGGCGGTGCCGGGGCGAGCGACGCGTTCTTCCCGTTCCCCGACGGGCTGGAGGTGCTCGCGCGCGCGGGGGTGGCCGCGGTGATCCATCCCGGGGGATCGGTCGGCGACGCGGCGGTCATCGAGGCGGCCGACGCGGCCGGCATCGCGCTGGTCGCGACCGGCGAGCGCCACTTCCGGCACTGAGGCCCACTACCGCGATGAGGGGAGCACACCAATGAGCGCGATCGTTCTCGACGGCGAGGTGGTGGCCGCCCGGATCCGAACCGAGATCGCCGAGCGGACGGCCAAGCTGGCCGCCGACGGGGTCCGGGTGGGGCTCGGCACCATCCTGGTCGGAGACGACGTCCCGAGCGCCCGCTACGTGGCCATGAAGCACGAGGACTGCCAAGAGGTCGGCATCGCCTCGTTCCACGAGCACCTGCCGGCGACGGCCAGCCAACGCGACGTCGAGGACGCGGTGGCGCGTTTCAACGACAACCCGGCCATCCATGCGTTCTTGGTCCAGGTGCCGTTGCCGCCCGGGCTGAACGAGGAGCGGGCGCTGCTGGCGGTCGAGCCGGACAAGGACGTCGACGGCCTCCAGCCGGTCAACCTCGGCCGACTGGTGATGGGCGCCCCGGGACCGCTCCCATGCACGCCCGCCGGCATCCTCGAACTGCTGCACGCCTACGACGTGCCCGTCGAGGGCCGCCACGCCGTGGTGATCGGCCGGGGCCTCACCATCGGCCGGCCGCTCGCCCTGCTCCTCGCCTTGAAGCGACCCGGGTGCAACGCCGCGGTGACGGTCGTCCACACCGGCGTGCCCGACCTCGCCGACCACGTCCGCCGGGGCGACATCGTGGTGGCGGCCGCGGGGTCGGCCGGCCTGGTGACGGCCGACATGATCAAGCCGGGTGCGGCGGTGGTCGGGGCCGGCACCACCTGGGTGGGCCGCAAGGTCCTGTCCGACGTGGACGCAGGGGTCGCCGAGGTGGCCGGTTGGATCACCCCGCGCCTCGGCGGGGTCGGGCCGATGACGAGGGCCATGCTGCTCCGCAACGCGTTGGCGGCGGCCGAACGGTCCTAGGTCTTTAGGGGGACCGACGCCGGTTCAGGCCGGCGGGTCGATGACGGTGGCGAACCACCAGCGGTGGCCCTCGGGGTCCGTGGCCTCGTACTCGCGTTGCCCGTAGGGCTGGTCGGACGGGTCACGGGTGACGTCGGCACCCTCGGTGCGGGACCGAGCGCAGTGGGCGTCGACGTCGGGGACCCGCACCACCAGGCCCCCGAGGGCCAGGGTGCCGTCCTTGGGCGGGCCCAGCTGCTTGTCGGGTATCGGCAGATGCAGCCAGATCGCCTGGCCGAAGGCGTCGACCTCGCCGTGGACGGGGTTGCCTGCACCGTCGGTCTCCACGCCGCCCGGCCCGAATCCGAACGCCCTGACCAAGAAGTCGTGGGCCCCCTGGATGTCGCCGTAGACGAGGACCGGGATGACCGCTTGGGCGCTCGTTGCCACGGGGATGAATATACCCAGGGCGGGGCCTACGCTTGGGGGCCGTGGCCAGGATCTCCGACCTGCTGTCGGCCGGGCGGACCTACTCGTTCGAGTTCTTCCCGCCCAAGAGCGACCAGGAGCTGCTGGTGCTGTCGCGCACCCTGGTCGAGCTGCAGCCGCTCGGCCCCTCGTTCGTCTCGGTCACCTACCGGGGCGGGGCGGCATCCCGCCAGCGCACCCACAACCTCGTCTCGGGGATGCTGCACACGACCACGCTCGTTCCCATGGCCCACCTGGTCTGCGTCGCCCACACCCGCCTCGAGCTTGCCGAGATCCTGGTGTCGCTGCGGCGCTCGGGAGTGCAGAACGTGCTCGCCCTGGGTGGTGATCCCTCGCCGGACGCCGACGCGCCCCGAGAGCTCAACTACGCCATCGAGCTGGTCGAGCTGGCCCGGGCGATCGGCGGCTTCTCGATCGGCGTGGCCGCGCAGCCGGTCGGTCACCCGGCCTCGCCCGACCTCGCGCACGACCGCGACCGGTTGGCCGAGAAGCTCGCCTTGGCCGACTTCGCGATCACCCAGTTCTTCTTCGAGCCCGAGGAGTACCTCGGGCTCGTCGCCGACCTGCACGACCGGGGGATCGACAAGCCGATCCTTCCCGGCATCATGCCGGTGACCGCGTTGAGCTCGATCCCCCGCATGGCCACCATGGGTGCCGCCGTGCCGCCGTGGATGGTGGAGCGGCTCGAGGCGGCGGCCAGGGACGACGAGCACGATGGCGTGCGCCGGTGCGGGATCGAACTGGCCACCGAGCTCTGCAAGGCCGTGCTCGACGGGGGGGCACCGGGGCTGCACTTCTACACGCTCAACCGTTCGAGCGCGACCCGGGACATCTACCAGGCCCTGGGGTTGGCGCCGCACCTCAGCGCAGCCGGGACCCTGAGCACCTGAGCTAACAACCCTTCGGCCGCCTTGCGGTCGAGTCCCCCCGTGACATAGGAGTTTTTCATGGCAGAGAAGATCACCATGGGCAGCGACGGCACGCTGTCGGTCCCCGTCGAACCCATCATCCCGTTCATCGAGGGCGACGGCACCGGCGTCGACATCTGGCCGGCGGCTCGCCTGGTCCTCGACGCCGCCGCGACCAAGCACGGCCGCACGATCTCGTGGAAGGAGGTCCTGGCCGGCGAGAAGGCGTTCAACGAGACCGGCAACTGGCTCCCCGACGAGACCGTCGAGGCGTTCCGCGAGCACCTGATCGGGATCAAAGGACCGCTCACCACCCCGATCGGCGGCGGCATCCGGTCCCTCAACGTGGCCCTGCGCCAGCTGCTCGACCTCTACGTCTGCCTGCGCCCGGTGCGCTGGTTCGCCGGCGTGCCCTCGCCGGTGCGCCGCCCCGACCTCGTCGACATGGTCATCTTCCGGGAGAACACCGAGGACGTGTACGCCGGTTACGAGGTCGAGTCGGGCACGCCGGAGGCCGAGAAGCTCGCCGAGTACCTGCGCACCGAGATGGGCTGGCCGATCCGCGACGGATCCGGCATCGGCATCAAGCCGATCTCGGAGATGGGGTCCAAGCGCCTGGTCCGGGCCGCCATCAACTACGCGCTCGAGCATGACCGGCGCTCGGTCACCCTCGTCCACAAGGGCAACATCCAGAAGTTCACCGAGGGCGCGTTCCGCTCGTGGGGTTACGAGCTCGTCCGCGAGGAGTTCGCGGACCGAGCGGTCGGCTGGGACGACTGCGACGGCAACCCGGGCGACCGCCTGCTCGTGAAGGACACCATCGCCGACATCACGCTCCAACAGGTGCTCACCCGGCCGTCGGACTTCGACGTCATCGCCACCACCAACCTGAACGGCGACTACCTGTCCGACGCCCTGGCGGCCCAGGTCGGCGGCATCGGCATCGCGCCGGGGGCCAACATCAACTACGTGACCGGGCACGGCGTCTTCGAGGCCACCCACGGCACGGCGCCGAAGTACGCCGGCCAGGACAAGGTGAACCCCGGCTCGGTGCTCCTGTCCGGCGTGCTCATGTTCGAGCACCTGGGCTGGACCGATGCGGCGGCCAACATCGTAAAGGCGCTGGAGGCCACCATCGCCGACAAGATCGTCACCTACGACTTTGCACGACTGATGGACGGGGCAACCGAGGTGAAGTGCTCGGAGTTCGCCTCGGCGATCGCCGACCGGCTCTAGCCCCACCCCGGCGCGCGGGCGACCGCGACCCTGAAAAGACCACCGAGCGAGCACAAGGAGCGGCCCCCCATGGCAGCAAAGCCCCCCATCCACGTCACCGTGACCGGCGCGGCCGGGCAGATCGGCTACTCGCTCCTGTTCCGGATCGCCTCGGGCCAACTGCTCGGCAAGGACCAGCCGGTGGTCCTGCGGCTGCTCGAGATCGAGCCGGCGATGAAGGCCCTCGACGGCGTCGTCATGGAGCTCGACGACTGTGCGTTCGGCCAGCTGGCCGATGTCGTCGCGACCTCCGATCTGAAGACGGCGTTCGACGGGACCAACTGGGTGCTCCTGGTCGGCTCCATCCCCCGCAAGGCCGGGATGGAGCGCGGTGAGCTCCTCGGTGTTAACGGCGGCATCTTCAAGCCCCAGGGTGAGGCGATCGCCGCCCACGCGGCGTCCGACGTGCGGGTGCTGGTGGTCGGCAACCCGTGCAACACCAACTGCCTCATCGCACGGTCGGCCGCGTCGGGTGTTCCGGCCGACCGGTGGTTCGCCATGACCCGCCTCGACGAGAACCGGGCGAAGTCCCAGCTGGCCAGGAAGGCCGGGGTCCCGGTGGCCGAGGTGACCAACGTGACCATCTGGGGCAACCACTCCGCGACACAGTTCCCCGACTTCGCCAACGCGCGCATCGGCGCCAAGCCGGTGCCCGAGGTGATCACCGACACCGAGTGGCTCGAGGGGGACTTCATCTCGACGGTGCAAAAGCGCGGCGCCGCGATCATCGAGGCGCGGGGCCTGTCGTCGGCCGCCTCGGCTGCGAGCGCAGTGGTCGACACGGTGCGTTCGCTCCGGACCGAGACGCCCAAGGGTGACTGGTTCTCGGTCGCCGTCGCGAGCGACGGTCAGTACGGGACGCCGAAGGGGCTCCAGTTCGGGCTCCCGGTGCGCGCGGATTCCAAGGGCAGCTGGAGCGTCGTCGAGGGGTTGACCCACGACGAGTTCGCGACCGACCGGGTGCGCATCACCACCGAGGAGCTCGAGGCCGAGCGCAACGAAGTCCGCCAGCTCGGGCTGGTGGACTGACCCCTGTCTGATCGCCCGCCGACGCGGGCGGCAGATCCGCCGCTACGACGCGACGGGCACCGGCAGGTCGTAGCCGGCGTGATGGAGGAAGGACAGCTTCTTCGCCAGCGCGTCGTGCCACGCGGCCATCTCCAACTCGAAGTGTGAGCGGTCGCCTTCTTCACAGGCGTGCTCGAGCTCGTCGAACGCAGCGTCTTCTGCGTCGAGGAGCTCGCGGTACTTCAAGAAGAAGTGGTCGTCGATTGGCTGGGACACGCCTGCCCTCCCCTTCGTTGGCCCACCCGCCGCGGGCCGCTCGATCTCGAGACTACCGCCGTCACCCCCAGGCCCGCCGGAGAGATCGCGCCATCGGCCCCCAACGACCAAGAGTCCCCTGGTCGTGACACCGGGGACTCTTGGTCGTGCAGGCAACCGCTGGTCACGACGCCATCGAGGCGTCCGGGCAGCGAGGTAGCCGGGGGCTCGACGCACACCTCGCCGCCCGACGTGCCGCCGGTCACCGAGAGGCTGCCTCCGTCACCGGAGATCTCGATCCCGCCGCTGCCCGAGCCGGGCAAGGGGAGTGCCGGAGCGGTCGGCGTGGACAGGCAGGCCGTCTCGCCGGGGCTCGGGAGACCGGGGGTGCCCGTGGACCCGCCGCCCGGGAGGCTGGGCGCACTGGGCGAGCTCGGGATCGTGCCACACCCGGTGACACCATTGGCCGAGCTCGAGGTCACCGAGAGGCTGCCGCCGCCCCCCGAGATCGACGTGGCACCGGCTGCGGACCCGGGCACCGGTGAGGCCGGGGGTGCCGGCGTCGAGAAGCAGCTGGCCTGGCCGGGTGTCGGCGGGCACCGGGGAGGCTCGGGGCACCGGGGAGGCTCGGCAGGCCCGGCACCGAGGCGCTCGGCGACCCGGAAGCTGACGCGGCGATGGCCCCGCCACCGGCCGCAAGGCCGGCAGCAAGGCCCGCTGCTGCCAAAAGCTTGAAGCGCATCGTCGGAATGCTCCTTTCGTCTCGAGAAACGCCCGGTGCCGCGCTGGACAGCGGAACGAGGCGTCAAGGAGGGAACGGCCGGGCCCGGACAACTTGCCCGTGAATTCGGGGGACCGCCGATTTGTTACCTAATCCCTGATCAGGGTCTCGCAGAGGGCGGCCTGGGGACCCGAGCGGGCTCGGGTATTCGCCGGCGCTCAGTAGGAGGTGTTGGCCTGCAGCTCGGCCATGCGGCCGGCCGCGGCGGCCAGGATGCCCTGGCCGGCCACCAGCACCGACAGGTCACCGCGCACGTGGACTCGCCCGGTGCCGAGTGCCTCGGTGGGGTCGAGCTCACTCCGGGAGAGCGCCGCCGCATCCTCGTAGGAGAGGGTGATGACCACGTCGGCCCGTTCTCCGGGCTCCTCTTCGGGGGTCGACAGGGTGATTGCGCCGTCGTCCACCGAGAGGACCACCCGCAGAGCTCCGGCGGATTCGGGGCGGTCGGGGACACCCGTCACGTCCTGCTCGACTCGGAAGTGGCCGGACTCGGCGCGCACCGAGCTCGTGGTCCCGGGGTCGGTCAGCTCGGCCCCCTCCAATGCCGCGTTGAACGCGCTGACCCAGTCCGCCGTGAGAAAGCGCGCCATCGACCCGGTCGGCTACGCGCCGTGGGCGGCGGCCTCGCCCGGCGACGCCTTCTGGCGCCGCAGGATCTTGCGGCCGAGCCATGCCACCGGGTCATAGGAGGCGTCGACCACCCGCTCTTTCATCGGGATGATCGCGTTGTCGGTGATCTTGATGTGCTCGGGGCAGACCTCGGTGCAGCACTTGGTGATGTTGCACATGCCGAGGCCGGCCTTCTGGCGGACCAGTTCCCGGCGGTCGTTGGTGTCGAGCGGGTGCATTTCCAGCTCGGCGTAGCGGATGAAGAACCGGGGGCCGGCGTAGTGGGCCTTGTTCTCCTCGTGGTCTCGGATCACGTGGCAGACGTCCTGGCACATGAAGCACTCGATGCATTTGCGGAACTCCTGGCCCCGCTCGATGTCGATCTGCTGCATGCGATAGCCGCCCTCGGGCCGTGGCGGGGGGGCGAACGCGGGGACCTGCTTGGCCATCTCGAAGTTGAACGACACGTCGGTGACGAGGTCCCGGATGATGGGGAAGGCCTTCATCGGAGCGACGGTGACCGGGCCCTCGGGCAGCTGGTCCATCCGGGTCATGCACATGAGCCGGGGCTTGCCGTTGACCTCGGCCGAGCACGACCCGCACTTCCCCGCCTTGCAGTTCCACCGACAGGCCAGGTCCCCGGCCTGGGTGGCCTGGATGCGGTGGATCACGTCGAGGACGACCTCGCCCTCCTGCGATGGAAGCGTGTACTCGGCGAAGTCGCCCCCGTCGCCGTCGCCACGCCAGACGTTCATGGTGACGTCGCTCATCAGTGGCTCTCCTCGAACAGTTCGGCCAGCTCGGGCGGCATCTCGGGGATCGGCTCGGGGGCGATCTTGATGTCCCCGTTCACGCCGCCACCCGATGGCTGGCGCTGGACGAGGTTGACCTTCCCGAACTCGGGGTCGGCCGTCGGGAAGTCCTCCCGGGTGTGCCCACCCCGGCTCTCCTTGCGGTCTCTTGCCCCGAGGGTCACACAACGCGACAACGTGAGCATCGCCGGGAGGTCGGTGGCGAGATTCCAGCCCGGGTTGTACGCGCGACCCCCGCCGACGGTCACCTTGGCCGCCCTGTCGCGAAGCACGTCGAGCTCTCCGAGCGCCCGTTCGAGCTCGTCGCCGGTGCGGATGATGCCGACGAGCGTCTGCATCATCTCCTGCAGCTCCTGGTGGAGCTCGTAGGGGTTCTCGCCGTCGGTGCGCTCGAAGGGGGCCAGGGCTTCGGTGATCGAGTGCTGGATCTCGCCCTCGTCGGGCTTGGGCGCCCCGGAACGCCCGGCGGCGTAGTCCGACGCGCCCATGCCGGCCCGGCGGCCGAACACCAACAGGTCGGACAGCGAGTTGCCGCCCAGGCGGTTCGCCCCGTGCATCCCGCCGGCCACCTCGCCGGCCACGAACAGCCCCGGGACGGTCGCCGCTCCGGTGTCGGCCTCCACCCGGACCCCGCCCATGATGTAGTGGCAGGTCGGCCCGACCTCCATGGGCTCTGCAGTGATGTCGACGCCGGCCAGCTCCATGAACTGGTGGTACATCGACGGCAGTCGGCGGCGGATGTACTCGGGGCTCCGACGGGTGGCGATGTCGAGGAACACCCCGCCGTGCGGGCTGCCCCGCCCCGCCTTGACCTCGGTGTTGATGGCCCTGGCGACCTCGTCACGCGGCAGCAGCTCCGGTGTGCGCCGGCCGGCCGAGTGGTCCTCGTACCAGCGGTCGGCCTCCTCTTCGGAGTCCGCCGTCTCGGCACGGAACATCTCGGCCACGTAGTTGAACATGAAGCGGGTGCCCTCGGAGTTGCGCAGCACGCCGCCGTCGCCCCGCACGCCCTCGGTGACGAGAAGGCCGCGCACCGAGAGCGGCCACACCATGCCGGTCGGGTGGAACTGCACGCACTCCATGTCGATCAGGTCGGCCCCGGCCCACAGCGCCATCGCGTGGCCGTCGCCGGTGCACTCCCAGCTGTTCGACGTGTACTTCCAGGACTTGCCGGCGCCGCCGGTCGCGAGCACCACCGCCTTGGCCGAGAACACGACCATCTCCCCGGTCGGGCGCCAGTAGCCGACGGCGCCCGAGACGACGCCTTCGGCGTCGGCGACCAGCCCCAGGATCTTGCACTCCATGAACACGTCGACGTCCATCGAGACGACGCGCTGTTGGAGTGTGCGGATCATCTCGAGCCCGGTCCGGTCGCCGACGTGGGCCAGGCGGGCGAAGCGGTGGCCGCCGAAGTCACGCTGGAGGATCCGGCCGTCGGGGGTGCGGTCGAAGAGCGCGCCCCATGCCTCGAGCTCCTGGACTCGGTCGGGCGCCTCCTGGGCGTGCAGTTGGGCCATCCGCCAGTTGTTGAGCATCTTGCCGCCGCGCATCGTGTCGCGGAAGTGGATCTGCCAGCTGTCCTCGGGGTAGACGTTGCCCATGGCCGCCGCGACGCCACCCTCGGCCATGACCGTGTGGGCCTTGCCGAGCAACGACTTGCAGATGAGGGCGGTGCGTAGCCCGCGGGCCTTGGCCTCGATGGCGGCCCGGAGGCCGGCACCGCCGGCCCCGATGATGATCACGTCGTAGTCGTGGGACTCGTACTCGGCCATCTCGATCTCCCTAGAAGATCTTGGGGTCGCTGAACACGCCCGCCGAGACGAGCCGGACGTAAAGGTCGGTCAGGGCGACGAACACGAGGCTGATCCAGGCCAGCTGCATGTGCCGGGCGTTGAGGGGGGTCAGGAACCTCCAGATCCGGTAGCGGATCGGATGGGTCGAGAAGGACCTGACGTTGCCGCCGCAGAGGTGCCTGGCGGCGTGGCACGAAAGGCTGTACATCCACAGCAGCGCTGCGTTGGTGACCAGGACCAGGGTGCCGATGCTCACGCCGAACGTTCCGTCGCCGGGCAGCCGGAATGCCATCACCGCGTCGATGGTCAGGATCGTGTTGAACACGAGGCCGAGTAGGAAAAAGTACCGGTGCACGTTCTGCAGGATGAGGGGGAAGCGCGTCTCGCCGGTGTACTTGGTGTGGGCATCGCCGACCCCGCATGCCGGCGGCGACTGCCAGAAGCCCCGGTAGTAGGCGCGGCGGTAGTAGTAGCAGGTCAGCCGGAAGCCGAGCGGGCCGCCGAGGATCAGGACCGCCGGGGTGATGTGCCACCAGGTCAGCACGAAGAACGTCCCGTGCGCGCCGGCGACGCAGCTGCCGGTGATGCACGGCGAGTAGAAGGGCGAGATGAGGTCGCGGTGGGCCGCCGCACCGACGTAGTAGTCCTTGTTCACGAAGACGGCCCACGTCGAGTAGACGACGAAGGCGGTCAACACGATCACGCTGATGGTTGGCTGGACCCACCAGTTGTCGGTCCTCAGCGTCCGTACTGCGGGTCCTCCCCGCGGGCCGCCGAGTTGGACCGGCGTGACCGTCGGCGCTTCAACGCTCACGCCGTCTCCTCCTTCGACTCGTCTCCGTGGTTCTGACACCGGCGATGCTCGCGCCCCGGCGCAGGCCACTGGGGTGATCGGCCTCATCTTTCCATCCCGTCGGGGACTGGGTGCAATCCGATAGTGGAGGTTTTGACCCCGCCGGCGGGGTCCCGGCGATGGGCCTCACGGGGTCAGAACCCATAGGCTCGGGGGATGGCCCCCGCATCCGCACATCCACCCGCCCCGCCCCACGATCTCGCCCGCACCATCGGCGAGTTGCGGTCCTCGGGCTGGGAAACGGTGCCGGTCTCAGAGGAGCTGCGACGCAACGCCTCCCGCCGGATCAGCGCAGGGGAGCCCCTCATCGACGGCGTGCTCGGCTTCGAGGACACGGTCATCCCGCAGCTCGAGAACGCCATCTTGGCGGGCCACGACATCATCTTGCTTGGCGAGCGGGGCCAGGCGAAGACCCGAATTCTCCGGTCCCTGATCGAGCTCCTGGACGAATGGCTGCCCATCGTGGCCGGCTCCGAGATCAACGACGACCCCTACCAACCGACGTCGCGCTATGGCCGGCTGAAGGTGGCCGACGAGGGCGACGACACCCCGATCGTATGGATCCACCGCTCCGAGCGCTACGGCGAGAAGCTGGCCACGCCGGACACCTCGATCGCCGACCTGATCGGCGAGGTCGACCCGATCAAGGTCGCCGAGGGCCGCTACCTCTCCGACGAGTTGACCCTGCACTACGGGCTCGTCCCCCGGGTCAACCGCGGCATCTTCGCAATCAACGAGCTCCCCGACCTGTCCGAGCGGATCCAGGTGGGGCTCTTGAACGTCCTCGAGGAGCGGGACGTGCAGATCCGGGGCCACCGGGTCCGGCTTCCCCTCGACGTGATGCTGGTGGCCACGGCCAACCCCGAGGACTACACCAACCGAGGCCGGATCATCACGCCGTTGAAGGACCGGTTCGGGGCCCAGGTGCGCACCCACTACCCGGAGGAGACCCGCACCGAGGTCGCCATCATGCTGTCGGAGTCCGTCCTTCCCGAGCAGCTGCCGGTCATCGTGCCCGCGTACATGCAAGAGGTCCTCGCCGAGATGAGCCAGCTGGCCCGACGGAGCCCGCACCTCAACCAGAGGAGCGGGGTCTCGGTCCGTTTGACCATCGCCAACTACGAGACCCTGGTCGCGAACGCCCTGCGTCGCGCGCTGCGCACCGGTGAGGCGGTTGTCGTCCCGAGGGTGAGCGACCTCTCAGCCCTGCTGCCGTCCACCCAGGGCAAGATCGAGGTGGAGGCGCTCGAGGAGGGCCGGGAGGACGAGGTCGTGGCGCAACTGGCCTCGGCGGCCGTGCTGTCGGTGTTCCGCCGCCGGGTCACGCTGGAGGACCCGGGCGGCGTCGTCGGGTCCTTCGGGGAAGGATCGGTGGTCCACACGGGCGACGATCTGGCCTCGGCCGACTATCTGACCGTGCTGGCCGACATGCCGGCCCTGGAGCCTCCCACCCGGGCGCTGGCCGGACCCGAATCGGGCGAGTCGCCGGCGTTGATGGCGGCCGCGCTCGAGTTCCTCCTGGAGGGCCTGCACCTGACAAAGCGCCTCAACAAGGACGCCTCGGGCGCCCGCGCCCTCTACCGTCGGCGTAGATGAAAGCGCAACCATGACGGCCCGCTACGACTACAGCGACTGGGACGGCACCCAGGAGTGGGGTGATCTCGACCCCGACGACCTGCTGGCCGAGATCACCGACGACCTGCTGTCGGGTGGCGACCTGAACGACGCGCTTCGCCGCCTCATGCGCAGCGGCATGCGCACCCGGGACGGCGAACGGATCATGGGCATGCGCGAGATGATCGAGCGGATGCGTAAGCGGCGCGAGGAGCTGCTGAAGCAGGGCAGCCCCAACGCCGAGATGGACCGGATCGCGAAGGCCCTCGACGAGGTCGTCGACCAGGAGCGGGCGGCCATCGACCAGCTGGAGCAGGAGGCCAAGGACTCCGGCGACGAGCGCCGGGCCGAGGTCACCTCCGACGTCGCGACCGAGCGACGGATGTCGCTCGACCTGCTGCCCCCGGACCTCGCGGGCAAGGTGCAGGGGCTCCAGCACCACGACTTCGTGTCGTCCGAGGCCCGTGAGCGCTTCGAGGAGCTCATGGAAGAGCTCCGCCAGGAGGTCGCCGACGCCTACTTCAAGGGCATGTCGGAGGCCCTCAGCACGACCGACCCCGAGCAGATGGCCCGGATGCGCGCGGCGATGGACGCGCTCAACACGATGCTCGAGCAGCGGGCCCGCGGCGAGGAGCTCGACCCGACCTTCGAGCAGTTCATGGAGAACTTCGGGGACATGTTCCCAGGCGACCCCAAGAACCTCGACGAGCTCTTGGAGCAACTGGCCGAGCGGATGGCGGCCGCCGAGGCGATGTGGCGCTCGATGTCGCCCGAGCAGCGCGAGCAGCTCCAGTCGCTGGCCAACTCGCTCTTGGAGGACATGGACCTGCGCTGGCAGATGGAACGGCTGGCCGGCAACCTGCGCCAGGCCGTCCCCGGCGCCGGCTGGGGCCAGTCCCACCGGTTCCGGGGCCAGGACCCGATGGGGTTCGGCGAGGCCACCGACGCGGCGAGCCAGCTCAGCAACCTCGACCGCATGGAGGAGCTGTTCGCCTCCGCGTCCTCGCCCAACGCGCTCGACGAGGTCGACATCGACGAGGTGCGGCGTCAGCTCGGTGACGACGCGGCCCGCTCGCTCGAGCGACTGGCCCGGCTGACCAAGACCCTCCAGGAGAACGGCCTCATCGAGAACCAGGGCGGGCGGACCGAGCTCACCCCGAAGGGTGTGCGCCGGCTCGGGCAGCGCGCGCTGAGCGACCTGTTCTCCCAGATGCAGCGCGAGCGCATCGGCGACCATCAGTCGGCGACCTCGGGCAGCGGGCACGACCGGGAGGAGACCACCAAGCCCTACGAGTACGGCGACCCGCTCAACCTCCACCTCTCGGCGACCGTGCACAACGCGGTGCGACGTGGCGGTTCGGGCGTGCCGGTGCGGTTGCTCGCCGAGGACTTCGAGGTCGTCGAGACCGAGGCGCTGACCCGCTCGGCCACCGTCCTGCTCGTCGACCTCTCCATGTCGATGCCGATGCGGGACAACTTCGTGCCGGCCAAGAAGATGGCGATGGCCCTCCAGACCCTGATCTCGACCCGGTTCCCTCGCGACTACCTCGGCATCGTCGGGTTCTCCGAGGTCGCCAGGGAGATCAAGGCCGAGGACCTGCCGACCGCCATGTGGGACTACGTGTACGGCACCAACCTGCAGCACGCGCTGGCGATGGCCCGCCGGATGCTGGCCCACCAGTACGGGACCAAGCAGATCATCGTGGTCACCGACGGCGAGCCGACCGCGCACATCGACGACGCCGGTGAGGTGTGGTTCAACTACCCGCCGGTTCAAGAGTGCCTGCGCCGCACCATGGCCGAGGTCATCCGCACGACGCGTGCGGGGATCACGATCAACACCTTCGCCCTCGACCTCGAGCGCACCCACTACCCGTTCGTCGAGCAGATCGCCCGGGTCAACGGCGGCCGGACCTTCTACACGACCGCCGACGAGATGGGCGGCTACGTGCTGGTCGATTTCCTGCGCCACCGGCGCTACCTGCGGCCCGCCGGCTGACCCCGTCCACCGGGCGCAGATCGCACCGAAACGATCCCGCCCGGCTCCCGGCCGGGGCCGGTGACCCGCTTCCGGGCCTGCCCGACGTGCGAAATGCCACTCTACGTGGTGAAATAGGGGCCTACTCTGGCGCAAACGACCGCGAAGTGTGAGAATTCTCCCCCTTGCGTTCCTATGTCGGATAGGGGAAGATGACATGGTTGTAGTTACATCGGTGCCACTTACAGTGAGGGGAGGCCGACCGGTGGACTTAGCCGCAGTGCTTTACGGCCGTTTGGACCGCAGTTGGCAGGCACAGGCCAACTGCATGGGAGTCGATCCTGACCTCTTCTTCCCCGAGCGCGGGGCGTCGACCAGGGAAGCCAAAGAGGTGTGTCGAGGATGCGTGGTCCGCGAGGACTGCCTCGAATACGCGTTGGCGAACGGCGAGAAGTTCGGCATCTGGGGTGGCATGAGCGAGCGGGAACGCCGCCGGCTGCGCCGGGCCCGGGCGTTGCAACGCCGGGCCGCTATGTCCGACGTTTCCTCAGCGTAGGGTCTCCCAACCTCGCCTCGAGGCTGTCACGGGGCGACACTCCCAACTCGGCGAATCGGTTTTCGGGCGTGCGCGCCAGGACCGCCGCTGGTATCAGCCCGACCAGCTCGGCCTTTTCGATGCGGGCCCCGGGGAGTAGCGAGGCGGCCACCCGGTCGTAGGCCTCCGCGGGGCCAACCCGTGCAGGGTCGACCAGGTTGCACGACACCTGGGTCGAGCGGCCCACCACCAGCCCGAGCGCCCGCAGCGACTCGCTCCTGATCCCGGCCGCCACGGCCCGGGTCTCGGCGGCGGTCAGGCCGCTCAACCACAGGTTGTAGGCGACCAGTGGGGCCCGGGCACCGACCGCCATGGCCCCGGCGCTCTGATGGGGTCGGGTCGGCCCGGTGTCGGGCTGCAGGGCGACGAACGCCCCCCGGCGCACGTCGGGTAGCGACCGGACACCCCCGTCGGGCAGAGGGCCGTAGAGGAAGCAGGGGATGCCGAGGGTCGCCCCGGCCCAGATGGCCAGCCGGTCCCGGGCCTCGATCGCGGAGTCGAGGTCGGCAGTGCCGACCGGCGTGAAGGGCACCACGTCGACGACGCCGAACCGGGGGTGGACACCGCTGTGCCCGTCGAGATCGAGGGTTCGCACGGCCACGCTCACGAGGGTTTGGACTCGGGTCAGGAGATCGACGGCCGGCCCGCCCATGGTCAGGACGCTGCGGTGATGGTCGGCGTCCCGGTGCAGGTCGAGCAGGAGGTCGCCGCACGCGTCGGCGAGCAGCTCGAGCGTCGCGGGGTCCCTCCCCTCGCTGACGTTGATCGCCGAGGCGAGGACGGGCGCGCTCACCGCGCAGAGAGGAGCGGTGTTGCTAGGGCAGAGGCCGGTTCAGCGTGCTGCGGTGACGCGCATCGACCGGCGGGCCCGCAGGATCCGGCGGCGTTCGCGCTCGGAACGACCACCCCAGACACCGTGATCGATCCGGTTGGCCAGGGCATACTCTAAGCATGCATCGGCGACCGAGCAGTCGGCGCAGATTCGCTGAGCAGCCTGTACGCCAAGACCGTCGCTCGGGAAGAACACCGCGGGCGGCACTTCTCGGCACTTGCCGTCTGCCATCCACTGGGTATCCATCGGGCGTTCCATGCCTCCGTTTCGAGCATAGCTGTGTTCTCGCGGAGGAAGGAACTCCCGCGATGGGCGTGAGTGCGTCCTCCGGCGCAGGGGGCGGCGCGCCTTGAGCGACCTCCCGGAGGGACGACCGAGCGGCCCTGCTCACGACACACCTCCCGCCCCTCCGAGCTGGGAACAACGGCCCCTAGATGCCCCGCCGCCGCCCGAACGGCCGGCCGGGTGGCCGCCACCGGCGCCTCCTGGGGCNNCCGCCGCCGAGCCCGCCCGGAGCCGAGTGGAGACCGCCGGTCCCGAACCCAGCGCCACCCCAACCGCCCATGCCCGGCTATGCCCACTACCCGGGGGCCGGACCGTGGAGCCGGCCTCAGGTTCCGGGCTACTTCTTCCCGGCCAACCCGGTCGTCACCCACGAGACCCGGGTCAAACACACGCTCACCGCGCGGAACTGGGTCCTCGTCGTGGTCATCACGGCCGTCGTCGCGGCCGCGATCGGCGGAGCGGTCGGGTACGTGGCCGCGGTCAACTCGCAGCAGACCATCGTCGAGAAGTTCTTCCCGAACTCGGCGGGCTTCCCGAAGCCCGCCGACGTGCAACAGATCCTCGCCGAGGTGGAGCCGGCCGTCGTATCCATCGACACGACCGGCGTGGTTCGGGCGGGTG
>PMOQ01000069.1:312-44518 GCA_003161255.1 Acidimicrobiaceae bacterium | reverse complement strand
ACAACATGGCCGACTACTTCGCCCACTGGCTGAAGATCGGGGCGTCCACCGACGCCGACAAGCTGCCCAAGATCTTCTACGTCAACTGGTTCCGCAAGGCCGAGGACGGACGCTGGTTGTGGCCCGGCTACGGCGAGAACTCCCGGGTCCTCGAGTGGGTCTTCGACCGCGCCAGCGGTCGCGGGGAGGCCGTCGAGACACCCGTCGGTTGGGTGCCCGCCCCCGGCGCGATCGACATCGAGGGCGTGGACGTGTCCAAGGAGGACATGGAGGAGCTGCTCCGCGTCGATGACGACGAGTGGCGGACCGAGGTCCCCCTCATCCGCAAGCACTACGCGCAGTTCGGCGACCGGCTCCCCGAGTCGCTGCGCCACACCGTGGACAGGTTGGAGCAGCGCCTCGGCTGAGCGGGCGTGGGCCGGCTTTTCGCGCCCGCCCGTGTTGGGACGTTCGCCTTCGTCGCCTCAGCGAGTCGACTCGTTGACCGACTCGACCGATCGGATGCCGTCTCGTGAGATGAGCACCCTCGAGACCGACGCGTAGCGGGGCTCGAACCAGAGCAACCGCGGTGTCCCGATGACGTCACCCAGGTAGACGTTGATGACAGCGCCGTGACAGACGACCGCGACCCGTTGGCCCGGATGGGCCGCAGCGACACCATCGAGGGCCCCGATGATGTCGCTGCGGAAGGCTTCCGGCTCGACCATCGAGCCGAGCTCCTCCCAGCGGCCTTCGGTCATGGCGTTCAGGCGGGGATCGCGGGTCGCCCGGAGCTCTTCCATCGGGATGTAGCTCGACGCCTCGGCGTCGAACTCGGCCAGCTTCGTGATCACCTCGGGCTCGAGCCCGAACCGATCGGCCAGCGGTGCGGCGGTCTCACGGGCCCGGCGGAGCGGGCTGACCACGATGTGGTCCAGGCGCTCGTCCTTCAGCCACTCGGCGAGGCGCCGGGCCTGGTCCCGGCCGTTGTCGGTGAGCGGCGGGTCGGCGATGCCGGTCTCGGAGTCGACGCGTGTCGTCTCGCCGTGGCGGATGAGAAGGAGGTGCACCCCCGAAAACTACCGGGGCCGCCTTTGGGGTTCCCCAACCGGACGTCTCAGACCGACAGGAACTCCTCGACGCGCAGGTCATGGGCCGCTGTGCAGAAACGGGCCGACATGCCCCGGGCCAAGTCCCCGGCCCGCTCGTTGATGCTGAAGTCGAGCTGGCCGAGCAGCATGGAGGCGATCCCGACGGTGGAGAGCATGCTTCTTCGGTAGAGGTCGAAGAACTCGTCTCTCGCCGGGACGGCCACGCCCCCGTCGGACAGACCGCGCCGATAGCGCTCGACCAGCGAACGCTCCGTCGCCCGGCGGGCCTCGATCGTGAGGCTCCCGGCCAAGAAGTAGGTGAGGTCGTAGAGGCCCTGGCCGCGGGCGATGGCCTGCCAGTCGAGCACGATGACCTTGTCGGCCTCAAAGAAGAGGTTGTCGACCCGGAAGTCGTAGTGGACGAGGGTCTCTTCCAACAGCTGTGTCCGAAGGTTGTCGGTGAGCATCGGGATGCTCGCTTCCACGACCTCGAGCGTGCCTGCCGGAGCCTGATCACCGAGCTCGGCGACGAAGGTGGGCCAGACCGCCTCCAACATCGGCTGGAGGCCGAGGTACATCGGGTCGGTGAGGACGGACGGCACCCAGTCCAGACGCGCCGACGGCGCGTCGCCCGATTGGGACGCATGCAGCCGGGCCAGCGAGTCGATCGATGCCGTTGCCTGGGCCTCCGTTGCGCCCGCGATCTGGTCCCCGTTGGTCAGGTGCGACAGGTCCTCGATCACCAGGCCGTAGATCCCGCTGTCCTGATCGCCGTCGGCCCAGTAGCAGCGCGGGGTCAGCACCGGCAGATCGCTGGCCAGGTCGAGGTAGAAGCGCGCTTCTCTCTCCCACAGCCGCAACATCTGGCCGACCGCGACGCTGCCGGGTTCCTCGGTCGGCAGCTTCACCACCACCGAAGCCGGGCCCGTCGCCCCCGGCCCGTAGGTGATGGTCAGCACCGCCAGCAGCCCCATGAAACCGGCTCCCTCAGCGATGGGCCGGATCGCCACGCTGTCGACCTCGGCGCCCAGAACCCGGGTAAGCCAGTCAGGGGTGACGTCGGATGGTTTGCGGGGAAAGTCCAGCTCCACGAGGGAGTTGGCTATCACAAACCCCGGCTGTTTGCGCTTTCACTCCGTCTTGTTGGCGTACCCCGTCGCCGGCCGCAGCGCGGTGACCACACCGCCGAGTCGGGCGACCTCGTGGACCAACCGCAGCGCCAACACCTCGTCGGCCCCGAGGTAGGGGCCATCGGCCAACATCGATTCGACCTCGTCGGCCGGCCGCCCAAGCGCACCCGCGACACGCTCGCAGTACTGCCCCCACTGTTCTCGACGGTGGTCGAGCCAGCGTTCGACCGTGCGAGCGTCCCCCGTGAAGGTCGTCTCCGGCTCGGACAGATGGAACCGCGCGTGCGGCATCGCGATCCGGCGCCGGCACGCAGCCAGCACCCCGATCGCGGGACCGCCGACCAGGCCCATGGCGACGCCGGTGACGTTGACCCCCATCGTGTCGACGACGTCCATGACGCTGAGCGCCGCGCCAAGCTCGCCGTTCGGGCTCTCCAGGTGCAGCTGGACCACCGAGTCGCCGGTGGCGTCGAGGGTCATCAGCTCCATCGCGGCGCGCCCGGCGACCTCGTCGGTGAGGTCCCCGGTGATGAACACGACCCGCTGGTCGAACATCCTCGATCTGAGCGATGCGCCCCAGTCGCTCGGCTCGGGCGGGTAGCTCGTGAAGGGCCCGCTCACTGGTCGGCCATGCGAAGGACGACGAGGGAACCGAGCGCGGCGGCGTACCGCTCGAGAGTGGACAGCCGGACATCTCCCTGGCCCGCCTCGAGCCGGGCCACCGCCGATTGGGAGGTCCCCATGCGGGCCGCGACCTGGGTCTGGGAGAGACCGAGCTCGTGCCGGCGTGCCACCAGCTCCTCCCCCAGCACGCGTCGGGCGGTCGCCATCTGGGCAAAACCGGGGAACACGGTCTCGTGTCGGCGGTCGTTCACGCCGTCCAGGTTATCTCATATGTGAGATACCATTTGTGGGATGACCGATTGGAGCAAGGAGCGACCGATGCAGTCCCGACTGACACTCATCCCGACCGTGATCGACGAGGGAACCCGCGGCGACCGGATGTTCGATCTGTACTCGCTGTTGCTCCGCGAGCGCATCGTGTTCCTCGGCCAGGAGATCGACGACCAGATCGCCAACGTCATCATCACGCAGTTGCTGTACCTCGAGGCACAGGACCCCGACAAGGACATCGCCCTGTACGTCAACTCCCCCGGCGGGATGGCCTACGCCGGGATGGCCATATACGACGTCATCCAGCACATCCGGCCCGAGGTCGCGACAACCTGTGTCGGGATGGGCATGTCGGCCGCTGCGATGATTCTCTGTTCGGGTGCCAGGGGGAAGCGCTACGCGCTCCCCAACTCCCGGATCATGATCCACCAGGGCTCGGCCGGCACCCGGGGCGCCCCGAGCGACATGGAGATCCAGCTCCGCGAGGTGCTCGCTACGACGCGGCGGATGGCCGAGATCATCGCCCACCATTGCGGCCAGCCGGTTGAGAAGGTGGAACGGGACATCGACCGTGACTACTTCATGTCGGCCGAGGAGGCACTCGCCTACGGGATGATCGACGAGATCATGACGCCCCGGCGGGGCCTGAACGCCTTGTTGGAACTGCCTGCTGCGGTGTGACTCGGTGATCAGTCGGTCAATCCGGCGGGACCAGTGACACAACTGAACGCGCCAACTGCGACGGACTTCTTCGATTGTCTAACTACCAGATACTGGCTATGAAGAGACCAGGTTCGATCTCTCGAGCCATTTCCAGAATCACCTGTCTGTGGCACCTCGCGTCCTCGACCTCAACACAAAGCACTGCCACTCGTTCAGTCATGCCGAGCTTTGCCAGCCGCTGTAACGCCTCACCGGCCCCGTTCTGAAGCTGTTTGCGCATTCGACTGCGCCCAACCTCGAGCGGGCCCTTTCTGAAAGCTTCCCTATTGTCCGGTGGGTTTCCCAAGTCGCGCTCGTGTGCATAGGCGATATCGGCTGCAGCTAAAGCAGCAGTCAGAGGTCCCTTTGAGAACCCGGGACGCCTGCTCGAAGGCGTTAGACGTACGTCAACGACTGTGTCGATCCTGTGCTCGACCAGCTTTTTGAGGAACTGGTCAATCCTGAGATCCTCGTAGCCGATGGTGTAGACACCCGTCGGTCGCTTCACTGTCAACGTTCTAATCCATTCCCCTGGTGAAACCCTGTTTGTCGGGAATCAAGAGGAGCACCCCACCGGCTTCCTGGTGCTTGGAGTGTTCTGGCCACCGGCAGGCACTTACCAAGCACTGTTCGATTTGTAGGTGAATCAGCGACAGCGATGGATGTTGACCTCCGGGTGAGAGACGATTGCCCCAAGGCCAACAAATGGCCATCATTGGCGATGACCTCGCTCGTGCACTTCACGAACGACCCGGGCCGGGTCCTGGCTGACGGGTCCGGGCTCCTGGAGAGCGACCCGGTCGCTCACAATGTGGTGCTGACGCTCCTGCATCGGCGCGTCGAGGCACCCGAGCCCGGTCGGTATTGGATCGTCGAAACCGACGGCGAGCCGGCCGGCGTGGTGTTCCAGTCGCCGCTCAGCTTCGCGGCAACGCTCACGCCGATGCCGATGGGGGCCGTGGCGGCGGTCGTCGACACCATCGTCGAGCAGCACGTGGCTCTGCCGGGCGTCAACGGTGACGCCGCGACCGCGGCCAGGTTCGCCGGACACTGGACGGAGCGAACGAAGTCTGCGGCTCGCCCGGTCCAGGGCCAGCGCGTCTACGAGGTAGAGCGAGTCATCCCGGCCCGTCCGGCCGGGGGCGAGCTCCGTCGAGCGGTCGCCAGCGACCGGGACCCCCTTGTCGCGATGTTCAACGCCTTCTCAGCAGAGTCGGGCGAGGGGCTGCCTCCCCAGGACCCCTACGAGGTGGTCGATCGTCGCGTGCGGGCGGGTCAGCTCTGGCTGTGGGACGACGACGGATCCGTCTCCATGGCCGGCGTGACCGAACCGGTGGCCGGGGTCGCGCGCATCGGGCCGGTGTACACCCCGCCCGGACGGCGCGGATCGGGCTACGCGTCGGCGCTCGTCGCCGAGATGTCGGCAGGCGTGCTGGCCGCGGGGAACCGCTGCATCCTCTACACCGACATGGGCAATCCGGTGTCGAACTCGGTCTACCGCGGCATCGGGTATCGGGCCGTGAGCGAGGCGATCCGGTACCAGTTCACCGAGGGGCATTGATCGTCGCTCCGGGGTGATCCCTGGCTTCGGGTTCGGCGTGCGCGACGATCACGACGGTGGCGACGGCCTGGCAGACGCACTGGCACAAGCATCCCGGGGTTCGATCGGGCGACGAGCTGTCGCTCGGGGAGCGGTCGGCCGACCGGATGCGCAACATGATGGGTTCGTGGCCCTTCGTGTTCGGGTTCTTCGCCGTCATGATCCTCTGGGCCCTGGTGAACACGCTCCTGTTCGAGCACATCCTCAGGCACAAGGCGTTCGACCCGTACCCGTACATCTTGTTGAACCTGTTCTTGTCCATGATGGCCGGGGTCCAGGCCGCCGCCCTCCTGATCGCGGCGAAACGGTCAGACGCGATCTCCTCGGAGGTCGCCTTGCATACCGCGAGCAACACCGAGGACATCAAGACGCTGATCCAGGAGAACACGGAGCTCACGGCCAAGGTGAAGAACGCCACCGACATTCTGGACGAGATCCACCTCCACGTGGCCAACATCGCGAAGACGGTGGGTGCCGAGATGGGGCGCTTCGCTCCCGGCGCGGCTCCGCCCAGTTCGACCTGATGGTCTAGCCGGGTGGGTTCAGCGGGACTCGCGGCCCCGGAACTGCCGGGGCAGTGCGCGATGCTGCAGAGCCCGGCTGCTCGATAGGTAGAAGAGCCCGCCGACCGCGGCCGTGGCTGCGATCACGACGTCGCCCACCGCGAGCGGGAACGCGATCACCACGGGGACCAAGGCCCCGATCACCCACACCAGCTGCTGTCGGGTCGCGAACTTCGCGAACGCCCGGCCCTGTTGCTCCTCGGGAACGAACCGCTGGGTGATGGCGTCAAAGGAGGGTTGGCCCCACGACCCGGCGATGCCGACCGCCAGCGCGAGCAGTCCCTGCGCCGCCAGGTCTCCCCACAGTGCCGCGAGCGAGCCCCCGACGGCGACGAGCCACACGGCCGCGAGCAGGATCTGGGGCTCGGAGAAACGCTGCCGCAGCCGCTTCACCAGCATCAGCCCGGCCAGCGAGCCGATCCCGCTCGCGCCGAGCGCAAACCCGTACCAGAAGACGGGCGCGTTGAGGCGCCGCAGCCCGAAGGCGAGCATGAAGACGAAGAAACCGGCGATGCCGCGGAGCAACGAATTGGTGGTGAGGCCCAAGAGCACCTGGGGCTCGGCAACCGGCTGCAGGCTGGCCAGATCGGTGTCGGCTTCTTGGTCGGCGGATGCCTCCGCGCGAACCCACCTGTCGTGGGCGCCGCGGTCGGCCCCCCGGCGCGACCGGTTGGGACGGCTCACCGGCAGGCGGACCGCGGCCACCGCCGCCGCCGCGAAGACGAACGTGTCGAAGACGAGAACGCCCGAGGAGCCGGCGAGTTTCAGGATCGGGATGCCGGGTACCGCGGCGGCGAAGCCGGCCAACGTGCCGAGCAGGGTCAGGCGGGCGTTCAGCGCTGCATAACCGGGCGAGGAGGCCGCTTGCCCGGGGCTTTCGGACGGGTCGGGCACCGGCGCGTGTGCCCGGTGGCTCGGGGTCTCGAGGGCCGGTGTTTCCGAGTTTGGCTCCGTCGCGGGGTCAGCACTCACGTGATGGCCGGCCGGCGTCGTCGTGAGCGACATCATCTCGGGGACGAGCGCTCCCCGGGTGACGAGGTACAGCTTGGACAAGACCAGGACCAGGAACGCCTCGGGGAACAACAAGAGACTGTGGATGTCGGCGGCCATGAACGGACAGATCGCGGCGCGCCCGACCGCCGAGCAGACGGCGGTGGCCCGGCGGGCCCCCTTGCTCCGGTCGATCAAGGGGCCGAGCAACGGGGAGACCACCGCAAACGGGGCCAGGGTCAACAGGAGATAGAGCAGGACCTTGCTCTTCGCCTCGTGTGGCGAGATGGAGAAGAACAAGGAGTCGGCGAGGGAGAACGTGACCAGGGTGTCGCCGGCCAGCATGAGCACCTGGACCAGCGCCAGGCGCCCGAACGGCTCGCTCTGGTCGAACAGGTCGGCCAGGGCTCGGCGGGCCAGGGCCCGGAACTGGTCGACCCGGTCGCCAACGGCCACAGGCCCACAGTAGGTGGCATCGCACGCCCCGATCGCCCGACACGGGGTCCCGGTCACCGTAGGGTTTCGATCGGTGGAGTTCCCGAGGAGACGCCTTAATAGAAGGACAACGGTCGTGCTCGCGATCGCCTACGTGGCCAGCGTCGCGGCCCTGGTCGGGATCCTGGCCATCCACACCGTTCACAGCGGCGGCGGAACGATCGTTGTCGGCTCGACCGGCCACACCGACATAACGGTGAGCGAACCATCGACGAGCTTCGTGCAGGAGGAGGGCGTCTGGGGGATGCTCGTCGCCGGGTTCCCGCTGTTCGCCACCGTGATCGTGGCGGCGGCGCTGTGGCTCCGCCCACCCGAGAAGTCCGGGCCCGGCCCCTGGGCAGTCATCGGGGCGGCGCTCCTCGCGGCCGAGGGGGTCCTCGGCATCCTGACGATCGGCATCCTTGTGATCCCGGCCGCAGTCCTCTTGGTGTTCGCGTGTGCCACCTTCTCGGACTTCCGGCGGCTCAGGCCCTCGGCACCGCAGCCGGAACCGATCGATCGGCCCTAGTCCGTCCGGGACGCGGAACTAGCGTGACGCCCGGAAGCCAACCGAAGGAGCTCACATGTCGGTCCACGCGTACGTGCTCATTCAGACCGATGTCGGAAAAGCCGCCGACGTGACCCGCTATGTACGCGAGATCGACGGGGTGGTGTCGGCCGAGGACGTGACCGGCCCCTACGACGTCATCGTGCTCGTGGAGTCCGGCTCGATCGACGAGGTCGGCCGTCTCGTGGTGAGCAAGGTGCAACGGGTCGAGGGCATCACGCGGACGGTCACCTGTCCGGTCGTCAACCTCTGAGCGAGCGGACGCTCAGGCGAGCGATCCACCGTCGCGCAACGCGCTGAGCTTCGAGGGCTCGAGGCCCCACGCCTTGAGGACCGCGTCCGCGTCGGCCCCGGTGACATACCGACCCGCTTCGGCTTCACCCTGCGTCCGTTCGAACCGCGGGGCCGTACCCGGCTGGGCAATGCCGTCGATCTCGATGAAGGTCTTGCGCGCCGAGATGTGAGGGTTCCCGGGGGCCTCGGCTGGTGTGAGCACCGGGGTCGCACACGCGTCGAGGCCCTCGAACGCGACGACCCACTCGTCGCGGGTCTTGGAGGCGAAGATCGCCGTGAACTTCTCCTTCATCTCGCTCCAGCGGGTCCGGTCCAGCTGGTGGGGCAGGTCCTCCCCGTCAAGACCGAGGCCCTTCAGCAGGGCGGCATAGAACGGGGCCTCGATCGCCCCCACGGCGAAGTACCTGCCGTCGGCGGTCTCGTAGACCTCGTAGAAGTGGGCACCGGTGTCGAGCATGTTGACGCCGCGCTCGTCTTGCCACGCACCCATCGCCCTGTGGGAGAAGAGCATGGTGATCAGCGAGGCTGCGCCGTCCGTCATCGCGGCGTCGACGACTTGGCCCTTGCCCGACCGTGCCGACTCCCACAATGCGGAGACCACCCCGAAGGCCAGGAGCATCCCGCCCCCGCCGAAGTCGCCGACCAAGTTGAGCGGCGGGACGGGACGCTCTCCCTTCCGACCGATCGGCCACAGGGCGCCGGCGGTCGCGATGTAGTTGATGTCGTGACCTGCCGCGTTCGCCCACGGGCCCCGCTGCCCCCACCCGGTCATCCGGCCATAGACGAGAGCCGGATTGCGCTCGAGACATTCGGTCGGGCCGAGACCCATCCGCTCGGTCACCCCCGGCCGGAAGCCTTCGACCAGCGCATCGGCCCGTTCGACCAGGTCGAGCACCAGCGCGACACCGCCCTCGCTCTTCAGGTCGACGCCGATCGAGGCCCGGCTTCGCAGGAGCAGATCGGATCCCGCCGTGCCCAACCCACCGGGCGCCTCCGGTCGGGTGATCCGGAGCACCTCAGCCCCAGCCTCGGCCAGCAGCATCGAGCCATAGGGGACGGGCCCTATCCCGCCGAGCTCAACGATCTTCACGCCCGTCAGAGGTCCGCTCATGGGTCGATCGTGATGGCCAGAACTGCCAGGGTCAAACCGGAATCACCTGTGGCAGGCTCCCGAGGTGACCGGTCCGGGCTCGGGACGCCTCGCCTTCGCGCCGGGCCGCGTCAACCTGATCGGGGACCATACCGACTACAACGGCGGCTTGGCCCTCCCGATGGCCATCGATCTCGGGGTCGAGGTGACCTACCGCCCGGGCACCGGATCCGGGCTAACGATTCGAACGGATTTTGACCCGCTAACCGCAGAGATCCCGGCCTCGGGCTCTCTCCCCTCCTGGGCCCGCCTGGCCAACGCGTTGGTCGAACTGGTTTCGCCGACCACGGGCGGGCACGCCGAGGTTCGGTCGGATCTCCCGGTCGGCGTGGGCCTCTCCTCCAGCGCGGCATTCGCAGTGGCGCTCCTGCTCGCTCTTGGTGTCGAACCGATGCCGGTCGAGGTGGCACGACTCTGCCAGCGGGCCGAGGGCGCCATCGGCGTCCCGGTCGGGCTGATGGACCCGTTGGTGGCCATGTCGGCATCGCGCCGACATGCGCTTCTTATCGACTTCAGCACCTTGGACACCGAGCTCGTGCCGATCCCGAATGACATCGAGATCGTCGTCGTCGACTCGGGCACGACGCGCAGCCTGGATGCGTCGCCCTACGCGGTGCGGCGATCCGAGTGCGAGGAAGCAGCCACGATCCTCGGAGGCCAGCTTGGCCGCGCATCGAAGACCGATCTCGATCGTCTGTCGGACCCGGTGCTTCGGAGGCGGGCGACTCATGTCGTCACGGAGACGACCCGCGTGCGGGATTTCGCACACGCCCTCTCGAGCGGCGATCCGGCCGGCGCCGGCCGCATCATGACCGAGAGCCACTGTTCACTGCGTGACGACTTCGAGGTGTCGACGCCGGCGCTCGATCGCGTCGTCGAAGACCTCTGCGCGTTGGCGGACGTCTTCGGGGCCCGCCTGACCGGGGCCGGGTTCGGCGGTTGCGTCGTGGCGTTGTGTCGGCGGGGAGCTGCCGTGCGACTGCCCAACGCCATGTGGCGCGTCAACGCGGCCGGCGGCGCGTGGGTGAGGACGCTCGAATGAGCTCTCGGCTCGCCCGCCCTCTCGGCGAGCGATCCATGCCGATAGCCTCCTGATCAGCCGGGCGCACAGCGGCCCGAGCACGGGACATCGAGGGCCATGTCGCGACTACGTCTTTCCCTGACCATTCCCGGAGCGGTATCCCTCGGCGCCTACGAGGGCGGGGCGCTGGCCGCGTTGATCGTTGCCGCGAAGTCCCTCGGCGAAGCGACGGTGGTCATCGATTCGATCGCGGCAGCGTCGGCGGGATCGATCACCGCGCTCCTGACGGCGCGTGCGCTCCTCCGGGGCGTCGACCCGGTCGACCTGTTGGCCGCGGCCTGGGTCGACAACGTCTCGTTCAAGGCGATGAGGACCCGCTCGACGGCATCGCCCCTGTCGTCGGGCGCCCTGACCGAGATGGCCACCAAGGTGCTCGGGCCGGGCGGAACACCCGAAGGGCCGGCACCGACGTGGCAGCACCAGCCGGTGTGGCTGTCGATGGCACTGGCGAGCCTGGCCGGGTTGACCTACGACCTGCCCGAGCTGACCCAGCACACCACGGTCTCGGCGTCGACTTTCCTCGACTGGTACCAGGTGACCCTCACAAATGCGGTCGACTCGGCCGGTTACCTGACCCATTCCCAGGCCGCGATCGCATCGGGCTCGAATGCGATCGGCTTCCCGGCCAAACGCCTGGACAGGGAGGCCGACGCGGCCCAGTACCGGGCCGCCGGGCTGCAGGGCTTCCCCGCCGACGGGCTGTTCTGGTACACCGACGGCGGAACCGTCGACAACGAGCCGCTCGGCCGCACCATCGACCTGGCTCAGCAGGTCGGGAGCGACGACGATCGCCTCTATCTCCTCATCCACCCCAACGCCATCCCGCCGACACTCTCGCCGACGTGGGCCGGGAGCGCCCCCGAGCCGCCCTGGGTGCGCACGGGCATCCACGCGCTCGGCATCGGACGGAGCCAGACCGTCTACGAAGACCTGAAACGCCTGCAGAAGACGAACTCACGTCTCGAGTGGGTCGACTCGGTGGCACCGGCCGTCCTCTCCGGGATCGATTCGGGCATCGCAGACGCCGGGCTCTCCGACACGCAGGCCGCGCTGGTCCGGGACAACCTGACCGCCGCGCTCACAGGAGCGATCGACAGGGTTCGCGAGAGCCAGGTACACGTCGCCGCGGCCGCCAAGCGCATTCCGGCGGATCACCAGCCGGGACCCTCCGACGATTGGTCCGCACTCCTCGACACCCTCGTCCACGCAGCCAGTGGGCTCGAGGGCCGCGACAGCGTCAAGGTCGAGGTGGTCTCGCCGGCCGTCGACAAGACGATCGACCCGCAGACCAAGCCGCTCGCCGGGTCGTTCCTCTTCCACTTCGGCGGGTTCTTCGACATCAGGTTTCGCCGGAGCGACTTCGCTCACGGCTATCGCGACATGCGCGCATGGATGACGAGGGACCTGGGCGGCTACCTGCCCGGAGTCGACATCTCAGCGGCACTCGAAGAGGTCGGTCGCCGGTACGGGCTGCTCGGCTGGGGGGACATCGACGACGACGGGGCAACGCTCTCATCCCTGTCGTTCTCCGAGAAACTGGGGCTCGTGCGTCTCGCGTTCCACGTCGGTCGTGTGGTCGTCCACGACGTGTTGCACGGGGCCGTGTAGGCCCGACGAGATCGAGACGCCATTCGACGGACCGGCGTTGCCTAGAGTCGGCCCAGGTATGCGCCAGGACGTTCGATCAGAAGCGGGACAACCGACATGAGCGACGTATCCCAGGGTGCGGGTTGGTGGCAGGCGTCGGACCGGAAGTGGTACCCACCCGAAGCCCGCTCCGCCTCCCAGGCTGCGGATGCCGGCGGGGCCGCGCCGGAGCCGTCGGTCCGACCGCAAGGCGTTCCGGACCTCGCGCCGACCGTGCCTGGGGGCGCCCCGGAGGCATCCGAGCAGGCCGGAGGCGTTCCAGACGCAGGCCCGGCGACACTTCCCGACGGTCCGAAGAGGTCGTCGTTCGTCCGGAACCCGACCCTCGTGACCGTGGCCGTGTTGGTCCTGGTCATGGCGGTCGTCGGCGGCGCCATCTACGCGGTGTTCGGGGGGACGACCTCCGCGACGAGCAGCACCGGGTCCGTCGCATCGGCCACCCTCGCCGACCTGGGCAGCGGCAACTACGACCGGATCTGCACCACCTTGGCGCTGCCCGGCCAGACCTCGAAGTGCGCGAGCGACCTGAAGCAACTCACGCACCAGCACGTCACGTACACGAACCTCGCCGTGGGCACCATCACCACCAGCGGGAATCGGGCCGTCTTCGTGATCATCGGGCGCGTGTGCGTGGGCTCGACCGGTCGATGCCTCTCAAACCAAAATAGGAACGTCGACACGGGGGACACCTTCAACCAGTTGTACGCGTCCGCGATCGGGACGACCAACTCGTCCCCGTTCCTGCTGCCGTTGATCCGCCAAAGCGGGCACTGGTACGTGACCGGCTTCTGACCGGTCTTCCCCGGGCGCCGTTCAGGCTGGCGCGTCCTGGACGAGCGCTTCTCGGCGCGACACCTCGATCATCCGCTCTAGGGCCGACGCCGCCGCGCCGTTGTCGATCGCATCGTTGGCCAGAGCGAGGCCGGCCGTCATGTCGTGCGCCATGCCCACCACCATCAACGCCGCGGCGGCGTTCAAGGTCCCGATGTCGCGGTGTGCCCCGGTCGCCCCTCCGAGCACGGCCCGAATGGCCGAGGCGTTGAAGTCGGCGTCGCCGCCGGAGAGGTCCGCCATCGTCGCCCGAGGCAGCCCGAGGTCCGTCGCGTCCAAGCGCCACGTGCACAGCTCGTAGTTCTCGCCGTCGCCGGTCAGCTCGACGACCGTCGATGTGGACGTGACGCTGAGCTCATCGAGCCCGTCGTCGGCGTGGATGACCATCGCCCGTCGGCTGCCGTTCGCACCGAGCACGCCGGCCATCTTTTCGGCCATTGCCGGATCGCTCACCCCGACGAGCTGGAAGCGAGCGCCGGCAGGGTTGGCCAACGGGCCGAGGAAATTGAACACGGTCGGCACCCCGAGCTGACGGCGCACCGGGCCAACGAAGCGATAACCGGGGTGGAAGCGTTGGGCGAAGCAGAAACCGATCCCGGCCTCGGCCACGCAGGCGGCAACGCCGGTTGGACCGAGATCGGCGACGACGCCGAGCGCCTCGAGCACGTCGGCGGTGCCGACCGACGATGAGGCCGCACGGTTGCCGTGCTTGCAGACCCTTGCCCCTGCGCCGGCCGCGATGAACGCCGCCAGCGTCGTGACGTTGATGCTGCCCAGCCTGTCGCCGCCCGTGCCGACCATGTCGAGCAGGTCTCCGTCGATCACCAACGGGACGGCGTGGACGACCATCGCCCGCACCAGGCCCCGCATCTCTTCGACGGTCTCGCCCTTGGTGCGGAGCGCGATCGCGAACGCGGCTATCTGCGGCTCGGTTGCTTCCCCGGTGAGCACCTGTCCGAACGCACATTCGGCATCGTCAGCCCCGAGAGACTCGCCGGCGACGAGACGCCCGAGGACTCCGGGCCATCCGCCCAGGTCCTCGAATGTGGCGGCCACTCAGTCCCACCAGAGATCGCCGTCGAGCACTCCCCTGCTGATCAGGCCCAGCTGGACCTGGGAGGTCCCCTCGACGATGGTCAGCTGCTTGGCGTCCCGGTACCACTGCTCGGTCGGATGGTCCTCCATGTACCCGGCCGCGCCGAGCAACTGGACGGCCAGCCCGGACGCCCGCACGGCCAGCTCGGTGGCGTGGTACTTGGCCATCGACAGGTAGGGGACGTACTCCTTGGTGAACTTGCCCTGGTCGGCCATGACCGCGGACCGGTAGGTCAGGAGCCGGGCCGCCTCGATGTCGACCGCGCACTTGGCGATCTCCCACTGGATCCCCTGGAAGTCCGCGATGGTCTTGCCGAAGGCCTGGCGCTGTTTCACGTACTCGGTCGCGTACATGAGGGCGCCCTCGGCCAGCCCGATGCCGCGCGCGGCCACGATCGGGCGCATCGCGTTCAGTCCCAGCATGGCCAGGCGGAACCCGCCCACCTCACCGATGACGTTCTCGGGCGGGACCTTCACCCCGTCGAGCAGCAGCTCGCCGGTGTCCACGCCGCGGACGCCCATCTTGTGGTCGAGCCGCCCGACCGAGACTCCCTCCCACCCCCGCTCGACGATGAACGCGGTGATCGAGTCGTGGGCCCGGCTGGTCGGCTCGGATGTCTTCGCGAACACCGTGTACCAGTCGGCCTGGGCCACCCCGGACATCCAGCACTTGGTGCCGGTCAACACCCAGCCGTCCTTGCGGTCGGGGTCCGGCACGGCGCGGGTCCGCATGCCCATGACGTCGCTGCCGGCCTGGGGCTCCGACAGGCCGAAGCCGGCCCGGTACGAACCGTCGGCGATACCGGGCAGGTACTTTGCCTTCTGGTCCTCGGTCCCGGCGATCAGCACCGGCCCGGTCGGGAGCCTCGTGAGGAGGAGCATGAGGGCGGCGGTATTCGAGTACTTGGCCACCTCCTCGATGGCGAGGGCCAGCCCGAGGATCCCCGCGCCGGAGCCTCCGAGGGCCTCGGGGATGCAGAGACCGAGGAGGCCGGCGTCGCGGAAGGCCTCGAAGAGGTCGGCCGGGTACTCACCGGTCTTGTCGATCTCTCGCGCGCGGGGCTTGACCTTGTCGCGGGCGAGCCGCCGGACGCTCTGGCGAAGTTCCTCGAGTTCGGGGGCTAAGTCGAAATCCATCGGCCGCACGATACCTGCCCGCTCAATGCGGGCCCGGCGGCAAGAACGACGAGGAGTGCGCGCTCAGGCGGACTTGCGGCGCTGCCGCACGATCCGCCGACGCTCCCGCTCGGTGGTGCCACCCCAGACGCCCTCGCGCTCGCGAGAAGCCAGGGCGTGCTCCAGGCACGCCTGACGGACCGGGCAAACGGCGCAGATCGCCTTTGCCTCGGCTGCGTCGACTTCTTCGTCTGTCCCGGGAAAGAAGATCTCGGCATCGAGACCCCGGCAGGCGGCACGCTTGCGCCACGTGGTGGCACTCATGGGAAACATCCTCGTCACGGCGGTATATGGTCAGCTCCGCCGATCGGCCCGCCACCCGAGGGGGGGTCGGGCGAAATCGGCCGAACGGGAATTATGGCCCACGCCCCGCGTCCCTGTAAAGGTCAGACGCCCGGGGAAGGGTAGAAAACGTCCTGGTGAGCGGTATTCCGGCTCAGACCAGGGGTGCCAGGGCGGCCGATCCCCGGAGGTCACCGGTGAGTTCGGCCCTGGTGGCGTCCCCGAGGGGGGTCCGGGCCTCATACGCGCGGTGGCGGGCAACCAGTGCCGCCGGGCCGGCCTCGAGGGCCTCGATCTGGCCCGGAGCCAGCGCGAAACGGACGTAATGGACCGCCGGGGTGACGTCGGCCCGGGTCAGCGCCTGGGCGTGGGCCTCCTCGGGCGTGCTCATCGCGACCTCGCCCGAGCCGAGCTCGATCCCGACCGCCCGCTCGATCCCGACCAGGCGGGGCAGCCATTCGCGCAGCTGGTCGTCGCTCGTCAGCTCGATGAACATCGTCGCCGACAGCTCGCCGTCGCCGGGCAGCAGGCGGTTGTACACCTCGAGCTCGTCCCGGATGCCGTCGTCGGTGGTGATCTGCTCGGCCCGCGCCATCTCTTGGATCTGGAAGCGCACCGTCTCTTGGTTCTCGAAGACGAGCGAGAGGACGGGGCCGAGCGCCACCCGCCGCCGCCGCTTGAGCTCGATCACCCGCCGCCGGTAGTCGTCGCGCACCCGCTCATAGGCGCGCAGATCGGTGATGTCGTCGAGCCCGAGGGCGCGGACCGGGTGCTCGCCCACCGCGCTCAGGAGACCGACTCGAGCCCCTTGGCGAAGCGGCCGGCGTGGGACTTCTCGGCCCGAGCCAGGGTCTCCAGCCACTCGGCGACCTCTTCGAAGCCCTCGTCGCGGGCGGTCTTGGCGAAACCCGGGTACATCTCGGTGTACTCGTAGGTCTCGCCCTCGATCGCCGCCTTCAGGTTGTCGGTGGTCGGGCCGACCGGCGTTCCCGTGACCGGGTCGCCGGTCTCGCGGAGGAAGTCGAAGTGCCCGAATGCGTGGCCGGTCTCGCCTTCCGCGACCGAGCGGAACAGCGCCGCAACGTCCGGGTAGCCCTCGACGTCGGCCTTCTGGGCGAAGTACAGGTACCGGCGGTTGGCCTGGCTCTCGCCGGCAAACGCTTCCTTCAGATTCGATTCAGTCTTGGATCCCTTAAGTGCGGGCATAACTTCTCCTCTCTTCTTTTTCTCATCTCGCGTTGTCTTTCTCGCGTTGTCTTTCTCGCGTTCAGATTGTTCAGGCGCTCCGTCGGGCCGATACGACGTTGGCCTGTCGGCACTCGTCGCACAGGCCCCGGAACACCACCTCGGCGCTCGACACGTCGTAGCCCTGTGCCGCTGCCGGCGGGACCTCCAATCCGTCGAAGTCGACGTGCAGGTCCCGGACCTTGCCGCAGCGGCGGCAGACCAGGTGATGGTGCTGGTGCTCCACGTTCGGGTCGAAGCGGACCGCCCCGGTGCCGACGTCGAGCGTCACCAGCTCGCCGAGCTCGCTCAGCTCGTAGAGGGTTTGGTACACGGTCTTGAGCGAGATGGTCTCCATCTCGGAACGCACCGCCTCATAGACCGACTCCGCAGACGGGTGGGTGACGTTGCCCTGGAGCACCCGGAAGATGCACTGGCGCTGCGCAGTGACCTTCCGGCCGTTGACCCGGAACAGATCGGTGAGCTCTTCTGGCGACTTCATTGCCCGATCAGAGTAACACCAATCGTTGTTTTTCTACAATTGTTGTTGAAATCCCGGATGGGATGCCCGGAGCGTGACTCGTCTGTCGGTCGACCACGATGCCGAAGTGGTCCGTTTATCGCCATCCGGTCCGCTGGCGAAGCCACAACCTCGCCACCGCTCCCTGCGCTTCTTGGAACGCGCGCAGGGTGGGCAGGCCCGGCAGCACCGGGAGCGTCCCGTGGTAGGTGAAGAAGCCGGCCAGCGCCGCGATGACGGCCGTCGTGGCGTCTTCGTCCAATCCGTCCATCAGTCGATAGCGCCCGAGGAGGTCCTCTGGTTCCGGCCCTCCTTCGAGGGTGACACTGGCGGCCCAGGCCAGCACGTCAAACACTGCGACTCCTTTGGCGGCGTGGGGCCAGTCGACGACGACCAGGGACGACTCGGTGAGCAGGAGGTTGTCCGATCGGATGTCGCCGTGGACCAGCGTGTCCCCCTCGTCGACCGCAGCCGCGCCGACTGCTTCCGACTCGGCCAAGCGGTCGAGGTTTCGGCGCGTCCACTCGTCGAGGCTCGCCGGCGGCGTCGCCATTCCGGCCAGTGCGTGCCACCCGAAGAACGCCCATCGGAATTGGGCCGAGATCGTCTCGAGCCCGGCGACCGGGCATGGGGTGAGCGCCTCGTGCAGTGACGCCAGGCCCTCCAGGACCTGCTCGAGCGCAGACTCGGTCCACGGGTGCCCCGGCATGGTGCCCGCGACCACCTCGTAGACCAGGGCCACCCAGTCCCCGTCGTCATAGAAGCCGAGCAGCTCGGGCCACCTGGACGACCGCGGCAGCTCCGCGACGACCCGGGCCTCCCGACGATGCATTTCGGGGGCGTTCGGATTGAGATCGCCGCCGACGGCCTTCACGAAAACGGAGCGTCCGTCGGCCAGGCTGAGCACGGCGCACGGTCCCGGGGAGAAGCCGCCGACGAGGTCCCGCGCGCCCACGATGGCCGAGTCGGTGCGGTCCTCCACCCATTGCCGGACTGGATCGGGCGCCTCCGCCCACGGGAGGTGGTTGCTCGCCGCGAACGGGTCGATGTGGCGTCCGGGGTCATCACCCATGGGCCCATTGTGTCGTCCGAACCGAACGCCACGATCCGGGCCGACTCCAGAGCACGGCTTCGCTCGGCCGATCGGCGGGGTTGGGGCCGAGAGCCCCACGCGGGCGTTGTGGCAGGCTGAGACGATGGTCGCCGGATCGCCCAGCCGGAGCGACGCGCCGGCCCGTCCCTCCGCATTCTCCCGATCGGCCAACCTCGAACGGCTGTCCTCGGGCACCTTCGACGTGCTGGTCGTCGGAGGCGGGATCACCGGGGCCGGAGTGGCCCTCGACGCAGCCAGCCGCGGTCTCTCGACGGCGCTGGTCGAGAAGGCCGACTTCGCGTCGGGAACGTCGTCGAAGTCCTCCAAGCTCATCCACGGGGGCATCCGCTACCTCCAACAGCGCGAGTTCCGGCTGGTCTACGAGAACCTGGCCGAGCGCCAGCGGCTGCTCGACAACGCGCCGCACCTCGTATCTCCGCTCCCCTTCCTGATCCCGCTGTTCGGCCAGAGCGGGGTCGTTGCGAAGACCGTCGCCCGCTCGTACTCGACCGCCCTGTGGCTCTACGACCTGACCGGAGGGATCCGGATCGGCAAGAAACACAAGCGCGTGTCGCGGGCCGAGGCAGTCGCACACTTCCCCCTGCTCGACACCGACCGGCTGGTCGCCGGGTTCTTGTACTACGACGCCCGGGCCGACGACGCGCGGCTCACGCTCTCCCTGCTGCGCACCGCCGTCGATGGCTATGGCGCCGCAGCGGCCAACTATGCCGAGGTGGTCGGGTTCCTCCGGGAGGACAACGGCGGGGTCACCGGTGCGGAGGTGCGCGACCTCGAGGACCCGGGAACCGCTCCTTTCGAGATCCGGGCCCGCTCGGTGGTGAACGCGACCGGGGTCTGGACCGACCGAGTCCGCGCGCTCGGCGTCAGCAACCCGACGAACTCGTTGCGACCGGCCAAGGGTGTCCACGTCACCGTCCCGGCCCTGCGGTTCCCGGCCGACATCGCGGCGGTCATCCCGGTCCGAAAGGACCGTCGCTCGATCTTCGTCGTCCCGTGGCCGGAGGCCGACCTGGTCTACCTCGGGACGACCGACACCGACTACGAGGGTGACATCGACAATCCCCAGTGCACCGGGGAGGACGTCGACTACCTGCTCGCCGCGGCCAACGGCGTCAGCAGCGCCGAGCTCACCCGTGCCGACGTCACCGGGGTGTGGGCCGGGCTCCGGCCGCTGTTGTCCTCCAACCCCGGAGCTCGCGTCTCCAAGCGGACGGCCGACCTGTCGCGTCGACACCGGGTGTGGACCGACCCCGACGGCGTGGTCACGGTCACCGGCGGGAAGCTCACCACCTACCGCAAGATGGCCCAGGACACCGTCGACCTGGTGGTGAAGGGCCTGGGTGAGCAGTCCAAACGGCGCTGCATCACCAAGGAGCTCCAGCTCGAGGGTTCCCCGGGACTCCAGACGAACGCCAAGGTCGCCGCGCCCGAGTCCGGGCCCCACGCCCACCTCCGCCACCGCTACGGCACGCTCGCTCCGAGGGTCCTGGCGCTGGCCGACGGTCGACCCGAGTTGCTCGAGCCGATCGCGACCGGGCTCCCCTACATCGGCGCCGAGGTCCTCTATGCGGTGCGCGAGGAGATGGCGACGCATGTGACCGACGTCCTGTCGCGCCGGACCCGGGCCCGGATCCAAGACGCCCGGGCGAGCGTGCGGGCCGCGGGCGCCGTGGCCGACCTCATGGCGCCCGAGCTCGGATGGGACGCGGATCGGGCCAGGGCCGAAGCGGAAGCGTTCGCAACCGATGTCGCGGCCGAGCTCGAGGTCGCCGGCATCGCAGCCGTGCACGGCGCGTCGCGACACGACGCGCGATGAGCGGGGGGCGCGTCCCCCCGAGCGCCGTCGACGCCGGGCCGGGGGGGACGACCGAACGGTTGGGCGGCACCCGCGTCGAGGTGCCAAAGGCACTGATCGACCGATTCCGCGCCGATGGCGTCGATGTCTCGAGCGAACCGCAGTCGCGCGAGGAGGCGGCGCGGGACTGGTGGCCGCTCTCGATCGGCTGGGCCGCCCGGGGCCAGGTCCCGGCGCGACCCGCCGTCGTCGCGAGGCCGACCACGGTCGAGGGCGTCGCGAGCGTCCTCGCCCGGTGCAACGAAGCGGCGATCCCGGTGACGGCCACCGCGGGCGGCAGCGGGGTCTGTGGCGGCTCGATACCGGTCTTCGGCGGTGTGTCGCTGGACCTTCGCGGGTTGTCGGGGCTCGCCGACCTCGACGAGGCGTCGCTGCTGGCGGACGTCGGTGCGGGGACCTTCGGCCCCGACCTCGAGGCGGCGCTGCGGTCGGCGGGTTCGGGCTACACCTTCGGCCATTGGCCCCAGTCCATGGACATCTCGACGGTGGGTGGATGGATCGCCTGTCGGGGCGCCGGTCAGTACTCGACCCGCTACGGGAAGATCGAGGACCTGGTCGAGGGGCTCGAGGTCGTGCTGGCCGACGGGTCCGTCATCCGCACCGACGGTGCCGCGCCCCGATCCGCGACCGGGCCGAGCCTCACCCAGCTTTTCGTCGGCAGCGAGGGCACCCTCGGCGTGGTCACCGGAGCCCGGCTGCGCATCACGCCGTCTCCGGCGGCCGACGACCGCCGCGCCCTCGGCTTCGGTTCGTTCGCGGCCGGGCTCGATGCGTGCCGGCGGATCCTTCGGCGCGGGGCCACGCCGGCGGTGCTGCGCCTCTACGACGAGACCGAGTCGAAGCGGAACTTCGACACCGAATCCTGCGTCATGGTGATCTACGACGAGGCCGACCCGGTTGTGGTGGATGCGACACTCTCGGTGTGCGACCACGAGTGCGCAGGGGCGGACCGGCTCGACGACGAGCTCGTCACCCGGTGGCTCCAGGAGCGCAACGACACCTCCGCGCTCGGTCCGCTCTGGAAGGCCAACATCGTCGTCGACACGATCGAGATCGCCGGCCGGTGGTCGGTGCTGCCCGGGCTGGCCGCGGAGGTCGTCGCCACCCTCCGGGGCATCGAGGGCACGCTGAACGCATCGGTGCACGAGTCCCACGCATACCCCGACGGCGCCTGCCTCTACTTCACCTTCGGCGGGCGCCGCCCGGCCGGCGCTGAGCCCGACGACGCGGCCCAGCTGGCCTGGCAGGAGACCTACTACCGGGAGGCCTGGGACGCCGCCACGGCGTGCGTGCTCGCGCACGGCGCTGCGATCAGCCATCACCACGGCATCGGCCTCAACCGCAGCCGGTTCCTGGCCGAGGCGCTCGGGTCGGGCTTCTCGGTGCTGCAATCGGTCAAGGACGCGCTCGACCCGGTGGGCATCCTCAACCCGGGCAAGCTGGGGCTGGCGTCGCGCTTCGGGCCGACCCCGTGGCCGTGAGCTCGCTGCTCGTCGTCGACGTCGGCACGTCGGGGGTCCGCTCCGCGATCGTCTCGCCCGACGGTTCGGTCGGCCGGGTCCATCACGAGGCGGTGCTCCCGTCCTCCCCCGCCCCCGGGCTCGTCGAGGTCGACGCGGCCCGCATCGCGGAGGTCGTCCGCACCACCGCCGCCGCGGCGCTGGCCGAGGTGGGGACGGTCGCCGGCGTCGGGATCGCCAACCAGCGCGCCACCACCCTCGTCTGGGACCGCCGGACCGGTGCGCCCGTGGGCCCCGCGCTCGGCTGGCAGGACCTCCGGACGGTCGGGACGTGCCTCCTGCTCCAGGCGGACGGGTTCCGGTTCCCGCCCAACGCGTCGGCGACCAAGTTGGCCGCGATCTTGGACGAGGTCGACCCCGAGCGCGAGCGGGCCGCCGAGGAGCTGTGCTTCGGGACGATCGACACCTGGTGCGCCTGGGTCCTGTCCGACGGCGCGCTGCACGTCACCGACCCCACCAACGCCGCCGTCACCGCGCTCAGCGACCCGACCGGTGCCACCTGGGACGAGCGCGCGCTCGAGGTCCTGCGGATTCCCTCGTCCATGCTGCCGACGATCGTCGACTCGTCCGGCCCGATCGGGGAGGCCCGGGCCCTCCCCGGCGCCCCGCTGCTGTGCGGGATGGCCGGCGACCAGCAGGCCGCGCTGGTCGGGCAGGGCTGCACCCGGCCGGGACTGGCCAAGGCCACCTTTGGGACCGGGGGCATGCTCGACCAGGTCACGGGAACCGCCGCGCCCGGCGCGCTCGACCGGAGCACTGGGGGCACGTTCCCGATCGTCACCTGGCGCCGCGGCGGCGAGACCGTCTACGGGGTCGAGGCGATGATGCTGTCGGCCGGCAGCTGCATCGAGTGGCTGCGCGACGACATGGGGCTCATCCCCGACGCCGAGAGCTCGGCCGAGATCGCGGCGGCGTGCGAGGACACCGGCGACGTGTGGTTCGTGCCGGCCCTGCTCGGCATGGCCACCCCGGTATGGGACTTCGGCGCGCGCGGGGCGCTCTTCGGGATCACGCGGGGTACCGGGCGGGCCGAGGTTGTCCGGGCGGTCCTCGAGGGGGTCGCCCATCGGGGGGCCGACCTCCTGGAGGCGGCCGAGGGCGACAGCGGGCGGTCCGTCGAGTCCCTCCGGGTCGACGGCGGCATGTCGGCCAACCCGGTCTTCGTCCAGGCCCTCGCCGATGCGATCGGGCGCCCGGTCGACCTCTCGGCCACCCTCGAGGCCACCACGCTCGGGGCCGGCTTCCTGGCCGGCATGGCCGTCGGGGTGTGGTCGAACGAGGAGGCGGTCGCCGACGCCTACCACCCGGCCCGGACCGTCGAGCCGAAGCTGGGCGACGCCCAGCGCGCCACGCAGCGTGGCCGGTGGCTGGAGGCCCGGGGCCGGGCCCTCAAGACAATTCCCGAGCTCTCGGCCATCACCTTCTAGATCGCCCCGGCGAGCGGGGCGCCATCACCAATCCCGCGGCCGCGCTGGGTGAGAATGGCTGCCGGACCAGGCCCGAGTCGATGGCCCGATCCGGTGACACCGAACGACGACCCCGCGAGGGGTCCAAGCGATCAGGGAGCTTGCGTGACCGAGGTGGCCCGATGGGCGCGCCCGACCGGTGCGACGACCGACCCGCCGGCGGGACCGGCGCCCGGCGCCGATGAGGCCCGCTCGGGACGGCTCCGGGCCGCCGCGACGTTGGCCCAGGGTCTCGACGCCAACCTGTCGCGCGTGGTCAAGGGCGCGCCGGCCGCGCTGCGCGTCGCCATCGTCGCGGCGCTCTCGGGTGGCCACCTGCTGATCGAGGACGTGCCAGGCGTGGGCAAGACCGTGCTCGCCCGAACACTGGCCCTCTCCCTCGGGGCCGAGCTGACCCGGGTCCAGGGCCACCCGGACCTGCTGCCCGGCGACGTCACCGGCGTCACCGTGTACGACCAGCGGACCGGCGAGTGGGAGTTCCGCCAGGGGCCGGTGTTCTCCCACGTGGTGCTGCTCGACGAGCTCAACCGCACCCCCCCGCGCACCCAGTCGGCCCTGTTGGAGTCGATGGACGAGCAGCAGGTGACCGTCGACGGCCAGACGTGGCCGCTCCCCCAGCCCCACCTCGTGCTCGCGACCCAGAACCCGGTCGGCCAGCTCGGCACCTTCCCGTTGGTCGAGAGCCAGCTGGACCGGTTCGCGCTCTGCGCGACGATCGGGTATCCGGACGCGGCGACCGAGGCGCGCCTCGCGATGCACGACGGTGGCCGCGGCGCGGTGGCCCAGTTGCGTCCCGTGTGCTCGGTGGCCGAGTGGGCCGCCTCCATCGCCGCGACCGCAGAGATCGCCGTCGCCCCGCCGATCGCCGGCTACGCCGTCGCGATCGCGCGCGCCACCCGCGAGGCCGCCGGGGTCCGCCTCGGTGCCAGCCCCCGCGCGTCGATCGCGCTGGTGCGCTCGGCCCAGGCCCACGCGCTCATCTCGGGACGCGGGTATGTCTCGCCCGACGACGTCACGGCCATGGCGGTGCCGAGCCTCGCCCACCGCCTGGTCGTCGACGGCGACGCCCGCTTCGCGGCCAGCGTCGTCTCGGGCGTCCTGTCGGCACTCCCCGCCCCCCGGCCGTGAGGCCGCGGGGCGGCTGGCCCCGCCCGACCAAGGCGTTCGGCCCGATCGCGGGCAGCATCGTCGTGCTGCTCGGATGGACCGCGGTCGCCCACAACAGCGGGTCCGGCTGGGTCCAGGCCCTGGGTGGCCTGCTCGCCGGGTTCGTCGTGGCTGGCCTGGTCGGGCCGTCGATCGCATGCGCCCGGCTCCGCGTGAGCGTCGAGTCGAACCCCGGCGACGGCACCGTCGGTCGTCGGGTCGCGATCGGGGTCCGGGCCAACGGGCCGCTCCGGATCGAACCGGTCGTGCCGCCGGGACCGGCCGAGGTGCTCGGGCCGGGGGTCGGCCGGTTCGCGGTGGTGCCGACGCGCCGGGGCCCGCTCGGCGAGCTCACGATCGTCGTGGCCTCGGCGGCCCCGTTCGGCATTCTGTGGTGGCGCAAGCGGGTCGTGGTCCCGCTGGTCCGGCCGCTCTGGGTCGCCCCGGTGGCGGGGCCACCCGATCCCGGGCTGCTGGCGGGCTCGACGCTCGGGGCGATCCTCGACCGCCAGGTGCCGAGGGACGCCCGGTTCGGCGAGCCCCGCGGGGTCAGGCCCTATGAGGCCGGCGACCCGCGCCGGCTCGTGCACTGGCCCGCCACCGCGCACCGCGGCGAGCTCATGGTGCGGGAGGCCGAGCGACCGGAGGCCGCCGTCCCCGAGGTGTGGGTGCTGTTGCCCGACGACGGCCCGGCCGGTGATTTGGTGGCCGAACGCGCCCTCGGGACCCTGCTGGCGCTGCTGGCCCGCTCCGCGCCGGTGATGCTCGCGACGATCGAACGAGGCGGGTCGTGCGTCGAGCCCGTCTACAGCCCGACCGACGCCGGCCGGCGGCTGGCCAGGGCCGTGGCCAACCGCGGGAGCACCGGGTGAGCCTCGCCGGACGCATCAAGGCGGCCAACAAGCCGGGCCCACCCGAGCACTCGGTGCTGCTGCGGGTGGCGGCGACGGGCGCCCTCGCCGTCGGGATCGCCGCGTGCGCCGCCGAGGGCGAGCTCTCGGTGGTGGTCGCGGGGGGCTCGATCGTCGCGGTCGTCCTCGGCAACCTCTTCTCCTACCGCCGCCGGGCCCGCCCGTTGCCGGGGCTGAAGGTCGTCCTGGCGGTGGTGGCCGTGGTGGCGTTCTGGCGCTTCTACCTCGCCATCTCGGCCGCCCACGGCGTCACCAACCTCGCGGCGGTCGAGGGCCCGCTGGCCGTCCTGTTCACCTGGATCCAGGTGACCCACTCCTTCGACGTGCCGAGCCGGCGCGACCTCGCGTTCTCGCTGGCCGGGTCGGTCACCCTGATGGCGGTCGCGGCGGCCCAGGCCCTCGACATGACCTTCGCCCTCTACGTCATCGCATGGGCGGTGTGCGCGCTCGTGGGCATGACCGCGATGTGGGGGTCGATCAGCGGCGTCGGCCGGCCGCGCCTGCGGACCCTGGTCGTCGGCGCCCTCACGTTGGTGGTGGTCGCGCTCGCATGCATCATCGCCCTGCCGGCCCCGTCGGTGTCGAGCCGCCTGGTGTTCCCCTCGGCCATCGGCGGCGACGTCTCGATCGCCTCGCCGGCCGGGCTCGAGGGCACGGCCAGCGGGGCCACCTTCCCGGTCCATGCCGGCTCGGGACGGGTCGCGGTCGGCGGGTTCCTCGGCTTCGCCGGGCCGCTCGACACTGCCGTGCGCGGTGCGCTCGGCAGGGAGCTCGTGTTCCGGGTCCGGGCGACCCAGCCGAGCTTCTGGGTCGCCGAGACCTTCGACAACTGGGACGGCCAGAGCTGGACCGAGGTGGCCGCGAAGAACCATCCCGGCTGGCGCGAGATCGGCGGCGGGCCGCCGTTCGCCCTCAGCTCGGCGGGCGGCGCCCAGGACATCCAGACCTTCTACCTGGTCCAGCCGGGCCCGAACCTGGTCTTCCACGCCGAGGTCGCGAGCTCGGTCTGGTTCCCGGCCCAGCGGCTCTTCGTCGACGCCGACGGCAACATCCGCTCGGGCACCTCCATGGGCTCGGGCTCGATCTACACCGTCGTGTCCTCGGTCGACAACGCGACCACGGCCGAGCTCGCGGAGGCGCCGGCCCCGAAGCTGAGCCCGATCGACCAGGCCCGGCTCACCGAGCTCCCCCACCCGTATCCGAGGGTGGCGGCGCTGGCCGCCAAGATCACCGCCCACGCGACCAACACCGAGGCCAAGGTGCTCGCCCTCGAGCACTGGATGTCGATCCACACCCGGTACACCACCGACATCCCGCCGCTGCCCAAGGGCGCCGACACCGTCGACGAGTTCCTCTTCGGCGACCGGCGCGGCTTCTGCGAGCAGATCTCGACGTCGCTCGCGGTGATGCTACGCACGCTCGGCATCCCGACCCGGGAGGCGACCGGGTACGTGCCCGGCTCCTACAACCCGATCACCGACCTCTACAGCGTCCAGGCGAAGGACGCCCACGCGTGGGTGCAGGTGTGGTTCCCCGGTTTCGGGTGGCAGAGCTTCGACCCGACCGCCCTGGTCGCCACCGTCAACCCCTCTCCCGCGGCCACGCTCGGCCACGACGCGATCCGCGCGCTGCACCGGGTGCCCCTCGTCCCGACCGTGCTGGTGGCGGCGGCGCTGGCGCTGGCCTTCTTCGTGGCGCGCCGGCGCTCACAGGCGCCGGCGACTCCCCAGGCGGCGGTCTCGGCGGCGCTCGAGCGGGCGGCCCGGCGGGCTGGCCTCGACCCGGCGCCGAGCGAGTCGCTGTCGGGGCTGGCCGCGCGCATCGACGCGCACGCGCCACCACCCGCCGGACGGCCCGACGCGCGCGCGATCGCAGCGGTGGCCGAGGAGTCGGCGTTCGGGGGCCGGGCGCTCGCGGGCGCGGTGGCCGACCGGCTGGTCAGCGATGCCCGCGCGCTGGCGCGACGCATGTCGCGGCGCTCACCGGGCCGGCGCCCGGGTCAGCGAGGTTCGGAGGCCGCCAGCGCCTCGTCGAACGAGGCCCCCGCGGCCAGCAGGGGCCGGTAGCCCATCAGCTGTCGGGGCTTGGTCAGCGCGGCCACCGCGCTCAGGGCATCGCCGTGTCGATACAGGGCGATGAAGCGCTCGTCCAGGCTCCCGTCGACCACCACCACCTCGTCGGCCGGCGACGGGTGCCCGATGACCTGGATCTTCTCCCCGTACTGGTCGGACCAGAAGTAGGGCACCGGCTCGAAGGCCGGGGCGGCGGCGCGACCGGCCAGGAGCCCGGTGGCCGCGGCGTCGCCCATGTCGGCGGCCATCTGCCAGTGCTCGACCCGGACCAACTCGCCGTGGAAGGGCCACCGGGCCAGGTCACCGGCCGCCACGATCCCATCGGCGGCGAAGAGCGACGGGTCGCATACCACGCCGTTCTCGATGGTCAGCTCCGATCCGAATAGCCACGACACCTCGGGCACGACCCCGATCCCGGCCACGACCACGTCGGCCTCGAGCGAGGTCCCGTCGCCCAGCTCGACCGTTGCCACGCTCGAGGAGGCCGTCACCGATTCGACCGAGGTCGAGGTGCGCAGGTCGACGCCGTTGCGGCCGTGCAGCGCGCCGAGCGCGCCCCCGATGGTCTCGCCGAGCGCGGGCACGAGCGGGACCGGCAGCATCTCGACCACGGTCACGACGCACCCGAGCGCCGAGCACGTGGAAGCGACCTCGGACCCGATGAAGCCGGCCCCGATCACGACCAGCCGACATCCCGCACCGACGGCAGCCACCCGGTCGCGCAGCGCCAGGCTGTCGTCGATCGTCCGGAGGACCACCACTCCTTCGTCGGCGAAGAGGTGCCTCGGTGTGGCCCCCGTGGCGACGACCACCCCGTCGCCTACCAGCGACGAGCCGTCGTCGAGCTCGACCCGGCGCGCCCCGACATCGAGGGAGATCGCCCGGTGGCCGAGGCGGGCGTCGACACCGAGCTCGTCGAGCGCCTCGCGACCGGCCAGCGAGGTGCGTTCGGGCTCCCACTTGCCCGAGAGCACCTGCTTCGACAGCGGCGGGCGGTCATAGGGGAGGTGGGCCTCCGCACCGACCAGGACGAGTGGGCCGGTGAAGCCACCACGGCGCAGGCCCTGGACAGCCCGGAGGCCGGCGAGCGAACCACCGACCACGACGACGGCGCCACCTGCGTCGAGGGGCCCGCCCGGATCGCTCGCGGTGCCGCTCACCTCCCGAACATGGCCAGCCACTGCTCGGCCGACCGGGGGGCGAGGACGAAGTTCTCGCGGCGCACCTCTCCCATCGGCGCCGAGGGCTCGGGCGAGTACTGGTGGCCCGGGAAGAGCACCGTCGAGTCGGGGACCGCGGCCAGCCGGGTGGTCAGCGACTCGTACATCTCGGCCGGGTCGCTGCCCGGCAGGTCGGTTCGCCCGCAGCCGTCGAGGAAGAGAGTGTCCCCCGACACCAGGCGGCCCTCGACCAAGAAGCACTGGCTGCCCGGCGTGTGCCCGGGGGTGTGCACAAGCGTGACGCCGATCTGGCCGACGTGCACCACATCACCGCTCTCGTGGGCCACGAGGTTGGCGTCTTGCAGCCCGGCGGCCCGCTTCACCCACGGGACCTCGTCGCGCTGGACGTGGATGGGCACGTCGACCCGCTCGAGCAGCGCGCCGGCCCCCTCGATCGGCCAGCCGCCCAGACTCCCGCCTATGTGGTCGGCGTGGTAGTGGGTGACGAGGACGCCGGTGCAGCGCATCCCGTCGGCCTCGAGCACGCCGAGCAGGTCGGCCACCGAATACGCGGCGTCGACGATCAGCGCCTCGCCGGTCTCCCGATCGCCGATCACGTAGGCGAAGTTGACCATCTGGCGGGCCATCCGGTCGTCGGCCGCGAAGTCGCGTCCGGAGAGCAGCTGGCGGAAGTAGAGGCGGTCGGCCGGGGCGGTGGCGCTCATCAGAACAGGCCCGGTGCGTCGTCGTCGGGCTGCTCATCGGGCTGGGGGGCGCCGTCGCGGTCGGTCGAGGCTATGGCCGACTCCAGCCGTGGGACCAGGTCCTCGACCTGGGCCCGGGTGCGCCGCAGCCTGCGGTCGAGCTCGTCGACGATGGCCGTCGCCCGCTCGAGCCGCCCGACCAGCTGGTCGATGTCGAGGTCCCCCTGCTCGAAGAAGGCCACGATCTCGTCCAACTCCCGGCTCGCGGCGGTGTAGCTCAACTCGGCGACCGGCGTCTCGGCGGCCCCGTCGTTCTTGGCTGCGGTCACGAGTCCCCCGAATGCTCCGCCACCACCGAGCGCGCGGTGGCGTCGGCGAACCGTGTGAGCAGCACGTCGCCCGCAGTCAGGGCGGCGCCCGATCGCAGCACCCGTCCGTCGGTGTCCATAGTCAAGGTGTAGCCCCTCTCCAGCTGGCGTTCGATATCGAAGGCCCCGAGGAGGCGCCGCCACCCGGCCACCCGTCCCTCGGCATCGGCCAGTTGGCGCAGCGCCGCCGGACCCATCCTGGCCGAGCGGGCGGTCACCGAGCTGGCCTCGGTCCGGACCGACTGCGGCGCGACCCGGGTGAGCGCGGTGACCCGGTGCTCGAGCCGTTCGCGGTGCCAGCGCAGCTGCTGGCGCGCCGAACCGGACAGCCGGCCCTGGCATGCCCCGAGGTGCCGGTCGGCGAACTCGAACGAGCGCAACGCATGGCGGGCCACCGAGGCGGCCGGATCGACCACCGACCGATGCCACCACGCGTCCAGGCGGGTGACCAGCTCGTGGCCGCACTCGGTCGGTGTGACGAAGGACCGGTGGGCCACGATGTCGGCCACCGACTCGTCCCCGGTGTGCCCGATCCCCGTCCACACCGGCACCGGGCAGGTGGCAATGGCCCGGGCCACCGGTGCGGAGTCGAAGGCGACCATGTCGGCCTTGGACCCGCCGCCGCGCACGATCACGACGAGGTCGCGGCCCGACGCCCCGCAGCGGGTGATGGCCCGCGCGATCGCCCGCGGTGCGCCCGTACCCTGCACCGACGCGCGAGACACGGCCACGTCGAACCCGTAGCCCGAGGCGGTGAGTTGACCGAGGAAGTCCCGATAGCCCTCGGTATCGGGGCTGGCTACGAGCGCGATCGAAAGGGCGACGTCGGGGAGCGGGAGCGCCCGGTTGCGCTCGAGCAGGCCCTCCTCGCGCAGGGCAGCCACCAGGGCGGCGCGCTCGGCGGCCATCTTGCCGAGCAACGCGGTGACGTCGAGGCCGGCCATGACGAAGCTCACTTCGGCCCGGGCCCGATAGAAGTCGAGGCGGCCGACGAGGTTGACGACGGTGCCGGGTGCGAGCTCGATCCCAGATCGGGCGAGCGACGCCCGCAGCGGCCCCCAGGTCTGGCGCCAACAACGGACCTTGAGGACCGGGGCCTGGCGGTCGCCGGCGGAGTCCGGGTCGATCAGGTCGATGTAGCAGTGCCCGGTCCGGTCCGACAGCGTCTGCACCTCGCCGCGGACCCACAGCGGCTGGCGGGGCGGGAAGGCGGTGGCGAGGGCTTCGTCGACCCGGCCGTAGAGCTGGGCGATCGACAGGACATCGTCGTCTGACTCGGGTGCGAGGAACCCGCGGGCGCCACGACGCGCGGGTCCGCTCACGGCCCGTTGTTCGGCGTCGATGGCCGCCCTTGCCTGAGACCCACAGACAGCAATGTAGGGCAGTCCCAACCGGGCGCTATTCGAATTCCGAGGATGAGAGTCACGGCCGCGATCAGCCAACTCGCCATTCCAGAGTTCGTGCAAGGAGCGAAGAATCACCTGAAGAGGGTGCTTCTTGAAGAAGCTGCGGCCATTGCGGCCGATCTCCCGTTTCCAAACGGACTTCCTGCGAACGCTCCACCGGGCGGCGGTCAACGCGAGGAGCGTCCGTCGTTTCAGTAGACCGGCAGTGACCCCGAGCACGAGGGCAAATGCCGCGTAGCCGATCGCCACAATTCCTCGTTCACGAAGAGCGCTGCCGTCACGCGCAGAAGGGACCCGAAGGTCCCTTCGCACGACTACCTCACCCTGACAGCTTCGACGATACCCAGTTACACCCTCCGTACCCTCTGGACTGCGCCCTGGGTCTGGATGACTGCCTCACCCTGACTGGTGGGAGCATTTGGGTTGGTTGGTCAGCGTATGGGCGCCTCCCCAGTCACGATACAATCGTGTCATGATGCAATCGTATGTACCGATCTCCCCCGCCGCGGGGCTGCTACAGCTGGCCCGCCTAAAGGGCGGGCTGAGCCAGGGCCAACTGGCAGAACGGGCCGGAGTACCGGCCACGATGATCTCCGCCTATGAGCGAGACAAGCGACAGCCAACCTTGGCGACCCTCTTGCGTTTGCTCGACGCTGCCGGGTTTGAGCTCCGAATGCAGCTTGCCCCCCATGATCCCCACGACGAGGTGCTGGCCGAGCTCGAGACTCGGCGCGGTCAAAGAGACCGCAATCGACGAAACCGCCAGATCGCCGCTTGGCGGCAGGCCGAACGCGTCACGGACCCATGAGTCCTCACCGCGAGACCGCTCTCGACGCGGCTGCCATCGTCGAAGTGTTGAACCGTCACTGCGTCGACTACATCGTCATCGGAGCGTTTGCGGCAATTGCCCAACGAGCCCCGATTCCGGCCAGCCGGGACATTGACCTGACTCCCGACACTACCGTCGAGAATCTCAATCGCTTGTCGGCGGCGCTCAAGGAGTTGGGTGCCCGTATACGTACCACGGCCGTCGACGGGGGTCTGCCCTTCGATCACGACGGCAGGTCTCTCGGAGGAGAGACCGTCTCGAACCTGATCTGTCCGCATGGTGAGTTCGACATTTCGTTTCGTCCAAGTGGCTTCGAGGAAGGATTCAGCCAACTCGCGTTGCGAGCTCATAAGGTCAGCGTTGGCGGCGTACAGGTCATGATCGCCGACCTCAAAGATGTGATCCGCTCCAAAGAAGCCGCCGGGCGGCCAAAGGACCTTCAAGTTCTTCCCACTCTCTACCGCCACCAAAGAAGCCTCGAGGGCGGCGAGGAGCATCGACCGAGGTGACCGCACCCTGTCCGTGAGTACGAAGATCTCGTGCGACATGCACACGTCGTCGATCGCACGGCGAACTGGTGGCGATCCCGAGGACGTGATCAGATCCAAAGAAGCTGCTGGATGGACGAAGGACGTCATGCACCTGCCGATCCTCCTCCACACAGTGGCCCGCCAATGCGTCGAACGATCGCGGGATCAGACGTGAGCGGTAGTCAGCAACAGCGCGATCTTGATATATCGGGTTGACGCGCCGCTATGCCCGGCTGGAGCTCCCCCGCCGCCGGCCGGTTGCGAGCAGGGTCAGGCCAATCCCGAGCAGCCACACGTCCTTGGCCAGCGCGGTGCCCATCTGGGTCGGCCGGAGGCTGTTCGGCTGGTGCATCGCGTCGGTCTTCCAATACATCCACAAGAGCCCGCCTGCGAACGGCGTGAGGGCGAGCCCGGCCAGCCGGTCAGGGACAATCGGGACCAAGAGGGCGGCGCCGAGCGCGCATTCAGCGATGGCCAGGCCCTTCGCGAACTGCTCCGGCGGCACGTTCTCGAAGAACGGGAAGGAAGTCTTGGCCATCCCGTGCAGCCTCTTTGCCGTCTCCTCTTCGGCGCTCAGCTTGCCGACCCCGGCATTCAGGATGAACGCGCCAGCGCTGATTCGGATCGGTTGGTTGGACACGCGTCGTCGTCCCATGGCTCAGAAAGTCTCCAATCGCACCACAATCGGCCCTTCATCGGGGTCCCATCTGAGAGTACCGGGGCCAGCGCCCACCTCAGCGCGCCGTAGACGGGGAACGCCCAGTCGGTAAGGGATTTGTCCACCGAACCCGAGAAATGGGTCGGGCCACTACCGGGGACGACGGTCCGTATACAGTCCGGCGAACCGGTGCGCAGACCCACAGAGACGCGCCCAAACCCGGAGGTGCGGCGATGTCGAAGTCCGTGCTCGTCACCGACTACGCGTGGCCGAGCCTCGACCCCGAACGCGTGATCCTCGCCGCAGCGGGCGCGGAGATCGTCGTTGCCGACAGCGGGGACGAAGACGAGCTCGTGGAGCTGTCGTCAGGTGCCGACGCCATCCTCACCAACTGGAAGCCGGTGACCGCCCGGTTGCTGGCCAACGCAACCCAGTGCATGACCGTCGCCCGCTATGGGGTCGGCCTGGACAACATCGATGTCGCAGCGGCCACCGAGCTCGGGATCGTCGTGACCAACGTGCCCGACTTCTGTGTCGACGAGGTATCGGACCATACGCTCGCGCTCGTGCTCGCACTCAGCCGCCGCATCGTCGACTTCGCCGGCCAGACTCGCTCGGGTGGCTGGGACAACAAGGGATTCGGCAACATGCACCGCCTGCGCGGTCAGACGCTTGGTTTGATCGGATTCGGCCGGATCGCCCGACGGGTCGCCGGCAAGGCGCGACCGTTCGGGTACCGCGTGCTCGCCTACTCCCCGAGCCTCACACCGGGCAACCACGATGGTGTCACCGCGGCCACCTTCGAAAAGGTACTCAGGTCTTCGGATGTCGTCTCTCTGCACGCCCCCGCCACCCCTTCCACGCGGAACATGATCGGGGAATCGGAGTTGGCCATGATGCGTCCGGGTTCGCTGCTCGTGAACACCGCCCGTGGCGCCTTGGTCGACGAGGACGCCCTTCGCCGTGCCCTGATGGAGGGGCGGCTCGGTGGGGCCGGTCTCGACGTCATGGACGAGGAGCCGCCGCCACCCGACCACCCCCTCCGGAGCACTCCGGGCGTCGTGATGACTCCGCATGCGAGCTTCTACTCGGTCGAATCGGTGCGGGAGCTGCAAGAGACCGCCGCGGACAACGTCGCGGCAGTGTTGGGTGGACGCCTTCCCCGAACCGTGGTGAACCCGGATGTCCTGACATCTCCGCACCTGAGGACACACCTCGACCCCGGGTGACGGTGGGGCCGATGATCGCCTCCCGGACCCGACATCTCAAGCTCGGCACCGGTCGGCGCCGAGCGGTCACCGGCTAACGGCGAACCAGCCCCGCAGACTCGAGCACCCGGGGGACCGCTTCGGCCTCCCATCCGGGTGCCATCAGATGACACCCGCGCACCTCGGCCAGGGAGCGGAGCTGCCCGATCACCGATACGGCGATATCGACACCGGTGCTCTTCGCCTCGTCCCCTGCGAGCCCCTCCATCGCCTCGAACGTCGCCGGGTCGACTTCGATGCCGGGGATGTTCTTGTGCATGTGCTCGAGCATGCGCGTGCTGCGCGGGGGGGTGACCCCGACGAGAAACGGCGCCCGTTCCGGGATCCCGGCCGCCACGACGGGTTCGAACCACTCGGCGAACCGGCCGACGTCGTAGACGATGTTGGTCTGGAAGCACCGCACCCCGGCGTCGAGCTTCTGCTCGAGCTTCTCGATGGAATCGACCAGAGGGTTGGCGGCGCTCACGATGCAGAAGCCGGTGGGACTCGAGAGCTCTTCTCCCGCCGCCAGATGGCCGGCGTTCATCGCCGCGACCAGCCTGATCAGCCCGACCGAGTCGAAGTCGGACACCGCCTTGGTCTTGCCTTCATACGGCCCGACCTTCAACGGGTCACCCGACAGCGCCATGACGCTGCGAACCCCGAGCGCCCAGGCACCCAACAGGTCCGACTGCAACGCCATGACGTTACGGTCACGCGTCGTCAGCTGGAGGATCGGAGCGAGGCCCTCCTCCATCATCCAAACGGCGCACGCCAGCGGTGACAGCTTCACTGTGGCGGCCTGGTTGTCGGTGACGTTCGCCGCATGCACCCAGCCCACGAACGCGCGGGCCGTCCGTCGCACCGGTTCGGGATCGGGATTGGTCGGTGGCCCGAGCTCCGCTGTCACGACGAACTCCCCTGTCGAGAGCGCGTCGGCAAACGTCTCTGACTCGGGATCGGTCACGGGCGCCGAGCATATGGGATCGCCGCACGAGCACCGTCGTCCGGCCTGCCACACTGGTGGTGACGGTGAGCCGGCCGGGTGGCCGCGGTCCGGACCGCTTGCGGGACCGGGTCGAGGAAGGTCGGGGCTCCGCAGGGCAGGGTGCTGGCTAACAGCCAGTCGGGGTGACCCGCAGGAAAGTGCCACAGAAAACAGACCGCCGATGACGGGTTCGCCCGCACAGGCAAGGGTGAAACGGTGCGGCAAGAGCGCACCAGCGGCCGGGGCGACCCGGTCGGCTCGGCAAACCCCACCCGGAGCAAGGCCAAGCGTGGGACATGGGCGGCCCGTCCGCTCCGAGAGGAGCAGTCCCCAGGTAGGCCGCTTAGATGGATGGCCACCGCTCCCGCAAGGGATGCACAGAACCCCGCCTACAGGCCGGCTCACCGTCACACCAGGACCAACCGTCACGCACAACCGGGGCGTTCGACAGTGCAGCTGTCGGTGTTCAAGTCCCCTCCGACACAATCTGACCCGGAAGCAAACGACTTATTGTGATCACGACCCGTAAACGGCTGGGCACAAGCCAGCTTCAGAACAAACAGGGGTGCGCATTGGCGAAGTTCGGGTGGCGGGCCGTCGCTCTCACCGTGCCGCTGCTCATTGTGGCGTGCGGGCCATGGTCGGGCGCGAGCGCCTCGCACAGCAGGGCCACTCCGCCATCTACGTCCAGCACCCCGCGGACCCTTAGAACCTTGGCCGCCAGCGTGCAGAGCACGCCACCGTTCTACGAGGTCCGGACCGGGAGGGTGAAAGGGCTCGGACCGGTTCTGGTCGACGGGCAAGGGATGACCCTGTATCTGTTCGTCCCCGACAAGCGATCGGGCCGGTCCACCTGTTACAAGCTCTGCGCCGAGGGCTGGCCTCCCCTCCGCCTTCCCGCTGGAATAACCAGGCCAGTCGCCGGTCGAGGTGTCAAGGCGTCCCTTCTCCGGACCACGCGTCGGACCGACGGAACGACACAGGTCATGTACAACCGGTGGCCCCTGTACCTCTGGGTCGGCGACAGTGAGCCGGGCCAGGCCACCGGCCAGGGCATCAACAATCTGGGCGGGCTGTGGTACGTGCTCTCGCCCGACGGTAACGCCATCACTGCGCACCCATAGCGACGGGACGAGCGCTCGTCGCACTGACCTTGCCGAGGCGCTGGACGTGATCGAGCAGGGGAAGAGCGCCCACGTCCCTCGGCGAGCGCTACGCGCGCCCGTGCCGCCTACCGCAAGACGAACAGCGGGCTCGGGGGCATCCTGCGGGCCTTCGGCCTCAGTGGCGGAGCAGCGTCAAGGCCCCAGCGGTACCGTTGGAAGGCGTGACCGATTTCGGATTCATCATCCACTATGCGCTCTACGGGGAGTCGGACGACGAGACACGGGTTGCGTTCGAAGAAATCGGTCGCAGGGTGGGGATTCTCCGCGAAGGAGAGCTGATGCCCCAGCTGTGGACCTGTCGGTCGTGCGGCTGGGAATATCTGCTGCAAGACCTACCCATCGGATACGACGGGTTTTTGGGCCTGCCGGTGTGCTCTCACTGCCCGACCTGGGGCTGGGACCGAGTTCGCCCGGTGGAACAGAACGTCTGACCCGTTCGAGCACTAGGCCGACGCCGTGTTCTCCGAGCCTGGCCGGTGCTGGCGGATGGTTCACGACGGGGAGGGCTCAGGNNCAATCACCGGCTTGTCGGCGGGAAGCAGATCCGGGTCTGGTCGTGCGAGGGCCACCTCGAGAGGCGTCGAGGAGGCCGAGCGGGTGGGCCATCGATAGAACACAAGGCCGGCTCGGTAGCCCTGAAGCATGCCAATGACCCTCGAAGCGGCAGAGGGCAACGCGGCGATCGACCACGTCGATACGAGTCGGCGCGCCTCCTAGACGGAGAATGCGGCGAAGCCCGTCTGGACCCCGGCTATGACAAACGGCACCGATCGGGCCGACGCCTTCCGGTGAGACGTTTGACCAATGGGTTTGGGTCGCGGAGAAGACGGGCGGCGGTAGGAAACCGACGTCGCGGATAGCGTCGCTGTCCGATGCCAGGGCAACGTTCTCGGACCAGAGTGACCACCCGTGGGTGGGTCGTCTTTATCGGCACCCCGGCCGTATTGGTCGTCATCATCGCCGCGGTTGTAGCCGGTGGGTCAGGGCACAAGACGCCGGTGGCGGCACACTCGACAACCACGTCCATCCGGTCGGCAGCACACGCGTCTGCCTCCACCTCGACCACCTCGGTGGCCATCACATCAACAAGTAAGCCGACACCAACTACCACGGCACCGCGATCAACCGCGAGGACGCACGCCACCAGCCCGCCCACGACAGCTTCTCCGACCACGACGACCCTTCCACCGACAACGACCACAGCGCCCGTTGGTCATTACTGCACTTCCTCGATATCGAATCCCACCCCGGGCGACAGCGGTGACGAGACTGTGAACGTATCGTCGACCGTGCCCGATGCTCCAGTGACGATCACTACGCACTACTGGACCACAACGACGACTGATTCTGGAACGACGAACGGCGGTGGCTTAGCGTCGATCACCTTCGATATGGGTAGTCCGACCATCGGCTACACGGTGCAGGTCGACGTGGATATCAACCATGAAGCAGCGTGTTCGACTTTCTTCACCCCGCAGTAAACCAGGCTCTCGGTAGCGTCCGAGCCTTCGGGCTCAGCGGGAGGCGGCGGTAAGTTCCCCGGGTGGACCACTACACCGTCGCTGTGTTCTCCGAGCCCGGCCGGTGCTGGCGGTTCGTCTACGCCGGGGAGGGCTCAGGCCGGCCGATGCACTGCCCCGAGCCCGTGGAGTGGCCCGGCTCTCATCGGTTCAAGGGTGGCCGGCGGGTCCCGGTGTGGAGCTGTGAGGGAGATCGAAGGGATTGTTGCGACGGCGCACCGGGATTGCCCATAAGCGTCTCAATCACGCAAACAAAGAGTCGGGGTTCCGACAACGACCCGCAACATGATCCCGATAGGTTCGTCACTAGGCTAGACCGAGCCGGCCAGATCGACCCGGGGAGGATCCCCCCTTTCCCACCTCGGGTAGCGAATGAAGGGAGCGACCTCGGTCGCTCCCTCTTCGCGTTACCGCTTGGCCGGCACCTGGCCCGGGGGTTACCGTTCTCTCGGCCGGGGAAGCGCTGGCACGAGAGAGGGTGCATCCATGGGTAGTGGGTCATTTTCAACCCTCCGCGTACATTGAGGCCTACGTCGGAAGCTCTGGAGAGCAGTTTCACGCCCCCCTACCGAGGGATCGAGGTTGGTGTTGGATAGGGCCCGGATGGCGGTTGTGACCATCAAGGTGACCCACTACCAATCCCTGCGCCCGACCAGCGGAAGGGGAAGAATTCGGTGACGTTGCATCGAGAAGCCTCCCCCGCTGGCGTGCCCACGCTCCATGGCGCCGATCCGGATGGTCGACGCGCCGACGGGTCGCGACGTTTCATCGAGCTCCGCCGACTGGCCGTCCTCGCCCGAAGCAGCCTGGAGCGCGGGAGGCGACCCTGGCTGGGGGTCGCGCTGGGAGCGACCTCGGTCGCCGTCTACCTGCTCTTGCCGAATCCCATCATCGGGCGGACCCTTTGGCACCTGGGTGCCGTCTTCGCGTCGCTCCCATTGACAACCGAGCTCTGGCGCCTGCCGATGTCGCTCTTTCTTCCGACCCCCTACCTGCCGGTGTGGGGCGCAGCGTTGCAACTCGTCGTCGTCATCGGGCTCAGTGAGCTGGTGCTCGGCCGATGGTTGACGATTGCGGTCGCGACCTTCGGTCACGTCGCCGCAACGCTGACCGCCCGCGTGATGATCGACTTCGTCCACGGAGGACTGCTCGGCCTCTCGCCCGAGCTGGCTCACGTGCTGGACACCGGCCCCTCGGCGGCCGCAACGGCCGTCGGGGCCTATCTGCTCCTTGTCCTCGGCATGCGCCGCTGCGCCTCCCTGCTCTGCGTCGGACTCTTGATCGCTGCGCTCGTCACGCCGGGGGTCGACGGATTAGAGCACCTGGTCGCGCTCGCATGTGGTCTCCTCGCGGGACGGTTCCTCCCGATGCACTATCGGTGGCACCGACCCCACGAGCTCGGAGCATCGGGCAGCTTTGGACCAATCCTGATCACGACGCCGCACCCGAGCGAGCGAGCGCAGGGGTAACCCCAGGTTCGGGACAGCTCCCATTGCGGCGGCGGCAAAGCCGACGCCCGGATCCAAGCGACATGGGCATCGACTCGGACGGGCCCGATACCCGCGACCCGAATTGGGGAAGCACAATCCGAACGATGCGGATCGGCGGGTGGACAGCGGCGGCTCTTGCGGCATCGCCGGGGACGCTCCAGGGGCCCCTGGGGCTCGGAGGCGACCGATCACCGAGGTGCACGGCGATCGGGCCCTCGGCTCGAGGTTCGGTGACCTTCAGATCAGCCGGCGCTCGGTCGCCCACCGGGCCAGCTGGTGGCGGGTGGACAGCTGAAGCTTGCGAAGCACAGACGAGACGTGGCTCTCGACCGTCTTGGTGGAGATAGACAACTCGCGTGCGGTCTCCTTGTAGGTGTATCCCCGGGCGATGAGGCGCAGCGCCTCCTGCTCGCGTGGGGACAACTGATCGAGCTCGGGATCGGCCGACGCTCGGGTGCCGTCGGGAAGCTCGTTCGCGAACGCGTCCAGGACGAAGCCGGCCAGACGGGGCGAGAACACGGCGTCGCCCGCGGCGACCCGCAGGACGGCCTCGATCAGGTCCGGACCCGAGATGGTCTTGGTCACGTACCCGCGGGCGCCCGCCCGGATCACGGCGATCACGTCCTCGGGGGCGTCCGAGACCGAGAGGGCGAGGAACAGGACCTCGGGGTGGTGCCGCCTCACCGACTCGATGACCGCCTGCCCACCCCCGTCGGGCATGTGGACGTCCACCAGGACTACATCGGGCAAGCGCTCACCGATCATCTCGATGGCCGCACGAACCTCATCGGCCTCTCCCACCACGTCGACGGCGGCACCGAGCTCGCTGCGGACGCCCGCCCGGAAGAGGTCGTGGTCGTCGACCAGGAACACGCTCGGCACCGGATCGGTCACGGCCTCCCCTTCTGTCGGGGAACCGAGAGCTCGATCTCGCTGCCCTCACCGAGAGTCGAGCGGATCGTGACCTTGCCGCCGACCCGGTCCATCCGGCCCCGGATCGACGTTGCGATCCCTTGACGGTCGTCGGGCACCGTATCGGGATCGAACCCCGATCCGCGGTCACGCACGAACATCGAAACCTTCTTGCGGCCGACCTCGGTGAACAACGACACGGCGGGCGCACCCGACCACTTGGCTGAATTGACCGTGGCCTCGCGCCCGGCGGCCAGCATCGCCCGCAGCTCGTCGTCGAGCCGGCAGTCCCCGACTGCGACCACGTCGATGGGCACTCCGTGGGCCTCCTCCACCTCTCGGGCCAGCTCCTCGACCGCGACCGCAAGCGTCATCTCGTCGTCGGCATCTGTGGTGCCGGGTTGGCGCCCCCCGAACAACCACGAACGCAGGTCGCGCTCCTGGGTCCGGGCCAACTGGACCACCCGGTCCGGATCTGCCGACGAGCGCTGGATGAGCGCCAGGGTCTGCAACACCGAGTCGTGGACCCGGGCGGCCATGTCGGCCCGCACCTCCGCCCTCACCCTGGCCTGGCGCTCCGAGACGAGGTCGCGGGTGAGCCGGAACCACCACGGACCGAAGACCAAGACGATGGCCGCGATCAGCATCGCGACCGCCCCGAGCGGCACCAGGGCGGCCGCGTTGGATCGGCCCCGGATCAGCATGTACAAGCCGCCGCCGAGAAGGCCCAGGCCGGCGACCATGCGCAGGACGAATGACCAACGCGACCCCTTGCCGAGGTCGAAGACCGGGTCGAACGATCGGCGGAGCCACCCCCGTTCGTCGTCGCTCGCGTTGCGATAGATGAGGATGAGACCGGCACCGGTGAAATAACCGAACCACGCGAACGACGACAGGAGTCCGGCCCGCAAGGCCGAGGTGATGACGAGCACCGCCACCAGGACGGGCAAGAACGCGACCACCGAGATCATGCCCTTGCGGTCGGTCATCGCCCGTGCGCCCACGCTCCCGCTGTCGCCCTCGAGCGGTATCACGAGCCACGCCACCAGGTAGCCGATCAACCCGAAACCGCTCAACGCCAAGAACACCAACCCGACCCGGAGCAGCGTGGCGTCGATCCGTGTCCACCGGGCCAATCCACCGGCGACGCCGCCGATCAGCCGGTCGTCCCGACTGCGCAGGAGCGCACCGTGGCCCCAGCGGACCCGGTGTCTGGAGGATCCCCGGCCGGGCGACCAGGCCGACGGGACGGCCGCGTCGGGGCCCGGGTCGGGGGGCCCGGAGGGCGGCGAGGAGGTGAGGGGATCCGCGATACCCCATGATCGCGCCGACGGTGTCCGAACGCGATCGGGGAAAACCCTGGTCGGGAGGTCGTCGACTCAGGGTCCGTTCGGGGTCCATCCCGATACCAACGCCAACCGGTGTCCGTGATCATGGATCCATGGAGACAGACAGCACCACGACCAGCACCACCGTCCACGACGACCGGCCCGAGCTGCGCAGGCTCCGCGAGGGGAAGATTCTCGGCGGGGTCGCGACCGGGCTCTCGCACTACCTGGACATCGACCTGTCCGTTGTTCGGATCGCCTTCGTCGTCCTCGGCGTGATGGGCGGCATCGCCGTCCCCCTCTACGTCGCCGCCTGGTTGCTCGTCCCCGAAGAGGGTGAGGACACGGCCATCGCCGACGACCTGTTGGCGCACATTCGAGCGAGCTGACGGCCACCGCAACCACGAACTCGGGTACACGAGGAGGACACATGGACTCACCAATTGGGAGCGCGACATCGGGTGGCCGTCGGGCATGAGGCGAGCACCTGACCCACGACCCGATCTTCGGGTGTCAACGGCAGAGCGGTCCGAAGTTGCCGATGCCCTCTCTCAGCACTATGCGGAAGGACGCCTCGACGTGAACGAATTCAACGAACGGATCGAGCTGGCGACCAACGCCAAGACGCGCTCGGACCTCTCGAGCCTGATGACGGACCTTCCGACTCCCGACACGGGCGCTCGGGTGCCGATTCGTCAACGGCCCCACCCGCGGCTTCGATCGGGGTTGGTCCTGGCGGTGGTGGCCGGTGCCGCCATCTGGGGATTGTCGGCCCCCCACTTCGGCTGGATCATCGCCACGATCGTGATCGTGGTGGTCTGGCGACGTCTCATGGGGCACGGCCGGCACCCGTACGCGGACAGAGCGCCCGGCCGGATCGGCCCGAACCGAGGGGACTAGACGATCAGACGTCGTCCGCCGCCGCGCCTTCAGGCGCCCACCGCACGCCACACCACGTGGTCGGGTTCCGGGTCGCCGTGTCCGGTCGTGGTCGTCGCCATGCAGCGCTCGATCAGGAACTCGAACAGGAGGTCGGTGGCCGCCGGGGGCGGGACGCTGAACTGCGCACGTTCGACGACGAACTGGTCGGCCAAGCTCGACCGCAACGCGTGATCCTCGACCAACCCGGCTCGGCCGACGACATAGAAGGCGTCCTCGTTCTCGGGACACGGAAACGAGTGGATCGCATATTGGCCGTCGCGCCGCAGGTCACGCTGCTTCGGTGAGGGAACGATGAAGCCGAACATCGAGGTGTCGGTGAGAAGCGGGCACATCGGATGGACGCGAGGCCCCCCGTCAGGACGCACCGTCGCGAGGAACGCCAGGCCCACGCCGAACTGGTAGAGGAGCTGCCTCCCACGGGCGGCGAGGTCGGGTTCGCGCCGAGCGAACTCCCCCCAGGTGTCCATGTGGCCTCCCGACTCTCTGCGGGCCTATGCCCGCGCGGCCGACCGGGCCTTCCCGCCCGGAGCGGCGACGATCATCTCGACGAGGGCCACCGTGACGTTCGGCTCGAGTCCCTCGGTATGGCCCTTGTCCAACCGGACGACGTCTGCGATGACCCAACCGCCCTTGGCGTTCGGGTACATGAAGAGCTCGGCGGTGCCCGGCCGGGGCGAAAGCCCCCACCCGGGCGAGGAGTTCCCCTCCCGCGAGGTGTCGTAGACCTGACCGGGTTCGGAGTCGACGACGTCGTCCAAGCGCACCCGGTCGCCGGCCCCGTACTTTTCGGCCCAGGGCGATGTCTCGGGCAGTGCCGCGATCTCGTGCTCGCCGGTCGCGAAGATGAACGACATGTCCGCGTCGGGCAGCACCGCGGCCCCCGGACGGGGTCGACCCTCCCCCTCGGGGAACCGGAACGGCTCGGCGCCCGGGCGTGTCGGCGGGCCGAAACCCGGGACGATCTCGGCCCGACCGAGGCGGCCCCCGGACAGGCTCAACCAGCCGTCGACCCTGCTCGCGAAGTGGTTGGTCGCGAGCAGGCGGTTGGAGGTCATCCCGCCCTGGGAGTGGCCGATCAGCCAGAACGAGCGGATCCGGTCGAGCCCGAACCGGTCGAAGACCAGTTCGACGACGTTGCGCAGGTGCTCGTCGTCGGCTTCGGCCACCCACCGGCGCATCGGCTCGGACGTCGCCGCCGTGGGGGTCGCCACGACGAGCCGGTGGGCGTCGACGTGATCACAGGCGGGAAAGTAGAGACGCTGCCAGGCCCCGAACGAACCACCCCCGTGCAGGTTGAGAAGGAACGTGACCTCCTCGTTCGGACCAAGATCGTCGGGGCTGTCGAGGTAGAACTCCCGTCCGGTTCCCGGGTCCGTCACTTTTTCGCTGCTCACGCCGACCTCCCCAGTCGAGTCGTCTCCGCGTCAAACCCGGTGCCGAGGTTCCCGCGGGTACCCCAGAAGCGGCGTCCGGTGACCGTTGGCATCGATTCCACACCTTAGGAGGCACGCACCCGAGGTGCTCAGGACCCACCGGGGGCTCACGCCGACGCGTAGCGATCCTGGTGGTACGCGTCCATGTCC
>PMOQ01000069.1:0-227 GCA_003161255.1 Acidimicrobiaceae bacterium | reverse complement strand
CCCCCCCGAGCCGGTCTGCGGCCAGCCGGATGGACCGGCGACTCGGCGCGACCGGCTCGCTCGGGCGGCCGCAGCTGGCCGTCGCAGTCGCGGCCGGCCTCGCCCAGACCGTGACGGTGGTCGTCCAGGCGGTGCTCCTGGCCACCATCATCGAACGGTGCCTGCAGGGCCGGGCGACGACGAGCGACGTGGCCCCGCAGCTGGCCGGGCTCGGCGCGGCGATCGCC
>PMOQ01000093.1 GCA_003161255.1 Acidimicrobiaceae bacterium | reverse complement strand
GATGTCCTGCGGTCCCTCACCTACTTTGCCCCCACCGGCCAGGCCCCTGCCCCGCGTTGACTCATCAGGAACCTCCGCCACCCATTCGCTGGAGCTGGCTCATTGCTGCGGCCCACACCCAACCCCGTCTCGCTCGCAATCTCGTCGAAGATCTTCGCTTGCCATGGGAACGACCCCGCAACCCTGCGCAACTCACCCTGTGCGAGTGCGGCGGGGGTTTCGGCGAGCTCCTGCAACGGTCGGCACCCGGGCCAGTCCACCGAAATCAAGCAAGCCAGGACCGGGACGACCCAAAGGGACACGAAACCACCAGAGCGCTATCCGGCGATCAAGAAGGCCGCCTGATTGGGTGGGGGTTTAATCGCAAGCTGAGAGCCTCAGCGTGATAGGGGGAACTCACGTCGTTATCCGAGCAACCAACCCGTTCTGTTCCACGGCTGCGCTCGACAGAATCTTCTGCTGAGCCGAGGTGATCGGTCGGCGGTGGCGCGAGCCCATGGGCGACACGGCGACGATTTCCACCACCTCTAGGGTTCGGCCCCGCAGCCAATAGATGTCATAGACCGAGCCAGGGGTGCTTCGCTCGATGGCTGAAGAACCGAGTTGTTTCGGGGGACTGGCCGAGGTCGTCGAAGTCGATGACTGTGCGCTCCTCAGAATCGCGGCGGCGCCCTGGCTGGTGGTACAAGGGGCCGCTCCTGAGATCAGATCCAGCTTTCCTTGGGCGTTCTCAAACTCCTCTTCTGCATCGAGGGGACAGGACTTTTTGCCCGTGTTGGAGGTTGTGACATTTTCGACCACCTTGGTGAAGCCGACCTTGTTCGCGTACGAAGACGGAAGAAGGTCCTTTGCGAGCGAGCTCGCCGACGCGACTGTGCTCGCGCTGGCCGGGATTTGCGTGGCCGCGGTCAGTGGTAGCGCGACAACTACGGCCAGAGCGCCAAGGAGTTTTCGGTGGGTCATCAGAGTGGTTCGGGGCTCGGCGGGCTGGCTGTGGTCGGCTCGACACCTGTCCGCGGACACATCAGAGTAGCCCTGCATTGGACGACTCCAGCCTACCCGATCCAGGGTGATTGCCATGCCTGCCCAAAGCCCCTGATGTGAGCGATCCGACGTGTACGAGCCTCAGACGCTCCCGCCGCCGTCCAGCCTGATGGTCGTGCCTGTGCAGTAAGCGGAGGCGCCGGAGGCCAGGTAGAGGGCCGCGCCGACGATGTCGTCAGGCTCGCCGATCCGGCCGAGCGGCATCCGCTCCCGAGCCATCTCCTCCAAGCGCGAGATGTCGCCCCACGCTTTCGAAATATCGGTGCGGAACGCGCCGCAGCGGATCGTGTTCACCCGAACCCTCGGGCCGAAAGCACGCATGAGACCGATGGTCAGAGTTTCGAGCCCCGCCTTGGCCATCCCGTACGGGAGGGCATTGGGCCCCGGTGATGCGGCCGCAACCGAGGAGACGTTGATGATGGAACCGCCCTCCCCCGCCGCCATCCGCGTCCCGACCAGCGCGCTCAGGCGGAACGGGCCCTTCAGATTCGTTGCCAGCACCTTGTCGTAGAGGGCCTCGCTGACCTGATCGAGCGCCGGGTAGAGCGGCGACATGCCGGCGTTGTTGACCAGCACATCGACCTTGCCGAACCGCTCGTACGAGGCCTCGACGAGCGCGTCACAGTCGTCCCAGTTGCTGACGTTCGCCGCGACTGCGAGTGCGTCGCGACCGAAGCGTTGGGTGATCTGCGAAGCCACGGCCTCGCAGGCATCGAGCTTGCGGCTCGCGACCACGACAGACGCACCCGCTTGTGCGAAGGCGTGGACCATGGCCGCCCCGAGCCCTCGGCTCCCTCCGGTGACCAATGCGACCCGGCCCAGCAAGGACTCGTTTGGTGCCGCCGTCATCTGCCTCCCTCGCTGAGCATTGAGCGGGTCGGGTCCCTACGCATGGACGGGGGGACGCCGATCCGCCCATGGGCGAGCCTGTTCCAGCTGGGCGGAGAGGGCGATCAACGTCTCCTCGTCGCCATAGCGGCTGGCGAACTGCACCCCGATCGGTAGCCCGGCGTCATTCCAGTGCAGCGGCAGCGACACCGCCGGCTGGCCGGACACGTTGAACGGCGGGGTGAACGGCACGAACGACGCGGCCCGGAACAGGCCGGCCAACGGGTTGTCGGCCGGCGAGTCGAAGCTCCCGAGCTCGAGGGGCGGCTCACCGAGCGTCGGCGTCAACAGCACGTCAATGGTCTCGAATCCGGCGGCCATGGTCCGGGCGATCCTCTGCAGCTCCTGGACCGACTTCAGGTACTGGCCGCCGTTGAGCGCGCGCCCGATCCCGACCAGGGCCCAGGTGAGCGGTTCCACGTCGTCTTCGGTGGCGGTCCGCCCGAGCCGCTCCTCCCAGTCCCCCATGATCCAGGCGTTGCCGGCCGCCCAAACGTTGATGAAGTGCGCGGTGAACGAGTCGCCGTCGACGCCCATGTCCACCGGTTCCACCCGGTGGCCGAGGCTCTCGCAGAGCGCCCCGGCGTCCTCGGTGGCCCGGACGCAGTCGGGATGGACCTCGACATCGGTCGGGGCCGAGGTCATGATGCCGATCCGCAACGGTCCGGGCGGCTTGGCGCACGAGGCCAGGAACGAGGCGCCCCTGACCGGGGGCGCGTAGTACGGCTCGCCGGGGACGGCGCCCGAGATCGCATCGAGGACCGCGGCGCTGTCGCGCACCGAGCGGGTGACCACGTGCTCGCAGACCAGCCCCGCCATGGCATCCCCGTACAGGGGCGCCTGGGAGACCCGACCGCGAGTCGGCTTCAGCCCGACCAGCCCGCAGCAGGAGGCGGGGATCCTGATCGATCCCCCGCCGTCGTTGGCGTGCGCCACCGGGACGAGCCCGGCCGCCACAGCCGCAGCGGAGCCCCCCGAGCTCCCTCCCGTGGTCCGGGTCGTGTCCCAGGGGTTGTGGCTGGCCCCGAACCGTCGAGGTTCGGTCGTGGGCAGGATGGCGAACTCCGGCGTGTTGGTCTTGCCGCAGATGACGAAGCCGGCGTCCTTGAACCGCTTGGTGATCAGCTGGTCGGCGGGAGACCGGTAGTCGCCGGAAAGGTCGGTGCCCTCGCTGAATGGGGTCCCCTCCAGCTCGGCCTCGAAGTCCTTCAAGAGGAACGGCACCCCCGTGAACGGGCCGTCGGGAAGGGGGCCGGCTGCCGTCTTCCTGGCCAGGTCGAAGAGAGGATGGATCACTGCGTTGAGCTCGGGGTTCAGGCGCTCGATCCGGTCGATCGCACCCTCGACGAGTTCGGTCGGCGAGATCTTGCCGCTCTTCACGTGTTCCGCCTGCGCGGTGGCATCGAGCCACGCAATGTCGGTCATGAGGGCACGGTACTTCGACATTGGCGAGCAGGCACCATGTGCGATCCTCACCGGTGATGGCATCGGAGGTCATGGACACCGGCGAGACCGCGGTGCTCGACGGTGGGCCGATGGATGGCCAGGAGCACACGGCCGAGCCCGGTGTCGACGCGCTGTCGGTCGTCATGAGCGACGGCCAGCACCATCGCTACGAACGGACTGCAGCGAGCCAAGCGCGGCCTGATGGACGAACCGCCCGAGTCTTTACGGGGAGGGGCCGCTACGACGGCCCGAGGTGACGCCGAACCTCAGACGTGGTGGATGATCCAGTCGATGCCCTGGTAGCCCCGCCACCCGAGATAGATGATGAAGGCGACCACCATCGCCTTGAAGTACCACGGGACAGGGCGGGGTGCGGGTTCGGTGAGCACCGTCCCGCACGTCGGGCAGGCGCCGGCCTCGTCGAGCTGCTCGTCCTCGACCAGGTGGTCACACTCGTCACACCAAGCCATGGACGACCCTCAGCGCCCGCCGATGCGCACGCGCAACTTGATCGGCGTCGGGCCGAGATCGAACCGCTCTCGGATCTGATGCTCCACGTAGCGGAGGTAGTCGGCCGACATCCTTGCGGTCGCGAACAGCGTGAACGTCGGCGGGTCGGCCGCCCCCTGGACGCCGTAGCGGATGCGGGACCGCGGGGCGGGGTGCTTGGCCTGCAGGTCTCGCAGGGCACGGTTGAGGGCGCCGGTCGGAATGCGGGTGTGGTACGCCGCCACCGCCTCGTGCACCGCCGGGAGGACCTTGTGGACGTTGCGGCCGGACTTGGCCGAGATGCGGAGCACCGGTGCCTCACCGAGGAACGCCAACCGATCCCCCACCCCGGCCAGCACGTCCTCGCGGTCCTCGGTCGCGACCAGGTCCCACTTGTTGAGCACCACCACCGACGGACACCCGGCCACACCCACCCGCTCGGCCAATCGCTGGTCCTGGTGGGTGGCGCCGACGGTGGCGTCGATGACCAGCAGCGCGATGTCGGCGCCGTCCAACGCGTCGAGGGCGCGCAGCACCGAATGGTGCTCGGTCCCGTAGTCGGTCCGGGCCGGCCGCCGCATCCCCGCGGTGTCGACGAAACAGAACTTCCCCTCCGGGGTCTCGATCACGGTGTCGACCGCGTCACGGGTTGTGCCGGGCAAGTCGTGGACGATCGAGCGCTCCTCCCCGACCAGCCGATTGAAGAGCGTCGACTTCCCGGCGTTCGGTCTCCCGACCAGCGCCACCCGGGGAATGTCGATCCCCCGAGCGCTGTCGTCGACATCAGCGTCACCGGTGTCGGCCGCCGGCAGCAGGCGCACCACCTCATCGAGAAGGTCACCGGTCCCCCGGCCGTGCAGCGCGCTGATCGGCCACGGGTCGCCCAGGCCGAGGGAGATGAGGTCCCACGCGCCCGCCTCCCGGTTGGTGTCGTCGACCTTGTTGGCGACGAGGAGCACCGGCGGGCCGAGGCGCTTCACCAGTCGGGCGATCTCAAGGTCCTCGTCGGTCGCCCCGACCATGACGTCGGTCACCATCAAGACGACGTCGGCGTCGGCCAAGGCCCGTTCGGACTGGCCGGACACCTTGATCGTCAGCTCGTCGCCGCGACCGAGCCACCCACCGGTGTCGATCAGAGTGAAGCCCACCCCGTTCCACTCGGCGTCGAGGGCCTTGCGGTCTCGGGTGACGCCGGGCTCGCTTTCGACGACCGCTGCCCGCCGGCCGACGATCCGGTTGACCAAGGTCGACTTGCCGACGTTCGGGCGCCCCGCCACCACGACGACCGGCGTCCGCGTGGACCGCTCGTCGGTGCGCTCGCTCGTTGCGGGACCGGCTTCGGCGGTCGGGCTCACGACGGCACCGCGACGCGATCGGGCATCGCCGGCGTGTCTGCACCATCGAGGGCGCGGCGGAGCGACAACCCGTCGGTTGGCACGACCTCGACCCGCCGAGGCAGGTCGTCGAGCGTCCCGTCGTCGAGGAACACGCCCTTGGAGAGGCAGGCGTCCGGGAGCAGGTAGCGGTGGTCGTCGGGCTCCTCGGCCAGCGTTGACGCCAGATCGGTGGCGGTGAGCAGACCGGCGACGCCGATGGTCCCCCCGAAGTAGCGGTTCTCGACGGCCAACACCCGGACCCGGTCGGCCCGGTCGGCGAGCATCGGCCCGAGCACCCCGGCGCCGAACGTCCCGGTGAGCACGGTGACGGGGGCGTCGTCCCGGCCCGCGGGCGTGGGATTGGCTCGCCGGGAGCGGTAGCCCTCGGGTGGGGCGCCGTCGACCCACGCGAAGAACCCGGGTCGCACCCCCTGGGCCGCGTGCTCATCCCCGTCGAAGGCCTCGCCGAACGCGCGGACCATGCCGATCCCGTTCTCGTGCTGGGGGTAGCCCTCGTAGGCGCCGGCGACCGGGAACGGCTCGCCCGCCATCAGGTAGTACTCGTCGGAGGCGAACACGAGCCGGCGGCCCAGTGTCGAGAGGCACAGCTCCTGGTAGTCGGCGACCGTCGAGAGGACGGCACGCGCCTCGTCGGTCGTGTGCGGCCGCATGTCGGGCTCGTTGGAGAAGCGGCTCAGGCCGAGCGGGACGACGCCGAGCGTGGCCAGCTCGGCGTACTGGTCCAGGATCCCGAGCATCGTGTCCTCGAAGACCGCCCCGTCGTTGACCCCCGGGCACACGACGACCTGGCCGTGCACCTCGATGCCGGCGTCGAGCAGGACTCTCAGCCACCGCAGGCTGGTCGCGCCGCGCGGGTTGCGCAGCATGCCGGCCCGCACCGCCGGGTCGGTCGCATGTATGGAGACGAACAGCGGCCCCAGCCGTTCGGTGATGACCCGCTCCGCGTCGAGCTCGGTGAACCGGGTGAGCGTGGTGAAGTTCCCATAGAGAAAGGAGAGCCGGTAGTCGTCGTCCTTCAGGTACAGGCTCTTTCGCATGCCCTTGGGCAGCTGGTAGATGAAGCAGAAGGCGCAGTGGTTGTCGCAGGTTCGGACCCGGTCGAACACGGCCGCGGAAACCTCGAGGCCGAGGGGCTCGCCGGCCCGCTTGTCCACCCGGATCCGCCGGTCGAGGTCGGCACCGGGGCGCCGGACGACGACGTCGAGGCGCGCCGCGTCGACCAGCTGTTGGTACTCGATCACGTCTCGGGGCTGCTCGCCGTTCAAGGAGACCAGCTCGTCTCCGACCTGGAACCCGGCCGCAGCCGCTGGTGAGCCCTCCAGGAGGGCGGTCACCGTGGGGGCCGACATAAGCCCAGGTTACCGGGGTCTCGGTATCGGACCGGCGGCGGTACGGCCCGAGGGACACGGGGTGCCATGCCCGGCGGCCCTCGAAGTGGCGCCGGTAACCTGGGGACCGTGAGCGTGGACAAGGTGCTGCTGGCCGAGCCGCGGGGCTTCTGTGCCGGCGTCGAGAAGGCCATCAAGGCGTTGGCCTGGATGGTCAGGGTGTTCGAGCCGCCCGTCTACTGCTACCACGAGATCGTCCACAACCAGCTGGTCGTCGAGGAGTTCCGCTCCCTCGGGGTCATCTTCGTCGACGACATCGCAGAGGTCCCGCCCGGCGCGCCGCTCATGCTCAGCGCGCACGGCACCGCCCCCGCCGTGGTGGAACAGGCCCGGGAACGGGCCGCCCTGGTCATCGACGCGGTGTGCCCGCTCGTCACCAAGGTCCACCACGAGCTGAAGATCCGCAGCCGCAAGGGCTACCAGGTCCTCTATGTCGGCCACTCGGGCCACGAGGAGGCCGTCGGGACCATGGCCGTGGCACCCGAGGCGGTCCACCTGATCGAGGACGAGTCCGACATCGAAGCCCTCGATGATCTCCCCCCGGACACGCCGGTGGCGCTCTTGGCCCAGACCACGCTCAGCCACGACGAGTGGCGCGGCCTCATGGAGGCGGCGCTCAAGCGGTTCCCCCAGCTGTGGCTGCCCGCCCGCAGCGACCTGTGCTTCGCCACCACCAACCGACAGGCCGCGTTGCGGGAGATCGCGCACCGGGTGGACTCGGTGATCGTGATCGGCTCGGCCAACTCGTCCAACACCGTCGCCCTGGAGAAGGTGGCTACCGCGTCGGGGTGCCCGCGGGTGATCCGGGTGGACGGCCCCGCAGAGATACCCGGCGACCTGTTCGGGACGGTCGGCGTCACCGCCGGGGCCTCGGCCCCCGAGCAGCTGGTCGAGCAGGTCGTGGCGGCACTCGCCCCGACGGGCGGCGTCGAGCTGGTCCACGTCACCACCGAGGACGAGTACTTCCCGCCCCCGCCCGAGCTCCGCGAGCTGCTCCGGGCCCTGGCCGCCACCGTCTCGCTCCTGGCCGGGCGACCCGACGACGCCACGGCCACGGACCCGGCCCCAAGCGACCGGGAGGTCTCGGCGGCCGAGGTGCTCGATGCGCTGGCCAGCTGAGCCGCTGGGTCGACCCGCCGCGTGCGGGATGGGAGACTGGGACCAGGGAGGTTGTGCACATGACCAGTACTGACGCCAAGACGCGGGAGCAGACCTTCACCCGCATGGACGAGTCCACCGCCGAGCAGTGGCAGGCCATCGCCGTCGAGACGGCGACCAACCAGCCGAGGGTGGCCGAGCGCGTGCTCACGATGCTGGCCTCGTTGGCCGACATCACCGACGGGTTCGCGGTCGACCAGCTGACCCACTCGCTCCAAACGGCCACCCGGGCCGAGGAGGCGGGGGCGGAGACCGAGGTGGTGGTGGCCAGCCTGTGCCATGACATCGGCAAGGCGGTCTCGGTGACGAACCACCCGAAGATCGCGGCCGAGATCATCAAGCCGTACGTGTCGCCCGACGTGTACCACATGATCGCCGCCCACCAGGACTTCCAGGGCCGCCACTACTACGAGTACTTCAAGATGGACGCCAACGCGCGGGACAAGTACCGGGGCGAGCCCTGGTACGAGCTGGCCGAGCGCTTCGCCGACGAATGGGATCAGACCAGCTTCGACCCCGACTACCCCACCCTGCCGCTCGAGCACTTCGAGCCCATGGTGCGGGAGGTCTTCGGTCGGCCATTCTCCCTCTGATCGCGATCCGAAGGCGCCAGGAGCCATGAAGAGCACGACGAAGCGCGAGCAGAAACGGGTCGCGGGCCTCGAGAACTTCGCCATCGACAAGGCGCTGACCGAATTCTCGGCGCGCTACCCGGCGCTGAAGCTGCCACCCGTCGTCGCGCTCATCTGCGCGTTCGAGGAGGAGGACAACATCGGCGACGTGCTGAAGGCGGTCCCGGCCGAGGCCTGCGGCCTGCCCGTTGCCCCCCTCGTCATCGTCGACGGAGGCCGTGACGCCACCGCGCAGGTCTCGCTCGACGCGGGCGCCATCACCTGCGCCTTCCCGACCAACCTCGGCCACGGCGTGGCCCTCCAGGTCGGCTACCGCCTGGCCGTCGACGGCGGGGCCCGCTACATCGTCACCCTGGACGCGGACGGCCAGAACGACCCGACCGAGTTGGCGGTCATGCTCGAGCCGCTCGTCGACGACACTGCCGACTTCGTGGTCGCATCGCGGCGGCTCGGGATCGACGAGACGAGCGACCGGGTGCGCCGGGCCGGCGTGGTCGTGTTCGCCTGGATCATGAACCGCTTGACCGGGTCACAGCTGAGCGACACCTCGAACGGTTACCGCGCCCTGAGCGCGCCGCTCCTGGCCGACGTCGTCGACCGGCTCGAGCAGCGCCAGTACCAGACGGCCGAGCTGCTGATCACGGCCATCTCGCGGGGTTGGCGGGTCACCGAGCGCCCGACGGTCTGGCGGCCCAGGGCGTCGGGGACGTCCAAGAAGGGCTCCAACCTGTTCTTCGGGTTCCGCTACGCCAACGTGGTGGTGCAGACCGCCATCCGCGAGCGGCGCGACCGGTCCGTTCAGCGAGCCGCCGCGTCGTCGTAGGCGGCCTGCAGGCGCTCGCGTAGCGTGGCCGTCAACTGGTGGATCTGGCTCCGGGCCACCCGGCGTCCCGGTCCGCGGGGGGGGATCTCGATCGGCTCGCCGACCGTGACCGTGATGCCGAGCGGCCTCGGGAAGTACGAGCCCTTGGGCATGGCCTCGTCGCTCCGGTGGATCCCGATCGGGACGATGGGCGCCCCGGACCGGGCGGCCAGGAAGGCGACCCCCTCCATCAGCTCGCCGATCTGTGTCCCCGTCTTTCTCGAGCCTTCGGGGAACATGACGAGGAGGTGGCCTTGGCGCAGCACCTCCTCGGCCCGTCGGACCGACTCTCGGTCCGCCCCGCTGCGGTGCACCGGGAAGACCCCGAACGAGGACAGGACCCGGCCGAACCACCCGACCTTCCAGAGCTCTTCCTTGGCCATGAAGAAGAGCTTCCGCCTGGTCACAAAGGGTGTGAAGCCGAAGTCGAGGTTGGAGCGGTGCACCGGGGCGAGGATCGCCGCCCCCGTTTGCGGGACGTTGCCGCGGTCTCGCACGCGGGGCCGGAACCACACCTGCATGATCGCGACGAAGAGGCTCCGAGCGAACCGGTAGACGAGCGAGCGCCTGGGATCGACGACGAAGGGGACGTCGCGGTGGACGGGCTGGGCGCTCGGGGCGTGGTCGCCGTCGCCCGGCCGGTCCGCGTCGCCCTCGGAGGCGCCCTGCGGGTTCACAGCCATGACAGGACCTCCTCGACGACATCCTGGACGCTTCGTCCGGTCGTGTCGAGCACGTGGGCGTCGGGAGCCTTCGTGAGCGGGGAGGCCCGGCGGGTCGAGTCGAGCCGATCGCGCGTCGCCACGCCGTCGGCCGACTCGTCGTGGCCGCGCCGTCGGGCCCGCTCCTCGGCCGACGCGGTCAGGTAGACCTTGACCGTCGCGTCCGGGAACACGACCGAGCCGATGTCTCGGCCCTCGACCACCCCGCCCGACCGCTCGGCGGCCCAGCGCCGTTGGCGGGTGACCAGCTCCCGCCGCACGGCCGGGTTGGCGGCCACGATCGACACGGCCCGGCTCACCTCGGGCGTGCGGATGGCGTGGGTCACGTCGGCACCGTTGATCGTCACGGTGCGCCCGACCTCGATGTCGGCCGTCGCTGCGATCTCGCTCACCGCGGCCTCGTCGGCCGGGTCGATCCCCCGGCGCAGCGCCTCCCAGGCCACCGAGCGGTACATGGCGCCGGTGTCCAGCCGCTCGAGGCCGAGCCGTTCCGCGACCGCCCGCGACACCGTCGACTTGCCGGCCCCGGCCGGTCCGTCGATCGCGATCAGTGGGGGCCCGGTCATGTGCCATCGCCGGCGTCGACGGGCGACCACGCGCCCGGCCCGGCCAGGGCGCTCATGTCGTCCAGGAACCCCGGATAGCTGGTGCCGACCGATGCCACGCCGTCGATCGAGCCGCCGTCGGCTCCGGCCAGCGCCGCCACCATGGCGGCCATGGCCAGTCGGTGATCGCCACTGCCGTGGAACCGCACCGCCGAGGTCGCAGGCGCACCCGAACCCTCGATGACCAGGTCGTCGCCGTCCGCCCGGGCCAGCCCCCCGATCGCCTCGACGAGCGCGATGGTCGCGGCCAGGCGGTCGGTCTCCTTCACCGTGAGCTCACCCACGTCTCGAAAGGTCGTCGTCCCGTCGGCCGCCGCCGCGGCCACGGCGAGAATCGGCACCTCGTCGAGCGACGGGATCTCGGCCGCCTCGACATCGGTGCCGCGCAGCGCCGAGTGCCGGGCCGACAGGTCGGCCGCCTCACCGGTCGCCGGGCCGACGCTCACCTGCGCGCCCATGCGCTCGAGCACGGCCATGAAACCGACCCGCTCCTGGCCCGAGTAGACGCGCTCGACGACCACGCTCGCGCCGGGGACCAGACACGCCGCGACCAGCCAGAACGCAGCCTGGGAGGGGTCGCCGGGGATGTCGAGGTCGAGCGGGCGCAGTTCGGAGGCCAGCAGCCGGACCAGACGCCCGGTCCCCCACGCCTCGACGGAGATCTCGGCCCCGGCCGCAGCCAACATCTCCTCGGTGTGGGTGCGGGTGGCGACCCGCTCGCGCACGATCGTCTCACCGGTGGCGTCGAGGCCGGCGAACAGGATGGCCGACTTCACCTGGGCGCTCGCCATCGACGGCGTCCACTCGATCCCGTGCAGGTGGCCACCACCGACGACCAGCGGCGGCAGGAGCGTCGGCCCACGGCCCTCGACGCTCGCCCCCATGGCGGCCAGCGGCTCGGCGATCCTGTCCATCGGGCGCGCCGAGAGCGACTCGTCCCCGGTGAGCGTGGTCGTCCAGGGCAGACCGGCCGCGACCCCGGCCAGGAGCCGCATGCCGGTGCCCGAGTTGGCGCAGTCGATCTCCCCGGCCTCGTGCAGGCGGCCGCGACCGCCCTCGATGACGACGGTGTCCCCACCTCGTCTGACCGTCGCGCCGAGCGCCGCCACCGCGGCGGCCGTCCGCATCACGTCGTCGCCGTCGGACAGCCCCCGCACCGTGCTCGTGCCGTGGGCCAACGCCCCGATGAGCAGGGCTCGGTGCGAGATCGACTTGTCTCCCGGGGTGCGGACCGAACCGGTGAGCGCTCGCCCACGAGCGATGGTGACGGCGTCGGTCCGACGCGCCTCGGTCATGACAGCTCGGTCACCGTGCAGACGTGGCCGCGACCCTCGATGGCCCGGCGCAGCTCCTCGGCTTCGTCGGCGCCGACGACCAGCGTGAGGACCCCCCGGGGGCCCTCGGCCGAGTGGGCGATGACCAGGTCGTAGATGTTGATGCCGAGGTCCCCGGCCAGGCCGGTGAACTCGGCCAGGACCCCCTGGCGGTCGAACACCGGCACCCGGAGCTCGGCCAGGCGGTCCGGGCGGGTGCCGCTCGCCGGCAGTTCCCGCCGGGCGGTGCTGGCCCGCTGCAGCAGGTCGAGCAGCGCGGCGCGATCGCCGGCGGCGACCTTGTCCCGGAGGTTGGCCAGGTCGTCGAGGAGCCGGTCGAGCCCGGTCACGATGGCATCGGCGTTGTCGGCGCAGATGTCGGGCCAGATGGACGGCTGGCCCGCTGCGATCCTGGTCATGTCCCGGAACCCGCCGGCGGCCAGGCGCAGCAGCGCGCCGTCCGCCTTGGCCCCCTCCGACGCCGTGTTCATGAGGGTTGCCGCGACGAGGTGGGGCACGTGGGACACCACGGCGACCAGCCGGTCGTGGTCGGCCGCCGACAGCGCGATGACGTCGGCGCCGAGCTCGGCGATGACATCCGAGAGCAGGGCGAACGCTCCGGGGTCGGTGTCGACCGTCGGGGTGAGGACCCAGGTGGCGCCGACGAACAGGTCGGGATCGGCGCCGTCGATGCCGGACTGCTCGGACCCGGCCATCGGGTGGCCGCCGATGAAGCGGGGATGCCGGACCGCGTCGACGACCGGGACCTTCACGCCGCTGACGTCGGTGACCACCACGTGATCGGGCCGGCCGGGCTCGGCCAGGATCGCCGAGGCGACCGCCGGAGCCGCTGCGACCGGCGTGGCCACGAACACCAGACCCGCGTCGAGGCCCTCGCCGATCTCATCGACCGCGCCGACCTCGACGGCACGCCTGGCCCGGTCCGCGTCGGCGTCCCGGCCGGTCACGTGCCACCCCCGTCGGCGCAGCCCCGAGCCGAGCGACCCGCCGATCAGCCCGGTGCCGACGATGAGGGCCCTGCGGGTCGCATGGTCGGCCGGGAGCGAGTCGCTCATCGTCCCCACCGGTGCGCGAGCCCGACCCCCTCAGACCGGCAGGTCATCGCGGAGCCCTTGGGCGCCGTGGAGATAGACGTGGCGGAGGTCGGCCCGCGACAGCGTCGTGTGGATGTGGAGGAGCACCCGCAGGCAGAGCGGCGTGGCGCCCGGCACCTTGATCTCGGACGTGCAGAGCAGCGGCACCGCGCCGAACCCGATGTCCCGGGCCCCCGTGGCGGGGAAGGACGAGACGACGTCGTCGGTGGCCGTGAAGATGATGCTGATGATGTCGTCCTCGAGCAGGCTGTTCCGGGCCATGACCTGCGTGAGCAGCTCCTGGATTCGGGACGCGACCTGTTCGGGGGTGTCCTCCTCGACGGTGGTCGCGCCGCGCAGCGCTCGCGTGGTGGGGGTTCCGGGCATCGGGGCGAAACTTTATCGTCCCGGACTCTCGATCCCACCGGGACCGGCCTCCCGGTCAGTGGACCCATCGCCGGAGCGCTAGCCCGTCTCGGGCGCCCCGTCGTCGACGTGACCGCGACCGGCCTGCTCGTTGCGGTGCGCCGCCACGGCCAGGGACCGCACCTCTCCGCTGCTCAGCTCCCGCCAGCTCCCCGGCGCGAGGCCCGAGTCTGCGACCGGCCCGATCCGGGTGCGAACGAGGCGGCGCACCTCGTGGCCGACCGCCTCGCACATGCGGCGGACCTGGCGGTTGCGGCCCTCGTGGATCACGATGCGGATGACCCCGGGCCCGACCACGCCGACCTTGGCCGGCGCGGTGATGCCGTCGTCGAGCTCGACCCCCTGGCGGAGCCGGCGGAGCGCGCCCGGGCTCGGTTCCCCGTCCAGCTCGACCAGATACTCCTTGTCGACACCGTGCGAGGGGTGCGAGAGGGCAAAGGCGAGGTCCCCGTCGTTGGTGAGGACGAGCAGCCCCTCGGTCGCCATGTCGAGCCGGCCGACCGGGAAGATCCTCGGCGCGTCGGGCACCAGCTCGACGACGGTCGGCCGACCCTCGGGATCCGACGCCGAGGTGATGACACCGGCGGGCTTGTTCAAGAGGTAGTAGACGAGGTCGGCCGCCGTCGGCACGGGCACCCCGTCCACCGCCACCTTGACCTCGCCCGGTCGGACCCGCTGGCCGAGTATCGCCAGGGTGCCGTCGACGGTCACGCGGCCGTCCGCGATGAGGTCGTCGCAGACCCGGCGGCTCCCGAAACCGGCCCGGGCCAGGACCTTCTGGAGGCGTGCACCCTCCGGATCGTGCTTCTCGGGCAGGGATCCTCGTCGCGAATCGGTCAGTCGCCGACGGCCGGGCGCAGGCGATCCTCGAGCTCGGCGACCATGTCGGGGCCCGGGAGGAAGTCCTCGATCGGCGGCAGTTGGCGCACCGAGTCGATGCCGAGACGCTCCAGCAACAGGTCGGTGGTGCCGAACAGCACCGGTTGGCCGGGCCCCTCGGCGCGCCCGACGGGCTCGATGTAGCCGCGCTGCTCGAGCAGGCGCACGACCCCGTCGACGTTGACGCCGCGCAACGAGGAGATCTGCGAACGGGACACCGGCTGGCGGTAGGCGATGATCGCGAGCGTCTCGAGGGCCGCCGTGGACAGTCGGTGCGAGACGTTCCGGTTGGCGAACCGCTCAACGTAGAGAGCCTGGTCGGGATGGGTCTGGAACCGGTAGCCGCCCGCGATCCGGGCCAGCACGAAACCCCGCCGATCGGCCGCAAGGTTCTGCGCGATCCGGTTCGCGGCGAGTTCGACGCGCTCGGCCGGTTCCTCGAAGAGCTCGGCCATGAGCCCCGGGGAGACCGGCTCGATGGCGACCATCACGACCGCCTCGATGGCCGCTCGGAGCTCGTCGTCGTTCATGGCGCTCGCTCAGCCGTCGTAGTCATCCACGATGATCGCGCCGACACCCACGCCGACCAGGTCGTCGCCCTCGTCGACCCAGTCGATCTGGAGCTGCCCGAACGTCGAACCTTGGCCGAGCGTGACCTTGCCCAGCTTGCACAGCTCGAGCACGGCCAGGAACCGGATGATCACCTCGAGCCGGGTGCCCAGGTGCTCGGTGAGCTCTGCGAAGGTGGCGTTGGGGCGCCGGGGCAGCTCCAAGGCCAGCTCCTCGACGGCCTCCGAGACCGTGAGCATGTCGACGGTGACGTGTGACAGGTCGACGGTCTCGACCGGCCGCTGCTCGGTGGCCCGCAGGAACGCCGCGGCGAGCTTGTCGGGGGTGACCCCTGCGAGCAGGTCCGGGGCGTGGATGACAAAGCCGTCCTCGAGGCCCGCCTGGCGGGGCAGGGACTGGGAGGCCGTCTCGGTCATGGCCACCAGCGCGTCCGCCACGGCGGCGTAGGCCCGGCACTCGAGCAGCCGGGACAACAGCAGGTCCCGCTCGTCCCACCCGATCAGCTCGTCCTCGGGGTCGACCTCGTCGGGTCCGGGCAGGAGCCGCTGGGACTTGAGCTCGATGAGAATGGCCGCGACCAGGAGGAACTCGGAGAGCACGTCGAGGCTGTAGACGTCTCGTCCCCCGTGCATCGCCGCCACGAAGGCGTCGACGACCGGGGCCAGCGGCAGATCCAAGATGTCGACCTCGTGCGAGGTGACCAGGTGCAACAGGAGGTCGATCGGCCCTTCGAAGACCGGCGTCGAGACGGAAACGCCCACGCACCGACCCTACCGAACCGCACGCGTGTCGTGGCGCACCCCGCCTGGCCGGGAACGGACCCGCTCGTCGTACGATTGGCCATGGCTACTGTCTTTTCGGGCGTCCAACCATCGGGGGGCTACCACCTCGGCAACTATCTGGGCGCGTTCAAGAACTGGGTGGCCGTCCAGCACGAGCACCAGGCCTTCTTCTGCGTGGTCGACCTCCACGCCCTGACCCTCGACATCGACCCGTCTGAGCTACGGGAACGGACGCTCGACCTCGCGGTCACCCTGCTGGCGGTCGGGCTCGACCCAGACGTTGTGACCCTGTTCGTCCAAAGCCACGTCCCCGAGCACCCCCGCCTGGCCTGGCTCCTCGAGTGCACGGCCACCGTCGGCGAGCTCAACCGGATGATCCAGTTCAAGGAGAAGAGCGCGGGGCGCGAGACCGTGCGGGCGGGGCTCTTCACCTACCCGGTCCTCATGGCCGCCGACGTCCTCTTGTACCAGGCCGACCAGGTCCCGGTGGGCGACGACCAGCGCCAACATCTAGAGCTCATGCGCGACCTCGCCATCCGGTTCAACAACCGGTACGGCCAGACCTTCACGGTCCCCGAGGCGGTGGTCCCGAAGGTCGCGGCGAGGGTGATGGACCTCCAGCAGCCCGGGCGCAAGATGTCGAAGTCCATCGACTCCCCCCTCGGCACGGTCGGGCTGCTCGACGCGCCGAAGGACATCGAGCGCAAGGTCCGGCGCGCCGTGACCGACACCGACGGGAGGGTCCGCTACGACCAGGAGGCCAAGCCGGGCGTGTCCAACCTGTTAGAGCTGCTGTCGGCGGCCACCGGCGTGAGCGTCGAGGAAGCCGCGGCCCGCTACGACGGCTACGGCGACCTGAAGCGCGACGTCGCGGAGGCGCTCATCTCGTTGTTGGCGCCGATCCGGGAGCGCACGGCCGAGCTGCGGGCCGACTTGGGCGAGGTCGAGCGGATCCTCGCGGCCGGCGCGGCCCGGGCCCACAGTGTCGCGTCGGTCACCTACGAGCGCGCTGCGAAGGCGGTCGGCCTCTTCTCCTGAATGTGTTGCGCTTCGGTGTGACCGGCGGCGCTAATGGACGCCGAGGACGTTGAACCACCAGCTCTGGACGTCGTAGGCCAGGTGGCCGATGAGCGTCGTGTTGCCGTCGTGGATGATCGATGCCAGCACGACTGCGATGAGCACGATGGGCATGGTGTAGCGGCGGAGGTTGAGATAGCCGGGCCACCACGCGCGTGGCAACAACCGTTCGATCAGGATCGACCCGTCGAGCGGTGGGATCGGGATCATGTTGAACACGGCCAGCCACACGTTGACGAGGCCCAGGTACAAGAGGATCCACACCCACAGCGGCACCTGCCCGTTCGACGTCGTCGCGGTGGCCGCGCCGAACAGATGGAAGGCCACCGCGGCGATGGTGGCCAGCACGACGTTGGTGGCCGGACCAGCCAGCGACACCAGCACGCCCTGGTTCCGTGGGCTGCGCAGTTTCGACACGTTGACCGGGACCGGCTTCGCGTATCCGAAGAATCCGTAGCCGGCCCAGATCATGAGGATCGGGATGATCAGGGTGCCGATCACGTCGACGTGGGCCATCGGGTTGAGGGTGAGCCGGCCGGCCCGCTTGGCCGTGTCGTCACCGAACGCGAGGGCGACCCAACCGTGCGCGATCTCGTGCAGGATGATCGACGGGATCAGCACGCAGAAGGCGATCACCTCGAACTTCGTGATCCGGTGTGCGTGGACCAACAGGATCACCACGACCACCGCGGCTGCGACCCAGACAAGCCGCTGGGGCGACATCGCGGGGCGCTGCCGGGGCTTCTGGCCCGAACCGTTGGGGACCCTCGCCCCGGGGGTCTGCCCGGGTGGGTAGTAATAGGTGCCGCCGCCGGATGGATCTCCCCCACCAGGACCGGACCTGCCCTCGCGACCGGCCGGAGGCCAACCCCCCGTGGGGTCGCTCACCCAGCTACGCCCTGGACGCGCACGTGATGCAGAGCGGCGCGGCCGGCATCGCCTCGAGCCGGGCCGGGCTGATCTGTTGCCCGCACCGTGCGCAGGTCCCGTAGGTGCCGTCGTCGACCCGGTGGATGGCCGCCTCGACCTCGACCAGGGTCTCCTTCAGCTCGCCCGCCAGTACCTCGGCCTCACCTCGCTCGGCCGTCACCTGGCTGGTGTCGGCGAAGTTGGAGTCGTACTTGAGCGTCCCGCTGTCCCCGTAGCCGAGCTCGGTCAGCTGGCCGGCGAGGCCGGCCCGCTCCGCCTCGAGAAGGGCGCGGAAGTCGGCCAGGGCACGATGGGAGATGGATGCGTCACTGGCCATCGGCCCAGCCTAAACGCTGGGTTTGCGAAGGGGCGCTCGGTGCTCAGGCGCTCCGGCTGGCCCACTTGGTCGCCCGGGGGTGCGCGGATTCATAGGCCGAGCGGAGGTGCTCCGCCGAGACCTTGGTGTAGAGCTGCGTCGTTCCGATCGACACATGTCCGAGAAGCTCCTGGACGACCCGGATATCGGCCCCGTGGGCGAGCATGTGGGTGGCGCACGAGTGCCGGAGTGCGTGTGGGCTGACCGGCCGCTTGATGCCGGCCTCCCGGGCCCGGCCGGCCACGATGGCGAACGCGCCCTGACGGGTGAGGCGCCCGCCCCGCTGGTTCAAGAAGACCGCAACCGAGTCGTCACGCCGCCGCCAGCGGACCGGTTCCATGGCCCCCCGGCCGAGCGAAGAGAGCCAGTCGTCCACGGCCGACGCGCACATCTTGCCCACAGGGACGATGCGTTCCTTCGACCCCTTGCCGAACAGGCGGATCAGTCCCTCGCCGTCGGCCAGGTCGGCCAGGTCGAGGCCGACCGCCTCGCTGATCCGGGCGCCGGTGCCGTACAGGAGCTCGAGGAGCGCGCGGTCACGCCGCGCCTTGGCATCGCCGGACGCGACGGTCGCGAGCAGTCGTTCGATCTCCTCCTCGCTCAACGCCTTCGGGAGCCGGCTCGGCAACTTCGTTCCATCGAGCTCCGCGGTCGGGTCGTTGGCAGCACGGTGCTCGTCGACCAAGAACTGGTGCAGCCCGCGCAGCACCGATTGGGCACGCGCGATCGACGCCGGGCTGTGGCCGGTCGCCCGCAGGGCGGCCAGGTGGCCCTCGACGTCCCCCATGGTCGCGTTCAGGACGGTCTTCCGACGCTCGACGAGCGTGGCCTCGTAGGCCACCAGATCGCGCCGGTACGCGCGGACGGTCAGCTCGGCCCGGCCGCGCTCGACGGTCAACCACGACAAGAACTCCTCGGCATCGTCGGAGAGGATCGCGGAGGCCATCGCGTTCAACCCCCCCGGGCTTCGAGCGCCCGGATGGCCAGCGCGACCGCGGCCAGCGTCGGCGCGTCGATCAGTTCGCCGGCCGCGGCCATCGAGACGACATCGCGCAGCGGCACCCGCTCGATGGTCATCGCGCGCTCCTCGGGACCCTCGCGCTGGGTGTCGCCTTCGGTCAGCCCGGTGGCGAGGAACACGGTGGTGATCTGATTGGTCACCCCCGGGGACACCGGGAGCGGCGCCAGGAGCTCCATGCGCGACGCGCGAAGCCCGACCTCTTCGGCCAACTCGCGTCGCGCCGTCTCCTCGGCCGGTTCGCCATCGACGTCCCGGGTCCCGGCCGGCATCTCGAGAATGGTCCGGGCCATCGCGCCGCGGAACTGGCGGACGAGGGTGACCACCCCGTCGTCATCCACCGCGATGACCCCGACGGCGCCCGGATGGCGCAGGAAGTCTCGCTCGAACTCGTTGCCGTCCGGGTCACGGAACCGCCCCGTCTCGATGGCGACCCGGCTGCCCTGCCACGAGATGCGGCCCCCGAGCGTGACGAACTCCGAGTCCCCCGCGTTCGGCGAGCCCATCGGGACCCGGCTCAGTGAAGGTCGAGCTCGATGAGGTGGGGCTCGCGTCCCTCGGCCCGGTCCAGCGCCGCTGCGACCAGCTCCCTGAACAGGGGGTGGGGACGCTCCGGGCGGCTCTTGAACTCGGGGTGGGCCTGGGTGCCGACCCAGAACGGGTGGCCGGGCAGCTCGATGAACTCGACCAGGCGGCCGTCTGGCGAGTTGCCCGAGCAGCACAGGCCGGCCGCTTCCAGCCGGGTGCGGTACCGGGAGTTGACCTCGTAGCGGTGCCGGTGGCGCTCCGAGACGACCTCGGTCCCGTAGAAGCCGGCCACCTGGGTCCCCGGTGTGAGCATGGCCGGGTAGGCGCCCAGGCGCATCGTGCCGCCGAGATCGATCACGCTCGACTGCTCGTCCATGAGCGCGATCACCGGGTGCGGGGTCTGGGAGTCGATCTCGTGCGAGCTGGCGCGGTCGAGGCCGGCCAGATGCCGCGCCACGTCGACCACCATCACCTGGAGACCGAGGCACAGGCCGAGACACGGGATCGCGGACTCGCGCGCGTACTTCGCGGCGACGATCATGCCCTCGACCCCCCGCTCCCCGAACCCTCCCGGGATGACGATCCCGTCGAGGTTGCGGAGGCGGTCGGTCTCCAAGAGCCCCGGCACGTACTCGGCGTCGATCCAGTCGAGCTCGATCGTGACGGCGTGGTGGAAACCGGCGTGGCGGAGCGACTCGACGACCGACAGGTACGCGTCGGGCAGGTTGACGTACTTGCCGATGATGCCGATCTTGACCTTCCGGTCGGCCATGGCCGCCCGGGTCACGACGTTCTCCCACTCGCTGAGGTCGATCCGGTGCTCGTCGAGGTCGATGCCGAGCGTCGCGCAGACGTACGCGTCGAGCCCCTCTTCGTGGAGCACGAGCGGGATCTCGTAGATGTTGCCGGCGTCGACGGCCGAGATGACCGCCTCGATCGGGACGTCGCAGAGCAGCGAGATCTTGCGCTTCAGCCCGTCGGATATCGGCTGGTCGCTCCTGCACACGATCGCGTCGGGCTGGATGCCTCGGCTGCGCAGCTCGGTGACCGAGTGCTGGGTCGGCTT
>PMOQ01000060.1 GCA_003161255.1 Acidimicrobiaceae bacterium | reverse complement strand
GGCCGGCTGGTTGCCGACGATGCCGACGACCCGGCCGTCGATGCGGGCCAGGCCGCAGGTGATCGACATGGCCCAGTGCTGGTGGACCTCGAAGTACTCGCCGTCGTCGACCACCGCCGCGATGACCTTGGTCATGTCGTAGGGCTGGTTGGCCGAGGCCGGGATGAGCTCGATGAGCTCTGGGGTCTCGCGATCGGGATCGTCGCCGGAGACGATGGTGGGCGGGTCCTCCAGGTTGTTGGACGGGAGGAACGACAACAGGTAGCGGACGTCGTCGAGGCACGCCTTCTCGTCGGGTGCCACGAAGGTGGCCACGCCGGANNTTGGTGGCGTGGCTCATGGCGCCGCCGAGCTCCTCGGCGGTGACCTCCTCGCCGGTCACCGTCTTCACGACGTCGGGGCCAGTGATGAACATGTTCGAGATCCCCTGCACCATGAAGATGAAGTCGGTCATGGCCGGCGAGTAGACCGCCCCGCCCGCACAGGCCCCGAGGATCACGCTGATCTGGGGGATCACCCCGGACGCCTGCGCGTTGCGCAGGAAGATGCCCCCGTATGCGTGGAGCGAGACCACGCCCTCTTGCAATCGGGCCCCACCGCCGTCGTTGATCCCGATGATCGGCACCCCGATGGAGGTGGCCAGATCCATGACCTTGTGGATCTTCTCGCCGTGCACCTCACCGGTCGAACCACCGGTCACGGTGGCGTCCTGGCTGAAGATGCAGACGCGGCGGCCGTTGATGGCCCCGAACCCGGTGACCACACCGTCGGTGTAGGGCCGCTTGTCCTCGAGGCCCATGCCGTGGGCCCGGTGCCGGGCCAGCATGTCGAGCTCCTGGAAGGACCCGTCGTCCAGGAGGTAGTCGATCCGCTCGCGGGCGGTGAGCTTGCCCCGGGAGTGATGACGCTCGATCGCGGCCGGCGCGCCAGCGCTGAGCGCCTCGGCCCGCCTGGCCAGGAGGTCATCCAGGCGCTGGTCGTGCTCCACGGCGGCCAACGCTACCAATCCTGGTCCTCACCCCGTTTGGGGCGTGGACGTCAGTGAGCCCGACAGGACCAGCATCTGGTTGCCGCCCCGCTGGAACTCGTAGGCGACCGGGCGCACCTCGGCCGTGGCCCCGCCGCGGCGAAGCCAGCCGAGGACCTCCTCGGTCATCTGGCCGAGGGCATGGCCGCCCTGGTCGAGCAGCGGGAACACCCGGACCTCGCCGCTGCAAACCCGGAGCAGCTCGACCAGGGCTCGGTGGTGGAACCGGCCGTCCAGCCGGTCGGCGTAGGTGAAGAGGAAGTGCGAGCTCAACACGAGGTCGAATTGGCCGTCGTCGAACGGAAGGGCGGGCAGCGACCCCACGACGTAGCGGTCGGGATGAGCCGCGATGTCGTCGACGAACGTGAGCGCCGAGGCCCAGCGCATCGCGCGGTGTCCCACGCTGTCGCCATAGAAGTCCCAGACGTACCGGTCGCTCCCGGCGATGGTGTGGGCGCTTCCCCGGTCCTGCTCGCTGACGACCAATCGCCGAAGCTCCCGTGGGGCGATCGCGTAGACCGGGTCGACCGCCGTCGCCAGCGCGCCCAGCCGGGCGGCGTGGGCGGTGAAGCTCGCTGCGCCGGCGGGACAGTCGAGGACCCGGCCGGCGAGATCGCTCGCGCTGAGCGAGAACATCGCCTCGTACTCCGCGAACGACCGCGCGCTGACCAGGAACTCGCCGACATTGTCGGCGTCGGTGAACGACACGCCGCGGGCCCTCGGGTGGCCTACTCCTCGACCAGCTCGATCAGGGTCCCGAACGCGGACTTCGGGTGGATGAAGGCGACGGTGGTGCCGCGGGACCCCGGGCGCGGCTCCTGGTCGATGGTGCGAACCCCGGCATCCTGGACGGCTTGCAGCGTCTTCGCACAGTCCTCGACTCGGAACCCCACGTGGTGGAGTCCCTCCCCGCGCGTGGCCAGGAACCGGGCCACCGTCGAGTCGTCGCTGGTCGGCGTCAGCAGTTGGATGTAGGAGTCCGACACCGCGAGGAGCGCCTCCTCCACGCCGTCGCGCTCGACTGTCTCGCGGTGTACGACCCGTGCCCCGAAGGTCTCCTCGTACCAGGCGATCGCCGCGTCGAGATCCTGCACGGCGATGGCGACATGGTCGATCTCGGTGAACTCGCCGCCGGCGGCGGACTCATGGGCCCCGCTCACGCCCCGTGCCTCCGGAAGAGGGTGATCCGGTCCTCCCCGACCTTGGCCCGCAGTTCCGGGTCGTCGATCCCGAGTCCCTCCTCGGGGGCCAGGCAGAGCACGCCGATCTTTCCCTCGTGGAGGTTTCGGTGGACCTGGTAGGCGGCCTCACCGACCTCGGTCAGCGGGTAGACGGCCGAGAGCGGCGGAAGGATCTTGCCCTCGCAGACGAGCGCGTTGGCGTCCCACGCCTCCCGGTAGTTGGCGAAGTGGGAGCCCTTGATCGTCTTCAGCTTCATCCAGAGGTGCCGGTTGTCGTACTCGATCATGTAGCCCGATGTCGCGGCGCAGGTGACGATCGTCCCGCCCCGCTTGGCCACGAACACCGACGCCCCCATGGTGAAGCGGCCCGGGTGCTCGAAGACGATGTCGGGGTCCTCCCCCACCAGGCCCCGCACGTCCTTGCCGAACCGGCGCCACTCGGACTCGTCCTGGTGGAACTCGTCCTTCCAGAACTGGTAGTCGCCGGCCCGGCGGTCGATGACCGCCTCGACCCCGAGCTCGTGGAGCAGGGCCACCTTGGACTCCGACGACACGACACCGATCGGGGTGCCGCCACCGTTCAACACGTACTGGACCGCGAAGCTGCCCAATCCCCCGGAGGCCCCCCAGACGAGCACCCGGTCGCCCTGGCTCATCGGTGCGCCGTTGCGCGAGACGAGCATCCGGTAGGCCGTCGAGTTGCACAGGGCGTTCACGGCCGACTCCTCCCAGCTGAGTTGCCGGGGCTTGGGCATCAGCTGGTTGGCCTTCACCACCGCGATGTCGGCCAGGCCACCGAAGTTCGACTCGAAGCCCCAGATCCGCTGGTTGGCCGCGAGGATCGAGTCGTCGTGGGCCGAGGGATCCTGGTCGTCGACGTAGTTGCAGTGCACGGTCACCTGGTCCCCGGGAGACCAGTTGCGGACCGCTGAGCCCGTCCGGATGACCACCCCGGAGGCGTCGGAGCCGACCACGTGGTAGTCGAGCGCGTGGCGGGCGCCCCAGCGGCTCTCCTTGCCCAGGCGGTCGAGGAAGCCGAACGTGGGCAACGGTTCGAAGATGGAGGTCCACACGGTGTTGAAGTTGATCGCCGATGCCATGACCGCCACGTAGGCCTCGTCGGGGGCCAGCTCGGGCAGCGCGACGTCGCCCACGTGGAGCGACTTTCTCGGGTCCTTGGCCGACGACTCCATGCCGTCGAACATCTGGGCCTCGTCGCGGCGGACGAACGCGGCCCGGTACGACTCGGGCAGCGGGAGCTCGGCCAAGGCCGCTCCGGGCGCGCCGTCGAGAACGGCCTGAAGGATCTGGTCCATGAACCCCGACGATAGACGGGACCCTAGGTCTTGACCCACAGGACATCGTTC
>PMOQ01000102.1 GCA_003161255.1 Acidimicrobiaceae bacterium | reverse complement strand
TTAGCACCGTGGGGTGTCTAGCGTGCCAGCGATGTCACAAACAATCAGTGGGGCGGTGGCGAGCACCCATCCGGTTCAATTCGAATTGGATGCACCCCTCAAGGTGGCTCGTTGGCGGGTGATCGGGAACCCGATAATGGCAATCCCGCACTTCATTTACCTCGCGCTGCTCGGAATCGTTCTCGCGATCTTCACGCTGATCGCATTCTTCGCGATTCTGTTTACCGGCGCGTACCCGCGTGGGATGTTCAACTTCTCCACGGGGGTGGTCCGATACCAGTGGCGGGTCGTGTCGTTCGCTCTGTTCATGCGGGAGCCGTACCCGAGCTTCTCGCTGCCTTCCGGCGAGAGGGATCCCGGCAGCGACCCCGCGACGTTCTCGATTCCCTACCCGCAGAAGCTCAGCCGGGGGCTCCCATTCGCAAAGTCATATCTGATCTACCCCAACTACATCGTTCTCTTCTTTCTCCTTGTCGGTGCGTACGTGGTGCTGGTCCTCGCTTGGTTCGCGGTGTTGTTCACAGGAAAGTGGCCAGAAGGCATGAGAAAGTACGTTGTCAATGTCATGCGTTGGAATTTCCGGATATCCACTTACGTCTTGCTGATGACCGACGCGTACCCTCCGTTCTCTCTTTCTTCTAATCCCAGAACCTGGTCTGAATGGCAGATTCACTCAGCATGATCGCAGAGTCACGGCATCGACCTTCTCGGCATTGATCCCATTTGAGATCCCGTTGGGGTGCTGGCTTGTGGAGCACCGACATCCGCTCCGAGCCATGCCGAATGCTGGGAGTCGAATGTCCGAAGAGCAATGGCTCCAATTCGAACTCGGCTCCGACACGCGGGGGCAGCCCTACTGCCGGGACACGGTTTCATCAAAAGTCGACGCACGAGCGGTGTTACGTCGACTGGTAGACACCGGCCGCACGTGAACCTTGCAGGTGATCTGTATGACGAGCTTGGCGGTAACGGTAAAGCGACTGCGGTCACATCAAGCGTCCGGTAGAGCGTTCTGGCGCCACACTGAGCCCCGTGCAATGGTTTCTGTTTGAACCCGCACTTCGACGTTGCGCAACAAACGCCTCCCGCTGTACGGGTCGGACCTTCGTCTCGGGTCGTCTTTGGGATCGTTGCGATCGCGCTCTTCATGGGTACGGTCGATCTCACAATCGTCGCAACCGCTCTCCCCGCGATCCATCGAAGCTTGCATGCCTCGATCAACTGGGCCGGGTGGACCATCACCGTTTACGGATTGGGCAGTGTCATCGCATTGCCGATTGCCGGAAAGTTCGGGGACCAGTACGGGCGCCGCCGGATCTTTCTGTATGGCGTTGCCTTGTTCACAGCGTCGTCGGTGCTCTGTGGGTTGTCCACCGACATCTACATGCTCATTGTCTTCAGAGCACTCCAAGCGATCGGTGGCGGAGCGCTTCAGCCGTCCGCGGCGGGACTCATCTCGGAACACTTCGGTGAGAATCGGGATCGGGCCATCGGCATGTTTGGGGCCATCCAAGCAGGCGGACAAGTGGCTGGACCGGTCTTGGGCGGACTACTGGTCGGCTATTGGTCCTGGCGCGGGGTCTTCTTTGTCAATGTTCCGATCGGAACTGTGCTTCTCTGCTTGACGCTCAGGTTCATTCCGGAGTCTCGCCTGCGCGCGAGCACGAAGACGGACCTTCGTGGCCTTCTGCTGATGTCGTCTTTCGTCTTTGGAGCGATCTATGGCATCACAAACCTTGGAAACGGCCGTACGGCGATTGACAACCCGACTTTCGTCGTTCCCGAAACGTGCGCGCTTGCCCTGCTGTTCTTGTTTCTTCGGCACACGAATCGAGCTTCAGCGCCGTTCATCCCTATGCGGCTCCTTCGTGGCAAGGGTTTCGCTGCAATGAACGCCGTAAGCCTGCTCCAAGGTGTTGTCACATTCGGCGTGGCTGCGCTCGTACCGCTCTACGCGGAGCAGCGCTACAAGCTTCCGGCTCTCAGCGCCGGGACATTGCTTACCTCTCGGGCCGTCGGAGCGGTCGGGGTCGGGGTTCTGGCGGCACTCTTTCTCCGGCGCACCGGCTATCGGCTGCCAATCATGGTCGGGTTCACGGTTGTCGCTCTCGGTACCCTGCTCATGTCGGTCGCACCAAGATGGGGACTAAGCCCGTTCGTGTGGCTCAGCCTCTGCACGGGCATCATTGGATTGGGACTTGGGGCAATTAATCCGGCTGCGAGTAACGCATGTCTGAAGCTCGCCCCCGATCAAGTAGGTGCCGTGGTTGGTTTGCGTTCCATGTTCCTGAATCTCGGAGTTGTGTTTGCAGTGTCGATAACCACTGCGATCCTCAACCGCAGCGCGAATCCGGGGGTAGCTCAGGCACATGTGTTTTGGGTGGTCGCGGGAATCATCTTCTTAGTGGTGTGTCCACTCGTCTTTCGGGTTCCCGAACACAAAGGGACCTGGTAGGCAGGGCCACTCCCTTCGGCTCACGAGAAGCTGTAGGCCGTCACGTTGCCGCCGACGTCAAAGAAGGCGGCGAGAGAGGATGAGGGGGTCTCGAATGACCGAGACACGCTTGGTAGTGGCATGCGGCGAGTGCCAGGTGCACTGGTATACGGACTATGAACCCGCCAAATGCACTGACCCCGACCACAGGCACCAGCCATTTGAAGTGCATCGGCACCGTTCAGTCGTCGTCCTGCCGGACAGCACCGAAGTCACCGCCGTGTCTTTCGATGCCACGGACCCCTACACCCGGGACCAACCGCCGGATTACGGGCTCTATCTGGACGATCGGTGGCAGCCGCCGTGGCCGCACGATCACCTCGACTGGCCAGACCTCGGTGTCCCCGACGATGCGACTCAAGTCGTCCCTGCTCTGAGATCCATGCTGGCCCGGGCTCGTGCCGGGGAACGGGTGGAGGTCGGCTGCCTCGGTGGTCACGGGCGGACCGGAACTGCCTTGGCCTGCCTCGCCATCCTGAGCGGCCATCCTCCTGGCGAGGCCGTCGCCTGGGTCCGTGCCAACTACTGCGTCGAAGCTGTCGAGACCACTGAGCAGGAAGCGTTCGTTGTGGGACTCTCCGGCTGACGCCTGCCCGTTGAACCCGGCCCAGTCGGGCCGCATTTGGCCAGACTCGGCGAGCACCCACTCGGCCGGTACTGATCCGAAGGGACAGCCCGCCGGGCAAGGCCGCGGCGAGCGCCGTGTCGGCCGGTCGCCGCGGGCATACGATGCGGCGATGCCCGACCCTCGAGACTCCGTCTCGGTCGAACGGATCATCGCGGCCCCGCCGGAGCCCATCTTCGCCGTCCTGGCGGACCCGGCTCGTCACCCCGAAATCGACGCCTCAGGAAGCGTCAAGGCACCCGCCGCCGGTGCGCCGACACGCCTGTCCCTGGGGGCAACCTTCCAGATGTCGATGAAGCGCGGGATCGGCTACTCGATGGTCAACACGGTCACCGAGTTCGAGGACAACCGGCGAATCGCGTGGTCGCCGAAACCCGCCAGCGGTCGTGGGGCCCGATTCGTGGGCCGAATCTGGCGCTATACCCTCGAACCCGTCGACGGCGGAACGAGGGTAACCGAGACGTGGGACATCTCCAAAGAGGCGCTGCGGCCGTTCCTGCGCCTTGTCGCTGTCAAAGACACCCGCAAGTCGATGGAGAAGTCGCTCGAGAACCTCGAGGCGCTCGTCACTCGATCCTGATCTCCCAACCGGGAACTCCAGCCCGCGAGGGGCTCCCCGTCAATACCACCTCTGCAATGCCCTGCCCGACAAATCCGAGGGTGAGCCTTCAAGCCTCTTGACCTCGGCGAGACGCCCATCGAAACTGACGAGGTGTCGCGGGAAGAAGTAGATGCGTATTTGGCGACGTTGGAGGAACCGAAGCAGTCAACGTTGCGGGCCCTTCGTCACGCCATCCTCGCCATCGTCCCCGAGGCCGAGCAGTGCATCTCATACGCGATGCCGACCTTCAAGGTCCGAGGGAAGGCGATTGCCGGCTTCGCAGCATTCAAGAATCACCTGAGCTATTTCCCACACAGTGGCTCGGTGATTCCGGTGCTTCAGAGCGAGGTGGCTCAGTACAAGGCGGCGAAGGGGACGCTCCGCTTCCCCATCGACCAACCGCTCCCGACGGCCCTCGTCGAGAAGCTCGTGGCCGTGCGTATGCGTCAGGCCTTCGGGGAATCTCGTCCCGGTGGTCGGGTCGACCGATAGTCGGCCCCGGGCGCTGCTCACGCCGGGGAAGGAACGTCCTCCAATCCCGAACGGATCATCTCGCGGAGCTCCGAGGTGTTCTTGTGGCCGTGCTTGGCCACCGCGTGCGCCGTCGCGGCGTTGACCGGGCTACTTCGCGTAGGAACTCGCGCCGAACCAGTCGACGGTGACGATGGGCTCGTTCCCGACCACCCACGCGTCGTGCCTTCAGCCATGCCGACGTGGCCTCCGAACTGAAGATCACGAAGGCCGCCCTCCACTATCACTTCGCGAGCAAGTCCGAGCTTGGAGAGGCGCTGGTCACCCGCTACGCAACCCGATTCGCTGAGGCGCTCGCCGCGACCGAGTCGCAGTTCGAGGACGCGCCCAGCCAGCTCGAGGCCTACGTGGGCCTCTATCTCTCAGTGCTGCGCAAGAAACGCATGTGCCTATGCGGGATGCTCTCCGCCGACTACCGGACGCTGCCCGGGCCAATGCAGGACGCAGTTCTTCGATGACAACGAGATCTGGCTGACCCGGGTCCTGACGCGGGGTCGGGACACCGGGACCCTCGAATTCACGGGAACTCCGACCGAGACCGCGCGAATGATCGTCAGCAGCCTCGAAGGGGCCATGCTGGTGGCGCGACCATTCGGCGACATCGAACGATTCGAGCAGGTCGCGAACCGGCTGCTCGCCAACCTATGCAGCGCCGGACCACATCACGCGGGGGAGGCGCGCTAGGAGCGCCGACTTGTCGGGGCTTGCTCACAGACCGTAACAATCCGTCACCGAAACGCTCGTTGCGCACCCCCCGCATGTCCGATACCGTCGCCCTCGGTGCTTCACTGAGAATCGCGTCTTGGCGCGGAGGGGGTTGGTGCATCATGGCGCTCGGGATCTATTTCCCCTTCGTCGGGCTCACGACGGAGAAGTACGACGAAGCCGTCAAGCGGCTGGAAGCAAACGGTGCCGGAGCGCCGAAGGGACGCCAATTCCACGTCGCCTTCGAAGCAGATGGTCAGCTGCAGGTGTTCGACATCTGGGAGACCCAGAAAGATTTCGAGGCATTCGGTTCGGCCCTGATGCCGGTCCTCGCAGAGATCGGCGTGGAGCCGAGCGAGCCGATGATTGCGACGGTCCACAACCAGATCAAGGGCTGAGCGGCTCGACCGCCCGGCATCCTCAACCGGGTACGAGCCCGTTCTTTGCCGCGAACGGGTCCCAGGTGGGATCGCGGTGCCATTCGTACTCCACGGCGTCGGCCGACTCGACCGCGAGATCCTCGCCGTAGAGGTGGGCGATCAGTGCGAGGGCCATGTCCATCCCCGCGGCAACACCCGACGAGGTCCACCGGTTCCGGTCCTCCACCCAGCGGGCCTCCGGTACCCATTCGACGTCATGGCCCTGGGCGCTGGCCCAGCCAAAGGAGCGCTTGTTGGATGTCGCCCGAAAACCGTCGAGCAGGCCGGCGGCGGCCAGGAGGCCCGATCCCGTGCAGACCGATGTGACGTACCCGGCGGCTGCCGACCAGTCCCTGAGCCAGCCCAGGAACGTCTGATCCTCCACCAGTCGACGCGTCCCGATCCCCCCGGGTACGAGAACGATGTCGCAGGGCGGGGCGTCGGCGTGGGCGTGGTCGGCGACGGCGCGTGGACCCTGGGCGCTTTGCACCGGACCGGCTGTCGGGCCGACAACGTCGATCCGAAATCGACCTGGAAGACGGCCGAACAGCTCAAGTGGGCCGAAGACGTCCAGAAGCTCAAAACCCTCGAACAGGACGACTCCGAGGCGTTGGGGCTCGGGACTCAACTTCCCACCGTGTCGTTGCCGGTGTTGGTGCTCAACATGGCGGTTCGCTCCGAACGTCGGCCGGGGAACAGGCCGGCCAGATCCCGGCATTCTGGCCGATCCACTTCGCGGCCGCTCCGGGGCCTTGGACGGAGCCTTCCGGCACCGCCATCAGGACCGGGGACGGGCCGGTGCGAAGTGCCGGTCGATCTCGTTTGCGTAACGGATCCCGAGCTCGGAGCCGTGAGCGCTGAGCCAGGTCGACAACGCCGTCGAACCGGTGGGGGCGCCCTCGGTGTCGGCCAAGCCGGCTGCCATGGCGGAGAACTCATCGCGGGTGAGAAGGACGTCGTGCAGAGCGAGGCCGACCAGCCGGGAGAGCAATGGCACGACCGCTCCCGGGACGTGGACCAAACGCGACCGGGCACCGGTTGCCTCGCGAATGGATCCGACCAGCTCGACGAATGTCGGGCGCTCGGGCCCGACCGCGTCGGTCACGCTGTCGTGGCGCTCGAGACTCTTGGCCAGAGCCAGCTTTGCCAGGTCGTTGACGTGAATGGCCCGGATCCGGTAGTCGCCCCTCCCGCCGATGGCGAAGACGGGCAGGTGGCGGAGTAGCCACGCGATGTTGTTGATGAGCACCCCGTCCCCGCCAAACAGGATGGCCGGACGCAGAACCCCGTAGGACACGCCGGAGTCGGCCAGGGCCGCCTCGACCAGTGCCTTCCCCCGGAAGTACGGCAAGGGCGAGTCGACGCTTGGGTGCGTGATGCTCACGTGGACGATGCGCTGGACCCCGGCGACACGCGCTGCTTCGAACAGGGTCACCGAGTTGGCGACCGCCAGGGCGTGGTCGACCCTACGGCGGGCGAAACGGACCCAGTAGGTGTTGTAGAGCGTCGTCACACCTTCGAGCGACGCGGCGAGGCCGGACCGGTCCGAGAAGTCGAGCGGCCGGACAGCGATCACCGAACCCTCGGGCGCTCGCTCGGGATGGCCGGTGAGTGTCCGGACACGCCGGCCCGAGTCGAGCAGCAACTGCGCGATGGCGTTACCCGAGTAACTGAATGCTCCCGTCACGACGTCCAGCCCGGTGTCCGTCGGACGAACGCTGGGATACCTCACGGCCTCAGAGTCGTCCGTCATGTAATCAACCTTGTTTGGGGTCCGGTCATGCTGTTCAGAGTTCACCACCAGTGGAACAGCGCTCTGACGCCAGTCCTTAGTCGGGCGGAAACGGAACGCCGGCGGCGGTCATGATCTGAGCGAACGTGCGGTGCTCCATCTTCCAGGCCCCGTCGATCAGAATCGCCTCACCTCGGTGTCGCGTGAGCATCGGCGTTCCGTCCGCCACCGCATCGAACCACACCACGGCGGCACCATCTCCGGTAAACGAGATCTCGACGATCGAGACGACCAGCGTTATGCCGCGGTCCAGGACCGAGCTGAACATCGGGCCGAGGCGGTCGCCACGCTCGACCATCGGCACCGCTTGCCCGTCTTCGCTGACCGCCAGGTTCGAGAAGACCGTTGTGATCTGATCCCTGGCGAACCTTTGGTCGAGCGGCGGCCCGGTCGGTACTCCGCGACGGGGGAAACGTTCATCGGGGTGGCCGTGCTCGCCCAGCCGCTGAGCCCACCGCTTGACGCAGTGCTCGCAGATGAAGGCGGACGGTGACGAAACCAACCGCCCAGACTGGGGCGGTTGACGCCCACAGAACGAGCAGGCGGCCAGTTCGGCGTCAGTGCCCTTCGCGCGCCCACGAACGTCGCGTGCCGGGAACGTCGATATCTGAGCATTGGGTTCGTCAGGCGAGCCCGACATCAACCGGGCGACGCGTGCCCGAAGCTCGTCGAGATCGATGCCGAGATCCACAAGGATGTCGATGGCCTCGCCGTCTTCCTGTCGGAGCAATCCGAGCAACAGGTGCTCGGTCCCGATGTAGTTGTGGCCCCGTTGGAGGGCTTCTCGGAGACCGAGCTCGAGCGCCTTCTTCGTCCGGGGTGTGAACGGCGGGGACCCCGACGGGTTGAGGGCAGCGGCTCCGGCTGCCGCGACCTTGAGGCGGACAATTTCGAGAGAGGCTCCCGAGGCGGTGAGCGCCCTGGCTGCGATGCCGCCACCCTCGTGGATCAGGCCAAGCAGTACGTGCTCGGAACCGATATGGCTGTGGCCCAGGATGCGGGCCTCCTCCTGAGCCAGGACGAGGACCTTTCTCGTACGGTCGGTGAAACGCTCGAACACCCCTCCAGGATCGCACCCTTGGGAAGCGACTGACACCGCGACCGCGAGCCGAAGCTAGGTGCTCCGGCGCGAATGGCCAGCACCACGGTGCCCAAAGATTGTCTCCTCGCTGGTGCCGAGGCGCAGTGTGGTCCACCGGCGGCTGATGGCCAAGGTAGCCAGCCCGTGGCTGACCCTCGTGCCAGCACCAGGGCACCCCATCGAAGGGCTGGCGGAGCGCTCAGCGCCCCCGCGACCAGCCGCCATAGAGTGCCAACTCGAGAGGGGGGTGCTTGATGGCCGACACCGGCCCCGCGATGCCGCAGCATGAACCTCCGGGACCGGCCGCTTCGAACGAACCGCTGGTGTCTCCGCCGCCCACAGAGCCCGGTGGTCACGACGAGGTTTGGGAACCCGGGCTCCCGCCGTTGCGCGCCATCGCGCCGAGCGCAATCGGCGGTGCCGTTGTCCCGTTGGCGGTGTTCTACCTGGTCCGTTCGCATGTCAGCAGCGACGCTGTCGCACTCGCCATCGCCGGGATACCGGCGGCGATCTGGGTCACGACCCAATGGATCCGCCGCCGGACGCTGGATCCGATCGGCGCGATCGTGCTCTCGGGGTTCGTCGTCGGCCTGATCGTCTCGTACGCGCTGGGTGGGAACGCGTTCGTGCTCAAGGTGCGCGACTCCGCCTTCACCTTCTTCTTCGGGGTCGGTTCCCTGGTGACGGCCCGGTTCGGTAAGCGCCCTCTCACCTTCTACATCGGCCGAGCCCTCACGGCCGGTTCGGACCCGCACAGGGCGCAGCTCTACAACGAGCTGTGGGAGGTCCCGCCGGCGCAGGCAACGTTCCGCGTGATCAACCTGGCGTGGGGGGTCGCGCTCGTCTGTGACGCCGCGGCCCGGGTGCTGCTGGCAGCCAACCTGTCGACCAAGACGTTCGTGGCGATCTCCCCGGTCACCGGTCTCGTGTTCATCGGTGGGATGTCGGTGTTCACGTTCTGGCTGGTCCGCCGGTCCCGACACTGGGCCCCGCTCGTGCCCGAGGCCGACATCCCCCCCGGTGGCGGCTCAACCTGGTGGTGGTTGCGGGTCTACCTCAAGGCACCGAGTGGGCTCCAGGCCCAACACCCACCGGGCGCGTAGCCGACCTTTCCCCTGCCGCCGACGATCAGCCCTCCCGGTCGAACTCGGCCAACAGGCGGCCCGGGGCTCGGAGCCCCCACGACTCGGTCAACGCCTCGGTGAGATCGTCGATGCCGACGGCGGCCATATTCACCAGCACGGTCGGGTAGCCGTCGTAGTGCGGCATCGTGAAGAACTTGTCCGGCTCCGAGGCGATGAGCGCCTCCTTCTCGCCGACATCGACGCACCAGACGACGACACTGTCGCCCTCGGGGCGGATCCGGGCGAAGAGCTTGTCGCGCACCCGGAACCCCGGGGTCCCGTACGACGGCCTCTCGGTCGTGGCTGGGAGCGACAGGGCGACCCTGCGCACGTCATCTTCGTTGACCATCTCGACCTCCCCGGGCCTCCTCCGTCGGCATGGAGTTTGACAGCGCCGGCGTTCCGTGATGCCGTTGCCCCATGGGTTGCCTCCTGGCGGTCATCCTTGTGGGTGCGCTCGCTTTCGCGGGGGCCGGGTTCGCCGTCCACCTGCTGTGGATCGTCGCGGCAGTGTTCTTCGGGTGTTGGGTGGCCGGTTACGCCTTCGGGCGCGGTCATCGCCGGGCCCTCCGGCGTCCGCGGCGCTGACCCAGGGCACGCTCGGGTGGTCGGCCCGGCACCCAGAGGAGGGTCGCCTGGCCTCGCCTATGCTTGGCCCCTCGCGGAGCCGGGCACGACCCCGTGAAGTCGGTGTTTTCGCCGCCTTGGACCTGTGGTGCAGTTTGGAGTGCACGCCGGCCTGTCAAGCCGGAGGTCGCGGGTTCAAATCCCGTCAGGTCCGCCATGTGATCGAGCCGCCGGCGTAAGTGGCCAGCGAATGTAACCTGTGCCCTCCACGGTCGGGTAGCTCAGTCGGCAGAGCGCGCGCCTGAAAAGCGTGAGGTCACCGGATCGACGCCGGTCCCGACCACTGAAGCGGTGAACTATCCGCCCCGCTCGTAGGGGAAGCCGAGGTCCGGGGCGGTCACGACCGCCCGGAAGGGCAGCCCCTCGGCGGCCGCCATCTCCTCGACTGTGCCGCCGCGGTCGACCACGGCGATCAGCAGAATCGGGTCCGCACCCGCCTCCCGGACCGCCCTGGCGGCCTCCAACAACGATGACCCCCTGGTCACCGTGTCCTCGGTCACCA